>JAUICJ010000032.1 GCA_030427925.1 Bacteroidia bacterium | reverse complement strand
TTTCGAGAATTTGCCACTGCTTGCCAATCCTTCGCTGTTTCCTGATTGCCAATGACTTGCATTTGACACTGGCTGCTGCAGGATGCACCGAACACGGGGGATTCAGCAGTCTGCATCGGGAAGTGAACATTGGTGACCGATAGAATCAACGAATCGGCCGAAACTCCCCCTGTTGCTCCCCCCATTTGTAAGGAAATATGGCGATGAGTAGTAACATGTCGATGGCGCTCACTTACTCCGCAGAACGCCAAATTCGAATCGCTGAGACTCGCTCACCACAGGAATCCGATTCGCTCAATGAGCAAGGGAATCAGCAAAGGCGTAGGTGCGAACGAGAAAGTAATGAGCGAGGAAGGAGGATTCATCGAACACCATCCACTCTTCCATGTAGCCTTGTTCATACGATGGGTCTTCCAATGACTTTTTCACGAACTGATAAGACCCATCTTTAAGGCCCAATGTCACAGAATCGCTCGATGCATATCGCTCAATCTTAAAACCCGAGTGCTCACCTTCGGGTCTCCACGGAGTGACTGGATTGAATCAATGCTCGTCCCAAGTCGAACGCCACAACCAGCGGCGCAACGAAAGCGAGTCTGCCTCAGTCAAAGGCAAGGTGTGACTTAGTGCTATGGGCTCGGTAAGCCGAAAGGTCATCAACCAAAAGTCAATTCCTTCGAAACTCGGAAACCCTACAAATTCTTGGAACAAGGTGTCTTGCACCTTTCCCGCGATGAGCTCACTAAAAGCCGGAGTTGCGCGAGGCCCAAGCCTATAAAACGCCGCCTTCTCATCATAGTTTTCGATCGGGTTAGCGTGCAACACGTATCTGCCTTCAGTAAGTGCTTTCGTACAAGTCCGAACCCCAAAGAAAACAACCAAGATGAAGTAAAGCCACCACTGCTTCAGCAGCCATCGAGTCCATAGCCCTATTGATTTCATGTTTTAATGATACGGTTTAACGGGTTAGAGCGCAACAAGCTGTGAATACGGGCATTTCGGAAGGAGCGCCATCCTCGAAAGCACGCTTGAAGGGCATTGATTGGAGTGGTTGCGCCGGTTGAAGCGGTAGTTGAAATCGTCGAGGTGAGCTTGGAGGTGTGCTCTTGAGATTTTGTGGTGAATGCCTCGAATCCAGTTCTTTAGGGTGAAGATGTACCAGTGAAGTTCACGGAAATTAGCCCCGTCTTCGCTGTATTCGATGTTATGCCATTTGCCGTCTGTTGCCTTTTGGTAGCCGCGCCAGCCATCGGTTGTGATGACGGCTTTTTCATGGACCATTTGATCTAGCGCTTCTTTGATGGAGTTTGATGAGGCGTCTTTCAGGACTCGCGCGTCGGCATTTTTGATCTTTCCGCGGCGCTTCCCATGCGTTGGATATTCCACTTCGATGCACACCTGGACGAGCTGCTTGTTTCCTTTCGATCGTCCAGGCTTTCCAGGCTCAAACCCGCCGTTGAAGGTCTCATCGGCCTCCACGTTTTCTTTGAGCTTGGCCCGAGTAAAGCAATTCAACGCTCGCTGAACTTTGCGCTTGATAAACCAAGCGGTTTCCTGGTGAATCCCGAATTGTCGGGCCAACTCACACGAGCTAACACCTTTGCGCATCGTGGAGATCAGGTAAACCATGGCAAAGGCACGCTCGATCGGGAACTTCAGTTTGTGGAAAATGGTGTGCGCTGTTGGAGACTCGTCGTAATGGCATTTTTGGCAACGACGGTGCAGCGCCTTTTTGCCCTTGACCGAGGATTCATGACCGCATATCCGGCATTAGAATCCACGCCCCTATTTCTCCTCTGAAAGGTAGGCGTGGCATGATTCGGTGTCGTGGAATTGCTTCATGAACGCGGTGAGGGTGGGGTATTGAGTCATCGGGAACGGTGATTGGTTTCTGCAAACCAATCCGGTCAGTTCGTAAAGGATTTACGTCGTGAGCCCTAACCCGTTAAACCGTTCAATTGAATGAACTCGCGGAGAAATCTCAGCGCCAAGAGGGCGAAGGTCAGCGCGCCATTCTCAGCTACAACCGTGGCTTCAACAAAGGGCTCGCTGCGCTGACTCAGTCGCACGTTTCCAACCACTCGCTCGCTTCCGTTCACCCCATGAAATACGACCAACAATGAAGACCTGGATGCGATTCGGTTGTTTCTTGACAGGATTCAATCCTGAACTCATGGCACAGGCCAGCGAGGCCTCAGCAAAGGCAGTGAAACGCTACACCTCTGCCCTGCTCATCATCAGCATCCTCTGGGGCATCATTGGATACATTTTCTCCGAGAAATACCTCGGACTCGGTCCAGCGGGCTCCATCGTTTCAGCGATAGCATCCATTGTGATCGTCATCCAGGTGGAGCGACAAATCATCCTTCAAATTCGCCCTTCTGGTTGGCTCAAATTCGCGCGGATTCTCCTTGCGTTCGTGATGGCGACGCTCGGCGCGGTGATTACGGACCAAATCTTATTCGCCGACGACATCGCGAATCAGCGTGACCGGGAAATCGGCAACGAAATTGCCGAAATCGTTGAAACGCGCTCACAGCTTTTGGACGAAGAGTTCACCCGGTTGCAAGCAAATTACGATTCGCTCGACTTGAAACGCCAAGATTTGTTGATCGAACTGGCCAAAACGCCTTACATCACCCTCGTCAATTACAGCACAGAAACGGTCATGGCCCAAGAAATGGCGTATGATTCGGTTGAAAAGAAAATGGTGCCGATCGATGTGCCAAAAACGATGAGAACTCCGAGTACGAGTTACGTTGAAAACCCCAAGTGGCAGGTCGTGGCTGGAATCCAAGCCAGTCAAAATAGCATCACCGCAAAGCTCGACACGATCACAGAACGTAAGCTCAATCTCGCTACCAAGGTTGAGGATGAGCTCAGAAGCCGAACCGGTTTCTTGACCGAATTGGAGGCGCTGAAAGCACTGCTATGGGCTCGCCCCGTTAGCCTCTTCGTTTGGGGCTTGTTCTTTTTCTTCTTTCTCTCGCTTGAACTGCTGGTGTTGATTTCAAAAGCCGGCAGTCACGAAACGGATTACGAGGTGATGGTGATGCACCAGCAGACCATGCGCAAAAGAGGCTTGGCCGACCTCGCCAAGGCGAGGTAGCCATCGAATGACCTTCTCTCTGAATGCAAAATGTGCGATGACGATTGTTCCTTCTACGCTGGCCAATTCAAAAGGAGAGCTTCTCGTCCCATTGAACTCCCAAAGTCTGCAAATTCATTGGCGACAGATTTGGCCCCAGCGGAAGACCCGTTCTCGAGAATTTGCCACCAGTTGCCGACCCTTCGTTGTTTCTTGATTACCAATTTGTTGAAGGTGGCACCGGGTGGTGGGACGGGCTGAAATGCGGCCGAAACACAACAGATTGCATCGGGAAGTGAGCCTCAGCCAAAGCCGGGCAGGTTGGTCAACCCGGTAACTTCGGTTTTGCGGAGAAGACCATGGCTTGTTCTGACTTAGTGAAGGGATCAAACCGCAAAAAGGACTTGGTCCGCCAAATAAAACGCCTCAACAGCGAACTGTGAGGCGTTAGTGAAACCGTCCAATCCATCGGAGGCGGAAACCGCCCGGGCTTAGTCTAAGGTGATGATTTCCAAGTCATAAGCACCCATTTCAGAAGCCATAGACGTGGTGACATGAATGGTCCATTCCCCGGCTTCGGGAACAAGGTCAGCAACTCGACTGGTGCGCAGATCATCTGCGTCGTCGTTTCTGTGCACCACTCCGGAAGGGGTGGTCACCACCAAGAAGCCGTCAAAGCCGTAGCACACCAAACGCACCGTAAAGTTCTTGGTGGTAGAAATCGTGCGCTCGTGCACATCCACGTATTCGCCCTTCGGCAGTTGCGCGTCTCGAGGGTCTAAGCGGCCTTCCGTGCGGTCGACGTTCACGTTCGTGGATTTGTCAATCAGCAAGGTGTACGCGCCCTCTCCACCCTGGATGAACGAGCTGGCCCAAATGCTGTACGTGCCCGGTGCTTCAGCAATCACTTCGATGTAACTGTTACTTCCTTGGTAGTCGTCATTGGTCAACTCCAATCCGTCGGGTGTTTTGACGATCAGATACGAATCGAAGTCGTCAGAATTTAACCGCACGCGCAGCAGAGTCGGTGAATTCACTTTGACTTCGTGGACATCATAGTGGTTGGCATCGTCTCTGAGTGGGTCGCCATCGGAAAGAACTCCGCGAATTTCCTGAGCATGGAGCGAAAGACCGCTTAAGGTCAAGGCTGCGAGAGCCAACGCATGTTTCATGATTGCAATCGGGTTTTGGATCAAATCAAACACCTTGTGAGCAGGCTGTCCGAAGGTAACGGGGTTCAATGGAATTTCTTACCCACCCTCGAGGCAATTGCTTCGACGGTCTATGAAACTGAGGCGCACGGTGACCTGCCCGCTCGCGCTGACGTGTTGGCATAGCTGAAAACATCATCATGCCCGACGACGCAACATCCCATCGCTAAACCAACCCCACTCGTGGGCGCGACCCCACTGAAGCACTTCCTCCAATCAAGCCTCCGGTTAAAACAAGTTGCGCAGAAGCCAGAATTTGAATTGCGCATCTTCTGGAATGTTGAGTTTTGTGCGAATTGCGCTTCGGGCATTGTAGACGTAGCCGGCGCTCACCCTCATGTTGTGCGCGATTTCCTTCGTAGGCACTCCTTGAAGCGTGTTGCGGATTACCTCGATTTCCATTGCGTTCAATGCCTCCCAACCCTCGACTCTTTTCAAATCCGACAAATCCAAATCTCCTTTTCGGGCCGCCTGACTCAACTCCAATTTCCGCACCACCATTTTTGCATCTTCCACACGCAACCCCTTGGACAACCCATCATACAACATCCTGAATTCGGATTCTGTCAGTTTAAGCCCCCCTGGCTCCTCTTCAGCAGTTGTGGGGAACGCGTCCCCCATGCCCCCCCACGCCCCGCGGCTCATTTGACGCCTGAACACCAGAAAAAGGACGAGTGAGGTGAACCCCGTCAGCACGAGGCTCAACGCGATCACCGATGTCCAGCCCAATCCTTTCGGCACATCGCCAAGTTCAGTCCGGAGAACTTGGACGGCACTCGCCTTGTCAAATTCCACCGTGCTGCTCCCCCGTTGTTGGACATTGAACGCCGCCTGCAATGCCCTCCACGCGAGGACCACTTGCTCTTCCGTCAACGCCAAATCGTACAACAGCGGAAAGTAATCGCTTTCTTCAACCGGGAAAGTGGGCGGCGAATCCCGCATGTAGTTGCGCAGTTCGAGCACCTGCCCGATGTCGCCATGCGTTGCAATGGTTCGCAACGCCCTCCCGAGAACTTGCCAAGAGCAATCGCTGAATTCCAGCGGCTCGAAGACCGCAATCCAAACGGAATCCGCCCGTTGAAATTGCCCCAAATCTTCATAACAAATGAATTCATTGGACGATGCAATCTGCTGCCAATAAGGCGGCAGCACGCTCAAATCCACTTCACTGAGCACATCCAAAGCGTCTTCAAAATGTTCCAACGTGACCATCATCGCAGCCGCGTTGATGCGCAATCCACCTTGTAAGATGGGGTCCCGAAGTTTCTCATTTTGGCTCCAACGGCTCTTGGCATCGAGCAACTGCCTGAGAATTGAAATCGCCTCCATCTCCAAGCCTTGTTCGTGGAGTGCGGCAGAGAGGTTCAACTGAATGTCCACGGAGGTCGGATGCTCAAATGGAAGCTGCTCCTGAGCCTGCACATACAACCGCGCAGCCTCCGCAAAATTCCCCTTCATGTACTGAATGGATGCCAAAAAAAACGGGTAAACCCCATGTTCCGGAGCACAGGGGGCATCGGCGGATTCCAACCAATCGCGATCGCGGCTCCCGAACCCATAGAGCGCAGCATGGGCCACAACCGATCGGGCGATCGCCAGACGTTGGCAGGTTTCGGCATCCTCGATCTCCAAGTCCTGAGGCATTTGACTCAAAACCGAGTCCATGGCCTCCACGAATGCCGTATCGATTTTGCTGGTTTCAGCAAGCCGGTCCAACTGGCTTTTCACGGTATCGACCGCCTCCGCACAGTTGCCCGCAACAGAACTGATGGCAAAAATCAGCAACAGCGCTGCCCTTTGCAGATTCAGATTTGGTCGGGAAACAAGCCTCCAAAATTCAACAACCAACATGAGCAGTTTAACGTGTCGCAAAAATCAGAGAAAATCCCAGGACTGCGCAAAACATCCGCTGAAACATGAGTGCAGTTGAAACTCATGATGCCTCCTTTCACATCCCGTTCACATATCTCATCGGGAAATTTACGTGGAAAATAACATCATGAAAGCACACACAACCTTCAAAACGCGAATTTTCAGAACGCTCGGCTCTGTGCTCGTCACGGCCGCTCAATTGACCATTGCCCACGCCCAAACACCGACGGCACTCCACGAATCTGTCCCTTACCAAAACCACCCCTTCCTTTCCACTCCCGTATCCATCGAAGAATTGCAGGATGGCCAGGCCACGATTTGGTGGATGCAATGCGAACCGGACACCTTCCTGACCATGGTGGCTGATTTGAGGCAACGAATTGCAACAGCCACCAGCACGCCTGCATCGAGTGGGGAACCGTGCAGCCTGGAATTCATAGATGGAAAAGTGTATCACGATTGCGACTGCAGTGCGCTCAGGGATTCCGTCATTGTGCTGCAAGGCCAACTGCACGCTGCCTTAACGACTTCCCCCCCTGCTTCCAGCAACAGCTGCACCACGGTGACGCATCACGGCTACGAGTACAGTTTGGTGTCCATTGGAGAACAGTGTTGGTTCGCGGAAAACCTTCGGACCCAACAATACGCCGACGGAAGCACCATCCCGGAAATCACCGACGGCACGGCATGGGCAACTGCCGAGGAGGGCGCCCAATGCATTCAAGGAAACGATGCAGAACTGCTCGATGACTACGGCCGCCTCTACAACTTCGCTGCGGCTACCGACGCTCGTGGCCTTTGTCCATCCGGCTGGCACGTTCCATCGGCCGCCGACTGGAATGAACTCGTCGACGGACTTGGCCTCGAAGCCGGATACCAAATGAAATCATCGGCATCGGATTCCCCTTCATGGAACGGCAGCAATTCAAGCGGCTTCAGTGGCATTCCAGGTGGCGGACGATCGAACAATGGGGACTTCATCAGTTTGGGAACCGACGGATATTGGTGGTCCACTTCCTTGGACGAGGGATACGCCGTTTACCGCAGGTTGTACGCCACCGGTGACGATGCCCCAAGTCACCGATTCTGGCTGGAACTCGGAGCATCGGTGAGGTGCCTTCAAGATTGATTTGAGGTGAATCAGGCCAAATGGAGGTGCGCTTGAACGCAGGCTTTGCCCCCCTCCGAACCCACCTCCAGCTTCCCCCCTTCGTCAGCTCGAACCGAAAGGTGCCGTATCTTTCATGAATGCATCCCTTCCATCGGCCCCTTTTCGCCATCCCCTTGCTCGCCTTGTTTGCACCAAGCTTCGCCCAAACCTCCGAATGTGGCTATTCCCCTGACCTGGAGGGCGACTACCACATCGGGGTGACGGACATCCTTGGCGTGCTGGGGCTATTCGGACAATGGGACACCGACATGGATGGGATTTGGGACGCCTCCGATCTCTGCGTGGACATGGAGGCGTGCAATTTCGCGGCCAACCCGTCGGAACCATGCGCCTACGTGGACCTTTTCGGGGTGTGCGGCGGCAGCGGGACGCTTCCGGAGCTGCTCGTCGGAACGTGGAAAATGAGCACGGCCACCGGAGCCGTTTCCGTGGGGCCTACGCCGTACAGCACCGAATGGTACACGAGCCCGCCCGCTGGATTGCAAGCTGCGCAGTACGATGACGTGTACACCTTCGGAGCGGACGGCACGTTGACGTTGGATTACGGAGGTTCCATCATCGACGCATTCGCGGACTACAGCACCGTGCCGTATGGGTGTACGACGGCGGAGTTGACCTTCCTTCCCGGAGGCGGCACGTCCGGAGAAGACGCGTTTCAACTCGCGGGAACCCCGGGGTGCAGCTGCCCCTTCATCGGTGTCAACGATGCTGGATTGGTGTACGACATCGTGGAACTAACCGAGACGACGTTGGTCGTTCATGCCCAGGGGGACAACGCAAATTGCGGGCCCGATGCCAAGTACTTCACGCTGATCCTCACGCGATCAGGAGACTCCGTGGTCAATGGGGACGGGTACCCGGCGGCGGACGGACATGACGGGATGACGTTGGTTTGGTCCGACGAATTCGATGGCACGAGCGTGAACGGCAGCAACTGGACGTACGACCTCGGCGACAGCGGCTGGGGCAACAACGAGTGGCAGAATTACACGAACAGCCCCGCGAACAGCAGCGTGGCCGATGGGTTCCTGACCATCACCGCGCGGCAAGAACCCGGGGGCGGGTACACCTCGGCGCGCATGAAGTCCGTCGACTTGCAGGAATTCCAGTTCGGGCGCATTGACGTGCGGGCGAAGTTGCCGCAAGGGCAGGGCATTTGGCCGGCGATTTGGATGCTCGGCGCGAACTTCGACGCCGTGGGCTGGCCGGCTTGCGGGGAGATCGACATCATGGAGCTCGTGGGCCATCAGCCGGGGACGGTGCACGGCACAGCGCATTGGGGAGCCGCTTGGAACCAGCACCAGTACACGGGCGAGAGCATTTCCCTGCCCGCGGGGGAGACCTTCAGCGACGCGTTTCACGTGTTTTCCGTGGTTTGGCAAGCAGACCAAATCACGTGGCTGATGGACGACCAGCCCTTCTTCACCCTCACGCCGGCCCAAATGAACGGCCAGCCCTACCCCTTCAACGCGCCCTTCTTCTTCATCCTCAATATCGCCGTGGGCGGCAACTGGCCCGGCTACCCCGACGCCACGACCTCGTTCCCGCAATCCATGGTGGTCGATTGCGTGCGCGTGTTCCAAGCGAACTGACGCGTGCGAAGCGGCGGCTCAGTCGCGGTAGCGGTCCTTCATTTGCTCGTGCGCCCAGTGCATCGTCCACCGATAAGGTGAGGCGTAGAAATTGGGGTAGTCTTCGCGGCGGTAAGCGGTGGCGGTGGGGTCCGGAACGGATCGGAGGAATTTCTTGAACGACCGGTTCCAGAGGCCGCTGAACACTTCCGGGGCTGCGATGGCGCCTGCGGTTTTGGTTTGGCCAAACAGCTCAGCGGGAATGCCCGCCTCCACCCCAATCCTCCGGGGAATGGGACGCCCTCGCTCCCCCTCTTGGAAGGCAGCCATCTCGGGGCTCGTGGTGATTGCCATCACCCGATCCGCCCGTCGATTCCCGATGACTCCAACGGCAACGAGGGAATACCCGACGCGAAGCCGGTGCTCCAATTGCGAAATCAGCACCATCGCATGGAAATTCGGAGCGCGCAGCCGATCGTCTTCGAACCAACGCTTCATGCCCCAAGTAATGTCCCCTCCTTGCCCTGAGAACAGCACCGAATCCGTGAGTTCCCGATCGAAAATGGCCAACGGCCGGTTCTGCCCGATGGGCATGGCGAAGCATTCGTGCACGACTCGTTTTGGGAGCAGCAAGGAACGCGATCGATGGCGCGCGCGAAGCTTGAGGCCGAGCCGCTTACCGAGTTCACGCGCGTCCTCCCGCCCGAGGATGGTAATGGCCTCCGTGACCCCCAATTCACGAGCTAAAACCGAAACCGCAACGGAATCGTAGCCAGTGCTGAGCGTGGTTTTCACCCCCAAGGGCTTCGGACGGTCAGGACTCGTTGCATTCTCCTGGATCCGCGTCATCACCCCTTTTATGAACGCGCGGTACGAAGCGAAGTTGGGCTCGAACCAATCCACCTCCGCCGACGGCATCCGCTCTCCCCCTTGAGCCGAGATGGACCAACCGGCCAGCGCCACCACGCCGACGCGGGCGCCGTCCTTCAGCCGCAGCGTGGGCAATTCGTCCACGATGCCCACACTGAAGACGCGCACCAAATCGATGTAGTAATCGCCCCATGTGGGGTCGAGTGCGTTTCCGGTTTGGGTCAACCAGCACAACAACGAGTTCGAAGCGCACTGCTCGTCATCCGACGAATCCGGGTTGACGAAGACGCATGCGTTTTGGAAGTCCAGAGAAGGGATCAACTCCACGGAATCGGCCTGCAACCGAATGCCGGACCCCGTGAACACCGTCGCCTCAACAAAACGCCCCTCTGCAAAGTCCCCGTCCCATACCCCTTCGAACAACCGATCCGCGCGGACGATGACGCCGCTTCCGTGCAGCACGTGGACGGTTTGCTCCGATTTCGACCACCGTGCAAACCACGCTCCTTGGGGCCAGTGTTCCTTGACGACCGATCTGAATTTCATGGTGCGAAAGCTAATCACATGGAGCAGACGTGCGACGCCCATGCCCCCTATCTTCGCCACACAACACCACCGCACACCTTGGCCAACATCAGCATCCTTTGGCACCCGCGCAGCCTGCGGTGGCGCCGCACGTATTATTTGATCTCCCAGCACGCGGGGATTTGGGCGGAAGAAGGGCACGCGGTTCGGCACCACTGCCATGCCGCGGACGCGATGCGGTGGGCGGATGCGATCATCGTTCATGCGGATGCTTCCGAGGTGAAATCGGTGGTGGAGCCGTTGAGCGATCATCCGCTGGTGCTGAATGCTGGGGTTGCCGACATTCGAAAGTCCGCGATGAGCGACTTGGTGCTGAAGCCGGGGGACGATTGGCGGGGACCTGTGGTGGTCAAAACTGACTTGAACAACCGGGGGTTTCCGGAACGTTGGTTGCTGCTCAAATCGGGATTTGCCCATTGGAACACGGAATTGCGTTCGCGCGGCTACCTGTTGTTTTCGTCGTTCACCGAGGTGCCGGATGCCCTGCGGAATCACCCCGCCCTGGTCGTTGAGCGGTTCGAACCGCAGCGGGAGGGCGAGCACTTCACCACCACGTCGGCCACCTTTTTTGGAGATGAAGTGAGCTGCATCCAACTCACTGCAGCCGAGTGGCAGGTCAAGCAAGAACCGGCCTTTGCGTGGAAGCGGATGACCGAAATTCCAGAAGCGGTGCTGGCGAAGCGACAGGCATTGGGTTTGGACTACGGCAAAATCGACTTCACAGTGAACGAACGGGGCACGCACATCTTCGACGTCAACAAGACCATCGGCCGCATCGCCTTCATCGAAAACGGCGAGCAAATCCAACGCATGTCGAAGAGCCGGCTGAAAGCCCGGGGCGCGGTGATCGAGCGCTATTTGAGCGGCGAAATCACGCCCCTCTCCCGCGGCAAGTAAGGATTCGCCGCCGTGGCAAAGGCCCAGTGCATCGCGTAGTCGAGGGGGCCTTCGCAAGGACCCAAATCGGCAGCGAAGGTGCGAATGGCGGCCTCGATGGAAGCGGGGGTTTGCGCGACGAATTGGATTTGGCCTTTGTGCTTTTTCTGGCCAAAATCGCTCCACCGCACCCCTCCCTCCACGCCCACGCGCCGGGGAATCGGGCGGGAATAATTGGGGTCTTCATCGCGGAACGGCATGAGCTCGGATGCGCGTGAAATGGCTTCGATGGCTGCGTGATGGGTTTGATTCAACAACGGCACGGGCACCAACACGAACCCCACGCGCAAGCGGTATTCCGTGTACGAAACGCCCGCAAGGATGGTGTCCCGAGGCCGGGCGCATTCCGGTCCTTCGAACGCCGAAGTCATCGACCACATTTCATCGCCTCCGTGGCCGGAAAAAATCAGGGCACCGCGCTGATCCGACTCGTGCAACGCCATGGGCTGGTTCTTGCCCTCCGGCAGCAGGTAAAACTCAAGCCGCACCGACAGCGGCAGGTGCTCAACTTCCCTCAACTCCTTCACGCGCAGGTCAAACCCCAGCTGCGCCCCCACCGCCCGCGCATCTTCCCTTCCAACGGTGCACAGGGCCTGACGCACCCCCACCTCCCGCGCCCACACCCCAACCGCCACCGAATCAAATCCCGTGCTCAACTCCGTCTTCGGTTCAAATCGGGCGCGCCGCCTGGGATCCGAAGCATTGTCCACCAAGCGCCGCATCCCCGCACGCATGGCTCCGGAATACGCTTCAAAGCCTGCGAACACCGGCGATGACGGCTGCGGTTTGACCCGCTCCCCTCCCAGCGGCGTGCACCGCCACGGCCGCAGCTCCAACAGCGCCACCGAGCGCCCATCGGCCAAGGGCAACTCGGGCAACGCACGCGCCGCGCCGCCCCTCAGCGCATCCAAGAAAAGTCCGCTGTACGAGGGCACCTCAGGATGCAAGGTCGCCCCGGTCACGGACAGGAAACAGTGCAGCGAATTCGATGCTTCCTGCTGCTGCGCCGAAACGTAAATCCGCTCCTGCGGATGAAACGGCGGCACGAGCACGACCTCATCGCCCCGAATGACTGCGCCCGAACCGCACGGATGCTCCGCCGCATCAAAGCCGGCCTCCGCGAACTCCCCGTCCCAAACGCCCTCAAAGAACCGGTCTTCCCACACCTCCACCTGCGCCCCATGCCGAACCACGCATTCGCCGCCCCACCGCCAAGCTGCGTGCCATGCCAACGGCGGCCAATCGGCCTCGAGGATGAACCGCAAGCGCATCACAGAACCGGTGAAGTGAACGCGCCGCACTCTTGAAAATGAACGAGCTCCTTCCGCGCGTCGAGGAGCAACTGGTGCGCGCTTTGTTGCGAATGAAACGCGTTGTGGGGCGTGATGCGGAGCCGTCCCGCGAACGTGCCGCTTTGCCAATGCTGGAACAGCGGAGAGCGCTCGACCTCCGGTTCTTCTGGGAGGACGTCGAAGCACGCGCTGAGGCCGCGGTGCTCGATGGCATGGAGCAGCGCATCCGCATCGCCGAGCAGGCCGCCGCGCGCCGTGTTCACCAGCAGCGCATCGGGCTTCATTGCGCCGAGGAACGCCGAGTCGATGAGGCCTGCGGTTTGGCCATCAAGCGGCACGTGGAGGGTCACCACATCCGCGGTTTGGAGCAGCATTTCCAGGTCATCCACTTGCCCCTTCTGCACGCGCACATGCGGGTCGTAGGCCAAAACCCGAAAGCCCAACCCGCCCGCCAGCCGCATGACCCGCGACCCGATCCGCCCCGCTCCGACCACCCCCACGCACACGTCCTTCGCCCCGCGAATCCGCGCCAAACTGTGGCGCTGCCACCGCCCCGGTTCGCCCTTCAAATTCGCCTCCAACTCCCCATGCCCCCGCGACCAATCGAGGATGAACGCCAGCGCACTCAGCGCCACTTCCTCCGTGCAATACGCGGGCAAATTCGTCACCGAAACGCCCAGCGCGCGGCACGCCTTGAGGTCCACCTTGTCGTAACCGACTCCGAGTCGGATGATGCCCTTCAGGTCCGGCAAGCGGCTGAGGAAGGCCGCGTCCACCACGGTTTGGTGAACGAGCAGCAACGCCACGCCGGGCAGCGCGCCTTCGGGACGCCACGGGCAAAAATGCGCGGGGAACTGTTCTCGGAGCCACGTCGCAGGCCCGTCGGTGGTCGCGATCAGGGCCATGCGTGCACCCATTCTTGGTGAGCGACCCCGTGGAGCCCTGAGTTGATGCGCACCTCGTGGTTCTTGAGGGTTTCCGGGTCTTCGGCGACCGCCGCTTGAATGCGGTGGATGGACGGCTCGTTGGGGTAGAGCCAGCGCACGATGGTTTGGCCGTCGGCGTGCACTTCGCGCCCGAGGAACAAGGCCCCGTGCCGCTCGTGAACGGGCTTGACCTGATGAAAGAACACCGCCGCAGCGCTTTCGTGATCGCGGCCTTGTGCTTGGTAGACGCGGAGTCGGACGCACGGCTTCAGGTGCGCGGATTCATGGAACCAGAGCGCCACTTGTTCTGGGGTTTGCCAGTTCAATCGGGGCAAACGGGAGAGCATCCGGGCGAAGGATTGTTCTCCGAACTGATGGACCAAAGGCGCGACCCAGTCCTGGCTGATGTTGGCTTGGGCGGAGGCGACGTAGAGCGGTCGAGGCAAGGCCGATTCGGCATTCAACCAATCCCGTTCGACGGCCTCGACCAGCGCGGGGGTGGGCTGGCGGCCGGTGAGTTGGAGGGCCTCGTCAATGCGCAAGTTGCGCCCTCCGAGCCCCATGCCCGCTAGGGTGCCGTCGATCCACGTGCAGCCGGCCTGGATGGCGGCCTCGGTGTTCGCGCGTGCCCAACCGAGGTTGTTGTGGGCATGGAATCCGATGGGCCCCGACCAGTGGGCGCGCAGGGCGGCAACGAGTTCGGGCACGTGATCCGGAAGGATGGCCCCTCGCGAATCCGCCACATACACCACTTCGACCCCTTGAATGCGGGCGGCCACGCGGCGGATGTCCTCGGGGCGGCTGGCGCTGATGTTCGTGAGGTTGAGGGAAACGCGGAAGCCGTGGGAGAGGACGCGTTGCGCGAGCTGCAGGGCGGGCTCCGGCTGCTGGATGGCACACGGAATCCGGATCAGGTCGATGAGCCCTTTCCGCTCGGCCAAAACCCGCTCCGGCTCCGCACACGAGGCCCGCATCATGGCCGAAATCGGCACGCCCGCCGCGGTCCGGCGCATGCGCCTCAACGCTTCGGGGGGAAGCCCCATGCTGTCCGTGCGGATGTCGGCATCGAGGTAGCCGACTTCGATGAAGTCGACGCCGGCCTCGGCCACGTGACCGATGATTTGGTCCGCCATTTCCGGCGAGAAAGCCCAGCCGTTCAAAAAGCCCCCATCCCGGAGGCTGCAATCCAATGCCTTCATGCGTTCCGTTGATTCCAATCTAAAATGAACACGTCCCGGGTCGCTACATCGGACGGGTCTTCCGGATAGAATGGCGTCACCGCGTGCATGCACTGCCGGTCGTTGAGCAGGACCCCCTCCCCTCGATGTTCCAAGGTTCGTTCTTCCAACAGGTTCAGATCCAAATCATAAATCCGCGACGCGGCTCCTCGAACGTTCGTGCGCTTCCAAAGCATCATGGCGATGAAGTCGTGGCCGTCCCGATGGATGCCTTCCGGAGTGGACAACCCCTCGGCCTCCGAGCCACATGTGGTCTGGATTCGGATTTGGTGCACATTCAGCTGCCAATCCCCCTCCTCAATCCCGAACAACCGGGACTGGCGCTGAGCAAGCGAGAACAGAAAGGACTCGGGAACGCAGGTTTCATCGATGGGATTGAAGGTGCGCTGCACACCGCCGTTGTACCGGTTGATGCCCGCAGACTGGTAGAACGATTGATCTTCAAGGCGCTTCCAGGCGCCATCCACTCGGGAGAATTTCGTCATCGCCCGAAGCCGTTGAGCTCCACCCAATTGATAACACGGGTCCTTGTTCAGTTCCGCAAATGATCGGCCAATGCCCTCGCGCAACCCCAACGAAAGACCTTCCTCCCCCAAATCTTTGAAGTGTTGAAACTGGAACATTTGTTCTTTTATTCGGTGCATACGAGCTAGCACAAAGGAAGGTTGCGACCAGGTAGCAACGGGGCAATCGTGGCCGTTATGGGGTCAGCGACGGCCAAAGTCGAAGAAACGGTGCCAGTACGGCTCGTCGAGGAAGGCATGACCGAGCTGCAGCGTGATGGACCGCAGCGCGTCGGGAAACCCTCCCGCCGTTCCCGCCAACTCCGCTTGAATGCGCCGAACCGGAAAGAGCAGGAAGTCGTGGAATGAAGGCCGACGAAGCTCGTTTTCGCGGAACTGGCGCATGGTTTCGGCGGCTTCAAGCCGTTGACCGTTGAACAGTTGGACCATGGCCGTCAACAGATAATGGACCTGCAGTTCATGCCGCTGGAACTGCCGCAAGGCGTATTCCTGGACTTCGATTTGGGCCAACAACCAATGGGCCAAATCCAGGTCGCCCGTCACCAATGCGAACGTCCGCGGCTCAATGAACGTCGTCATGTCGCGTTCCGCATCCCCCCACATCGGCTTCAACTTCGCCCACAATTCATCGAACGAAGCCGGGCGCTCGCGCATCACGTAAACGGTAAAAATGCGGCCCAACAGCGCCGGTGGACAAGGCTCCACCCACAAGGATGCCAAATCGAGTTGCGGCAAGGACTCCCGGTTCATCCAAGCGCGAAGTTGCCGCAGGCACGCCAAGAAAATGCCCGCTTCGTGCGACACTTCCCGCACGGCCAGTTCGTCCGCCCACCTTCCATAATAGCCGTTCAACGCTGAATAATCGACCACGCGCAAAAAAACCGCCTCCACGAACACCGGATGGCACAAGAGCGCCCACCTGCCTTCCAAATTCGCACGCCCCAACATCGCCCCCATGGAAGTGGCGAAATGAATTTGGTAAGAATATGCGTAGTCGTCAATGGCGCAAAAACCGGCATCCAGCAACGAGCAGAGCTCGGCATCCCGACCGGCGAGGAACAGTTCTCGAAAGGTGGTCAAGATCCATTCCAGTTTCGACGGCGTGGACGGCTCTTCCTCGAACCAGCGCAAGAGCGCCGTCCCTTCCGCGTTCGCCAAAAGTTGACTCAATTCGGAACGTTGACGCCACGCATTCAAACTGGGCTCCGCCGAACAAAAATGGGAATACCCCTCGAACCCAACGTACTGAGCGAGCACATCCAACGTCCGGCGCCGGGGCCTCCCTCCTGCGGCCAACCCGAACAACCGGCGGAGGGTGTTGTAGCTCACGAATTCATCCGTTTCCACCAGGATCAATTCAGAAAGCAGCTCACAATCGCCGCGGTTCCCCACCCGAATGCGGGCCGCGTCTTCCACCTTCTGCAACAATTCTTCAATCATTCTTATAAATGTATCAAATGTGTATCAAACACCCATCAACAATCGTATAAATTCGCTGAAAATGACTCTTTGACCGCGACGACCATGAAAGCATTCCTCTTCTTTACCCTGTTGATTTCGGGTCAAATCGGCTTGGCTCAACAAGCGGCCTTGACGGCTGGAGGCGATGCCGAGGGCACGGGCGGTCGGGCCAGCTTCTCCATCGGTCAGGTGGCGTACGTTGCCCTCACGAGCGAGTCCGGCCTTGAATCGCAAGGGGTTCAGCAGCCGAATGCCAATTTCATCGCGTGCACAAGCGACGCCAACGAGAACGGCATCTGCGATGACTTGGACGCGGGCGGATGCACGTACCCCCTTGCGCCCAATTTCGATCCTGCTGCGACCATGGACAATGGAAGCTGCATTTGGCCTGAACCCTGTCCGGACGCATCGTGCACGGGCGACCTCAACGCCGACTCCTTCGTGTCCGTAAGCGACTTGCTCATGCTCTTGGGCGCCTTCGGCACGGACTGCATCAATTGACCTCAACGACCCCATTTTCTCTCCCCATGAAGCACTACGCTCCCCTTTTGATCGGATTGGCCCTCTCGGCCGCAACCACCGCGCAAGTAACGGATCAATTCAGCTACCAATCGGTCATCCGCAACGGCATGAACGAATTGGTGTCCAACGGCCCCATCTCCCTTCGCATCAGCATCCTTGCCGACTCCGCGACGGGGGAAGTGCTCTATTCGGAAACGCACAACGTGGAATCGAATGCCAACGGCTTGGTCAGCCTGAACATTGGAAACGGACAAGTCGTTGAGGGCGATTTCTCATCCATCGATTGGGGATCCGGCCTGCATTTTCTCAAAACCGAAACGGACCCGGCGGGGGGCAGCACTTACTCGATCGTTGGAACCTCGCAGCTGTTGAGCGTGCCGTACGCTTTGCACGCTCGGCATGCGGGCGATGCGTGGTCGTTGACTGGAAACGCGGGGATCGATGCGGGCTCGCAGTTCATTGGAACGACGGATTTGGCGCCTTTGCAATTCCGGGTGAACGGTGAACTCGCCGGGAGCGTGAGCGCCGAATCTTCGAACACGTCCTGGGGCCACTTGGGCCTGAGCAATTTGTCGGAGGGCGCGTTCAACGTGGCGGTGGGCAAGGGCGCTTTGCAGGCCGCCGAATCCAGTTCCTACAACGCTGGGGTGGGCTTCGAGGCGTTGCGGCATGCCACCGGAATGGAGAACACCGCGGTCGGTTACCGGTCCTTGGGAGCCGGGAATGAGGGGGACCAAAACACCGCCATGGGCGCCGAAGCGTTGCTTTCCAACACCGCATCGGCCAACACCGCCGTCGGATTCCGTGCGCTGCGTCAGAACACCACGGGCTCGGGTTTGGTCGCGGTAGGAACCAGCGCCCTCTACCTCAACACGACGGGGGAATTCAATACGGCTGCAGGGCAAGGCGCGCTGTTCAACAACACCACGGGCGGGAGCAACACCGCCGTGGGCAACGGGGCGCTGTTCTCGAACGTTGAAGGCTCTGAGAACACGGCATTGGGCTACCATGCCTTGGAAAACAGCGTGTCAGCCATCCAAAACACCGGCATCGGCGTGGAAGCGTTGTTGTACAACACGGCATCGGCCAACACCGCCGTCGGATTCCGGTCGCTGCGTCAGAACACCACCGGATCGGGTTTGGTCGCGATCGGCACCAGCGCCCTATACCTCAACACCACCGGGAACTACAACACCGCGGCCGGGCAAAGTTCCCTGTTCAGCAACACGACGGGTGGCTACAACACCGCCATCGGGAACGGCGCGATGTTCTACAATGCAGAAGGCTCTGAAAACACGGCTTTGGGCTATCATGCGCTCGAAAGCAACACCTCGGCCATTCAAAACACCGCCATCGGCGTGGAAGCGCTGTTGTCCAACACGGCATCGGCCAACACCGCCGTCGGATTCCGTGCGCTGCGTCAGAACACCACGGGCTCGGGTTTGGTCGCGGTAGGAACCAGCGCCCTCTACCTCAACTCCGAAGGACATCACAACACCGCCGTTGGACAAGGGGCCCTGTTCAACAACACCCTAGGAGCCCACAACACTGCCATTGGTCACGGAGCGTTGGGGAGCAATTCGAGCGGCTCGCACAACATCGCCATCGGTTCGGATGCGGATGTCATGAGCGGGGATTTGACCCATGCGGTGGCCATCGGTTACCATGCGAAAGTGGAAACCAGCTACGCGATGGCATTGGGCGGAACGGGCGAAGATGCCCTCAACGTGGGCATCGGCGTCAGCGCTCCGCAGCGCACCCTGCACGTCAATGCGGTGATGCGGTTGGAGCCGATTCCCGAAGCGCCTTCGAACCCTTCAGCCGGAGACCTGTACTTCGACAGTACGCTCGGCATGCTGCGGGTGCATGATGGCAACACGTGGCAGAACTGTTGGTGAAGTGTCGCTGCACGCAGAAGCAATCGATGAAACCGACGGAATCCCGAGGATCGATGCGTTCGCCTAAATAGCACATTCCCTGATTCCCTGATGCGGATAGAAAAATCAATGTAACCTGGCGAAGACCCGATGAGTTGAGGCGTCCACCAATTGAAGAAACCTTCGCCCAGCCTTCAAGGCCATGTCGCTCCTCCCGTTTCGGTTGTTTGGTTTATACCAACACCACCCGGTCAAATCAAGTCGCGCAAATTCACAGGGGACAGATTGCGGGAAATTTAGCAGTTTGCATCGCGAAGTGAAGCGCAGCGTGCGCTGCGCTCAAAGGTTCGCGAGTTTGTCCTTGAAATGGCGGTACAACTCCTCCGCGGTCTGGAGGTCCACCCCGTGAGTGGAAGCCAGGGAGGCGAGGTTGGGGGCATCGCCCGAATTGATGTGGGGCATGAGGTCCGCCAGGAATGCATTCAATTTGTCGACCTCCGCCGCTGGCATGGCGCCTTCATTGGGCTCGTCGAACAGGCGGTCAAAGTCATGGAATTTCAGCTTGCGTTTCAAGATTTGGGACAAGGTCAGCGACATGGACACGCTCAAGGAATAATCCGCTTCCGGCGGCACCGGTACCCCAGCCTCGATCAATTTCGCCGTCAGCGCATCGAAGCCAGGCTGCGTCATGGCGTACCGGTGAAGCACCTGGTTTCCCTCGTCCCAATAAGCCGAGGCGAAGTGAGGTCCCGCCTTCCAATCGTCCAGTTGGATCCGACACACCCCCCGATTCCATGCCACCGTGAAGTCGGGCGCGAGGCGCGAGGGGTCCATGTGGGGAAGGTCTTGCTCGGCAACGCAATGCCTCAATTCATGTTCCCCACTCATAAGGTGAGGGGATTCTTGGCCGATCATGAGCATGAAAAAAGGCAGGGGATCGCGGTGAACGGCTGCCATGAACGTTTGGTCATCCTCAATGGCGGAAAACACCTCGGTCCCAAAGACGTAAACATCGTTCATGTCAAAGGACCGGAAAGGGGCAATCAAACCATAGGACTGCCAACACATCCCATTGAATCCCAGCAACAAAAAGTAGAGTGAGGACTCGTGGCCCGCCTCACAAAACGCGTCCATTCCCGGTGAGAAAACCAGCAGTTCGTCGCCGATGATTTCATCTTGCAAGACGAAGAACTGCTCCGCTGGTCGCGCAACAATTCGCCCAAAAACGTAGCGCCAAGGGCAACGCTCCTGCGCTTGGAGGAAGGAAATTGCCGAATCGCCGAGCTGCTGGATGCGCGGGTGGTTCATGTGTTGCCCCAGCAAACCGCCCCGCATCATCGTTCTGCCAACGATGTACTCGGCAGACGCCTTGGGGAAAAACTCATCTGGAAGTTCCTTGATGATGTGCTTGTACTGCTGCTTGGCTTGGGTCAGGCGCTTGGTCATGCCGGCCTTAGGCGCCATGAAGTGCAGCAGGAAGCCATCAATCACTTCCTGAACCAATTTGCTCTCTTCGTTGCAGCGGAATTTGATTTCGCTATAATCCATCTGGGGGATGGAATGGTTTTAGGCCAAATTAATCTGGAAAATTCGATTTTGCGCCTTCGGGCCTATGCGGGCAGGTGAACCGCCCGAGATCGGGTCCACCTGACTCCTTCGGCTGCGCTGCGCCTTCGGATTTCACGGATTTGAAAAATGACGTTGCCGCCGCATTCTCCCATGCCGCGAGATGCCGCTGAGCGCGAGGAGCTGTTGGGCCAAATCGTGAGTGCCATCCACGCCCACCGAGCAACCGCCTGGCTCCCTTCCTCAGCGTCATCATGGGCCGGAATGAACCACCGCGCCCCGCTTGGGCACCACACGACCTGTAGCCCGGAGCGATGTTCCGCGAAATCCGGCTTGACGCCTACCGCCGCCCCTCGTTGGGTCTTGGCGCGCAAGACGCAGCGAGGAGGTTGGGGTTCGCGGTGCGGCATTTGGCCAAACTCCTCAAGGCACAAGCCGAGCCCCCTCCAAGCTCAGCTCCCACCCCTGCGCCACCCGCTTGACGAGAAAGCCCCCAGCACCTCGCGGCACTGGGGGCTTCACTTTCGATTGCGGCCCTCGCTCCGCTCGGGCGGTCGGCCGTCCCGGCCGATCAGGGTTTTAAATGGTCAAATGGCAGCATTACCTGCATTCAATCCCTCAAGCAACGAACACTTAAGCCGGTACGCCAGTTGTTGCTCATCCGAAAGACGTTATCGTAGCCCCCCTCGATGCGGCGGTACCACGCTTCCGTCCCTTCGGGAGAGGCGCTCCACCAGTAGCCGTTTGACCCAACATAGGCGTAGAAGTTATTAAAGGAGAAGCGGATACCCCCAGGAAGCGCCGAAAAACCACTGGTGTTATTGCCGTTCCAAGCAGGGGTGTCCGATGCTGACGACTTTATCGCCGCGCCTGCCACAGGCAATCCTCCGAGGCCGTCGGTCAACGTCGTCCACTCTGCATCCGTCGGCACATGCCAACCCGTCGGGCACAACCCCGCGGCGCTGTCCACCGCATACCAATTGTACAAGTAGCCGTAAGTGGCCAGGTTGCCAGCGTCGTCGTTGTAAGCACCGCGTGCACCGTCGGTGGTGGCTGCCCAAGCCGCAGCGTCAGTCACTTCTGGAATGGCAGAGCCGTCAGCGTACTTCGTCGTGCGGAGGTTCTCGGCGAACCAGCACTGGCTTCCGATTTCAACCGTGCTGTAGGCGTGGCCGTCAAACGTCACCGCGCTGGTGCCGCAGTTGAAGGCCACGGCCGCTGGAGTCGTCGTGAAGCTCAGCGTGTCGCCGTAATCCGTCCCCTCCCCGTTCGTAGCGTAAGCCGAGAAGTAGTAAGTCGTGCCGCTAGTCAACCCCGTCAACGGAGCCGTGAACGCGCCGCTCGTCGCAGACCCGCTCGCATCGCTCGCACCGGAAAGCAAAGCATCCGTGCCCCAAACAAAGCCCGTCGCCGTCACCGCATCGCCACCATCGGCGTCCACCGTGCCGTTCAACGTCGCCGTCGTCTCCGCCAAATCAGACGCCGCACCACTGCTCACCGTCGGCGCACTCGCCGAACTGACTACAGCAGCATCACCAACGCAACGAACACTGTAGCCGACGTTTTGGAAGCTGGTGGGCCGATTGACGCTGTCGTCGCCGTCGTTGAGGCGGCGGTACCACGCATAGTTAATACTAGTGCTGGGAGAGGCGCTCCACCAGTAGCCGTTGTAGCCAACATTGAAGTCACTGCCAGCGCCGTAGCGGGTGCCCCCAGGAAGCGCCGAAAAACCACTGCTGTTGGTGCCGTTCCATGAAGGGGTGTCCGAGGCAGAGGACTTCATCGCCCCGCCTGACACAGACGCTCCTCCGAGGCCGTCGGTCAACGTCGTCCACTCTGCATCCGTCGGCACATGCCAACCCGTCGGGCACAACCCCGCGGCGCTGTCCACCGCATACCAATTGTACAAGTAGCCATAAGTCGCCAGGTTGCCAGCGTCGTTGTTGTAAGCACCGCGTGCACCGTCGGAGGTGGCTGCCCAAGCCGCAGCGTTAGTAACTTCCGGAATGGCAGAGCCGTCTGCGTACTGCGTGGAGCGCAGGTTCTCGGCGAACCAGCACTGGTCGCCAATCACCACCGTGCTGTAGGCGTGGCCGTCAAACGTCACCGCGCTGGTGCCGCAGGTGAAGGCCGCGGCCGCTGGAGTCGTCGTGAAGCTCAGCGTGTCGCCGTAATCCGTCCCCTCACCGTTCGTCGCGTAAGCCGAGAAGTAGTAAGTCGTGCCGCCAGTCAACCCCGTCAACGAAGCCGTGAACGCGCCGCTCGTCGCAGACCCGCTCGCATCGCTCGCACCGGAAAGCAAAGCATCCGTGCCCCAAACAAAGCCCGTCGCCGTCACCGCATCGCCGCCATCGGCGTCCACCGTGCCGTTCAACGTCGCCGTCGTCTCCGCCAAATCAGACGCCGCACCACTGCTCACCGTCGGCGCACTCGCCGAACTGACTACAGCAGCATCACCAACGCAACGAACACTTAAGCCGACCCATTGGACGTTGGTGGGCCGATTGACGTTGTTGTAGCCGGAGTTGAGGCTGCGGTACCACGCATAGGTACTATTGCTGGGAGAGGCGCTCCACCAGAAGCCGTAGTCCCCAACATCGAAGAAACTGCCAGAGCCGAAGCGGGTGCCCCCAGGAAGCGCCGAAAAACCACTGCTGTTGGTGCCGTCCCAAGCAGGGGTGTCCGATGCTGACGACTTCATCGCCCCGCCTGCCACATACGCTCCTCCGAGGCTGTCGGTCAACGTCGTCCACTCTGCATCCGTCGGCACATGCCAACCCGTCGGGCACAACCCCGCGGCGCTGTCCACCGCATACCAATTGTACAAGTAGCCGTACGTCGCCAGATTACCGGCGTCGTTGTTGTAAGCAGCGCGGGCACCGTCGGTGAAGGAACTCCATTCGGCACCGCCTGTCACTTCCGGAATGGCTGAGCCGTCTGCGTACTGCGTTGTGCGCAGGTTCTCGGCGAACCAGCACTGGTCGCCAATCACCACCGTGCTGTAGTCGTGGCCGTCAAACGTCACCGTGCTGGTGCCGCAGGTGAAGGCATCCGATCCCCCGCCTAATCCCCCGCCTGATCCCCCGTCCTGCAATTGCGCAATCAAACCCAATAGGTAAGCAAGGGTATCGCTCAATGCTTCAATCGCCCGCTCATTGGTGAAATACAAATTGGTCCCCTCAGCCAATCCCGAAGTGGTGTGGTTGGCCAAACTGCTCACCTGGCCGTTGATGACATCCACAACCACAGCGCTATCGGCATACAGGGTTCCGAAGATGCGCGCGCCGCTGTTCACCAGCAGGCTGTCGCTCAGCGTCGTCTTCCCTGAGACGGCAAGTGTGCTCCCAAAGGTGGCCGCGCCGTCTACATTGAACAAAGCATCCAGATCAACGTTGCCCACAACGTGCAAACTGTCACCCAAAGCGGTCACCCCAGTAACGTAAAGCGTCTCGCCGATGGCCACGGCCTTGACGACGTTCAAGGAGTCACTGAACTGTACATAACCTGAAACCGTCAACGAATCGCCGAATGACACGACATCGGTTACCGACAACCTTCCCGTGATGTCAGCGTCCTTGTTGAGGGCGAGGCTGTCGGCAGTCAAGGTGCCCGTCGACGTCAGGCCACCGAGGCCCGTGATATCATATGAGCTGAAGTCGATGTCCATCCCAGGGTTCGAGCCGTTGATCAACACGTCCCCCCAATCCGTGGTAGACGACTCCGTCAACTGCAGAAAAATCGAATCCATCGACTGCTGCAAGTGCATCAGATTGATTTCGAGAAAGACCTTGCTGCCAGATTCGGTTGATTCGACAACCTGTTGGTAGTTCGACTGAGCGAGCATTGGACTTACCCAGAGCGCAAGAAGCAAACCAGCTGCGTGCGTGATGAATTTGAATCGCATGAAAATGATTTTTTTGTTCAATCCAAAGATATTGCTGACCAAAAGGCTCTTTGAACCGACCAGAATCATCAAAACAAAGACAAAAGGGGAAGTTATACCGCATCACGCCGGACAATATGACGCGAACCACTCACATTCAATGAATTACCCACGCTTTCATGATTGCTGGTTCACATAGTTGCCCCGCAAATGACATGAAGTGTGATGCAGCATCACGCCAGAGAAAAGCGCAATTCAGGCGCATCAAGTGCCTGCAAGACCTAAATTAGACGGCAACAGCAGCGTCCCTCCTCAACCATGCAACAATCGCGATTGGTCATTTGCCTCCTTTTTTCCTGTTTGCTTTCGGTGGCCATGCCTGGCGAGCCCTCGGACACGCGAGTCACCGAGTTGCTCGAGCGCATCAGCAACGATTGTCAACGCGACATGCATTGCTACCTATCGAAAGCCGAAGGACTTTGGGCATCATCCCAGTGCTGGGAAAGGGAGGTCGCATTCTGTGTCCTGAGTGAAATTCAGCCCGAGCGAACCCGGCGACTGGCAAGCAAACTCGAGCCTTGTCTCAATCATTATGCTCGCCTGCATGAAGTTTTGGGCTCGATGCACTTTGGAAACAGTGATTTCAAACGTGCCCTTCACGAATTCACCCAATCTGAACTCGAGGGAATTGAGCCGAAAAGCCTCAACACCAGCAACATCGGCGCAACGTATTTTGCCCTCAATGAATTGGATTTTGCCATTAGTTGCTTTACCGAAGCTTGGGAAGAAGCGGACCCCTCAAATCGCATGTTCCGCTACATGATTCTGAACAACATTGCGGCCATTCACATCCGGATGGAGGAACCGGTTGAAGCGCTGCAGTGGATTGAACAAGCAAAGCGCAACCTCATTGCCAGCACCGAGAGCGAAAATGAGGTTCAACCGGCAAAATCAACGCTGGCCGCTCAAAAAACGACCATCGCAGCAAATGAGTGGTTGGCGCACATCCTCCTACAAGACACCGCATTTGTCCAGGAAAACTGGCGGAGCCTGAACTGGGGGGCCGCAGGGCCGCTGACGTTGGATTGGTTCAATTTGTTGACCAAGTCAGCCCCCATCATTGACGAAGACGATTTTTATGCGGGCCAAACTCGCCTGCTCACCAATTTACTTTGCGAATTGATCCCCGGTGAATTGACGATTGATCCGTCGTTGGGCACCCACAACATGCTGCTCCAGCAATATCTGTTGAATCCAAATGACCTGGGTGCACTGACCGCATGCTGGAAAACCCTCGACGCCCTCAAGCGGATAAAGCCACAGGTGACCGGCACCTCATCAAATATGCAGGTGGAAGGCCCCGCGCACCTTTCCAAGTCTTCCGCTCTTGTGCTGCTGAATGCTCTGGCCGCGTTGATCATGCTTGCTGTCTTTTGGAAAGAATACAAGACAAACCGCATCAAAAACCAAACTGCGAATCAGCTTTTGGATCAGCTCAAAACGTGGCCTGTGCATGCAAAATCCAGGTCTTCGCACTTGGAACTGCTCAGCAGACTGGCCCACATGATGCCTCAGAATCAACGCCCCTCTTGGCTCCCTCCGAACGTTGAATTGACGGAATCCGAAATGAAAGTCCTGAACTCAATTGCGGTTTTAGAACGCCCGAAGGACCTCGCTCGACGCATGGATTGGTCCCCGAGTCATGTCTACGTTTTGCGATCGCGGTTGAGGAAAAAGTTCAACATTCCTGAAGAGGTTTCATTGGATGACTTCATTGCAAGCAACAACAGCGCATCATGACGTTCTCTCCTTTCAAAGTGAGCTGTGCGCTGATGTTGTGGATTCTGCCGACCAGCGGATTTGCAACCGAAGTCGCGGACACCTTGGCGCAGCGGGCCATGCTCGAAAACCTGACCATGCTGCTCCGCGAAAGCAAGCCGACGAGCGAGCAAATCAATCAATGGTCAGCATTGGCGCTGGCTCTGGGTGAAAAAGCACTGTGGCAATCACTTTGCGAACACGTGGCAGGGAACGTGGACTCCCCGGCTCGCTTATCGGAAGAAGCTTGGCTGTTGTTTTCGAGCCAATTGGACCCCAACAAAATCGGCGGTCTGGCCCCACTGGCTGCAGACCTGGGGGTCCCCTCATTGAAATGGCAACTTGCGACGTACGCGCACGCTCAGAGCGAACTCACTGCCGAGCACAAAAAAATCAAGGACCTCGTTGCCCCAGACATCGAGGAACTCGAGAAGCCTCCGGCGAATCCACATTCCCTGCCCCTCATCCCGTTCGCGCTTTCAGCCGTGGTCATGGTCGGGATTTCGGTTTTCAAAATCATCCGGTCAAAACGTGGGCATTTGGCACACCAAGTCAACACCGATGACCCGGTGATCAAGGACATTGATGACCGAATCCGAAACGAAGCAAGTCACCTGTATGAGCTGGCAATTTCCCAACTGGAATTCAAGCTGACGGAGGAAACGTTCAAGAATTCGCTAAACAAGTCACTGATATGGACTGAGTTATCGAACCGACAAAAACTTCTCCTTTACCTCCTCTTGCAAGGCCACAGTGCCGAAGATTGTGCTGAATTCCTGCAAATCAGCAAAGGGTCCATCTACAACCAGCGAAGCGAACTGCGCCGGCTATTCAAACTCACAAACGATGAACCGTTTGCTTCGATTCTGAAATGATGTTGCGCGGTGAGGGGCTGGCGCGGGATTTTGACTCGGTGAAGCCTTAAGCGGAGAACGGCTCGCTCAGGGACTTGACCAAATCCGACAGCTGCTTGCGCTCCCGCACCTTCCTGCCTTCTTCCATTTCCACCAAATCCTGCGGCGTGGCTTCCGTGATCGCGCCCTTGCCGATGCCCATCATCGCAATCGGCTCGAGCGCATCGAGCAAGCGGAGGTCGCGCTTCAGCGCCTCCGCGTCGAAGGCTGACAGCTGGTGCAGATCGTACCCGAGGGCCGTGAGCTCAATGGAGAACTGGCCAATTGCCATGCCGGTGCAATAGATTGCAGACGGATCCGGGTTGCCGTTGTGTTCGGAGGTGGTTCGGGCGAGGATGACGCCAATGCCGCCTGCGAACTGCAACCAGTTTTGGTTGAACGGAATGGCAAACGACATCAGGCGATCGAACGCGTCGGTTCCTGCAGGCTCATAGATGAAGCGCCAAGGCTGGGAATTGTAGGCGCTCGCTGCCCACCGCGCCGCTTCAAACGCGGTTTTAATCTCATCAAATTGAACGGGTTGACCGTCGAACGCATAGGGGCTCTTTCGGGACCGAATCAGATCAATGATGCTCATGGCAAAGTGGCTGTTGTGATTTTTAATGTCGATACAATTATATGATAAGGGCGCGAAAAACCAGGCTGCATCTGTCACAATTTTACCCAATAGGCTGCTCCCCCGATTGACCGATTTTGTCCTTGAAATTCGCGAGAAACGCCTCCCGCGCGCCGAGGGCATTCCGCTTTGGAAAAGGCACTTCGGGAACGGCAAAACCAAGGAACGAACACAGCTCGGCCCAACCGTGGCCTTGTGCAACATCGAACACCAACACATCGTCCGGTCGCTCCCGAAAATGAGCTGCCACAGCGGCGTAATGGTCCCTGTACTGGCGCGTCCACCCCTCGCGGTCCACCTGCAACCACGGCACGTCCCGATCCGGATGCCGGAGCTGCTCCTGTTGCTGCCGCTGAACATGCCGTTCCCGGCTCGTCAACCACGCCTCCAACTCCCGGGTGTTCACGATGAACTTGCTTCCTGGACACTGCCGATCGAACTCCTTGAACACGTCGATCGTGTGCGGCGCCTTGTCCCAATCCGAATATGCGTCGTACCCTTCAATGCCTTGCAAAATGTACCGGCCTGCAAGGTAGTTGTCCAGGATCACGTCCTTGATGCTGGCTCCCGTTTCATCTTGATAATGAACACTTTTCAACCCGAGGATGCGGAATGCCGCATGGAGGGAGGAGGTGCCCGTTTTGTTCAATCCAATGCAGAAAACCTTGCCATTCATGAGCTCTATGAGGGATGCGGTGCAACGGAGGAGAAGGTACGCATCCTACCGCAACAACGCCGCCATCCGGCGCGCAAGCAGCAAATCGCCCGACCTCGCTGAACGAGGTCGGGCGATGAACAGCCGAAGGCAAATCCTCATCAGGGCGTCTGCCGCAAACAGCGGACGGCCGTTCCCGTATTCTTGTCCCAGGCCGTTGAGCTCGCAGAACCCGAGTTGCCAGAATTGTAAAGCTCCATGGCGGTGCCGTTGTTGGTGCTATTGGCGGTGTCTGCCCACATGAGTTTCGACCAATCTGTGGAGAACGAATAGGAACCTGAGTCCCATCGAAAGCCTTGCTGCATGCCAAATCCCGTGGTGTTCGTTCCCGTGGCGGAAATCGCTGACCACCCGTTGCCTGCCAAGGTACTGAAATCGCCTGAAGTGGCGTGTCCCCATCCCGACGGGCACAACTCCAACTGGTTCACTGCCCACCAATTGTAAAAGTAACCATGCGACTCCAAGGCCCCCGCTTTCTGGGAACGACCCGGCGAAGAGAGCCCTGACCAGGCCGCGTTTGCCGTCACTTCTGGGATGCTAGCGCCGGTCCGGGTGGTCGTGGCTGCGAGGTTGTCGGCGAACCAACATTGGGCGCCGATAAGGACCGTCGCGTAATTCACCCCCTGATAACCCAGTTCATCGCCGCAGTTTACAAACACTGCGGGGACGAAAGCACCGGTCGTGAACGACAACGTGTCGCCGTAGTCGGTGCCGAGGGCGTTCGTTGCGAACGCGCTGACGTAGTAGGTCGTCGTCGGGGACACGGCCACCTGCGCGCTGAACGCGTTCGCGAGCGCATCGCCGGCAACGGAAGCGCCCCCTGCGAGCTGCGGGTCGGTGCCCCAAATGAAGCCGGTCGCCGTGACCGCGCTGCCGCCCGTTGCGGTGACTTCGCCCTCGAGCGAGGCCACCTCGTGCGTCACGCCCGTCGCGGCCAACGTGCTCGCGCCCGGCACCGTCGCCAACGTCATGAAATCGAGGGTGTCCCCGTGCGCCGTGCCTTCGGAGTTGGTGGCGTAGGCGGAAAAGTAGTAGGTCGTGAAGGGGGCCAGGGAAGTGAGTGAGGCCGACACATCGCCGAACGTGCCCGAAGCGGTCGCATCCGACGAGGATGACAGGTCGCTGTTCACGCTCCATTTAAAGCCGGACGCGATCAGGTCGGCGCCGCCGGTGGCGGAAATGTTGCCGTTCATCGTGGCCGTTGCGGCCGTGATTGCGGTGGCGGCAGCGGTCGTCAACGACGGCACGGTGGCACCGGTCGTGAACGACAACGTGTCGCCGTAGTCGGTGCCGAGGGCGTTCGTTGCGAACGCGCTGACGTAGTAGGTCGTCGTCGGGGACACGGCCACC
>JAUICJ010000031.1 GCA_030427925.1 Bacteroidia bacterium | reverse complement strand
CTTGGCAACCGGTGACTTCCCATTGATCGCACACCCCGTCTTCGTCGGCATCGAACAAGCAGTTGCCGTCGCAGTCGTATCCGGACTCAGCGAACGTGCAGGAGCCGTCGTCGTCGGTGGCTGCCGGGTTGAAGTTGCAGGCGTTGCCGCTGGTGCAACCCGCCACTTCGAACGCGTCACAAATGCCGTCGCCGTCCGCGTCGGACAAGCAGTTGCCAGCGCAGTCGTAGCCTGGGTCCGCATAATCGCAGTAGCCCGCATCGGTGGCGTCCGCGTCGTAGTTGCAAGCGGAGTTGTCTTGGCATCCGGTCACCTCCCACTGGTCGCACACGCCGTCGCCGTCCGCATCGAAGAGGCAATCGCCGTTGCAGTCGTAGCCAGCCGCTGCGAACGTGCACGAACCGTCGTCATCGGTTGCCGCCGCGTTGAAGTTGCAGGCGGTGCCGCTCGTGCAACCCGCCACTTCGAACGCATCGCAAACGCCGTCGCCGTCCGTGTCGTTCAAGCAAGTCCCCGCGCAGTCGTAGCCCGCCTGCGCGTAATGGCAGTAGCCCGCCTCGGTCGCGTTTGCGTCGTAGTTGCACGCCGCGTCGTCCTGGCAACCCACGACCTCGTCGAGGTCGCACACGCCATCGCTGTCGGTGTCGATCAGGCATTCGCCTTCGCACGAGTAACCCGGCTCCGGGAAGTTGCCGTCGCAGTCGCAGGCCCCAGCAGGGATGCCGTCGCCGCCGCACGTACCGCACGTGTCGAAGAACAGGCAGTTGCCCGAATCGACCGTTGCGAGCGGGTTGAAGTTGCACGCGTTGGGCGTCATGCAGCCCGCCACGCAGTCGTCCTCGAAGTCGCAGATGCCGTTTTCGTTCGCGTCGATGCAATCGCCGTTGCAGTCGTAGCCTTCAGCCGGCAGGTCACACGTTTCGTTCGCGGGGTTGTTCGCCGCCGGGTTGTAGTTGCAAGCGCCCGCGATCATGCAGCCCGTGGTGTAGCACGAACCGTTGTCCACCGTCGCGGTGGGATCGTAGTTGTCGGCCTCCGCGTCGGTGCAGCCCACGCACGAGCTGTAGTCGCAGGTTCCCGCGATGGTCGCGTCTGCGTCGTAGTTGCAAGCCAAATCATTCAGGCAGCCCACACACGACGTGAACTCGCACGACCCGTCGTTGTAAATCGCTCCCTCCTCGTAGTTGCAGGCCGAGGTCAACGTGCAGCCCAGGCACGACTCGAAGTCGCACGGCTCCGGCGCGCCGTAGTTGCATGCGCCCAGGATCGTGCAGTCCGTCATGCCCGCCGTCGGCGCAGGGGAGCCCGCAGCGAACGTGCAGTAGCTCAAGACCGGCACGCCTTGGACGGTCGCGTCGGGGTTGTAGTTCGCCGCCCCTTCGATCATGCAGCCCACGAGCACGTAGAAGCACGAGCCGTCGTCGGTCGTGGCCACCGCGTTGTAGTTGATGGCGCCGTCGTCCGTGCAGCCGGGGTAGTCGAGCGGGTCGCACACGCCGTTGCCGTCGACGTCATAGCCTGCCAAGCATTCGCCCGCGCAGTTCGTGAAAACGGTTTCGGAGTAGGTGCAGGCACCCAAGTCCGCCACCTCAGCAAGCGGGTCGAAGTTGCAAGCCGTTTCGTCGGTGCAACCCGCGCACGAGGTCCATTCGCACAACGAAAGGTCCGAACAGCCCGCGTTGGGGTCGAAGTTGCAAGCGCTCGGGTCAAAGCAACCCGGCACGCTCGAACCGCCGCACACGCCGCACGCATCGAAGGCGAGGCAGGAACCGTCGTCGTCCGTCGCTTCAGCCGCGAAGTTGCAGGCCGCTGAATCCGTGCAGCCGGGGACCTCGAACTCGTCGCAGACGCCGTCGTCGTCCGCGTCGTTCAGGCAGTTGCCGTCGCAGTCGAGGGCGAATGCCGGGTAGGTGCACGAACTGTCGTCGTCGGTTGCGAGCGCGTTGTAGTTGCACGCTTCGGTGTCGAGGCAGCCGAAGACGATGTACTCGCAGGAGCCGTCATCGTAGTCCGCCGCGTTGTCGTAGTTCGAGGCTGTGTCGTCCGTGCAACCGCAGGCATTGACCGGAACGGAGGTGGGCAGGAAGGTGCCCACGCCGTCGAAGTCGAAGGTCAGCTGCTGTTGGAGGGCGCCGAAACCGTTCGGGAAAACTTGGATGTTCAGCGTTCCCGTCGGGGCACTGGTGCTGGTGATTTGGAGGAACAGGGTGCGCTGGGAAACGGCGTTGGGGAGGCCGTTGGGCGTGCCGTTCAAGACGTACCAAGCACCTCCCGTCACGTCGCTCATTTCGATGTTCGAGCCGGCCAAGGGCGAACTCGCGTTGAAGCTGCCCACCCACGGTTGGGCCGAAGATTCCACCAGGCTAATGGCCGTTTGCGGAGGAAGCGGGGCGGACTCGATGCCGATCGTCACCCAGCTGTCGTAGGCCATTTCTGGGAAGAACCCGAAGAGGCCCGCGTTCACGCCGTCTGCCGTTGCTCCGGACGCGAAGCTGCTGTTGTAGAAACCGCCGTCCACGTTGATGTAGAGGGGGGCTTGGTCGTTGCCGTATACGCTGCTCAGGAAGTCGTCGGGGGAGAGCATGTTGACGTAGGCGCGGTAAGTGGTTTGGCCTTCGATGCCGCCCACCACGTATTCCTCGATGGTGATGGTATAATTCTCGAGGTAGAGGTCGTCTTGGCAGCTGCAGAAGTCGCAAGAACCATCATTTTGCGTGGCGTCCGCGCTGTAGTTGCAGGCCAAATCATCATCGCATCCCAACACCTCGAACTCATCGCACGTGCCATCGCCGTCCGCGTCGTTGAGGCAGTTCCCAACGCAATCGTACCCCGCTTCCGCGTAGGTGCAGGAACCGTCGTTGTGGGTCGCGTCGTAATCGTAGTTGCAGGCGGTTTCGTCCGTGCAGCCGTCGACGGGGACGCCGTCGCAGAGGCCGTCTCCGTCCGTGTCGAACAGGCACGTTCCGTCGCAGTCGTAGAACGGTTCGGGGTAGTCGCACGTTCCGCTGTCCGTCGCTGCTGCGTTGTAGTTGCAGGCAGATTCGTCTTGGCAACCTGCGATTTCATATTCGTCACAGGTGCCATCGCCGTCGGCGTCATTGACGCATTCGCCCTCGCACGTGTAAAAGGTCATGGGCCATTCACAACTGCCGTCATCGGTCGCCGTGGCGTCGTAGTTGCAAGCGCCTTCTTGCTGGCATCCCACGACTTCGAGTTCGTCGCACACGCCATCGCCGTCCACATCGTTGATGCATTCGTTGTCGCAGTTGTTGTAGGGTTCGGGGTAGGTGCAGTCGCCCGAGTCGGTGGCGTTGATGTTGAAGTTGCATGCCGATGCATCCTGGCATCCCACGATTTCGAGTTCGTCGCACACGCCATCGCCGTCCGCGTCGTTGATGCACTCGTCGTTGCAATCGTAGTACGTGTCGGGGTAGGTGCACTCCGTGTTCAAGGTGAGCGTGGCCTCGGGGTCGTAGTTGCAGGCGGCTTCATCGGTGCAGCCCGCGCACGAGCTGTATTCGCAGCTGCCATCGTTGTTCACCGCCGCCGGGTTGTAGTTGCAGGCTGCGGGGATGGTGCAGCCATTCACTTGGAAGCACGTGCCGTTGTCGTCCGTTGCTGCGGGGTTGTATTCCGGGGCATTGGGGTCCGTGCATCCCGCGATTTCCTCCTCGTCGCACACACCGTCGCTGTCCGTGTCGGCGATGCAGTTGCCGTCGCAATCGCGGTAGGGGTCGGCGTAGGTGCAGGAAGCGTTTTGGGCAATCGTGGCTTCCGGGTCGTAGTTGCACGCCGTCGAAATGGTGCAGCCGGCGCAGCTGGTGAATTCGCACGAGCCATCGGTTTGGGTGGCTTGCGGGTCGTAGTTGCAGGCGGTCGGCTGGGTGCAGCCCAAATAGTTGCACTGCCCATTGTCCACCGTCGCATCCGGATCGTAGTTGTCCGCATCCGGGTCCGTGCATCCCACGCACGACGTGAAGTCGCAGGTGTTGTCGTTGAGGGTGGCGTCCGGGTTGTAGTTGCAGGCTGACGGGTTGGTGCAACCGGCGGTTTGGCAAGAAGTGTACTCGCACGAACCGTCGTTGTACAACGCGTCGGCGTCGTAGTTGCAGGCGGTCTCATCGGTGCAACCGATGCAGCTGAGGTAGTCGCACGGGCCCTCGACGGTGGCCTCCGGGTTGTAGTTGCACGCCCCGGCGATCATGCAGCCCACCACGTCGTTGTTGGATTGCATGCTGAAGGTTCCGGCGCCGTCGAAGGTGTACACCCCGATGATTTGGTTTGCACCCACGCCCAAGGGGAAGATTTGCGCGTTGATGATGCCGCTGATGCTGCCGTCGGTCGTGAACTGCCCGATGAGCGTCCGCATGGTGGTGGGGTTTGGAAGGCCATTGGGGCTGCCGTTCAAAATGTACCACCCGCCACCGACGATGTCATCCACGGCGATGCTTCCACCCGAACCCGGGTTGCCGAAAGTCATCGTCTCGATCCACGGGCTCGCTTCGGATTGAACCGTGCTGATGGAAGTTTCCGGCGGAACCGGGCTGCCTTCAATGCCCACGGTCACCCAGCTGTCGTAGGCCAAATCCGGGAAAAAGGCGAAGAACGCCGGATTCACCAAATCCGCCGTACTCCCCCCAAATTGGTTGTTGTAAAAGCTGGTGGTCGTGGTGATGTAAAGCGGATTCACATCGTTCCCAAAAACCGAGCTCATGAAGTCCGTTTCGTTCACCATGTCGATGTACATGCGGTACGTGGTGGTTCCAGCGATGCCGCCCACTGCGTGCTCTTCGACGGTGAGGGTGTAGTCTTGGGCGTTGGCGCCGAGCGAAAAAGAAAACAGAGCCCAACAGCCAAGAAGGTGCAGCAAGCCATGCCGCAGGGAAAGTAGACGGTTCATGTGGTCATACGATTTGGTTCCGAGAAAGATACGAATTCGTCGCCCTGTTGCAGTGATTCGGCGCACGTTTTCTGTGGGATCGTTGGGTCGGTAGAGGTCTTCGCTGAAGCAAACAGATTCTGAGAAAATTCTTATCCCGCTGTCGGTCTGCTTTTGTTATCCGTCGCCTGATTCCTGTCCGAGGTGGTTAAATGCATTCCCGTCCGCTGGTGAAGGGAAGGGATTGGACGTTCTAATTCGGCTTAGTGTGAACGCATTGGGTAGAATTTTTTCAGCAAATCTGTCTAATGGAAGTGAACGAATTCCAATCATATTAGACTTTTGAACTCAGTGATCGAAAAGGCTGCTTTCATTTGTTTAATTCCGCACTGAAACAGCCTTTCAGTAGGTGTTCTTGTCATATTGGCGATTGGATCAGAGGGGCATAACCTTTTCTAAATCAATGTTTGGCGGTGGTGATTTCATCTGTTCGAAATAAAATTCTTTCTGGATTTTAAAATAGACTAAATGAGGTTGTATGGTATGTTTGAGCTGTGAAAACATGGATTGCGTTGCTCCTGTGCGGGCTGATGATGGCGCTTGGGATGGGCGAGGCGCTTCCGGTTCCTTCGTTGGAGGCGGAGGATGCGATTTGGTTTTCGACGGAGGAAGTGCTCGAACCGGAGGAGGCGTGGAAGCGGTTGACGGAGGAGGGGATCGGAAAGCCTTTGGGGGCCGGGGCTTTTGGGTTCTCGACGGAGCTGTATTGGGTGTTGGTGGAGGTGTGCGGCGCGGGCGTGGGGCCTTTGGTTTTGGACATTCGGAATCCGCACATCGACCACCTTGACGCCTGGCTGGTCGCTGCGGACGGAAGCGGTCTTCAATACCTAGCCAGCACTGGGGACGCCCTGCGGCCGTTGCAGCGAACGACGCCCAACCGCCGGCCCGTGGTGCAGCTTCCGGCCACCGCCGAGTGCCATCAGGTGCTGCTCCGGGTGGACAAACGCATGGCTTCCGTGTCCATCCCGCTCGCGGCCATGCCGGTCCGGGAGTTTGAAGTGTTTGAGCTGCGGGTTGACGCCATTCACGGCGGGATTTTCGCGGTGTTTTTGTTGGTGATTGCCCTTGGCATCGTGGGGTTTGTGCAGTTCCGTGAGCCCCGATTTGCCAGTTATTCGGTGTATGCGACCGCGCGCTGGTTTTACCTGTTCTTGGCGTCGGGGTATGCGAACATGACCCTGCTGGCCGCGCATCCAGAGTGGACGAATCCACTGCGCGTGGCTGCGGTGCTGCCGCCGTTGCTTGCGTTGCTTTGGTTCACGGGTGACCACTTCGAACTGGGGAAGCGGAGCGGTCGGTTGCATCGCCAGAACCGAACCATCATGCTGGTCACGGGTTTGTCTTTCGTTGTGGTCGTGGTCGGTCGCGGCCTGGGCGTTATGACGGTGCCTTTTGTGCTGAAAGGGATGTACCTGATATCCGGGATGAGTTTGCTTCATTTCGCTGCCGTGGTTTGGACGATGTGGCGGAAGGCATCGCGGGCGACTGGGTATTTTGTTGCAGCTTTTGGGGGGTCGATGGGCGTGGTCGGGTACGTCCTGCTTGAGGAGTTGGGGGTGTTGCCGTTTCTGGACTTCGCCGTGCCCCTGGTGTTGTGGGCTGCGCTGGTGGAGGTGGTGGTCTTATTGATCGGTGCGATTCAGTTGGTGATCCATCGGTTGACGGAGCGGCAGGCGCTCTTGATTCAGCTGGAGCAGATGGAATCGCAGAAGATGCAGGCGTTTGTGGAGGGGTTGGAGGAGGAGCGGCTTCGGGTGGCGCGGGAATTGCACGATGGTGTGGGCGCGGATTTGGCCTTGATTTCACACCAAATCCAACAGCCCCCAGCCCTCGTCACCGCCCTTCAAAAAGTCATTCGCAGCGTCCGGCGCCTCTCGAGCGAGCTCAATCCCACCGGCATTCAGCGCCTTCCACTCGATGCGAGTTTGCGCCAACTCGCGGAAAGCTACGCCGTGGTGCCCGTTCAGCTGCACCTCATGCTCGATCCTTGGCCCGCCGACGTCCCCGGCCGCATTGAGTTCGAATGTTATCGCATCGCCCAGGAGGCGCTTCAAAATGCGGTCAAGCACTCGGGCGCGAGCCAAATCTTCCTCTCCCTCCACCACGACGCCGACGAACGAACCTTCAGCCTCACCATCGAAGACGACGGCGTCGGCTTCGACCCCTCAGGCGAGACCACGGGCCAGGGGCTGAACAACATGCAATTCCGAGCGAACATCATCGGGGCGGAGTGGTCCATGGAAAGTGCGCTGGGAAAAGGCACCTTCCTATCCTTGAGTGGGAGCATTGATGCAGTTTCGGACTACAATAGCCCCTGAGGGCTGTTTTATTCTCCGTTATTTCATAATATTTCTACGAGATTGCCATGCATGAATGATTCAGCTATTCAGCCGCGCATCCAAACAGTTTACCTGCTAGAAGACCACGAGTTGTATAAACTCGGCCTTGAAAAAATGATTTCAGAGTCCGAGGATTTTTCCTTTGTTGGTCATGCGGACAACGTTTTGACAGCGGTGGCGGAATGCCGACGCATTAACCCTGATGTAGTCCTTGTGGATATGCAGTTAAAAGGTGAGACTGGTGTTAACCTGATTCGTTCTTTGCGTGCAAATGGCAAACGTCCGTTGATCGCAGTGATCACCAACCACAACGACCCGAGACTAGTGGCGACTTGTGAGAATGCCGGCGCTAATGCATTCATTTATAAAGAGGAATCCCTCGCCGAGGTTTTGACGAAAATGCGCCGAATGCGTCCAGGCCAGTGGGAGCAGCCTAGGATGCACAACCCGATTCAGAAGATCATGAAAGTTTCTGAAGAGCTTCCGTTGGCGGCATGGGCGTCATTGTCTCCACGAGAGCTCGATTGCATGAGGTTGCTCTCCGCAGGGTTGCAGCAAGATGAAGCGGCAAGGCAGTTGAATATTTCCGTGAACACCATGAAGAATCATCGAAAGAACATATATAAAAAGATGGGGTTTTCGACAAAAATGGATTTGGTGTTGTTCTGTCGTGAAAATGGGGTGATGTAATCCGAGTTTCAGGGTTGGCGAGATTTACGTTTTTCTTTGAGGCAAGGTCTATGTTAATGAGTATAATTAGGGCTAATTCCGGAGGTTTGTGCGCTCTTTTGTGCCGTCACAAATTTCATTGAAAAAATGACCCTTAGGGGCCATAGATTCGTTCGGTTCGTGCCTTTTGATAATCATAATATTGCGGCCTGAATGAACTTGATTCGCATTCGGGTTCAGCTGACAAATCCTTCGGGATGACATAGCTGTCCGCCATGCTGATTACGATTCAATCAACAAAACCAAACGATTCACAATGTCCTCCTTTCCTGTTCTCAATTTCCCCAGTCAAATGACTTTTCGGGTCCCTGCATCGCTTCGGGTGATTCTTGTTTCGGTGTTTTTTTTCTCAGCCGCCGCAGGCTCAGCAATGGCATTTACCCCCAAATGGGAATTTTCTCATCCACGAGGAATGGTCTTCAGTGCGGGGAGGGTCGACGGTGGTGATCTCGTGTTGACAATTGTCCATTTGTCGCAACATTCAGGAAGGGAATTGGAAGTGGTGTTCATCGACGAAGATGGTCATGTCGTCGCGTCACAGCGCTTCCGGAGCCAGCCATTTGGTGAAGTTGAGCAATTCAATGTTTCCCTTCCCGACGGAAAATACCGCGTTGGCACCATGCTGAATCTCAGTCCAGAACCCTTTTTTTGGAGGATTACTGGGAATGAGGCCGTTCGTCCCTCATCGGGGGGAGGAGCGTTCGATTTCAGCGAGCTGATCATTGGCGGCGAGGATCAGACCTACAGTGTTACGGCGACTGCTAGCACTGAGGGCATGCCCGATGATTGCCCGGGTGATTTGAATGGCGATGGGGGAGTCTCCATTTCCGACTTGCTGGAATTGCTCGGGTATTTCGGGGTGGATTGCACTGATCCCGTGCCAGGTTGCACGGACTCGAACGCTTGCGATTACGACATGGACGCGACCGATGATAATGGCAGCTGCACGTACCCGGAGGCGGGCTACGATTGCGAAGGCAACTGCCTTGCCGATGCGGACATGGATGGCATTTGCGACGAGTTCGAAGTGGCGGGCTGCACGGCCCCTGGTGCCATCAACTACGACCCTTGCGCAACGGAGGATGACGGTTCGTGTTGGTACGCGCCCGATGGCTGCACAGAAGGGAGCACCGTCACGTTCGGAGGCCATGCATACGAGGTGGTGGCCATAGGGACGCAATGCTGGTTCGCCGAAAACCTCCGAACGGCGACCTATCGCAACGGCGACCCGTTGATTCTCGAGGCGACCGACACGGAGTGGATGGCCGCCGATGCAGGGATGGCCGCAGCTTTCGGCGAAGGCAACAGCGCGGTCTACTCGGGCAACAACGACGAAGTGGCCAACTTCGCCGCTTATGGATACCTCTACAATGGATACGCGGTCGCGGATGAGCGCAAGATTTGTCCGGCAGGATGGAAGGTTCCGGAATCTGAGGATTGGTCCACTCTGATTGATTTTGCCGGTGGCGTGAGCGAGGCGGGTTTGGTCTTGAAGTCGAGTTTTTGGGATACACCACCCTTCGACGGCGCGAATAGCTTGGGTTTCAATGGGGCTCCAGGTGGGCTCCGGGATGGCCTGAACGGCAGCTTCATCAATGAGGGGTTCACAGCGGAGTTTTGGTCCTCTACTCAGTCGACTCCAAGCCAAATGGAAGTGAAGTCCTTGTGGTCGGGTTACAACTTTGTGCATACCTATTTCATGGGCTTAGCGAATGGAGCGTCTGTTCGATGCCTCCGTTTGGAAGGTGATTTCACCTTGGGCTGCACGGATCCTTCAGCGGAGAATTACGACCCTTCGGCGACGGAGGACGACGGCAACTGCTCCTACACGGTGGTGATTTCAGTTGGTGCGTCGAACTTGACGGTTGAATGCGATGCGAACACGGATGCGGCCATTGATGCTTGGTTGGCCTCCAACGGCGGCGCCACGGCTACCGGGGGGTGCGGCGGTTTGGATTGGTCTCACGATTACACCGGTGTTCAAGGCTATTGCAGCGGCACCGGTGAAGCGGATGTCACCTTCACGGCGATGGACAACTGCGGCAATGCGATATCTACCACGGCCACGCTTGCAATTGTGGACTCAACATCGCCCGATCTTGTGCTGACCGCGCAGGACGGGGTTGCCGTCTGCGATGGAACGGAGGACACCCAGCTGAGTGCTTGGTTGGGCAATCTGGGTGGCGCCTCTGCCGTCGATGTGTGCGACGATGTGATTGTATGGTCCTACGATTTCATTGAGCCGTCAGGCGCGGTCATGGAATACGTGACCACGTTCACCGCCGCGGACGCGTGCGGAAACGCAACGAGCACAACGGCCACCTTCACCATCGACTGTCCCGCATCGATTCCGGGTTGTACGGACCCCGCGGCCGAGAACTACGACCCTTCGGCGACGGAGGACGACGGCTCATGCGCCTTCGGGGCGCCCTGCACTCCTGTACTGTTCGATGGCCACATTTACGAAGCAGTCCAAATCGGCCCTCAGTGCTGGTTTGCCGAGAACCTTCGAAGCGACAACTACCGCAACGGTGACGCCATACCAGGCAACCTGACCGATGCGCAATGGGCATCATTGAACTCCGGTGCACAGGCGTCCTTAGGCGACGACCTGACGTCTCTGGAATATGGTCGCTTATACAATTGGTTTTCTGTAAATGACGACAGAGGGTTGTGTCCGGCCGACTGGCATGTGCCATCAACTTCAGAATGGACGACCCTTACTGATTTCCTCGGCGGAACTGAAGTTGCGGGTTTGGCAATGAAGGCTTCATCATCAGATGTCCCGCCTTGGAATGGAACGAATAGTTCGGGCTTTTCTGGGCTACCCGCTGGCTATCGAGATGGAAATGGATTTTTTTCCTTTGGTGGTGCAATGGCGTTGTGGTGGACTTCCACTTCTGTTGGTAATTTCGCGTATGGCAGAAAGCTTTTCGCTTTGGATTCCCAGGTGACCCTGGTGTCGAATTTCCATCAATTAGGTTACTCAATTCGTTGCGTTCGGGATTCCGATTACGTAGCAGTGCCTCTTGACGGCTGCACCGACTCTGAAGCGTGCAACTTCAATCCTCTTGCCACGTCGGATGATGGAAGTTGCATTTGGCCAGAAGTTGGATTCAACTGCGATGGAGAGTGCTTGAATGACTTCGATGGCGACGGCCTATGCGATGACTTATTCAATGCCGGATGCACAGATCCCAACGCGCTGAATTACGATCCTGCAGCGTGGGAAGAAGACGGTTCATGCATTTACCCCTCTGGATGCACAGACCCCGCGGCCGAGAATTACGACCCCATGGCGGTCGAAGACGATGGATCTTGCGTGTTTGCCTGGACCTGCACCCCTGTGACGTTCGATGGCTACACCTACGAGGTGGTCCAAATCGGCGATAAGTGCTGGTTTGCCGAGAACCTCCGCAGCGACAACTACCGCAACGGTGATGCCATTCCAGGAAACCTGACCGATGCGGACTGGGCTGCCACAGTTTCAGGCGCTCAAGCGATTGACAACAACGCTGATGATTATTTGGCGATATATGGTCGCGTTTACAACAGGCATGCTGTAAATGATATTCGTTTCCTTTGTCCAACAGGCTGGCACGTCCCTACAGATGGAGATTGGACAATTCTGACGGATTTCTTTGGTGGTTTGAGTACAGCAGGCAATGCATTGAAGTCATCTCCTCAAGATGAACCGGGTTGGGACGGAAGTAACACCTCTGGTTTTTCGGCGTTGCCTGGGGGCATGCGGCTGGGTGGAGGGTACTTCGGCGCTGCGGGATGGAGTGGTGCATTTTGGTCTTCGTCGGTTGAGGGTCTGAATGGCCAGTGGCATCGGTTACTCAGTCCTGGAGATGAACCGATTAGTCGATGGTCGACTCCGGGGAACGAAGGATTCAGTATTCGTTGTATTTCTGATTGGGATGTCATTGAGGACGCACCGGGAGGATGCACTGACCCCGCGGCCGAGAATTACGACCCCAATGCGGTCGAGGACGATGGCTCGTGCACCTTCGCCTTGCCCTGCGCGCCTGTGACGTTCGATGGCTACTCGTATGAGGTGGTCGAAATCGGCGATCAATGCTGGTTTGCCGAAAACCTCCGAAGCGACAACTACCGCAACGGCGATGCCATTCCAGGCAACCTGAGCAATACGCAGTGGAGTGGAACAACTCAGGGCGCTCATGCGATTTACAACAACGACGCAGGCAATTTGGCCAACTACGGCCGGTTGTACAATTGGTATGCCGTGGATGATGCTCGTGGTCTTTGCCCGACGGGCTGGCACGTACCTACCGACGAAGAGTGGATGACCCTGGAGATTTCACTAGGCATGACTTCATCCGCTGCGAATTTTACGGGTTGGAGGGGCACAGACCAAGGAGCTCAGATGAAGTCATCTCTCTCAGACTCCCCGAGCTGGAATGGTAGCAATGCGTCTGGTTTTTCGGCGTTGCCCGGGGGCATTCGCTACAACAGCAATGGCTACTTCTACGATGAAGGCGACAACGGCAATTGGTGGAGTTCCTCACCCTTCGGTTCGAACTCCGCCTGGAGCCGCTTCCTCGCCTCCGGCCATGACGACGTCAATCGGGGCAACTTCGATAGTCAACGAAACGGGCTCAGCGTGCGTTGCGTTCGGGATTCTGACGACATCGCGGCTGCGGTTGAAGGCTGCACGGACCCCACGGCTGAGAACTACGACGCCACAGCGTCGGAGGACGACGGCTCGTGCACGTTCGCCTCGACCTGCGTGCCTGTGACGTTCGATGGCTACTCGTATGAGGTAGTCCAAATCGGCGATCAGTGCTGGTTCGCCGAGAACCTCCGCAGCGACAACTACCGCAACGGCGACGCGATTCCAGGCAACCTGACCGATGCGCAGTGGACCGGAACAGCTTCAGGCGCTCAAGCGATTAGCAACAACGTCGCGGGCAATTTGGATACCTACGGCCGACTGTACAATTGGTATGCCGTGGATGATGCTCGTGGTCTTTGTCCAACGGGCTGGCACGTGCCTACAGATGGAGAGTGGACAGCCCTCACAAATTTTCTTGGTGGCGATGTCATTTCAGGCGAAGCCATGAAGTCGTCTCCTTCGGATATTCCGAGTTGGGATGGGAGCAACAGTTCAGGTTTTTCAGCCCTAGGAGGAGGGGCTCGGTTGGCTTCTGATGGAGGATCCGCCAATGTTGGGGCTCTCGGCTATTGGTGGAGTTCAACTTCTTATGGTTCCGGCTTCGCATGGAGCCGAATCCTTTCTTATGGTTCTGATGGCGTCACTCGGTCCTACTATTTCCTTTCGGAAGGCCGCAGTGTTCGCTGCCTTTTAGATTGAGTATTGGGAGTGATTAGTGTGTATTTAAATGTAAATAATAAAAATAATCATGAGGTTGTTGTTCGCTGTGGGTTTCTTAACAATGTACATGGCCTTGCAGGCACAAGAGTCTTTCACAATGACTTTTAATCAAGCTGAAGGGGTTTGGCAAGGACCAAAATTTGAGAAGAAAACAAGGAAAAAGATTTCACCATTGGACGTCTTAACCTTGAAGGTGATTTATGATCCAAGCTACCAAGCCAATGTTGAAGTGAAATTCCCTTCGTTAGGGTCCGACTCGGTGGAGCAATTTTCCTTCGTAAATGACAATTTCGCCCCTGCGGATGCAGGAAGTCCAGGACTAGGCGTTGCAGGAACAAAAGGAGTGGGGTGGGAAACGGAAATAGGGATTCCAGAAGATCCTATTGATACGTTGATCACAACGGTGTTGTGGGACACTCTAGGAGCACGTCAGCGTCTGGATTTGCTTTATGTGCTCAATCTTTCAGTGCTTGATTCTTACTCATCCAGTTCACAATTCCTGGGATCGCAAGTTCTGGATACGCTAGAAGCTTGGAAGGTGAGGTCTTCAGGTTCTGAGGACATTGTCCAAATGATTGTTAACCTCATAGAACTGCTCAAAGAGCCTGATTCTATTTCAGAAAACAATAGCGTCTCCTTAGATGAGAGCGGTCCGTTAGGCTCAAACGGTGAGGACTTGGTTTCAACTTCTTTGACTTCTACTCACGTCATACCCATGAGTGGCATCTCTCAGGGTGGGCTGATCATCGATGTGGAATTGATAAATCCGACGGAGAATGATACCATCAGAACTGCAACATGGCATAGGGCCCAAAAGGACTGGAAGGGCCATAACGCGTGGAGTGTTGGGCTTACTGGGCCGCGTAATGAGTTCTATTCCATCAATGTGGATAGTGCATCGTTTTCAATTGACGCAAGGGCGATGACTTATTTCCCAGTAATTGGCACCGGTTTGGTTTTCGAGCAAAAGCACAGGAATCTTGCGACAGGTGTTTATTTGGGGTTGAATTACGCTTTAGATGATGAGGATCAAACCGGCCGAGTTTCAGCTTCGGCTAGTTTCACTGTGCGGCCAACCCGACTACCGCATATCGCACTCACAGCTGGGGCGTCATTCTCCGAGTCTCGCGTTCTTGCACCCGGCTACCAAATTGATGCGGATTATGAACTCATCGGCTTTGAGGACGTGCCAACGCTCGATGACGTTTTGGTGAAAGACTATCGATTGGGCTGGTACGTTGGGCTGGTCTTACGAAACATTTCTCGCGGTGCGAATTGATTTCTGAGATTTCGTTTTCAGAGGCGAAAAAAGAACTGGATTTTAATTTCTTGGATTGCGCATATTCGGTTACAACTTGTTGCACGTTTTATCCTTGCGACTGCAGAGAGGGATCAGCGTCATTCCGCTTCTCGATTCCTCTCCAAGGTTATGTCCTCATTGAATCGAAATTGAACGAGAAATTTTGAGGAGTGGACCTCGCCAATTTTCCGGAGTTGAGTTAAGCCTGAGTGCCGATATTGACCACGATACATGGCACAACAACGAAAACACTACGATGCAGTCTTCAAGGAAAAGGCTGTTGAGCTCTCATATGCCCGGGGCAATGTCCGGGAGGTGGCAGCTGAACTGGGGATCAGCCCCGACTTAATTTACAGATGGCGAAGTGAAGCAAAAACCTATGGTTCAGGAAGCTTTCCTGGTAAGGGGCGTCCAAAGATGACCACTCAGGAGGCTGAACTGGCAGCTTTGCGGAAGAAATTGAAGGATGCGGAAATGGAACGCGACATCCTAAAAAAGGCCATCACCATCTTCTCCTCGAGCGATCGGAAAGGCTCTCGTTCATGATGCGTCATGTGAACGAATTTCCGATTGAGATGATGTGCAAGATTTTCGAAATCAGCGAGTCTAGTTTTTACGCATGGCGCAAGACTCCCTTCCGTCCCCATGCTGAAAAACGGAGAAAAGTCCTGGAGTTTATTCTCGAGGGACGCAAGGACCGCATGAAGCAATTTTACGGTTCTCCAAGGTGGACAAAGGAGCTGCAGGCAGCGGGGTTCAGCGTGTCAGAACGTTACGTCGCACGGTTGATGCGCTCGCAGGGAATCAAAGCTTTGAAGCGCCGAACCTATAAAGCCACGACTGACTCCAGCCACTCGTACTCCATTGCCCGGGATCATGTCAAACGCGACTTCAATCCCACAGGGCCTAATCAAATCTGGGTCAGCGATTTGACCTATATCCGAGTCGGGCACCATTGGATGTATTTGACCATCGTAATGGATTTGTGGGGGCGTGAAATCGTGGGATGGTCGTTCAGTCGCAACATGAAAACATACGAAACCACCATTCCCGCTCTCCGTATGGCCCTGAAGCAACGTGGTACTCAACATGGCCTGATTTTTCATTCCGATCGCGGAGTTCAATACGCTGACAAGGCCTTCCGAAAGCTGTGCGCTCAGCATCGAATCCTGCGCAGCATGAGTCGTAAAGGCGACTGCTGGGACAATGCTGTGGCTGAGTCATTTTTCAAAACCTTGAAATCGGAAGCCATTTTCGGCATCTCGCTGCCGGAACTCAACTTCGCGCAACGCATTCTTTTTGAGTGGATTGAAATCACATACAACCGCCGAAGAAGGCACTCCGCCCTCAACCACCTCACCATCCCAGAATTCAAAGAATCATTCTTAACTTCAAACTTGGCCGCTTAGGCTTTTCTCACCCTCCGGTTTTCGTGGGGAAGTCCAGAGGTAAGTCGCTGAGCGCGAAATGTTTTTAGTTTTGACTTTGTTTGGCCAAATCATTCGAAGTAAAGATGCGTTTCATCTGGGTGTTGCTGGTGGTGCTGTTCGTGGGTCCGCGGGGTTGGGCCCAGGTGGACGATGCGTTTTGGTTTGTGGCGCCGGAGGTGACGAACAGCCACGGTGACGATCCGGTGTTGTTGCGGTTTGCGACGTTCGATGAGGCGGCGACGGTGACGGTGAGCATGCCAGCGGGGGCGGGGGCGTTTCCGGAACAGGTTTTGGCCATCCCCGCGAACGATGCCCTCTCGCTCGATTTGACCCCGTGGCTGGAAGTGATTGAAAACAAGCCGTTTGACGGCATCCACAACAAAGGGCTGCGCATCGTGTCGACCGCGCAAATCAGCGCCTACTACGAGGTGAATCCGAGCTGCGGTTGCAACCCCGATATCTTTGCGCTGAAGGGGGCAAACGCGGAGGGGACGTCGTTTTTCATTCCGTTTCAAACCTTCCTGAACAACAGCTACGCGAACTCGCCATCGGGCTTCGATGTGGTCGCTACGGAGCCCAACACGACCGTGAGCATCACCCCGACGGAGGACTTGCAAGGCGGCCACCTGGCGGGGGTGACATACGAGGTGTACTTGCCGTTCGCGGGTTCGACCTATTCTGCTCGGGCGGTGGGGACGTCGGCCGGGGCGCATGCGGCGGGCACGGTCGTCGTGGCCGATCGGCCCATTGCGGTCACGATTCACGACGATTCGGCGAATGGGGCGCCGTTTGGCGGGTGCAGCGACTTGATGGGCGATCAGTTGGTGCCCGTGGACGTGGTGGGGCAGGAGTACATTGCCATCAAGGGGTACTTGAACGGTTCGGATCGGGTGTACGTGCTGGCGACCGAGGATGCCACGGAGGTGTCTGTGGACGGCGTGGTGGTGGCCCAAATCGACGCCGGCGAAACCCATTCCCACACCCTTTCGAACGACGCGGCCTACCTCACCACTTCCGCCCCGGCCTATTTGTGGCACCTCACCGGATTCGGCTGCGAAGTCGGCGGGGCGGTGCTCCCGAGCATCGACTGCACGGGGTCGCCGGAGGTCGTGTTCGTCCGGTCGACCTCGGAGTTCATCGGGTTGAACGTGCTCGTGCCCTCGGGGGGCGAAGGGAACTTCACGTTCAACGGCGATGCAACGATCATCACGGCCACGGATTTTCAGGCGGTGCCGGGGACCGGAGGGGAATGGATGTTCGCCCAAGTGGAAGCCACGGGGTTCGTGCCGCAGTTGGCGGCTTCGCGTTTGGCCAATTCCTCCCACTACTTTCACCTCGGCATCGTGCACGGCGGCGCCTCCAGCGGCACGCGCTACGGCTATTTCAGCGACTACGGCGCCCTCAAGTACCAAGCATTCAACAGCTCCATCGGCGCGTGCGTGGGCGATGAGGTGGCGCTCGAAGTGAGCCCCATCGAGAACGGCCTGTACGAGTGGACGGGCCCCAACGGGTTTGCCGACCAAGGGGAGAGCGTGGTGACGCCGCCCGTCGGCTTGGATGATGCAGGGCCTTACGTGGTGCAGGCTTACTTGGGGGAGTGTGCGATCGAGAACGATACGATTTGGGTCGAGGTGCACGAATATGCGGAGGCGCCGGTATTGAGTGCGCCGGATTGGCTGTGCGCGGGCGAGGAGTTGGTCGTGGTGGCGCAGGGGGAAGGCGAGGAGTTCGCGTGGACGTTGCCGTCGCAGGCGGGGGCGAACGTGGAGGCGAATGCCGTGGTGGTGCCGTCGGTGGGTCCGGAGCATGCGGGCACGTATGCAGTCCAAATCACCGACAACAACTGCCCCTCGCCCCTGGTCTCCATCGACGTGGCGGTCATCAGCACCGAATCCCTGGTCCTCCCGGAACCGGCGCTCATCGAGCTCTGCTCTGGCGCGCCGCTCACCTACGACCCGGACTTGGGGAACGACCTGACCCTCACGTGGACCTTCCCGACCGGTGAACAGCTCACCGCGCCCGGCGATGCCCTCCTCCAAGTCGATGCCGTAACCTCCTCGAACGCGGGCCATTACGTCGCCACCGGCGAGTTCGCCGGGTGCCCGATGGGCAGCGATTCCATCGAAGTGAGCCTGTGGCCGACCCCGCCCGCGCCCACCCTCACCGGTCCACCGACCCCGTGCGAAGGGGACGCCGTCACCCTCACCGCCACGGCGACCGGCGCCGTCACTTGGGTCCACCCCGACGGCTGGGTCACCCCCGGCCCCACGTGGTCCACCGACGCCGTCACCCCCGCCGACCTCGGCACCCACACCGCCTTCAGCACCTCCCCCGAAGGCTGCGCCTCCCCACCCGCCACCTACCTCCTCGAATGGGTGGCGCTGCCCTCCGAAATCGTGACGGATTGGGCCGTCGAGGTGGAGGCGTGTCAGGGGGTGCAGGTGCAGTTGGGGCTGGTGCAATACGATTTGGCCTACGACGTCGAATGGACCTTTGAACCCGCGGACGGCGGCGAAAGCCTGCTGCTCGATGCCCTCACGAGCACCCCGGACTTCGGCCCCGGCACCTACACGATTGACTACGCGACCGGCCCTCCGTGCAACCTGACGGCGACGGGCGTCCTCGAATTCGCCTACGATCCGTGCACCGTGTTCATCCCCAACGTCATCTCCCCGGGCAACGGCGATTCCCGCAACGATGCGTTCCGCATGCCGGGCCTCGGCGCCTTCCCCGACGCGGTGCTCCGCATCTTCAATCGGTGGGGCGGCGTGGTCTTCGAGCACTTCGATTTCGGCCAGTCCGCGGGGTGGGCGCCGAGCCTCGACGAAGCGTCCGAAGGGACGTATTTCTGGACGTTGGATGTGCCGTCTCCGCAGGGCTACCTCAGCGTGGAGACGGTGGACGGCGTGGCGTTTTACGGCGAGCCGGGGGTGGTGCACCTGACCGGGGCGTTCACGCTGGTGCGCTGAGTGGTCAGCGCCCGGACACGATGCGCGTGCCGAAGGCGTAGTAACGGCTCCAGTACGCGTCGTCGAGGCGGCTGATCATGACGCCTTTGCTCGATGAGGTGTGGATGAATTCGCCGTCGCCGAGGTGGATGCCCACGTGCGTGATGAAGCGGCTGGTCGAATAGGTTTTTGTGAAGAAGACCAAATCCCCGCGCACCAAATCCCCCTCCTCCACAATGATGGTCCCGTACCGGCCGATGTCGTTCGCCGTCCGCGGCACGCCGATGACCCCCGCGTGCGTGAGCGCCACGTTGATGAGCCCGGAACAGTCGATGCCCCGGCGGGAGTTCCCGCCCGTGACGTGGGGGGTGCCGAGGAAGGATTGGGCGTGGGCGATGGCCTGTTCGATTTGGTCCGTCGTCACGTCGAGGGTGCGTTCCACGCCGCCGCGGATGAAGGCGCTCGCGCCCGACAGGCCGGCGTTGCGCAGCGCATCGAGTTGGCTTGTCGCGGCAGTTGTTGCCTCCGCAGGCAGGGGCTGCGCCTCCGCGAGTTGCCGTTCGAGGTTGCGCACTTCCTCGCGGAGTTCCTTGTTGGCCTCCCTCAGTTCCGCGATGGTTCCGTTCTGCTTGTTGATTTCCCTGATTTGGCTTGAAATCAGGGCGTTTTTCGAATTGGAACACGACGAGAGCACCGCCGTGGCGATGAGCAAAAGGGGAACCAATGAACTGGTTGAGCGTCGCATGGGGCTGAAGATAGGGAATCGAATTCCGGGCTGTTCATTCGTTTGTTATTCCCTTGTTGAAAAAACTTTTCGGGGAATGATTTGCGGGATTGAACGCAACCTGAATTATATTGGTGTACATAATACACCAATTCACTGACACCATGGGCTCGATGAGGTTTTTGATGCGCAGCGGTTGGCTGGCGCTTGGATTTTTTGCCGCAGTGGCATCGGGTTTGGGCCAAATCAATGCGACCAACGGACTCCGTGCACCCGGAGATTGGAACGGTTGGGACAACACGTTCAACAGCGGTTCAGACTTCGACCTGATTCAAATCACTGAGGGACTTGACCGTTGGGTCACTACGTTTCAGTACACCGGGACGACGGGCGCTGTGGAATTCAAGTTGGTAAATGGACCGGCTTCAAATGTCTGGGAGCATCAGTGGACGGGCCATTCGTTCACGATGGACGCCGTGAACTCGGTCGGATACTATGGAGGCGGCGGGTCGAACAACACCGCGACGTTGACGCAGAACTCCTGGTACACGATCGTCTTTCAAGATCAGGGCAACATAACTACGAACGTCACCCTGATGGAAACGTCGGCGGAGCCCGTGTCGATTTCGAGCACATCCCGCACCACGGCGCCCTCCGTCAACCCCGCACCGGGGCAAGATGTCGGCATCGACGTGACGCTTTCGGGCGTGAAGTCGGCCGATGAACGCGTCTACCTGATTTACACGGCGAACAGTTGGGCGACCCGCAGCTACCTCGAGATCACGAACTTCGGCGGCACCGCCTCGGGATCGGCGACCATCCCGGGTCAAGCCGGCGGGGCGACCGTGCAGTATTACGTGATGACGTCGACGATGGACCTCAATGGCGTGTCGGCGGACGAAACGAGCTACGATTTGCGGACCATCGCGGTCGGGGGGTCGGGGTCGTACACGGTGGCGACGACGTGGGAGGCCGCGGCGAGCCCGTCGAGTTCGAATTGGGAGGACGCGGGGTATTGGGCCGCGGGCGCGGTGCCGCCTTCGGGGGCGGACGTGACGGTGGGGGCGAACGTGACGCTGGGTTCGAACCGGACGGTCGGCGACCTCGTGTTGAGCGGGGGCACGTTGACCGCGAGCGACGAAACGCCGCGGACGCTGACGGTGCAGGGCGATGTGACGGCTTCGGGCGGGGCGTTGACGGCGGCGGGCGGAACGGTGGCGTTCACGGGGGGGAATGTGGTGAGTGGTACGGTGGCGTTTGGGGATGTGAGCATTGCGGGGGGTGGGGTGAATTTTGGTTTGGCCTCCACGGTGAATGGGACGCTGGAGCTGCAATCCGGCAGCTACATCGTGACGAATCCGCCGACCTACGCGAGCGGCTCCACGCTGCATTACAACAACGGCAGCAGTTACACCCTCGGGACGGAATGGAGCACGAGCAATCCGCATCACGTGCTCATCGGCGACGGCGTCAGCCTGCAAATGGGGGCGGCAACGGCCAAATCTTGCACGGGCAACCTGACCGTTTCCACCACCGGATCCCTCAACATGGGCACAATGGCGGCGCCGATCAGCGTGGCGGGCGACGTGACGATCAACGGGACCTTGAGCATGTCGACTGCGGTGGGGGGCGACTTGGCGGTGGGCGGCGATTTCCAGCTCACGGCGGGGGGGACCTTCAACGAGAACGACCGCGCGCTGACGTTCAACGGGTCGGGGCCGCAGTCGGTCACGGGCACGGAGACCCTCGTGTTGAAGTACCTGATCGTGGACAAATCCGCCGACACCCTGAAGCTTGAAACGTCGCTGGAGGTGGAGGCCGGTGGGATTCTTTGGCCCACGGATGGGGTCATCGCGCTCAATGGCAACGACCTGACCCTGCGCTCCTCGGCGGCGGGCACAGCGGCGATCGGGGCGGTGGGCGATACGATTACGGGCGATTTGACCTTCGAGCGGTACGTGCCCGGGAACGACAACGGCGAGGCGAGCTTCGTGAACTTGAGCTCGTACGTGGAGGGGACGTCGGTGACGGATTGGTCGGGCGCGAACCACGTGTTCCATTACAACGAGGCCGTGGTGGGCGGGCTCAACGCCGGCTGGATCATGACCTCCGGCACGCTGCCCATCGGCGGGGGGTACATGGCGCAATTCCCAGGCAGCGCCCCGATGACGCTGAGCTACACGGGCGGACTGACGAGCGGGCCGATTGACGTGGACATCACGCTCACGTCCAGCGGCACCGAAGAGAACGACGGGTGGAATTTGATCGGGAATCCGTATCCGGCGCCGGTCACGTTCGAGGACGTGCTGTGGACGGGGACGGGCGAGCGGCCGAGCGGGTTTTGGGTGTACGATGGGGACAATGGGGCGTACACGCAAAAGCTGGGTTCGGATGACGTGGCGGTGGGGCAGTCGTTTTGGGTTCAGGCGAACGGATCGGGGACGTTGACGTTCGAGGAGGCGGACAAGGCCACCGACAGCGATCCGTTTGTGCGGGATGGGGTGGAGCCGGTGGCTTACGCGCTGCGGGTGACGGATCCGGACGGGAAGTGGTCGCGGGGGATTCGGTTGGAGCATCCCGATGCGACGGCCGGATTCGACGCGGCGTACGATTTGAGGACGTTCGGGGATCCGTTGGATGCGGAGCGGGTCGGGGTTTGGTTCACGGCGGCGTCGGGCGAGGAACTGGCCATTGAGGCGGTGGCGAACGACCTGGGGGCGGACCTGGACGTGTTGGCGACGGCGGGCGGGGTGCATGCATTCCGGTTGGACCCGGAGTACGGGATGCCGGATGGGCGGTGCTTGATGTTGCACGATGCGTACACGGGTTCGGTGCATGCGTTGACGGACTCGACGGACGTGGAGATCGCGCTCGAGGCCGGGGTGCATTACGCGGATCGGTTTGCGCTGGTGGTGCATGCCGAACCGACCGTGAGCGTGGCGGCGACGTGGTGCGGCGGCGGTGAGGTGGTCGTGGCAGCGGCGCCGGGCTGGGAGGTGGCGTTGGCGGCGGGCGAGGCGCTGGAGGGCTTGGCGGCTGGGCCGTATACGGTGACGTGGGAGCGCGCCGAGGGCGGGTGCGCGGCCAGTGCGGAGGTGGTGGTGCCGGAGGTGTGCCTCGGCGATTTCACCGCGGATGCCTCGCGCGGCGTGCCGGATTTGCTCGCGTTGTTGCCGCACCTGCAAGGGAGCGATGCGGTGGCCGCCTTCGATTGCGATTGCGACGGCAGCCTGGGCGTGTCGGATTTGTTGGAATTTTTGGTGGTCTTCGGGCTGCCATGTAATGGTGAATGATTGCACGATGAAACGGATGAAATTCATTTGGATGGCGGCCATCGCGCTGCTGCTTTCGGCCTCCCTTTCAGGCCAAACCCCACGTCCTTCCTGGCAGCAGGATCCCCCTGCCACCCCCACGGGCTCGCAAAACGCGTACATGCCCCCGCCCGATCCCGACTCCCAAATCCCACTGACGGGCTTCGACTGGATGCTCCTCGCCTCCTTCGCAGCCGGCGCGTGGTGGCTCGTGCGCCACCGCGAAGCCCTCGCCGAGCGGAAGTGATTCACCCGCGCGGCACGGCCTCCAAGGCCCACCGCGCAAAGACGAGCAGGAACGACGGCAACGGCGATTGCAGGAACCCCAGCAACTCCCGCGCGACGTCGTATCCCCCATCCAAAGCCGCCGTTCCCAGCACGAGCACCCCCACCAGCGCGTACACCCCCGTCAACGCCCGGCGCAACTCCCACCGCCCCGCCGCCCGCAGGAACAACGCGTCCAATCCGAAGAACAGCAGCACGCTCCCGATGCCGAGCGCCCACTTCAGCGCGACGATCTCCCGCAAGCTCATCGTGTGAAACACCGCCCACGGCTCCGTGATCTCGTAATGGTTCACCACCCGCGCCGGCCGCTCCGCCCAAATCGCCGCCCGCTCCGCCGGCCCCGCCGCCTCCCATTCCGGGTGCGTCTCCAACGTCCAGAGGTAGTCGTTCAGGTTGATCTTCGCCTGCTCGACCTGGAATCCGCTGACGAGCATCACCGCGATGACCAGGGCCCACCAGGGTCGCTTCAGGGGGAGGAGGGGCGGGGTCATGGGGTGGAAGGGGATTTGGCCAGGACAAACCACCGCACCCACGCATACCACAGCGCAAACACCACCGCATACACCAGCACCGTAAACGTGTAATCGTGATTGAATTGCAGCCACTCCGGCGCGGCATATTGCACGAACAGCAGCGCAATCACCCGCGCGATGTTCACGGCATGCAGCACGGCAATCCCCGCGGGGATGTACCAAAGCTTGTGCCGCCAAGGCCCCGGAAACGCCACCAAAAACAGGGCATAAAGCGCAAACAGCACCACCCCATCACACGGATCGCCGATGTGCACGCCGTTCGTCCCGACCACCCCCACCCGGTGCCGCAAGTCGGCCTCGACCGCCGGCAACACCTCCCAACCGATGGCTTCCATGAACCACTCGGTCGCCACGACCATGGAATGGATGACCCACTCGTCGAGCAGGGTGGCGGGCCGCAGCCACGCGCTGTAAGCGGTGTACCACGCGACGTAGCCGATCAAGCCGACGAGGATGAAGCGGACGAGCTGGGGGTTGCGCATGCTGGAATTTACGAAGGACTGTTGAAGTGTCTCCTCGGATGGGCGCTGAAAAAAAAATCGCACCGCTGGAGTTGAATTCCCCAAATTCCACCGGGTCCCTTTCATCATCGCTTTGTGGAAGCCGATGAACGAGACTGCGGCATGGATGGGGCCTGCACCTGCTCCTGAAGTGGGGATTTGAATTTCAGCGAACGAACTCATTCGCAGCTGCGATGCGCTCCTATTCGACCGAAGGTCCGGTTTCGATCCGCTGAAAAACGCGGGCGTGGTCCATGGCGATGCGGGCCCAGGTGTACCGGGAGAGGTCGAAGCGCTCCGGGGCGGGGGGCGACGCGGCGAAGGCGTCGAGGGCGGCCGTGAGGGCGCGGGCGGTCGGGGGAACGAGCGGGCAGGAGGGGAGGTCGGCCAGGAGGGGGGCGGTGGCGCCGACCGGGGTGGCGATGACGTGGCGGCCACGGGCCAGGGCGCCGAGGATGAGGTCGGTGCGGGCGGCGGTGCGGGAGGGCACGACGAGGACGTCCGAAGCGTCGAGGAGGGCGCGGATGCGCTCCCGGGTTCGGACTTCGCCATGGAAGGTCACGTCGTGGCGCCCCGGGTTGAAGGGCGGCAAGGGTCCGACCGCGTCGAGGACGATCGGGTGGGCGAGGCCGTGCAGGGCCCGGGCGAGCAGGTCGTAGCCGTGGTCGGCGTCGGGCCGCCCGATGTAGAGCGCCCGGAGCGGACCGGCAATGCGCGGGGCGGGGCGCGGGGTCAGCCAGTCGCTGGGGAGGCCGGACGGGATGGTCGTCACCGCGGCGGGCGGTACGCCGAGGCCGTGGAGCAGGTCGGTCAGGGCGCCGCCCGGAGTGATGACCGTGTGGGCGGCTTGGAGGAGGAGCCGGGCGGTTTTGCGGGAAGGGATTTGGCCTAACATCGTGCGCAGGCCATGCGACGGCTGGAACATCTCCATCCCGTGCAGGTTCACCACCAAATGCGGCTGGTCGCGGAACGCCCACCCCGTCAGCCCCTGCGCGTACACCGCATCGAAGGCCGTCGGGTCCACCGCCGCGCGTGCCGCCTCGCTCCACGCCTTCACCCCGAGCCCGTCGCGGGCCACTTGCACCAGCCGAACGTTGCCGCCGAGCCCCAGCATCCGCCTCACGGTCCGCTCGTCTGGCCCCGCGTACGCCACCACCAACTCCCCGCAGAACGGAGCCAAATGCCGGACCAGGTTCGCCGAGTAACGCGCCATTTCGCCCTCACTCCACGGCGCCAGCGTTCCCGCGAGCAACAACCAACGCAAGCGCTCTTCCATCCCAACCAAACACCGGCCTCGGGCAGAAAGTTCCCTGTTGACGCGGTCGCAGTCCGTTCGGCATAGATGATGTGTGAACGGCTTGGTTTTGCTGCGAATTGGGCCATGAATGATATGTGAAGCGCGTTCGCCAAATTCAATCATGTCAGGGGCATGATAAAGATTTATTTAATGCAGTTTTCCTTCCATAAGGAGCCGTTTTGTGTCGATTAAACGTGTTATTTTCTTCTCGTTTTTTGTTTTAACACAGTCATGTTCGTATCTTCGAGACTCAAATTCATCACTCATGCGCACTCAACGCACCATTTTGCACGTCCTCGCAGCCGCTTCTTTGATTGTTTCGGGGACCGGAGACGCGGCTGCCCAGGCAGTCACGGAAGTGTTTACCAACTATCAAGGGTTTTGGCAGTCCAGCTCCGCCACCTTACCGGACGATCACCACATGTTGATCGGATTCACGTACGACGGGGTGACTTACAGCACTGGAGTGAATGACCAGGCGTTGACCGACAACTCGATCACGTTCACCGAAGGCTCCTTCGAGGCCCTGAACATCTTGAAGCTGTCCACCACGCCGGTCGGCCAATACCGCATTTTCCAAGGCGCAGCTGTGGATGGCGATGCGTCGGGTGAAGGGACGTTTACGGCCCCTACGGATTCGGCCGCAATGGCGTCCTACCTGACCGATGGGGACCAGGGATTGGATTTCGGAACGGGTCTTGCGAACATTGCGGGAGGTCCGACGCGCGTTGCCGTGAGCAACCTGCAGTCTTCTGCCATCAATGACGGAATGCCGGATCTCTTGTGGACCCAAATGGCGCAGCCGAACGCCACGAACGACACGTTGGTTTTCTTGGACGAATCGGGTCAGCCGGTCGGCGATTCGCTGGTCGTGGATTGGGCCGGGATCTCCTCGGTAGGCAACTGGTCGTCGGATTTCTTCAATTTGGATGGATCGTGGGTGAGTGGTCCGGATCCCAAACCCATTCGCGTGTTGGCCATCGATTTCCACGACTTGGCCCTGACGTCCGGGGTGATTGGCGATGTGACGACGGTTGAAATCCATTGGGGCGGTTCTTCGGATCCCGCGTTCATTGCGCTGAATTCGGAATCGTTTGGAGTGCCGTGCGACCAATTGACCTTCTCGGGCCTTCAATTGGTCAGCGCAGCGAGCAGCCCTGCGACCGCCGATGCGACGATTTCGCCGACGATTTCGAATGGCAACGAGCCGTACAGCTTGATTTCGATTCTTACGGGCGACACCCTCTCTTCTTCGGAGTGGTCAACGATCCTGCCGGGTCGTTACGTGATGAAGGCGTTGGATAACTCGGATTGCACGAGTTCGAACAGCATCACCATTTCCATTCCCAACCGCGCCTGCAATTGATGAGTGCCTAAGGGGCCAATCTCCTCTTATTGAATCATCATGAAACCCTTGGTCGCCATCTTGCCAGTTAGCGAGGCCCCTTCCGACTTGTTTTGGGGCAAAACTTACGTGGGCAGCCTTTACGCCATTTTGCGTGAGGAGCTGGGGGTGGAGGTGGACGTGGGGTCGGCGCATTTTTGGCATCCGCGCAAGGGGGTGGACGTCATTTTGATTCAATGGCCTGAAGCGCTTTTTGAGTGGCGTGAAATCGGGGACGAGGACGTTGCGCGGTGGTGGCAAGCCATGCGCAGTTGGCGGCAGTTGGGCACGAAGGTGGTGTACATTCGGCACAATTTTCGGCCCCACAACTTGGTGAATTCGGCTTACAAGGCCTTGTATCAGGGAGTGATTGAGGGCGTGGATGCGGTGGTGCATTTGGGCCAATATTCGCGGGATGAGTGCATCAAATATGAAGGCGTTGAGCACCGCGTCATCCAGCATCCGAAGTATTCCATGCAGCTCCCGGATCACGGCGCGGCGTGCGCACGGTTGGGGTTGGATGAAGACAGACCGACGATGCTCATCTACGGAGCCATTCGGCACATGGCCGAGTTGAAGATTGCGCTCCGCGCGGCAAAGTTGTTTCGTGCTGAATTCGAAGGTCAGGTGTTGTTCGGGACGGCTCCGCTTCATTTGTTGGGGCGCTGGTCGCGTTTCGTTCGGCCGTTCGTGCCGTTGATGAAGCGGCATTGGACCCGGTCGTTTGGCGCGCATTTCCATGAAGGGCGCTTGAACGGAATGATCGAGGAGGATTACCTGGCGGTTTCGCAATTCATCTTGGTGCCGCGACTCGATGGTCAGCTCAATTCGGGCGTCCTCATCAAATCCCTTTCCCTCGGCATCACGCCCATCGCAACGTCGGTGGGGAATTTGGCTGGAATCGGCAAGGAGGTCGGATTGCCGATGTTGGAAGACGTGACAGAAGAGAGCCTGCGCTACCTCTTCCGGCACGCGTTGGATCAGCAAATCGAGTTGAGCGATTTTTGGAAGTCGCACTCGGAGGAGGCATGGGGAAGGGCCGCATTGGCGGAGCCCCTGAGCAAACTGTTCGAAGACCTCGACGCTCCGACCAAGGTGCCGACGGAAACGAAGGTGGCCCAAGCGGCGGGGTGGACCGACCGGGGTTTGACCGGTCAGCGGCGCGCGTTGAAGCACGCGGGCGGCGGGGTCATTCGCCGCTTACCCAAGCGGATTTAATTCCTTCAACTCGAAAGGACAACTGGCAATGAGCCGCTGGAACAGCGCCTCATCGAACTGAGGGGGTGGGGCTGCATCCGCGGAAAGGGCTTCGCTCAATCCGTGGGTGAAGTTCACCGGTTCGCGCTGGGTCCCCAACCAGTAGTCGTGGTACTTGAACAAGGGAATCTCCGCGCCGAGGCGCATCGGGACGACCGGGACGCCCAACGCATCGGCTAAGATGATGCCGTGCAGCGCGCTGCTGACAACCCGTTCGGAAGCGTTGATCGCGGCAATCGTGGACTCGACCGATGCTTCGGCATTCCAAACCAAGGTCTCGCTGGGATGGCCCCACTGTTCGAGAAGGAGGGACATGTCCGTGTAATGGGGGAACACGAGCGTGCCTCGTCGTTCTGCAGGGGGCTTCACGAACTTCCGAACGAGCAAGGCTGGATCGCCATAAATTTCCGGCACGTCGGCTCCCGCATCAACCAACAATTGGCGCGTCAACGGTCCGCGAACGGCCTTGAACTGGATGGTTTCCAGACGCTTGGGCAAGCGAATTTCCCCGTTGCCATCCTGCACCCGCCCATTCAATCCGCTGCCCCAAACCACATCACCCGGTTGCGCGTTGTGCAAGATGCTCCCGGTGGCCATCACTTTCCCCCGGACCTGCTCCGTAGCGCGACGGGGTTCCTTCCCCGTCAGCCAAACGTACAAGGTTCGATTCAACTCATCACCGATGTTCGATGAGATGCCCAGGGGGTGGTTCGGTCCAGGCCTCCACCAATACAGCGGCTTCGGGCCTTTGCGAAAACGATCAGCGAACCAATTCATCGGATGGTGAGGTCAACACGTAATTGCAATTTCACCTCTAAGATAAGAAGGATGGATGGGTTTTCAGGGTGGAGGTTGCGTTCCACCACCTCTTATCTTCGTGGCCATGCAGCCAACCGTTGACATCTTGTGGGGTCGCCGCGACTGGGTTCGGGTGACGTTGGCCCTCACGGTTGCGATCTTGGTGACGACCGTGGCGTTGCCTGGACCGGCGCTGCTGGTGGGGCTGGTGGCGGTGTTTTACCTGCTGAATCGGCAAGTTTCCACTCAGGAAGCGTTGCTGGGCACGTTCCTGTTTGCCACCGCGCTCGCGAGCAGTCGATTGGGCCCGCACCAGTTCATGAAGCCGATGCGCTTGCCGCTCCTCGCCTTGCTTGCGGTGGCGGGGTTGGCGCGGTTTCGTACTTGGACCCTCGCGGAGCGCAGGGCGCACTTGCGTTGGGTCTTGCTGCTGTTGTTCATCGTCATCTTGCCCACCATCGTGAATTCGGCCTGGCGGTATGCGGATGTTCAAATCGTGCTGCTTCCTGGTGGTTGGTTCATCTATGGCACGATGTCGTTTCACCTGACGAAGGAGGAGCGAACCGAGCGGTTCCGGATGTTTGCCGTGTTGTTGCCCGCGATTTTTCTTTCTGCGCTGGCCTTTGGACTGCTTTTTCCTGGGGCTGCGAGCATTGCTTCACGGTTTCGCGGTTGGTTTGGAAACCCCAATGAGGTCAGTCACTTTTGGCTCGCTGCAATTCCTATTTTGTTGGCAATGGCCTTGCGGCTGCGGCGACGGGACCTGCTGATGGTGTTGGGCGCGGCTTCACTTTACCTGTTCCTCAAGACGGGAAGCCGCACCCCCTTGGGGGCTGCTGCCGTCATGTTCGTCGGAACGTGGTTCATGTCGAAACAAACTCCACGGCTCATGCGGTTGTTGGGTGCTGTCTTGGCGTTGCTGCTGGTGCTTGTTTTGCCGCTGTTGAGCATGGAACTGCTTGGGGGCATCCTCCCGGAGACGGTGCTCCGCACGGAGTCGTTGGAGGAAGGGGGAGGGCGCTTTGTGGCATGGCGGTTCGGTTGGGAGCATCTGCAGGAGCGGTTTTGGCTCGGCGGGGGGGCAGGCTTCGAGGAGGTCTTGTTCCAACGATACAATGAGATGCTGTTGGCACTGAACCACCAAGGCCTGTCCCACAACAGTTACTTGGCTTTTGCTTTGAATTTTGGGGTGTTGGGTACGGCGGGTTTGGTGGTGACCTTGTGGCGGAAACTGGGGTTGTTGAAGCCCACCATGTTCTTCATCGGGGCCTTGCCGTTTCTCGCTTCCACGTTCTTCGAGGGGTGCTTGACCAGCCCGTTGAACGCCCTGTCGCCGATTTGGTTTTTCTCAGCGACGCTGGTGTCCCAAGAGCTCAACGAATGAGTTCGAGCAGCGCATCGGCCCACCGTTTGGGCGTCCATTCCAACGCCAGTTCTCGGCTGGTGGCGCCCATGCGGGCTCGTTCAACGTCCGTCAATTCCATCATGCGTTCCAATGCGAGCGCAAGGGCATCGAGGTCACCGGCGCGAAAGGTAAACCCGTTCGCTTGGGGGACTAAAAATCGGGAAGCCGCCCCGACCGCATTGCTCGCAATGAGGGGCAAGCCGGAAGCGGCCATCTCGTGCAGGACCACACCCCAGGGCTCCTTGTGGCTCGGCATGACCAAAGCAGAAGCCGAAGCCACCAGCGGAGCCAGCTCGTCGGGTTGAAGGAATCCGTGGTGAACGATTTGGGGATGCTCCAAGCGATCTTCCCACCCTTCGCCGGTTCCGACGCCATGCAGTTCCCAGTCTGGAAAACGGGAGGCCAATCGCTCGAACGCCTGCCACAGTTCGTTCACTCCTTTGAACGGCACGTATCGCCCCACATACAACAGGCGGCGTTGCGGATTCCGTCCATTCCAAGCGGCATCGAAGGCGGCGACATCCGCGCAGTACATCCCTTCCGCACGCCGTTTGAACCCGAGTCGTTCAGCGAACAACCGCTGCGGCGCTCCGGGATACCAAACGCGGTCATAGATCCGCCGAATCCAAAAGGGAGCGGTCAGTGCTGCAGCCCATTGCCGTGCGCTGCCAGTCCACGGATTATCCAAGGTCAGCACCACGGGAATGTTCCCTCGCCACCGCCTTGCCACCGCAACGTAGTCCGCGTCCATCCATCCGCTCACCACGAGCGCTTTCGGGGATTGGGCTTCCACCCACGCGTGCAATTCGACGGCAGAAAGTCGGCTTCGGTCTTGCAATTCGAACGGGGGATTGTTCGGCAGCTGAAAGGGGGCTTCGGGGTTCACGGGCCAATGGGCCACAGCAACCTCGCATTTGGAATTCAACGCGAGGGATTCGAA
>JAUICJ010000030.1 GCA_030427925.1 Bacteroidia bacterium | reverse complement strand
GCGACAGCTTGTACGTTGGTGGGGGCGCGGCGTTTGGCGATGACGTGACGATCACGGGCAATTCGTCGGTGGGTGGCAATTCGTCCGTGGGTGGAACGATGAACGTAACAGGAGCCACGACTTTGGGTGACAACCTGACGGTAAGCGGCGAGACGACGTTGAGCGACACATTGCATGTGAACGCCCCGGGCTTGTTCAGCGACAGCCTGTACGTTGGCGGCGGTGCGGCGTTCGGTGATGACGTGACGATCACGGGCAACTCGTCCGTGGGCGGTACGATGAACGTGACGGGCACGACAACGTTGGGTGACAACCTGACGGTGAACGGCGAAACGACGTTGAAGGACACGTTGCATGTGGACGCACCGGGGTTGTTCAGTGACAGCTTGTACGTTGGCGGCGGTGCGGCTTTTGGCGAGGACGTGACCATCACGGGCAACTCGACGGTGGGCGGCACCATGAACGTCACGGGCACGACGACGTTGGGGGATGACGTGACGATCAACGGCGAGACCACGTTCAACGACTCGCTGCACGTTAACGCGCCGGCGCTGTTCGGCGACAGCGTCCACGTAGCGGGCAACATGGGCATTTCGGGTGCACTCGAGGTGACCTCGCTGGTCATCAATGGCGTGGAGATTCCAGCGATTGACGACACGGATGCATTGCCCGAGGGCTCGACCAACCTGTACTACACAGACGCACGGGCGCGCGGTTCCGTATCAGGAGGTACTGGCGTGACGTACACGTCTGCAACGGGGACCATTGCCATCGGCCAGTCCGTCGGCACGACGGACAACGTATCGTTTGCCGGGATCACCGCATCAGCCACGGTGACGGCGGACAGCCTGAGCGTCACGGACGTCATCAACGGCCAAGTGGACGACATCAGCAACCACAATACGGACGCCTTGTCGGAAGGCTCGACGAATTTGTACTACACGGATGCCCGGGCGCGTGCTGCCTTCAGTGGCGGAACGGGCGTCAGCGTGAACTCGGGCGTGGTGTCGATCGGCCAGGAGGTGTCCACGACGAGCGATGTCACGTTCGATGAGTTGAGCGTGGATTCGATCGCTGCGACGGGCGCGTTGAACTTGACGGGCCGCGCCGAGTTGGGCGACAGCTTGTTGGTGGCGTCGGGAGCGCGCTTTGCGGCGACGGTGGTGGCGGACAGCTTGTCGGCTGGCGGTTTGGCCATCGCAGGCAAGGTCCAAATCCAAGACGGCAACCAATCAGCCGGCCGCGTCCTGACATCCGACGCGAACGGCAATGCGACGTGGCAAGACGCGGTCTCGCCTTACACGGCGGGCACGGGCGTTGACGTGACGAACAACGTCATCTCCATCGGCCAAGCCGTGGGCACGGACAGCGACGTGACGTTTGCGGACGTCACGGCCGACAGCCTCATCACGGCGGGCCTCCGCATCACCGACGGCAACCAAGCTGCAGGCAAGGTGCTGACCTCGGACGCGAACGGCAAGGCGACGTGGCAAGACGCGGTGTCGCCTTATACGGCGGGCACGGGCGTGGACGTGACGAACAACGTCATCTCCATCGGCCAAGCCGTGGGCACGACGAGCGACGTGACCTTCGACGAGTTGAGTGTGGATTCGATTGCGGCAACCGGCTCATTGACGGTAGCGGACAGCTTGGTGGTCAGTTCAGGTGCGCGCGTGGCGTTGACGTTGCATGCGGACAGCGTGGTCGCGGGAGGTTTGGCCCTTTCGGGCGGTTTCCAAATCCAAGACGGCAACCAAGCCGCGGGCAAGGTGCTGACCTCGGACGCAAACGGCAAGGCGACGTGGCAGGCCGCGGTGTCGCCTTACACGGCGGGCACGGGCGTGGACGTGACGGACAACGTCATCTCCATCGGCCAAGCCGTGGGCACGACGAGCGACGTGACCTTCGATGACGTGACGGCCGACAGCCTGGCCATGACGTCGGCCTTGACGGTGGGCGGTACGGCCACGTTCAGCGACAGCTTGTTTGCAACGAAGGCCGTCGTCCTGAGCGACAGCTTGATCGTGAACGACGGAGCGCGGATGACGGGCACGCTCGTTGCGGACAGCATCAGCACGCCGGGATTGGCCATCGGTTCGGCGTTCAAGTATGCGAACGGATCGCAAGGCGCAAACAAGGTCTTGCAGTCGAATGCGAATGGTGAAGCCACTTGGGTCACCTTGCCGGCTACTGAGCCCTACAACCCATCCGTAACGGTAACGGGGGTTCTCTCCCAAACGCCACTTCAGGTTTTTTCAAACATCTCAACTGCTGTGAATACGGGGTCCTACATCGATTTGCCCCCCGGCGATTGGAATGTGCAGGCGAATTCAATCATTGCATCGGATGCGGTCAATGGTCAAGATGAGGCCGCAATTTGGGTTCGGTCTGGATTCTCCACCGATCCCAATACCTTCCAGGGAGCCTCTGTGCTCGGCGCTTCGATCATTGCGGGTAGCGCGGTGAGTCCAGCGACTTATGGATTGGCCACAGGCTCGGTGGTGATCCGGAATTCCGGCAATTCCATCCAACGCTATTACTGGTTCGTCGGCCCAAATGATGTTCACGGTTCCACGAATTCAACCGGCCTGCTGTATAACTTCGGTACTGGCCTCTGGGGAGAGAACAGTTTGGTTGCAACTGCTGTTTCCGAAGCGGACAACGGTTCGGCGCCCGCGCCGAGCACCATCACGGAGTCGGGCGACATCCTCATTCGGGAGCCGGTCACGATGCGCGGCATCAACACCCCCATCACGAAGCCGACGAACATGCTCGTTGATGAGATCGCGTTGACGGACGATGGTACCGGGTTCTGCACAGTGGACATGGAGTATGCGTTCACCAACAACGCAGGGGCTGCAGGTGGAACGTCTGAGTCGCGCATCTTCACGTTGCCCGCTGGGTATGAATTTGACTTGAGTTTCCATTCGGTTTCCACTGCAGCTAGCACCATCACCTCGGCAGGCGTCTGGACTTACGATGGTTTTCGCGCTGTGCTTCCTGAAGGGGAAACCGGATGGGCCACGAATACGGCAGGGGCGTACTCGAGGCTCATGGTGGTGCCCTACAGTGCGACGGAGTTCCGGTTGGGAAATACTGACTCGAACAGTACTGGCCACTGGCAGTACATTGGATTCACTTTCCAAATGACCGACCCCCACGCCGTGAAAGTGAGCTTCCGATTCAAGTCGACGAAGGCGGAAGGCGGCCTATCCCGCGTGAACATCTCGGGCGGCACAGGCGTGACGGTGAACACCGACAACGAAATCTCCATCGGACAAGACGTGGCGACGACGGCGGACGTGACGTTCGATGACATCACGGCGGACAGCTTGGTGACGAATGCGGTGCGCGTCATCGACGGCAACCAATCGGCGGGCAAGGTCCTCGTGTCGGATGCGAGCGGCAACGCATCGTGGCAAGACTTCGGAAGCGGTGCTCCGAAGTACGCGCAATTCCGCGGCAATGCAGAGCAATGGTTTGGCAACGACAATGACTTTGATGGGCCGCTCTATCAAGCGAGAATCAACTTTCCTGTCACGGAAATTAACTCTGGAGGTTTTGTGCTTGCGAATAACAGCGAAATCACCTTGCCGCAGGGGCGTGTATACCGCGTCGACTTGAACTTGGGCTGGGCAGGCACCGATTGGGGTGGAGGATGGCGCCGGTTCAAAATCTACAACACCAATACCAACGCAGAACTGTCTCAGACCGCACACATCGAACCAGGCAATAACACTTGGCTCCAGGGTTCAGGCACAGTTTCTACCTTCATCGATACGCACGCAGGCGCTGTGACCATTGATGCTCGGAATTACACGGGCGGGGGCAACGTCAAGTTGAATGACACAGGGAACGGCACGAATTTTGTCACCATTACCATCCAAACGGTGGACTGATCCATGCTCGTGAGTCCGGGCTGAAATCCGCAGCGATTGCGGGTGGCCTTGATTTCAGAAGCCCCATTCAGCGAAGTGCAGTGCGCTCCGGTGAATGGGGCTTTTTCACTGCTGAATGAGGCTTCTTAGCGGTTCCGGTTGAACCGGTGCATCACCACGATGTGGGGCAAGCTGATGCCCGCAATGAGCAGGAAGAAGGCGCTCACCAGGCTCAGCTCGCCGCTGCGGGGCCACAGCCACCACACGCCGACGAGCCCGAGCCACGAAAGTGCGTTGAAGGGGAGGGCTTTGAGGAACAGGGAACGGTGCGAGCAGTCGAAGGCGCGGCGGATTTGGCCCCAGCCCTGCGTGCTGTGAATTCCGATGAAGTAGATGCCAAATCCCACCCAAACCGGCAGCCAGCAAGCCCCAGCCAGAAAAAGCAGCCACTTCGTCACGAACCGCCAGCGCGTTGCCCAAGCCGCCAGCCCCGCCAGCCCCAACCCGATGGACCACCCGCCCGGCGCATCCGGAAACCGGCCCCAGCCCGGCAGCCGCACGCCCATCTCCGCCACGATGGTCCCCACTTCCGAAGGATGCGAAAGCAGCAAGATGCCGAGCAACCCGCTGCCCCACAGCCAAGCCGCCCGCTGCGGATGGCGCGCGCTCGGCAGGTGATGCAACACGTCCGATTCCCCGAAATGGAAGGCGCTGTACAGCAAAAACAGCAGCAAGGCGAGCCCCGGACTCCACCACCAACACGCGAACACGGCAAAGACCCCGGCCAAGTACAGCGCATAGAACCGCGCATCCGCCACCCGCCGTTCCAAGTGCGCATCCAACGCGCCGTGCGGAATGCCCACCACCGCCATGCCGAGGCCCAACGCCCCGAGGTACCCCGAAGTGGGCGGTTCCCAACCGCAGCCGTGCAGCCCCGCCAGCCCCACCGCGCAAACCGCTGCACCCCCCACCGCATTCAACCGCCAAAGCACCGCCTGCAAAAACGGCCGAATGGGCAACCGGCTGAACATCGCCGCTTCCTCCAGCACCCCCGTTCGCTCGTCCAAAAACCGCATGATGAACGCCGTCGAGCGCACCCGAAACAGCCGTTCAAAGATCACCCGGCCGAGGTGCGGCTTGCGCAACAGAATGAGCAGGAGCAAGTGATCGTAGAACGCGAACCGGCCCCGGGTGCGGTTCACGGGCGGGCTCGTCAGGTCCCCGGAACGGGCGATGCGCTGGGCGTGCTCGAACATGGACTTGAAGGCATAGCCGGTGCTGGGTTTGAGCATGCCCGCAGCCATGCCGGTGGTCGTCCAGCCGGGCCGCGCATCTTCCAGCGGCTGCATCGAAGTCATCGGAATGCTCCCGATTTCGGTGTCCAGGATTTGGTAGGCCAAACCCGGAAACTCCCGCGCGATGTACGCCGCCAATTCCCGCTCACCGCCCTCCCGATCCAGCGGCTCCTTCCCGAACTGCGTCAACTCGATCAGCGCCTCCCGCGGACCGTACGGAAGGACGTACACGAACCGCGTCGCGCCCCCCTGATCGACGCGAAAGTCCATCATCGTGAACGCGTCCGGGTCGAAACCTTCCGGCTGCTCCAAGCGCACCTTGTACCCCACGAAGCTCTGCAACAGGAACACATCGCTCGCCCGGGCCCGCTCGAACCGCGGAGGCCGGCTGTCGAACACGCGGCCCACGCGGTGGCGCATCCCCTCCGCGTCGACCAGCACGTGCGGGTCCTCCGTGGGCCCCACCCGACACGCCTTCCACTCGGCCCCGATCGCCTCAGCCAACTCCCGACTCGCCCCATACAAACGCGCGCTGTCGATGCGGTGATACCGCAACGGTGCCAGCGCCTCCACCGCCCCTTCGCCTCGCCCCACCCGCGACCAGGATTGCCCCGTCAAATGCCCCAGCGACAGCAGGATGTCGTCGGAATCGGCCGCCCAGAAGCAATAGGTTTTGTCATTGTGCACCTGCGGGCTCGGCTCAAAAATCACCACGGATTTGCCCGCCAGCTGCCCCGAGGCGTGCAGGACCTGCAACAAGATGCCGTGGGCCGCCCCCATTCCGATGAAGGCGATGTCCCACGTGGGGGGCGATTGCGCGTGAAGGGCTGCCATATGCTGTCCAAGGTACTCGGTATCAACGTGCACCCGACTGAACCGGGTTCGGTCCTTCGGCGAAAAGGGCTATTTTCAACCCATGAACCTCCCCATCGACGAACGGGTAGAAATCGGCACCTTCAGCGGGTGCTTCAAGCACACGTCCGCCACGTACAAGTTCTACTGGTTGCTCGCGGTGCTCGAGGCCGTGGAGGAGGGGAAGGAGCGCATTGAGAAGCGGGAGTTGTTTGCGCGCATGGTGGCCAATGCGTGGTACACCGTTCAGTATTTCCACGTGTCGTTTGGCAAGGCGGACAGCTTGGAGGCGGCCATCGGGGCGATTCAAGAGGTGGAGGACATTCCGTTGGATGCGAGCAAGGCGCAGATCGTGGACGTGCTGATGCGGTCCGGGAACCGCGTCACGCGGCGCGCGTTGAAGCATTTCGACGGCAACGTGCCGCACAAGTTCCTGAGCCCGTGGCTCGGGTCGGGCTCGAAGTCCGAGGTGTACCGGCTGTCGCAGCACGGCTTCGGCTTTCCGCCCTACGCCTTGTACGACGACCACCTCTTGATGCAGCCGGATTGGATGAACTACTTCGTCCGGAATGCCGCGGTGCTGAAGGATTACTGCCGGTGGAACCTCGCCGTGTTCCTGCAGGCGCGCAATCCGAACGTGCCGGACATGCTGGGCAAGTTGGAGCGGCCGGAGCGGCGGGGGAGTTTGGCTCGGCAGAAGAAGGACTATTGGGATTTGGTCATTGCGGAGCTGGGCGGGGTGAAGTGCATTTACACGCAGCGCGAGCTGGCGAAGGGGGCGTACGATGTGGAGCATTTCATTCCGTTTCAGTTTTTGGCCCATGACCAAATGTGGAACCTGCTGCCCGCCGACCCCCGCTTCAACGGCCAAAAGGGCGACAAGCTGCCCCTGCTGACGCAGCATTTCAAGCCGTTCTATGCGACCCAAATGCAAGCCATCCGCATCATCCGCGCGGTCAAGCCGAAAAGCGGCTACCTCGAAGACTTCCTGACGGTCTTTCGCACCCTCGACATCAGCGAACAGGAGTACCGCAACTGCGTCGAGCCGCTCCTCACGATCGCCCACAACAACGGCTTCCAATACCTCCGCGCATGAGCGTGTTTTCCGACATCCCTTCCGCGCATTACCTGCTCGAAACGGCGCGCTTTTTCGTTGTGTACGACCGCTACCCGGTGACGGAGGGTCACGCGCTCGTCATCTCCAAGGCGGAGCGGCCGGATTACTTTCACCTCACGCCCGAGGAGAAGGCGGAGTTGCTCGAGGTCGTCGACGCGACGCAGCGGCTGCTCGCCGAACGCCACGCTCCCGCGGGCTACAACATCGGCATGAATTGCGGCGAAGTGGCGGGCCAAACCATCCCGCATTTCCATTGCCACGTCATCCCGCGTTACCCAGGCGATACGCCGAGTCCCCGCGGCGGCGTGCGCGGGGTCATCCCCTCGAAGCAGGCGTACTGAAGGATTTAATGAGGTCATTTCATGAGGTTTTCATATGTGAATGAATGCGAGTAAAGCCTCGTCCGACAAGGCTTTCAGGCTGCTTTGCGGTGTAATTGTGTTCACTTGTGTTGCGTGTCTCATGTTCGGCGAGCAGGGTTAGATTTGGTGGTCATGAAGGGGTTTGTATTCATTTGGAAAGTGGCCGCGTTGGGGGTGGCATTGTTGATGGGGTTGGGCGAGGCGTCAGCGGCTGACACGTGGGAGGTGATGATCAGCAAGTTCAAGGCGGCGAACCGGAATGGTGTGAACCTGCAATTGGAGGGGGAGCGGATGCAGGACGTGGGGGAGCGCTTGGGGGATTGCGACACGTTGCTGGTGGCGGAGTACCTGCTTCGGAGTGCGGCCTTGGAGTTGGGGAAGTCCGTCGGTCCCGATGCGATGGGGCACGACTGCGAACGCACCCAAAGCCCGCTCCTGTTCGTCATCGGGTGGGAAGCCTATGCCGCGGGGAAGGCGAAGGACGCGGAGCGCTGGTGGCGGGCAACCGCCGAAGCTGCAGCGGGGAAGTCGCCGGCTCAGCGCCATGCTGCGCTTCAAGCCCTGGGCGTGGTGATGATGGGGCAGCGTCGGTATGGCGAGGCGTTGGGCTACTTCGAGCAGGCGCACGCGGAGTTCCCAGATCGGGCGAATCCGACGGAGATGAACAATTTGGCGTACGCGAGTTACTTGGTGGGGAGGTGCGAGGAGTCGGTGCGGTGGGCGGATTTGGCCTTGGAGAAAATCCAAATCCTGTTGAAAGAAAAACCCGCTGAAGCGGAGGTGTTCATCAACGAGCGCAACGCCATCCTGCTGACTCAATTGCAGGCCCAAATGCGTCAAGGCGACCGCGCCGCCGCCGATGGGACGGTGGAGGCCTTGCGGATCCCTGGTGCCTTCGAGCAGCGGGAGTTGGCGGCGGTTTGCATTCTTACGCTCTACGCCCAGTGGTCGGGCCGGAAGGACTGGTTTGCGGTGGTGCATCCTCATTTGGTGGCCTTGCATGACCAGTGCAATCCGGAGGAGGTGGCTTCAACGTTGGGGGCGAACGTGGTGTTGTTCGATGGCGATTGGGAGGCGCATTGGGACGCGTTGTTGGAAGTTCCCTTGGCGTTTCGCGGGGGACTGCCGTTGGCTTGTGCGGAAGAGGTGTCGATGGAGCGATCTTCGGGAGCTTGGGCTTGGTTTCGGTGGGGGGCGGCTGCTTTTTTCGTGGCGATGTTGGGTTTCGTGGCCTTTGTGTTCGCACGGGTCTGGGCATTGCGTGGGGTGAAGGAGGCGCCGCAGAACAGTTTGGAATTGGCGGTTGAGGAGGCGATCACGAACAAGGGCGGCTTGTCTGCTGGGCGAAAGGAGCGCGCCGTGGTGGCGTTGGGCGAGCTCATGCGCCGTCGGCTCTCGATTTCACTCGAGGACAGTGCGGAGTTCCAAGCGTGGTCGGAACTGGAGCAACAGGTGGCCTTGGGCGTGGCGAATGGGGAGCATACGAAGGCCATTGCTGCGCGGTTGGGCGTGAGCACGTCGTTGGTTTACAAGTCGCGTCACGCGCTGCGTTCCTCCTTGGAGTTGTCCGGAAACGACTCGTTGAAAAAGCGGTTGATTGAGCTCATGGCGATGCTGCTTTTGGGGCTGCCGATGGCGGCCCAATCGACGGACTCGCTTCGGTACATCTTGTTCGAAGGGGACCGTGTGGCGTGGCAGGAGGCAGTGGCTTCGGGCCGTTGGGGCGACTTGCCCGAGCCGTACGATGTGGCGTTTCAGCCGCAGGGCGTGCGGCCGGCTTGGGCCGCCGTGGCGGATTCGGCGCTTTGGTATTGGTACCAAGCGGCTTACGAGGCGCTTGAGTTGGAATACGGTGCGCTGCACGCCAAGGGGGAGTGGTCGCCGGATCGGGCGGCCTCGCGATTGGAGCACTTGCGTACGGGGAACTTGAATCAGTTGGCGTGGGCGTTGCTCGCGCTTGGCACGGCGTTGGCCGCGGCCGGGGTGGTGTTGGTCCGCCAGCGCCGCGAGCTGCTCTCGGGGTTTGGCGGGGATGCAGGCCAAATCCTGTTCGCCGGCATCCACGCCGCCTCCCCCCATCCCGAGGCCGAGGCGGCGTGGCGTGCCTTCAAGGCGTCACCGGTCGAGCCGTCGCCCGACGACGAACGGTGGTTGCTCCTGACGGACTCGGAGCGGGAGGTGGCTGCGTGTTTGGCCCAACACCTTTCGGTGGAGGAAATCGCTCGCCAACTCGCGTGCACGAAAGGCCACGTTTACAACCTCCGGTCGAGCATCCGCCAAAAATGGCGCCTCGAGCCCGACGAGGACCTCGCCCGAACGATCCACCGCATTCAGTCCGGCCGGTGAACCCGGTGCACTGCAATAGGGAACTTCTGTTTCTCGCGTAGAATTAGTTTTTCACACAACGAACCATTCCTCCCAAGATGGTGTTACCGGAGCTTCCTCCCGAAAGGGGACAAGCCCCTGCTGGTCCGACAATGCTGTTCGTGAATAGAAAATAACTGTAGGTACCACCTGCATGATAAGCGCCAGCATTCTGCAGGGTATAAGTTCCATTATGAAATATGCTGTTACCGATGGTACAATCGGTCAAATTGAGTTCACCCAATTCGGAAGTACTTAAGGACATCCAATCCATGTTGTTTGCTGGATGCCAATTTGATGGGCAAATGCCTGAAAAGGGAGATCGTCCACCGCTGTAAATGTGTTTGTTCGCGTTGTTGAGTGTGTAAAGGTTGAGAAGACTTTGGTCCATCCAGCTAAATTGCGAATTCATAGGAGTGTTCACGAGGTTTGACCCGGTGTTGTCCTTGGTAGTGACCAAGTCGCTTCCAAACCAACACTGGTTGTTGACTTCAACCAAAGGATAAGTGGTTCCATTGTAAGACAATGTGGTCAAATCATTGCATGGTCCCGGGGTCGCAGTCGTGAAACTTCCTGAATTGCCGTAAGCCGTTCCGGCTTCATTCGTTACGAAGGCTCGGTAGTAGTAGGTCGTGCTGCCATTCAGCCCAGTCGCTGCAGCGGAAATGGCCCCGCTTGTCGTTCCTGCTTGCACCGAGGTGGCACCGCTGAATGAAGAGTTCGTACTCAGTTCAAATCCTGCTGCGGATACCGTGCCGCCTCCATCGCCCGTAACGTTTCCGCTCAAATTCGCGCTGGTGGATGCGACGGAAGAGGCGCTCCCCGTGCTCACCGAAGCAAGTCCGATGGTGGTGAAGTTCAGTGTGGAGCCGTTCGCGGTGCCCGCTTCGTTGGTCGCACGTGCCCGGAAGTAGTAGGTCGTTCCTGCGGAAAGGCCCGTGACGCTGCCATTGAAGCTTCCGGACGTCGAGCTGCCGGATTTCGTGGAGGCGCCGCTCAGGGAAGAGTTCGTGCTGTATTGGAAGCTGGTTGCGCTGATGGTTCCGCCGCCGGTGCTGGTGATTTGGCCTCGGAGGTTTGCGGAAAACGCGCCTACACTGGTCGCTGAAAGCGAAGAAACTTGGGCGTCATCGACGGTCGTGAAGCTCTGCACATTCCCTTCCACGCGCCCCATGATGGTCTCCACGAACGCGCGGTAGTAGTAAGTCGTCCCTTTGTTCAAACTGCTCAGTGCTTGGGCCAAACTCGCTCCTCCCGGCACCACATCAAACACCGTGGAGTCGCTCATGTCGGCGTTCGTCGAAAACTCGAACCCTGATCCTTCCACCTCGGCCCCTCCGTCATCGATCGTTGCCCCGATGGACGCGGTAAAGGCAGCAACCGGGCTGGCCGATTGGGTGATGACCTGAGCCGGGTCGTAAAGCTGATTCAGCAGGTTATCGAGGGTGGCTGAAAGTACCGCATTCACGGAATCCACAAAGTCCAACTGGGCCTGCAGCGCCGCCTCGCGCGCCGCCGTGAAATACAAGTTCGTATCGCCCTCCGGCAACGCATCCGTGTTGTCCATCGCCGGAATGGTCACCCCATCGATGATGAGCTGCGTGACCTCCATCGTTCCGCCCACGTTGACGTTGCCCGCGAAATCCGCGCTGTCGCTGAACAAAGCGGGCGCGCTGAAATGCACGGTGTCGTTGAAGGTCGCTTCCCCGTTCGCCGTCAACTCGCCCTGCAAGGTCGTCGTTCCGCTGACGGTCGCGTTGTTGAGCGTCGTGTTGCCGTCCACGTTGACGTTGCTGTCGAAGTCCGCACCGCCACTGACGTGCAAGCTGTCGTTCAAGCTCGTCACGCCCGTTACGCCGAGCGTGCCGCCGATCGACGTGTTGCCCGTGACGTTGAGCGTACCGCCGAGTGCCGTCGCGCCGTCCACCGTTACGTCCGAGCCGAAGCCGGCGCCGCCGGCCACGTGCAGCGAATCGTTCAGGAGGGCAGGGGCGTTGACTTTGAGTGTGTCATTCAGGATCGTTTCGCCTTCAACGGTGAGCGAGTCGGCGAGGGTCGTGGCGCCGTGCACGTCGAGCGTACCGCTGATGTCGGCGTTGCCGTTGAGATCGAGGTCGCCGTCCATCGTTACGGCGTTGAGGGTCGTGTTGCCGTCGACGTTCACGCCGCTGTGGAATTGGGCCCCGCCCGTGACGAGGAGGCTATCCCCGAGGGAGGTTTTGCCGGTTACGCTGAGGACGTCGCCGAGGGTGACGGCTCCGGAGATGTTCGTCGTGCCGCCGATGTTCGTGTTGCCGTCGACTTGGAGGTCCTGCTCGAGGTAGGTGTTGCCGTCCACGTTGAGTGAATCGTTCAAGAGGGTGGCCCCGTCTACGTTGAGGGTGTCGCGGAAGGTGCCCACGCCCGTCACTTCCACCGTGCTGCCGAAGGTGGCGGCGCCGTCCACGTTGAAGAGCGCATCGAAGTCCACGTTGCCGACGACGTGCAGGCTGTCGCCGAGCGCTGTCACGCCGGTGACGTAGAGTCGTTCGCCGATGCTCGTCGCTTTCACGACCCGCAGGGAGTCGTTGAAGACCACCGTGCCTTCCACGAGGAGGGAGTCGCTGAGTGAGGTGACGCCGGTGACGTTCAACCGGCCAGTAATGGCGGCGTCCTTGTTGAGGACGAGGCTGTCGCCGGTGAAGGTGCCCGTGGTGGTCACTTGGCCAATGCCGGTGGCGTCGTAGCCGAAGAAGTTGACGTCCTGGCCAGGCGTGGTTCCGTTTTCCAGGACGTCGGCCCAGGAGAGGTTGTCGATTTGGTCTTGCAAATCGGCAGCCTTCGCGTAAAGCGTGTCGAGATCGCCGCGCAAGAGCAGCCCGTCAACCTTCAAGTAAATCTTCGCTCCTTGTTGCTCGGAGATGACCGCCGTTTGCTGAGCGAGGGTGCTGGTGATGCACGCAGTGACGAGGGCCAGGAGGGTGATGAAATGCTTGTTCATATCGACAGAATGAAATTTTCGGAAGTTGAAATTAGTTTTTTGGTGGATTGGGCGGTCGAATCCTGCAGTGCAATTGGCCTGGATGAAGGCATTCATGAACCGCTCTCATCGCCTTTTCAAGACCAAAACATGTGAATTCACATATTTTTTGCCCCTCCCGGCCCGCTGAAGCATTGACTCAAGGGGCCAAATCAATGCACTTTCATCCCATGCTTCCGTTCCTTTTCCTCCTCCCCGGCATGGCCGCCGACGAGCGGCTCTTTCATCCCATCGACTTGTCGTTCGGTGAGGTCCATGCGATGCGCTGGGAATTCCGGCCCGGTGTTCGGAGCCTCGCGGACTACGCTGCGATGTTGGTGCGGGAGGTGCCGTGGCCGGTCGATGGGCGTCCGGTTTGGTACATCGGCTCCTCCATGGGCGGCATGCTCGCCCGTGAACTGCACGCCTTGCGACCCGCCGACGAACTCGTGCTCCTCAGCGCCCCCGCCGCGCGCCATGAATTTCCCAACCGGATGCACCTCCTTCGCGCACTCCGAACGGGACGTTGGTTCACCCCCTCTGGCATGATGCGCCTCAACCGCCTGAGCGATTCCTTCATGGGTTTCCGCAACGCCGACGACCGGAGTTGGTTCTATGAAAACCTCGAAACCTACGGCCCCGAGTTCCTGCACTTCGCGGTGAACGCCATCCTCGATTGGCCGAGGCGCGATCGGCCGGAGCGGTACCTGCAAGTGGTCGGATCCGAAGATCGGTTGTTCAAAGCCCACCGGATGGTGTCGCCCGTTGTGTTGCCTGGGGCAGGACATTTCATGACATTGGAGCAGCCCGAACGGTTGAGCGCCGTCTTGCGGTCGCATTCCTTGGCCGCGGCCCATTCCGCCGGAATGACATAATTACATGATGGGGTTTCATGTTTTCTTCTCGCTTGCGAGAGTACGTGAAATTCGGACTTAAAAAATTGCATTTCATTTGTTTGCGGGGGGCTTTTCGGGGATTGCAGTACGAAGGGTGAAATGAGAAGGGCGCGGGCTGCTGCGCTATTTTTGGCGCACATGAAATGCACAGTTTCAGTCGTCGGTACGTTTCTGTTGGTCGTGGTGGGGTTCCTCAACCCCACGCAGGCTGCGGACTCACTTTGGGAGGTGATGAACGAGGAGCTGAATCGGTGCGAATTCAATCCGGTCAATTTTCAGCTGCAGGGCGAACGCCTCCACGATGTCGGCGTGGAGTTGGGGAATTGCGATTCCTTGCTGGTGGGTGAGTTTTTATTGCGGCAAGCGGCGGTGGCGATGGGGCATCCGTTCGATGAGGCGTACCGGGTGGATTCCTGCGAAATGAGGGGCAGTCCGTTGTTCTTCGTCTTGGGTTTTGCGCATTACGGCAACGGGGAGTTGGAAGAGGCCGAGCAGTGGTGGCGCCTTGCTGCGGACGCGGCCCAGAATGAATCGTCCGTGCAGCTGAAGGCGGTGTTGCAAGCGCTGGGGGTGGTGTTGTTGGACCAAAGGGAGTATCAAGAGGCCTTGGCCATCTTCGAACAAGCGCATGCGGCCCAGCCGGAGGGCATCAATCCGACGGAGATGAACAATTTGGCCTACGTGAGCTACGTCGTCGGTCAGTGTTCGGATGCGTTGAGTTGGACGGAATTGGCGTTGGAGAAGATTGACATCTTGTTGAGCGAGAGTCCCGAGCAAGGCCAAGTGTTCGTCAACGAGCGCAATGCCATTTTGCTCACGCAATTGCTCGCCTTCATGCGGATGGGGGATGTGGAACGAGCAGCGGGTGTGGTGCAGGCGATTCGCTTGCCGGGGGCGTTCGATCAACGCGAATTGGCGGCGGTTTGGACGTTGTCGATGTACGCTCAGTGGTCGAATCGAAAGGACTGGTTTCGGGTGGCGCGCCCGCACTTGCAGGCGCTGATGGATGGCATGAGCCGCGATGAGGTCGGGATGACGTTGGGGGCCAACGTGGCGCTTTTTGAGCCGAAATGGGAGGAGGAATGGGACCGGTTGCGCGCGATTCCGGTTGCGTTTCGCGGGGGATTGGACTTGCCTTGCGCTGCGGACATTTCCGACGGGGACCGTCCTCTGGAGGGTGGGGCCGGTTGGTGGCAGGCTGCGGTGGTGGCGTTGTTCGTCGTGGCGTTGGTTTTTGCCCTGCGCATGCACCTGGAATTGCAGTCCTTGCGGGAGGTGCGTGACGCTCCGCAGGCGAGCTTGGAGTCGGCGGTGGACGAAGCCCTGTTGCACAAGGATCGCTGGTCGAAACCCTTGCGCAATCGGGCGGTGGTGGCCCTCGGGGAGCTGATGCGCAGGCGGCTGACCAAATCCCTGGACGCCATTCCCGAATTCCAGCAGTGGTCGAAACTGGAGCAAGCCGTGGCCATCGGGGTGGCGAACGGGGAGCACACGAAGGCCATCGCGGCGCGCTTGGGGGTGAGCGTTTCGCACGTGTACAAGGTGCGGCACGGTTTGCGGAATGCCCTGGAGCTGTCGGGCAACGATTCGCTCAAGAAGCGGTTGGTGGAGTTGATGGCGGTGTTGGTGCTGGGGTGGCCGATGCTGGCCACGGCCTCGCCGGCGGCCGATTCGCTGATGAGTGTGTTGCTGGGGAAGGATCGGGCGGCGTGGGATTCGGCGGTTGCTTCAGGCGGGTGGTTCGGTCTTCAGCCGCCTTATGACGTGGCGTTTTTGGATTCCGCGGATCGGCCGGAATGGGCGCGCGTTCCAGATTCGGTGCTGTGGCATTGGTACCAAGCGGGTTTTTTGGAGTTGTACTTCGTCAACCAAGGCGCGCCTTCCGCCGTGTGGTCCACGAATCCGACCGAGGCGTATCAGCAGGCGCTGAAGGACGGGAAGGGGAGCCCTTGGTTGTGGGCGTTGCTGTTGCCCACGGCGGTCTTTTTCGGGTGGGGGAGCGTGTTGCGTCGCCGGCGGAGTGAGCTGTTGAGGGTGGACGGTCATGCCGACGACGTGTTGTTCGTGGGCATCGAATCGGCGGAGCGGCATTTGGACGCTGAAACGGCTTGGCGGGTGTTCAAGTCCGAGCCGTCCACGTTGCAGACGGCGGATGAGCGCTTGCAGCTGCTGAGCGATTCGGAGTTGGAGGTGGCCGTGTATTTGGCCCAACACCTCACCGTGGAGGAAATTGCGCGGAAACTGGCCTGCACGAAGGGCCACGTCTACAACTTGCGGTCGAGCATACGCCAAAAATGGGAGCTCCATCCCGACGACGACCTCGCCCGCACCATCCGCCGCATCCAATCGGGCGAGTGACCCTCGGAACGCAGCCCGCTGCTGGTGCCGAGGCCAATCGACCCGCAGGTCCCCTTACCTTCATAGGAGAGTTAGCAATCAGATGGCGCGGCCCTCACTGCCCGCGGTGGCTTTTAAAACTTGCTTTGACCGATTCTTTTGTTGGATTTATTCTTTGATGCAGCGCACTGAAGCACGATTTGTTCCGCCTCCACCAGCTGTACTCACGGGCCAGTTTTGCGTACCCGCACTTGCTCCAGACCCGGAAATAACACCGGTGCCTCCGTACAAAGCAAAAACTGCCATCCCATCGCTAGCTAGGGCGGGTATGTTCTCGATGTAAAAATTATCTTCTTGTCCCGGCCCTACATCATCAGTCAACCCACCGGGTAGTGCATTGAATCCGATGTTTCCTGTTGTTGCTCCGCCCCAGTTCGATGCAGACATCAGTTTCAACGGGTCTCCCCCTGCACTTGCGATCAGGTCGCTGAAATCGGAAACTCGCGGAAGCTTCCAACCGCTGGGGCAGTTCGAATCCAAGAAGGAGGGGTAAAGGAATCCAAATGCAGCTTGGTAATCGTTATCAATTCCGCAAATCGTCTGGCTTCCATCTGTGGTGGGAATACCAGGATTGGTGTTACTAATTTGCGGAGCACATCGGCTCCTACTTCCTGAATAGCTCCCCCGGAAATTCTCGGCCATCCAGCATTCGCCTCCCGCCTCGATTAGGGGATAGGTGTATCCTTCGTAAGTCAAGGTGAAGACGCCGTTGCACGGGCCGACGGTGGAGAACGAGAGGGTGTCACCGACTGCGGTTCCGGCTTCGTTGGTGGCGAAGGCGTGGTAGTAGTAGGTGGTGTTTTGGTCCAAATCGGTCAGGGGTTCCGTGTAGGTTCCGCTGGTGGCCGCGTTGTTGAGGGTGGTCGCGGTGGCGAGGTTCGCGGCGGTTCCGTACTTGAAGCCCGCGGCTGAGATGGTGCCTCCCCCGTTGCCGGCGATGCTCCCGCGGAGGGTGGCGGTGGTTTGGCCTGCATCGTTCACCGCCAATGTGGTGACGGACGCATCATCGATGGTGGTGAAGTTTTCGACGGCCCCCTCGGCGCGGCCCATGATGGTCACGACAAAGGCCTTGTAGTAGTAAGTCGTGCCCTTTTCCAATCCGCTGAGGGCGTGCGACATGGAGCCGTCCCCCGGGGTCACGGTATACACCGTGGAGTCGGTGAAGGCGGGGCTGGTCGAGAAGATGAAGCCGGCTGATTCCGGTTCCGCTCCTCCATCGTCGAACGTGGCGGTCAGGGTGGCCGTGGTCGCAACCACCGGAGTTGCCGCGGTTGTGGTCGAGGTGGCGGGATCGTACAGTTGATTGAGTAGGTTGTCGATGGTCGATGCCAACACGGTGTTCATCGAATCGATGAAGTCGATTTGGGCTTGCAACGCGGCCTCGCGAGCCGCCGTGAAGTACAAATTCGTGTCGCCCTCCGGCAACGCATCGGTGTTGTCCAGCGCGGGAATGGTCACGCCGTCGATGATGAGCTGCGTCACTTCCATCGTTCCGCCCACGTTCACGTTGCCCGCAAAATCCACGCTGTCGCTGAACAGGGCGGGCTTGCTGAAGTGCACGGTGTCGTTGAAGGTCGCCTCGGCATTGACGGTCAGTTCGCCCTGCAAGGTCGTCGTGCCGCTGACCGTGGCGGTGTTGAGGGTCGCGTTGCCGTCCACGTTGAGGCCGTTATCGAAATCCGCACCACCCGTCACGAGGAGACTGTCGTTCAAGCTCGTCACGCCGTTCACGCCGAGCGTGCCGCCGAGCGACGTGTTGCCCGTGACGTTGAGGTTGCCGCCGAGTGCCGTCGCGCCGTCCACCGTCACGTCCGAGCCGAAGCCAGCGCCGCCGGCCACGTGCAGCGAGTCGTTCATCAAAGCGGGGGCGTTGACTTTGAGCGTGTCGTTGAGGATCGTTTCGCCTTCCACCGTGAGGGAGTCGGCGAGGGTGGTTGCGCCGTGCACGTCGAGCGTGCCGCTGATGTCGGCGTTGCCGTTGAGGTCGAGGTCGCCGTCTACCGTCACCGCGTTGAGGGTCGTGTTGCCGTCGATGTTCACGCCGCTGTCGAATTGGGCCCCGTTCGTGACGAGGAGGCTGTCGCCGAGGGAGGTTTTGCCCGTGACGCTCAGGGCGTCGCCGAGGGTGACCGCACCGGTGATGTTGACCGTGCCGCCGATGTTCGTGTTGCCGTCGACCTGGAGGTCCTGTTCGAGGTAGGTGTTGCCGTCGACGTTAAGGGAGTCGTTGAGCAGGGTCGCGCCGTCCACGTTCAAGGTGTCGCGGAACGTGCCCACGCCTGTGACTTCTACCGTGCTGCCGAAGGTGGCCGCGCCGTCCACGTTGAAGAGTGCGTCGAAGTCGACGTTGCCCACCACGTGGACGCTGTCACCGAGGGCCGTGATGCCCGTGACGTAGAGCCGCTCGCCGATGCTCGCCGCCTTCACGACCCGCAGCGAGTCGTTGAGGACGACCGTGCCCGCCACGAGGAGGGAGTCGCTCAGCGAAGTTACGTCCGTCACGTTCAAGCGACCGGTGATCGCGGCGTCCTTGTTGAGAACGAGGCTGTCGCCAGTGAACGTCCCGGTAGTCGTCACGTGGCCGAGGCCGGTGGCGTCGTAGCCGAAGAAATCGACGTCCACGCCAGGCGTGGTTCCATTCTCGAGGACATCCGACCAGGACAGGTTGCTGATTTGGTCTTGCAGCCCAGCGGACTTCGCGAAGAGCGTGTTCAAATCCCCGCGCAGCATCAACGCATCGACCTTCAAATAAATCTTGTTGCCCTGCTCCTCGCCGATCACCGCCTGCTGCTGAGCTTGTGCGGAGGCCGCGAATCCGATGAACAAACCAAGAAATAAGCTAAAACATTGTTTCATCTCGATGGATGTGGAAATATGATATATAAAATTACGAGGCCTGGGCGCTATGGGGCCGGTTTTCGCGGGATAAAGCGGCGAATGCAAGACATAAATGAGAACTCATCATGAAGTTTTTCCGGGGCGAATACGTGAATTCACGTGTTTTTTAGCCTCCTTGGACTTGATCGTTGGGTGTCTTGCCTAAGGCATGGCGAAGGCGAGCACGCACCGAGGTCAATTCGTCAGTCCAGAAGTCCGTCCCCAATGATTCGGTCGCGGCGTGATGCCCAGAAGCACTTCGGCAGGCTCGGATCAACAGCCTGATGTGCCAGCCGCCCGGCCAAGCCATCCGCAATTCCCTTGCGTGTACATCACCTTAAGTTGCGCTCTTGCAGAATTTGGCACCACATTCATTCGGATGGCATTCAGATTTCAGCGAGTGTTCTTGTGATCAGCGTCGCAAGGCGCCAAAATGTCCATTTAGTATTCACCTTAGGGGCTATCAAGCACTGCTTAGTCGGATGGACCATATAGCCTCCTGCGGCATTCAGTCAGTTGCCGCGAATCGAATCCATGTCGTTGTTCTGCAGCCACTTGCTCGGTCGAATCGGCAGCCACTGCCTCGTGTTGAGCATGTCCCAATCGCATCCGGGACAGAAATCGTCTAGACGTTGAGAACGCAAATTGCCGGCGCTCCGAGGCAGCAATCCTGGAAGGAAGAGCGTGAGCACCAATTCATGCGCTCCTCCCGTGCTGGGGGACAGCGCTGAATACGTCATGTCCCAGCTGTAACTCAACCGGTATGAATACGATTCCCAACCAGCGTTGACCAAAATGGCGTCGTGGCGTCCACGGTCCGGGAACCCGCGGTACCACAGTCCAAAGTAGGCTTTTTGTTTGAGTCCGCTCGCGTCCTCTCCGACAATCGACGTGACTTGTGCGCCAGCCTCCCATTGTTCAAATTCCCCTTGACGCCAATAGCGCATGCCCGGATCCACGCTTCCTTTCGAAAGGGGGAACCCCTTAATCGGAATGCTGTACCGTCCATAAGCCGTCCATTTCATCGGCAAGGGAATGTTGGAAACAGAGCCGGCAAGGCTGTGGTCGGGCTCATTCAAATGATGGCCAGCGAATCCGATCAGCCACCTGGGGGAGTGCAGCAACAGGCCGCTGCCCAAATCCACCCCACGGGCGACGCCCCCTCGGGGAACCTCCTGGGAGGCATAGATGAAGCCAGCGTTCGGGTCGATTTGGTCGTAATAAGTGAGCAACGCCCAATCCAGGGATTTTTCAAAATATCCCAAGTCGATGCCCAAGCGCAGCTTCAAATTTCGGCCAATGCGTTTCCCGACTGCGCAAGACAGTCCGATGTTCCGGGTGCCGATGGTGCCGTGGCCAGCTTGGTCTTGAAGCACGCGCAGGCCAAACCCGCCTTTCACCGTCGGCGAATAACTGTCCAAGGATAACGCGTTGGTCACAAAAGCGCCCGAAAGGTTGGGCCACCGGTTGCGGTGAACCATCGTCAGCCGCGGGCTGACAGCCTCTTGACCGGGCATGCCATAAGCCCCGGCTTCAGCAGGATTCGTGAGAACGGGCAGGTTATAGAACTGGCTGAAGTCCGGGTCTTGAGCGCGCCCGTCGGTGATGAGTAGCGACAAGACGAGCACCCCCCATGTAGCTGCCGCGCATTTTCTCAAGGAACTGCGGCAGAAGCGGATGGTGAACGTGGGTGAGGTCAAGTCGAAGCGCACAATGATGTACTCGAAGTTCAATTTCGAGCAGGGTAAATGTAAGCTAAAATGGTTCAAGCGACGTGAGTCGGTCTTTTACGTTGCATTACCGTGATTTTATTCTCAAGTTAGGGCAGTGGTTGATTTCTGACAGCGGCTGGTCGCGGTGTCCGCGCAAGTGTTTTTGCTATATTTACCGCCCTGCTTGATCGCAGATTTGTGTTGTTTAGTTGCTAATTTTTACGTTCATGCTGCGGAATCGGAAGCCCAAGTTGGTGTTCACATGGATGGTGCTCGTTGCCTGCAGCGTTTGGGGCTCGAAGGTTTGGGGTCAAACCCCCATCGCCGCCATCGGAACTGTACCCGGTGCCCAAGGGGGAGTGGTGTCCATCTGCTCGGGACAGGTGGTGACGTTTCAAAGCCTATCCACTCAGGTCGGACTCTTGACGACGTACCAGTGGAATTTTGGTCCCGGTGCGGTTCCTACGACAGCGACAGGTGCGGGGCCCCATGCGGTTCAATTCACCCAGATTTCGGGGACGGCAAACGTGAGTTTGGTCGTCGACAACCAAAACGGATTGGGGAGCGATGTCGCCGTGCAACTGGTTGAAGTAACGGAGCAGCCGCAGTCGAATTTAACCCTGGCGAGCGGGGCTACAGGCTTCTCCACGGACGAGCAAGGGGGCTTGACGGTGTTTAAAAAGTGCGCGAGCAACTCGGAAGCAACGTTTCAGCTGGACGCGGGTGCGGTCGCGGGGTGGACCCAGGTGTTCGAATGGGGAGACGGCAGCCCGGTTTCGACGGAGTCGGATTTGGTCAGCGGACTCGTTAGCCACACCTATCCCATCGGTCAATTCCTGCTCACGCATACCCTGACCACGCCCAACGGCTGCGAGGCGGTGCGTCAATACATCGTTTTCAATGGTGCAGCCCCGATCGTGACAGTCGAAGGTCAAGGCGTCACCACCTGCCTGCCATTTCCTTACCAAATCGACATCTTGTCCAACGAGGTGCCCATCGATTATGTGGTCAGTTTCAGCGATGAGTCGCCTAGCGATGTGTTCACCACTGTGGCAGACACCTCGCTCGCGCACGCGTTTACGACGAGTTCCTGCGGCGTGGATTACACGTACGCCCCCGGGTTTCCCCCCATTGAAAATGCCTTTTCTGCAACCATCGTAGCCCAAAACCTCTGCAGCGTCGGCGGCTTCCCCACCATTTTTACGGTCGGTCCCATCACCATTTCTACGCCAGCCGAAGCGGCCATCGAACAAACCCCGCCCAACCCCGTCTGCGAAAACGCGACCATCGAGCTCACCGATGCTACCACACCCGGGGAGAACATTTCGTCGACGGGGTGCGACTCGACGTATCGCCGGGTTTGGCAGCTTCCCTTCGGGGTGAACGTCGAATCGGGGGAGTTGGGGAGTTTCAATGGTGCGGTCGGGGATTCCTATGATTTCGAGGCGTGGACGAATGGTACGGAGACCATCGAGTTGAGTTTCGCTAGTTCGGGGACGTATTTGGTGGGCTTGCAAGTCGGGAGTGCCTGTGGCATGGATTCCGTGGTGCATGAAGTGGAGGTGATTCCGGCCGCTTCCTTGGCCGCCAGTTTGTTGGCCCAAACCCTGTGCAGCGGCGACACCACGGAGGCCTTCACCCTGACATCGTCGGTCGAGGGCTATGAGGTGATTTGGTCCGTGGGCGGATTCGATGGGGTGGAGCCGGTCTTCCCGCTCGGGGGTGGAGGAGTCAGTCCCGTGGAAGTGCCGAATTGGGTGCCGGAAAATTCGGGGGATGTGGACGGTACGTTCGTGGTGACCGCGACCTTGGCCTGCACCAACGACGAGCCCTTGGAGCACCTCATTACCGTGGGGCCGGAGGCGAACATCCTGCCCGATCCCGTTTCCGCTTCGATCTGCAGCGGGACTTCGCCTGAAATCGCCCTCGAGAGCAACATCGACGGAGCCTCCTTCTCGTGGACGGTCGAGTCCGTAGTGGGCGTCACTGGGGCCAATGACGGCAGCGGAGCGCTCATCGCCGACGTCTTGGTCAATGCGAACTCCGCCAACACATCGGTGGAGTACACCGTCGCCATCGGTGCAGTGGCCTGCCCCGGAGAGGACGTGGTCGTGCCGGTCGAGGTGTTGCCGGAGTTCTCGCTGCCCGATTACGCGGACCTCTCGGGCTGCCCGGGTACCGAGTTCGAAGTCGAGCCTGTAGAACCGGTAGAAGGAGCCGTGTGGTCGTGGGATAACAATGAACCCGATGTGGGGTTGGGGGCGTTTGGAGCCGGCGATGTTCCGGATTTCGTGGCGGGTTCGAACGCCACGGACAGCCCCATCACGGGGACCGTCACGGTCACGGGGAGCGTGGCCGATTGCCCCGAAGTTGAAGCGACGTTCGAGGTGACGGTGTTTGATTTGCCCGATGCGTCCTTCGACGTTTCGCCCAACGGTGGCTTGCACTGCATCACGGGCGAAGCCACCATCACCGGCAGCTCGGATCCCGCATCGTGCACGTTTGAATGGTCCGGGCCCGGAGTCCTCGGCACACCGAACGGGGCTTCGGCGGAGGTGAATGCGGTCGGGACGTACGCGGTTTGGGTCACGGAAACCGCTACCGGATGCTCGGCGCCATTCTCGGTGGAAGTGCTACCGCCTGTGCCCGTGAACATCGAAGGTGCTCAAATCCTTCCCGTCAGTTGCCCGGGGGGTGCGGACGGACAGGTCCATGTGGATTCAGACGCCAACGCCGGATCGCTCACGTGGGAATGGACGCCGTCCGTATCGGACGCTGAGAGTGCCGTGGACTTGGCTTCAGGGACGTACAATGTCTTGGTGGTGAATGCCTCATTCTGCGAGGATGAGGCGGACTTCGAGGTCACGGAACCTGCGCCGTTGGAAGTGAATTTGGTGGATTCCATTGCGAGCGAGTGTGGGGAGGAAAACGGCTTGTTGGAGGTCCTCGCATCTGGGGGCAATGGCGGGTACACCTACAATTGGGTGGGGGCGCCGAATGGATCGGTCATCGATGGCATCGATGCGGGTCAGTACACGATCGTTGTGGAGGATGAGGAGGGGTGTTCGGTGGAGACGGTGTGGGATTTGGCCTGCATTCCGCTGGTGGAAGTCGAGCCGTACACCTTCATCTCGCCCAATGGCGACCAGCGCAACGACCGCTGGCTCATCGACCACATCCTCCTGTACCCTGAAAGCGAGGTCTGGGTCTACAACCGCTGGGGCAATCTGGTGCACCACGCTTCGCCCTACCTCAACGATTGGGACGGTACCTTCACAGAAGGCCGCAAGGTTGGGGAACCGTTGCCTGCCGCTACCTATTATTTCGTCATCGACACGAAGAAGAAATCCCAAGATCCTGTCAAGGGCTTCCTCGAAATCCAAACTTCAGCTCAATGAACCTCCGCATCACAATCGCGTTGCTTTTCTGCGCATGGACCGGTGCGGTGTCGGTTTGGGCGCAACAGGATTTGCAATCCTCCACGTATGCCTTCAGTCCACTGGCCTTCAATCCGGCCTATGCCGGCAGCCGCGGAACCTTGAACGTTCATGCCGTGAACCGGGCGCAATGGCTCGGCTTTGAGGGCGCTCCGCGGACCCAAATCCTGTCCGTCAATGCCCCGCTGCTGCGGCGCAATTTGGGGGTGGGCCTGTCCATGGCTTCAGACCGTTCAGGGGCGCGAAGTCAGTCAACGGGGTTGTTGCACGTGGCGTACCATTTGCCTTTGAACGAGACGCTCCGCCTTTCGATGGGGCTGGCTGGAGGGACCGTCTCGAACGGCTACGACTTTTCTGACCTGCGGGCGGAGGATCCGGGGGATGCCGTGTATGCAGACCAATACCGAGACCGCGCGCTGAATTTCGGGGCGGGGGCGTATGTGTGGTCGGAAGCGTGGTACGTGGGGTTGAGCATGCCGCATTTGGTTCGGCAACCGCTCGCGTTTGAAGATCCGACTTCGCCCGTGTTGCAGCGGCACCTTTACTTGAGTGGCGGGTACGCGGTGGAAAAAGGGCCGGTGATTTCATATCGGTTTACGGGATTGTTCAAAATGACGTCGAGTGCGCCGGCGACGATGGATTGGACGGCCACGGCGTGGGCGTTGGACCTGGTAGGGGTGGGGGCGATGTACCGCATGAACGAATCCATCGGATTTCATGCAGCGTACCAGCTTGCCCCGGAGGTTCAGGTGATTTATGCGGTCGATTTGCCGTTCAACCGGATGCGGACGGGGACGTTTGGCAGCCACGAGGTGGCGCTGTTGTTTGATTTGTCGAAGCGCCGGTTGGCCTTTGAAAGCCCACGTTATTTCTGACGAATGAAGCACGTAGCACTTCTTTTCGGGTCCCATGGACTCCTAGCGCTGATGCTCGTCTTGTGCATGCAGTCTCACGCTCAGGTCTTTGCGCCTTTGCGCAATCAGCAGGAGGAGCGCGCGCGCTTGTTGACTGACCAATTGCGATTTGCGGAGGCCTATCCGTTTTGGGCGAATTTGGCCGAGCTGGCAGAGCGGGAGGGCGGACCAAGCGATCCCGTGCGCGCCGCGATGGAAACGGCGATGGCGAGCGAACAATATGAGGAGGCCCTTCGGTGGCTGGATGCGTTGCGTGCGCCGTCGTTGAACGCATTCACCGCTGCGGACGCGCTGACCTACGTGGAGTTGCTGAAGCGAACCGGCGGTTACGAACGGGTGCCCAAGGCCTTGATGAGTTTCCGGGCGGATTATCCAGGGGATTCCGCCTTGGATGCGTTGGCCGCGAGCTGGCCTCAGGTGGAGGCGATGTTGGCGGATACGGGAGAAGCCGTGGTGAGGACGTACCGTCCTTCAGCGGAGGCAGAGGAGTATGGCGCCGTCCCATGGCGTGGTGGACTGGCCTTCATTACCCGCGGGGTCGCCAATGGGGTTTCCGTGGATGGGTGGATGAACCAGCCGTGGACGAAGGTGGCGTTCATTCCTGATACGGCGGAGGCGGAGCCGCGTCACACGGATTTGGACCAATGGCTGAACCGCGATTTGTTCGAAGGCTTGGACCAAACCCTGCACCACGACGGCCACGTCGCGTTCTCCCCCGATCGCGAGGTCATCGCAATCACCCGGAACCAAACCCTGCACGATACCCTGCGAACGGTGAAGCGATCGGCGCTTCAGCTCGTGTTTTACGAGCGGATTTTGGGCAAGGACTGGCGCGAGATGAAGCCCTTCGATCACAACGATCCGCACTGGTCGACGGGGCATGCGGCGTTCACACCGGAAGGCGACCTGATCTTTGCAAGCGATCGGCCGGGCGGATTCGGCGGTTCGGACTTGTGGCGGTGCGAAAAGAAGGGGTCGGGCTGGCTCGAACCGGTGAACCTCGGTCCGACCGTCAACTCCGGGGGGGACGAACTGTTTCCGTTCATGGCGGACGACTCGACCCTCTACTTCGCGTCGAATGGCTGGCCGGGGCTGGGCGGCTTGGACGTGTTCAGTTGGATCCCGCGCGCGCAACACATCGAACACTTGCCCATTCCCGTGAATTCCAGTGCGGACGATTTTGCCTTGTACGTGGAGGCCGATGGTTCGGGCTTCATGTCGTCGAACCGCGGCGATTGGGTGGACCGCATCTACAAGCTGGACATGCCGATGGTGGACGCGACGTGGGAGCTCGTTGTGCAATCCTGTGACACCCGTCCGATTGCGGGGGTGCCCATGGAGTTCGTGGATGAGACGTCCGGCCTGACGTACAATGGGGTTACGAATGCTGCGGGACGCGTGGAGTTCAAGCCGCGCTACGCGCACCGCGTGAAGGCGCTCTGTGGCGGGAACGACACGTTGGTCGCGGTGGACGGCGCGTTGTGGTCGAATGTCGAGGGGGGCTTGCGCCAGGATACGATCACGTTGAACTGGCGTAACCCCGAAGGTTCCATCGTGGTGCTCGATGCTACGGGAGCGCCCCTCACCGATGCACTGATCACGTTCACCCGGGCGGACGGGACGGTGAAGCGCGGAGGTGCAGACGACGAGGGCTCGTACGTGTGGAGCACGACCACGACCCTCGGGTTCGAGCGGGTTGAGGTGGACGTCTTGAATTTCGAATCGGCGTCGCATGCGTTGGCGGGGCTCAATGGCTGCGCGCGTCCTGAGCGGTATCGGTTCACGTTGGAGTTGAAGGAGGAGGAGATTGATTTGGCCAACATCTTTTACGATTTGAACAAAGCGGACCTGAGGCCATTGAGCATTGTGGAACTGGACAAACTCGTGCGCTACATGAACCAGCGGCCGACCTTGCGCGTGGAACTTTCCTCGCACACCGACTGCCGCAACAGCGATGAGTATAACCAAGACCTGTCTCAGCGGCGCGCGCAATCCTGCGTGGATTACATCATTTCCCAGGGCATTTCCGCCGATCGCATTGTGGCGCGGGGCTATGGGGAATCGCGGCTCATCAACTCATGCGGGGGAGCGATTCCGTGCGAAGAGTGCAAAGACGAGGTGGCGCATCAAGCGAACCGCAGAACCGAAGTCAAGTTGCTGGTTGAATGAAATTGAGGCTGTCCAAATTCGGGTTCCTTTGGGCGGTTGCCGCGGCCCTTTGCTGGTCGGCGGCTGCGATGGCGCAGGTGGAATTGACGTCCATTCCCGAGCCGGTGAACGGCGTCGTCGAGGTGTGCGCAGGGTCCACGGTGCTGTTCTTGAACGAGACGGACGCCTCGGATTTGAGTGGACAAACCACATATGAGTGGAGCGTTCCTGGAATAACGGTTGACGAGTTAGTTGCAGGGCCCGTTTTCGCACAGTTCGACACGCCAGGCTCCTACACGGTTTCGCTGGGTATCGTCACGCTTGATGGGGATGATGACTTGGGTGAGGCCACGCTGACTGTTGTGGTGTCAAGTCCGCCACCAATTATTCCTGAACTCATTGCTGGGAATAACTGTACGGATCCTGATACGTTGGAATTGTTCACCGATGTGATCGTGTTTCAAACCCAAAGTGGATCTTCCTCTTGCACCTGCAGCCCAGCCACTTGGGGACCTAGCGTGACCCTCGCCGGGACTAATCTATACCCGCCAGGAACCGTGTCGCACATCTATTGGGGGGGGGCTGGTACTACGGCCAATGGTGGTACGGCGCCATTTACAACTCAAACAGGGTTCCCAACCGCGACACAAGATTTGGCTTTATTCCCAGGCCAAACAACTCCTGCCGGCCACTATTCCGCTCAAGGGAGTTACAATGTTGTTCACGTGGTGGAATTTCCAGGGGGCTGCACGTATTCAGATTATTACGTGGCCAGTTGGGGGGCCGCTTTGATCGATCAATGCGCTAATGCTGCACAAAGCGTTTGCTTTCCTTTGGACTATCCACTTTGCTTCGACAGCCAAGCGCCCGGGACAACATACAACATCGATTGGGGAGATGGCTCCCCCATCGAGCAGTACACCTACCCGAATCTACCTACTATTCCCAATCAATTGGGGCATGCTTATGATGAGTCATGTCAGAACGCAGACTCAGCGGCTACTTCGTATACCATTATCATTGAGGCGGAAAACTCTTGCCCCAACCTCACCACGGTTAACTCACAAGGCCCATTCTACGTGAGTACGACTCCATTGCCAGGATTCACAATGGAACCTGAGCCACCGATTTGTCAGCTTGAAAGCATTCTATTCACGGATACGTCCTTCACAGGATTTGAGGCTGGCGCCGGAGGATGTTTTAATGAATATGTAAGAGAATGGACGATCAATGGTAGTTCAGAATTAAGTGGTTACGGGTACAATGTTCAAGCAGGAGAAATGGGCAACATTCTTTGGCTTGACACGGGGTCGGTAGCCATTGACGTGCAATTCACGCAGCCGGGTTCTTATGACGTGACGTTGACCGTTTCGAACACGTTTTGCGACCCGCTATCGGTGACGCAAACGGTGGACATTTCGCCGATTCCGTTTGTGGATGACCAAGAGGTGACCCTTTGCACCGAGGACATATTGGATTTCATTCCCGATGCGCCGCCCGCAATCTTGCCACCAGGAACCATTTTCGAGTGGGAGGTCGCAGACAATTTCTCTGTGCTAGGCGATGTGCCCGGGTCGGGGACGTCTATTCAGGCGGATTTGTTCAACGAAACGAATGTGCTCCAAACGGTCGTTTACACCGTCACCCCCATTGCTCCAGGGCCTTGCCCCGGCGATCCGTTCACGTTGACGGTGGACATCATCCCGACGATTGAGGTTCCGGATGCGAATTTGACCTTGTGCAATGGCCAGACCGCGTTTTTGGCCCCCTCAAACAACGATCCCAACACGATTCTGCCGGAGAACACCTTGTTCACTTGGACCTACACGGACAACCCCAACGTCACGGGGGAATCCAACGGCACCAACCTGAGCCAGTTCATCCAAACGCTCACGAGTTCGGTCATTTCACCCGCTCAGTCCGTTGAATACGAGATTATCGCTCAAGTTGAGGCGGGCAGTTGTGAACCCGATACGTTCATTGTGGAGGTGACCTTGAATGACGTCGATGCCGGGGTCATCGTTGCGGATCAGGTGATTTGTCCCGGCGGCGATCCTGCGCCCATCGCGTTTTCGAATCCGGCTGTGGGATCAGGAACCTTGACTTATCAATGGCAGTCGCAGACCCCGCCGTCCGTGAGTTGGATCAACATTCCGGGCGCTACCGGGGCTTCGTATGACCCGCCGGCGGGCCTGTTGGACGAGACGGCCTTTCGCGTGGTGGTGACGAGCACCTTGAATGAGGTGGCGTGCAGCGATGTATCGAACGAGGTTTTGGTCGAAATCAATGCCATTGAGATTCCGGAAATTGCTCCAGACCAAATCATCTGCGCGGGCGACGATCCCACGCCCATCGGCATCATCAGCGGCGGCGAATCCTTCGGCAGCCCCAGTTACCAATGGCAACAGCTCACCTCGCTGACGGGTCTGTGGACAGACATTCCCGGAGCCACCGAGGCTGAATACGACCCGCCCGCGGGAGCAAGCGCGGATCGGTGGTACCGGCTGGTGCTCACCTCGACGGCCGAAGGGGTGGAATGCGCGGTCGTCTCGGACACCGTGCTCGTGGACGTGAACACCGTCGACCCCGGGATCGTGCTCGAACCGCAGGTCATTTGTTTGGGGGAGATGCCCGAGGAGCTTTCCGTCGCCGGAGCGTCCGGTGATGGCGCGCTCACTTACGAGTGGTTTTCTTCTTTCAGCGCGACGGGACCTTTTGTTACCCCTGTGGGGGATGGGTCGACTTACCAACCACCAGGCCCGTGGAATGCGGACACGTGGTACCTCGTGGAGGTGACCAGCACGTTCGGCGGGGTGGCTTGTTCTTCCACAACGCTTCCCGTGGGCATCGAGTTGAACGGGGTAGGGGCTGGCGGTGGTGCACCGGACCAAACCATTTGTTCCGGCGGTGACCCGGTCGCCCTGGTGCCTTCCGAATTGCCCACAGGAGAAGGAACGCTCTTCTACCAATGGCAGCAATCCACGGGGGGCGCGTGGACGGACATTCCGGGAGCGACCTCGGTGACCTACGATCCGCCCGGCGGCATCACCGTGACGACGCAGTACCGGATGGTGGTGAGCAGCTCGTTGGGCGGTTCGGATTGCCCGGTCATCGGTCCGGTGGCGACGGTCTTCGTCAATGACGTAGACGCGGGCACCATTGCCGGGCCAGACGAGGTGTGCGAAGGAGGCGATCCTCTCGCCATGGGGCCACAGGCCATCGCGACGGGTTCGGGAACGTTGACGTTCCAATGGCAAAGCGCGCCGGCTTTGGCGGGGCCGTGGCAGGACATTCTGGGCGCGACGGGATTGAACTACAATCCCCCTCCGGGCATCGCACAGACCACATACTTCAGGCTCGTGGTGACGAGCACGTTAAATGGGGTGGCGTGTTCCGACGTCAGCAACCCGTTGGAGGTCACGGTGATCCCGGATCCCGAGGTGACGTTGGATCCGGTGGCGGCGACCTCCTTGTGCTTGGATGGATCCTTGGCGGCGCCGTTCGAAGTGGCGGGGATGGATGGATTGGGCGATTTGACGTTCCAATGGTACGATGAGACCGGGTTGATCCCAGGGGCCACTTCCTCCACGTTCGACCCCTCGCCGTTCGATCAGGTGGGGTCGTTCTCGTATTACGCCGTATTGAGCTGGTCAGGGGATGGCTGTGATGCAGCGGCCACGGCCACGGCGGAGGTGACGGTGTTGCCCGACCCTGTGGTCACGGTTCAGCCCGACCCGGGCATTTGGTGCCTGAACGCCCCAGCGGCCCCCCTCACCGTGGAGGCCACAGGCGGGGTTGGCGCCATGACTTACCAGTGGTTCGTGGCAACGATTGCTGGATTGACGGATGGAACGGCCATCTCCGGAGCAACCTCATCTCAATTTACCCCGCCCACCGCCGCCCTCGGCACCCTCTATTACTACTGCGTCATCACGACGGGCGCATCCGGTTGTGTGGTGGAAAGCGATGCGGCGGCCGTGGAGGTGACGCCCGCGCCCATCATCACGTCAGTGCTGGACGATGTCATCGGTTGCGTGGGGGCGGCATTCCCGGCGTGGACCATTGAATACGAGGAAGGAACGGGGACGCCGACGTACCAGTGGTACATGAACACCGTGCCTTCCAATGCCGGAGCGACGCTCATTCCAGCGGCGACGCAACCGACGTTCACACCGCCGTCGAATGCGGTGGGCGTCATGCATTATTTCTGCGTCGTGACCTTCCCGAGCGGAGGGTGTGGGGAGGTGACTTCGCCGGTGGGGACTGCGGAGGTGGTCGGGGATCCGATTTGGCAAGTGGAGCCTTTGCCGAGCCAAACCCTCTGCCCAGGCGGCACCCTATCCGCTCCATTGACAGCGAATTACACCCTCGGGACCGGCGCGCCCACCTGGCAGTGGTTCCTCGACGGCGCCCCCATCCCCGGCGCCAACGGCTCGTCCTACCTCCCCGGTGACTTCAACGCGGTCGGGACCTTCACCTACACGGTGACCGTCTCCGTGGACGGCAACGGTTGCGACGCCATCACCTCAGCCGACGCGGTCGTTACCGTGATCCCCGACCCGGTGGTCTCGGCGCCGGTCAGCGCCGATTGGTGCCAAGGAGCGGTGGCGGACGCGCTGGTGGTTTCGGCAACCGGCGGCACCGGTGGCTACACGTACCAGTGGATTTCCGGCCCCGATCCTTCGTCCATGACCCTAATCCTCGGCGCAACCGGGGCATCGTACGTGCCGCCCACCGATGCGGTGGGAGCGATTTGGTACGCCTGCATCGTGACCGGCCAAGGAGCGAACTGCGAAACAGAGAGCGCACCCGCGCTCATCACGGTGACCGAAGCACCGCAGTTCACGGTTCAGCCCGCGCCCGACTCCATTTGCATCGGCGGGCCGGAGCCCCTGCTCGAAGTGGCCTTCACCAACGGTACGGGAGCTCCGACCTATCAATGGTATTCCTCGCTGTCGAACAATCCAGCTGCAGGAACCCCCATCTCCGGGGCCACCGACCCTTCCTATGCCGCTCCCACCGGAACCGTGGGCACGACCTGGTATTACTGCGTGATTTCCCTCGAAGGGGGAGGTTGCGACGAGATCACGTCGGATTTGGCGCCGATTGTCATCACCCCGCTGCCGACGTTGGATGGCGGTCTCCTGGGCGCGGATTCCCTCTGCGTGGGTGGAACGCTTGCCGTGCCGCTTGAAGTGGGCTATTCAAGCGGTTCAGGTACAGCGACTTATCAGTGGTTTGATTCCTCAGGCCAAATCCCCGGCGCAACCGCCTCGACCTACCTCCCCCCAGCATACACCACCACCGGCACCTTCGAATACTCCGTCGTCGTGACCCTCTCGGGCGCGGGATGCGGCTCACTGACCTCCAGTGATGCGGTCGTGGTGGTGGTCGACGACCCCGTCGTGGACGTCCAACCCCTCGACGCCTCGTATTGCCAAAACGGGACCGGCGTAGCCGACCTGTTCATCGAAGTGAGCGGCGGCACGGGCGCGTTCAGCTTCCAATGGCAGTCGTCCTTAAGCGCTTCGGGGCCCTGGGCCGACATTACAGGTGAGACGAGCATCAGCTACTCGCCGCCCGTCGACGCGGTGGGCACGATGTACTACCAATGCGTGGTGACCCAATCGGGCGCGAACTGCTCCGTTGTGAGCGATCCCGCTGAAATCATCACCACCGAAGCACCGGAGTTCACCACCGAGCCGTTTGATCAGGAAGTGTGTTTGGACGGAACCCTGCTGCCTTTTGAAGTGACGTACATCAACGGTACGGGCACCCCGGCGTACCAGTGGTATGCGTCGACGACCGATGACTTCTCGGCCGGGTCGCCCATTTCCGGGGCCACGGATGCGAGCTACACGCCGCCATCTGACGCCGTGGGCACGGTTTACTATTACTGCATCATCACCCTGGACGGCGGTGGTTGTGACGAAATCGTCTCCCAAACCGGGGCGGTCAACGTGGTTCCGGATCCGATCATCACGCTCCAGCCGCTCGCCACGGACACGTTGTGCGTCGGCGGCACGCTCTTCCTGGATTTGGAAATCGCTTACGGCGAAGGCACGGGAGATGTGACGTACCAATGGTTCGTGGATGGCTCACCCATTACCAACAGCGACGCACCGACGTACTTGCCGCCTGGCTTCACCACTCCGGGCACCTACTACTACCACGCGGAGGTGACGTTGAGCGGCAGCGGCTGCGATGCGGTGGCATCGGATTCGGCTGAAGTGGTGGTCGTGGAGGACCCCGTTGTGGACGTCCAACCCATCGACGCCTCGTACTGCCAAAACGGAGCAGGTGTCGCCGAACTGTTCATCGAAGTGAGCGGCGGCACGGGCACGTACAGCTTCCAATGGCAGTCTTCTCCCGACGCTCCGGGCGACTGGTCGAACATCCCCGGTGCGACGAGCATCAGCTATTTGCCGCCTGTCGACCAGGTCGGCACCGTTTACTATCAATGCTTAGTGACCCAATCGGGTGCGAACTGCTCCGTTGTGAGCGATCCCGCCGAAATCATCACGACGGAAGCGCCGGTGTTCACCACGGAGCCGTTCGATCAGGAGGTGTGTTTGGACGGCACCCTTCTGCCTTTCGAAGTGACGTATGACAATGGCACCGGCACACCACAATACC
>JAUICJ010000029.1 GCA_030427925.1 Bacteroidia bacterium | reverse complement strand
TGGGTGCGGCATTCGGGGTGGTACCCGGATCGCAAGGTGCGGCTTTGGCGCGCGGGGCAGGGGACGTGGGCGGGTGAGAATCCGCACGATCGCTTGGAGGCGCAGGGTCGCGTGGACCGGCTGACGGGGGACCTGCTCCACTATTCGTATTACACGCGTCAGGATCATTTGGACCAAATCCAGTTTTTCTCCGACATCGCCGCTCCGGCTGCTCGGGTGTTGAGTTGGCCGATCATCCTCGGGAAGGTGGCGTTTCAGTGGGGGAAGAACTATTTGCTGCGCGGGGGATGGCGGGACGGGAAGGCCGGTTGGGAGATTGCGCGGTGGAGTGCCTTTGCGACGTGGGAGAAGTACCGGAAGGCGCGCAATCGGGGGCGGGCGGTGCGGCGCTTGCCGGCGGGGCGTGTGGAGCGGGTGCTCGTGGTGCGGACGGATGCCTTGGGGGATGTGGTGGTGACGTTGGCGATGGCGGGGTGGTTGAAGCGGGAGGCGCCGGGGGTGGAGGTGGTGATGTGTGTGGCGGGCTATGCGGAGTCGGTGGCGCGGGCGTGTCCGGATGTGGACCGGGTGGTGGTGAAGGGGGCGGCCGGTTGGGTGGAGGAGGCGGCGGAATGCGAGGTGGCGGTGTTTGCGTTCCCGGATCGGGAGGTGGTGGCGGCGTTGCGGGGGCGGGTGCCGGTGCGGGTCGGGACGGGTCGGCGGTGGCACGTGGTGGCGGCGATGACGCATCGGGTTTGGGAAGGACGCAAGCGCTCGGGGCACCACGAGGCGTGGCACGGGTTGCGGTTGTTGGAGCCCGTGCGGTTGGTGCCCGGATTGGCCCGGCCGGGTCGTCGTTTTCCGGATGATCGCCCGGAGGTGCTGGCACCGCTTGTTCGGTTGGAGGCGCGGGCGCGGGTGCCGGACGGGCTTTTGCCCACCGATGGACGGCCCGTGGTGGTGGTGCATCCGGGTTCGCGTGGGAGTGCGAACAATTGGTCGTGGACGCGGTATGCGTTGTTGGCCCAAACCTTGTCCGCCACGCACCACGTGCTCGTTACCGGCACCCAGGCCGAGGGTGAGCAGATGGGACCGTTGTGGTCCGAGTTGGAAGGCACCGCGGTGGTGGATGCGACCGGGCGGTGCACGTTGGATGAGTTGCTGGCCTTGCTCAGCGCGGTGGATTGCGTGGTGGCGAGCAGCACGGGGCCGCTGCATTTGGCGGCGGCTCTGGGGACGCGGGTGGTCGGATTGTATGGGAAGGAAGCGCCGGTTTGGCCGGAGCGCTGGCGTCCGCTGGGCGCGCACGTCACGGTGCTCACGGCTTCGCAGCTGGCCGCGGATGGTGGTTTGGACGTTCCCGTGGACGAGGTGGTTTCAGCTGCGCAGGCCAAATAATCCCAGGAACAACCCCGCGAAGGTCACACCGGCTTGGGTTTCCAAGGTGTCTTCGGTCAGGCAAGACAGGGCGAGGATGGTCAGGAACATCCAAGCCGGGATGCGCTGTTCGGGCGGCAACCCGCGAGCGCTGAGGACGAGCACGGCCACCCACAGGACGAGGGCCATGGGGCCGCCTGCGAGCAAAAACGACACGTATTGGTTGTGCGCTCGAAGCTGGAATTCCGGCGCGAGCGGCGAGTCCAAGTCCGCATAGGCCGCAGCGAACTCCCGGTTCAGGTCCCCGGTGCCGACGCCCCAAACCGGTGCCCGCCGTTGAATCCAGCCCGCCGCTTCCATGAAGTGGAGGCGCTGCACCACGCTGTGCCCGGACGGATTGCCCCCATCGCGGGCGTTCATGACCTCGAATTTCAGCACGTCCCAACGCCTCCGCAGGCCGGTGTGCTCGAGCTCAAATCGGGTGGGAATTCCGGCTTCGACGTGCGCGATTTGGGCTGGAGAAAGCGCCGCAACCCCCGCCGAGTCCTTCGGCAACCCCAGCGAAGTCAAGTACCGGATCAGGGTCATCTTCAGCTCCTGCCCGCGGCCATCCGCCCCATCAAACGCCAGCGCACTCCGCGCATTCCACTCCGCCCGCATCTCGCGTTCCGCCAACTTCACCCACACGAATTCATCGCCTTCCCGCAGCGTCCGGTCGGGGTAGTGCGCGTAAGGCGTACCCGCTTCCGAATGCGTTGGCAAATCCGCCTCAACCGGCGTCACGCCCCGCAGGTTCCACGCGCCCACCACCGCCAAGACGAGCCCGACCGCCACCGCTCCGGCCGCCCCGCGCCGGGACCAAACCAACGGCACCCCAAACCGCTCGAACCCCACCCAAAACGCGAGCAGCAGCCCCACAACGGGAAGCAACAGCGCCCCCGTCAGCGCCGCCGTTTTCCAGATCACCGCGGCCCCCAAGCCGAGCAAGAGGAAGGCGGGAAGCAGCGGGGCTCGGCGTTGCAGGGTTTGGCCCCAGCTCCAAGCGATGCCAAATGCGAGGAACAAGCTCAGCCGAATGTGCGACGTATACGGCGACCAATCCCGCGGCGCCAACGTGCCCTCGCTGCGGAGTCCCTGCCCCAACACGGCGAGGCTTCCAGCCACGAGTGCGGCCCACCACGCCCACGGCAACCACCGGAACACGCGCTCGCGCTCCCAACGTCCGGTGATGAGCACCAACGGAAACACGAGCAGTGGGGCTTTGATGCGCAACACGTTCAGCCCTTCGGCAACATCCTCCGACCACAACACGCCGAGGGCATGCCACGCCCAAAGCGCCACGGTGGCGAGCAACGGGGCTTGCAGGCGATAAAAGCGCCACGCTCTCCCGCGAAACAACGGCCCATTGACCGCCCGGTCCACCCCCCAGGCCAACGCACATAAAAACGCCCCTTGGGACATCAACCAGTTCGAAAAAGGAAGGCCCAACAACGTCACCCCGATGCCCGCTGCATACAGGCGCTGCACCCATTCCTTCGCCGCCATCACTTCCCCGGGCCCGCGAGCACCGCTTCGTACGCTCCCGTTTGCAGCAGTTCCAACGCTTGGTTCAATTCCGCATCCTCCTGTTGCGACCAGCGGTAGTACACCTCCATGGGCTGCATGCGGCTGACCAATTCATGCTCCAAGCTCTCGACCAGTTCGTCCTTGAACCGCTCCAAATCCCGCCGCACATCAGGCTTTACCAACCGCTCCAAGGCCACAAAGGCCGTCGAATCCGCGTCGAACAGCCGCTCCTTTCGCGCCTCCTCCTTCAACGCTTCAAACCGTTCCTGGGTCTCCGATCGGTACGCCAACGGCCGTTCCTCCGCAAACGCAACGAACGCCTCCCAATCCGCCTCGCTCAACTCCCAACCGTCCAGCACGAGCGTGTCGTGGGTGGCCGCCCATTGCGTGCCGAAGTCAAAGAAAATGCCTTCATCGAGCAGCCCGAGGTGCACGTAGCTCATTTCCTCCAACGGGACCTCGACATCGGGATCGATGCCCTGTCCGTCGCGCACCGTCCGACCGTTGCGGGTGGTGAAGGTCTTGATGAGCGAATCGGGAATGGCTTGTCCGTGGTCGTCGCCGGCCCCGTAATCAAGCCGTTGAATGCAGCGTCCGCTCGGCGTGTAATACTTGCTGACTGTGACTTTCAGCCGGGTTCCATAGGCCAAATCCTTGGTCTGTTGCACCAAGCCTTTTCCGAAGCTTTGTTGTCCAACGATGACGGCGCGGTCATAATCCTGCAGCGTCCCCGCGACGATTTCGCTGGCCGATGCGGACTGGCCGTCGATGAGGACGGCGAGCGGAATCTCCCCGTCAAAGGCCGGTCCCATGGTCTTGTAGTGCTGGTCGCGACCGGGGTCCTTCCCGCGGGTGTCCACGACCGGCAGGTCCTTGTCGATGAACAGGTTCACGAGTGCAACGGCTTCGTGGAGCAAGCCGCCCCCGTTGCTCCGCAGATCGAGGACGAGTGCCTTGATTCCCAGGGAGTCCTTGAGTTGCTTGTACGCGAGGCGCACTTCCGCCGCCCCGCCCCGGGTGAAGCGTGAAAACGCAATGTATCCGACGCTGTCCGCCACAAGTCCCGAATAGGGAACTGCGGGCACTTCGATTTTTTCGCGGGTGAAGGTGAAGTCGAGGGGCTCGGTTTGGCCAAATCGCTCCACGCGAAGCGTCAACGTCGACCCCGTGGCCCCGTCAAGCAAGTCCAACGCAAACTGTTCGTCCAATTCCCGAATGTCGCGACCGTCCACAAAGGTGATGACGTCTCCGATGCGCAATCCACCGCGCTCTGCGGGGTAGCCGGGCAGCATGTCGGTCACGGTCAGCGCGCCGTTGATTTCATAAATCGTGGCGCCGACGCCTCCGTACTCGCCGGTGGTCATGAAACGCAAATCCTCCACCCGCGATTCGGGGTAGTAAACCGTATAGGGGTCCAAGCTGGACACCATGGATTCGATGCCGGTCTCCATCAGAGCGCCGGGTTGGATTTCATCGACGTAGTGGATGTTCAGCTCGCGAAACAGCGCGTTGAGGATCTCGAGTTGCTTTGAGATTTCAAAGTAGTTCTCGCGCACGGGCACGGTGAATGCCCATCCCGCGGCGCCCAGCAACGCAATCCAGACCCAATGCTTGGCGCTCAATGGTTTGCCCGTCCTTCCTTCATGCATGATTCTCCGGTTTCGATTCGGTGCCGTGCTGGGCCACGTGCGCTTCGAGCCGGCGAATCAACTTCTTCATCGCGGTTTGGCAAACGGTCCAATCGGGCATCTCCTTTCCCACAAAGATGAGCACGATGGCCCATTGTTCGCCCCGTTTTTCGACGAGTTGTTCAAGGGGACCCCGTTCGATGCGCCACGCTTCTCGCACCCAGCGCTTCACCCGATTCCGGTCGACCGCCCGCTTGAACTTGCGTTTCGGTACGCTGATCATCAGCTGCGACGAAACGGGTTGGGGCAATTCCACCGACAGGCAACGAACCAAAAATGGAAAGGACTTCACGACCGAGCCCGCCTCGAACGCTTGATCGATGAGGATGCGCGACTTGAGGTGCTGGGGTTTGGGGAACCCGAATGGCCGCGTCCCCAAGTCCTTATTTTTGGTTGATGTACTGCTCGATGGCCATGGTCATCGAAGGGGCTTGAGGAAGGGGTGCGGCAATGTCCACGCGGAGCTTCGCTTGCTCTGCGGCTTGTGCCGTGGTGCTTCCGAACGTCGCGATGCGCGTTTCTCCTTGCACAAAATCCGGGAAGTTTTTGAACAGGCTCTCGATGCCGCTGGGGCTGTAGAACACCAGCATGTCGTACTTCACATCGCTCAAGTCGCTGAGGTCCGAACACACCGTCCGGTACATCATGGCCTTCGAATAGACGACCTTGATTTCATCGAGCAACTGGGGGATGGACGGCTTGAGCAAGTCGCTGCACGGCAAGAGGAATCTCTCCTTTTTGTGCTTCTTCAAGCTGTCGACCAAATCCTGGAACCGTTGCTTTCCGTGGAAAATCCGGCGCTTTCGGTACGTCACGTATTTCTGCAAGTAGAAGGCGGTCGACTCGCTGATGCAGAAGTACTTCATGGTTTCGGGCACTTCGAATCGGAGGTCTTCCGCCAACCTGAAGTAGTGATCTGCTGCATTGCGCGAAGTCAAAATCACCGCAGTGTGCGAAGCCAAATCGATGCGTTGCTGCCGGAATTCGTGTGCATCGATGCCCTCCACGTGGATGAACGGGCGGAAATCGATGGTCAGTTTCTGACGTTCGGCCAAATCGAAATACGGAGATTTCTCCGTGGTCGGTTTGGGCTGCGAGATCAGGATGGTCTTGATCTTTTTTGCCATAGAAAGGTGGTCGTTCAATGCCCTCCCCCACCACCTAAGAGCACTGAAATCAGCACCCAAGAGGGAATGAGTTCGAGGGTGCAAAGGTACGCAAATCCCCAACCAATTGAAAGGGAGTTGAGTCGCATCAATTGCAAAAGCCGAAAGCTGCGCCAACCGATGAAAATGAAGTACGAGCCGAGCACGAGGTTCACGCCTGAAACCAGGTCCTCCACCACGCGGCTCCGGACTGCAGTCAGCAGGACCAATCCCACAGCAATCGCGACCCAAGCCGTGCGCAACAAGCGATCCGTTTCCCCGTGCTGCCACGTCGCTTCAGACGCCTCGGCGATCCAACCCACTGCTCGCCTCGCGACCCAGCGCACGGGCAACGTGGCGAGTCCGATCAACGCTCCCCACAAAGCGCGTTCCGTCGGAGACGCCCCAGGCAGTTGCAGTTCCGTCGGTAAATCGCGCATCGCTGGACCCTCCCAGTTCCCCATCCCAGTGGCCCAACCCAGGATCGCCCACCCGCACAGGCCCACCAAGTGGCTCAGCACCACACCGATGGTGCGCCCTCCTTCAACGTGCCGCCCCAACCACATGGCTCGCGGATTGATCAGGCCGTTCCAGGTAAGTTCCCACTCCCCCGCGTGCAACACGCGCAAGGCAGCCAAAGCCGCCGTGCCCAGTGTCATGGCGACCAAAGCGGGCAACAGGGCATCCCAAGGAGGGGTCGGAAGGAGCGTCCCATCGAACATGGTGCAAAGTTCGTCAATCTCGTTGAGGCGCTACCGCAATGGGATGGCGTCCCCAAATTTGGCCTTCCGAAAGCGCCACGACCCAATGCGGTCCGGGTGCGGCGGGCATCCCATCGCCGCGGGTGCCGTCCCAAAACCACGTGGTCACCGACCCCGTCGAGGAAACCGTCTCGGTCCGCCGAATGCAGTTTCCGGAGGAATCGAAGATGCAGAACTCATCCACCTGTCGGTGGCCCTCGATGCGGATTTGTCCCCACGTTGCGTCGAAGGGTATGCACGTTTGGGGCGCGATGCGGAGGTCGTTGGGGCCGGCGGGATCGTGCGCCGTGCGTCCATTTGTGCGGCCGGGCGTTGGCCCCCAAATCGACGGCGCCCAAGCCCCAGGATCGGGATGGAACCGTTCCCAACTCGTCCCTTCCATCAACCGATCCAGCGGGTCGAAGCGTTCTCGAGCGGACCACACCGTGTCCACGATGTGCCATTCCATGCCCGACCATTGGGCCAGCGAAACGCGCCGGTCACCGTGCAACGAAGGCAACTCCGTCGGGAGGACGATGCCCCCAACATGCCGCTGCGGGCACCGCGCCCATGCTACGGGCTGTCCTGCGGGAACGGCCCATTGAACCGTCCCCAAAGCGACCCAATCGGAAGGTCCCGGAGCGTCGTCCGTGCTCCAGTGCATCCCGTCCGAACGCGCCCAACCTTCCCCTACGGCGACCGTTTCGAGGAACGGTTCATCGGCACTTCCAACCCACCCGAAGCACTCATTCAGCCGCCACGTTCCTTCGGAATACAGGGGTGAAGCCCCCTCAAAATCCGAACGGTTGCCCGCCGCGTCCTCCACCGCAAACGGAACCGCCGCATCGGGCCACCACCACGCTCGACCGGATTCCACGCCAGAACCCCAATCTTCAACGTCGACTTCCATCGCGCTCTCCGGCGCTGCCACCGGTTCTGAGAACCACCGCACAACGCCTTCTTCCCGTTCCACGATGGCCTGCAACGCTGGGGGCTCATCGTCCACCCAATCCGGTCCCGCTTCAAACCAACCCGGCGTGCAGCCTTGTTGGCACGTTTCCCAGTTCCGGCCATCGGAAACGGGACCATTGAGGTCGCGTCGCTCCAAACTCATCCCCTCGTCCTCCTCGTTGCGCTGTGCGTGCCAACAGTTTGTGTACCGGAACGATTCGAGTACCCTTCCGTCCGCATCCGTCAGCGTGATGCGGCCTTCTGTGTTGGGCAGGTCAATGGCAACCACCACCGAGCTCCCCGGCTCCACCCTTCGCACGGATGTGGACACCCCGTTGACGCGAACGCCTGCCGCTTCGATGGCCTGCGTTGAGCGGTTCGTCCATTCCACAAAGGCGGGCATCCCAGGCCAACTTGGCGGCGGGCGCACGGCGATTTCGGTGGTCGTCAAGTCGCCCGGTTCGGGAAATGCAGCAAGGGAATCGAGGACGAGCAGTGGAGGAAGGGAATCCCAGGGCGCATCGCAGGTGCGCAAGTCCGAAAGGACATAGGGACCTGAGCGTGGTACGGCCCCGGACCACGTGGCCACCGCATCTGCCGTGGGGACCAACGGAATGGCCTCTGGGGGGTGACGCCATGACAAAGCGCCGAGCGCTTGGGGTGCAATCGGCTGATTGAACGCGATGGCGCCTTGCCCTGGGGTCAGTGGCCGAAAGGCTTGCACGCGCAGCGGCAGCGCATCGGGTTGCGGGGCTTCATTTCCCGTTCCAGGCGAAGCCGGCGAGGACGGACCCCAATGCGAGGCAATGCCGCACGCCCCGCGCTGTTGAAGGGCGACAGAGTGCCCCCCGCCAACACCTTGCCACCACGAACGCGCATAGGTCAAGTCATCCAGGGTCAATCCGTCGCTGCGCAGGAGGCTGAGGCGTTCCCCCGAATCGGTCAGTGCACCGCACAACGGCGCATGGGCTTGACGCACGGAAGGGGCAATCCGCGTGGTGTCCGACGATGCCACGAACCGACCACCGGGTTCGAGGACGCCGTCCCACGGAGGGAGTGGTACCAATGGGGAAAGGGTCGACCCTTCGCGAAGGATCAGGTGATCCACGTGTTGAATGGTGGTACTGAAGTTGGTGATTTCTACCCATTCCGTCTCCGGTAGCCCCGCACTCGGCGTCGGGTCGGCCATGATTTCAGTGAAGGCCAAATCCCCCGGCCGAGCCAAGTCATCAGGCAGCCACAGGGCCATCGCGGCCAACCCTTCCACGGCATTGCCCGACGTGTCCTGCACCCCCTCCAACCGGAGCGGAACCGGCAGACCGGCGGGAAGGCCTGTGGGCGGCGGAAGGCACTCAAGGCAACCTGGCGACTCCATAGCGCAAAGCGCCCCCACCTCACCCGGCCAGAACCCCACCGGAGTCCCCCCCAAGACCTCCGAAAATTGAACGCGGCACCTCCCGTCCGCCAGCACCTCTGCCTGCACGATGAACGGGGCCAACGTGTCCGGTTCGTAAGTGCATTCCGGGACCACTTCAAGCCGGAAGTCTTGGGTGTGGCTCGCAGTGAATTCCGCGGAAAGCGCCAGGCAGCGCGGCATTCCCTCCACCACCAGAAGCGGAGAGAAGAACGGTTCTCCATCGGGTCGGATGTACAGCATCCCATGCGCAGCATCGGGAAGGACGAGCCACCGAAATTCAGCGTCCAATCCTTGGGCAAACTGACCGGGCACGAGCGAAGTGGAGCCCGCGACCTCGTTTTGCCAATGCGTCGCTTCCAAGGGGTCGTCTGCGCCCACTGCCCCGAGTTCCAGGGTCAGCCACGCCGTGCTGTCCGGTTCGAGGGCATAGGCCGTCAACGCACTGCGGTTTGCGCTCGAACCCGCGAGGTGCTGCTCCCAACGCCAACGCAGGTCGAGGCCGCTCCCGGTGGGCGGGTCGAGGCACCTTCGGATGCTGGCTGAACCCGCCTCCGGCGCGTTGAGTGTCGCTGCGGTAGCCGTGCAATGCCACTGGGTGGTGTCGCCTTGCCAAAAGGGGATTTGGCCCGATGCCCCGAAGGCATGCGCTCCCCACCACGCGGCTTGCACCAGCCGCCCAATCGCTTTCCATTCCATCGCCTCTTTCGTTCGTCCGCCGCAAAGTTCGCCCAAGTGAAACCGTGCAGCAACGACGTTCGTAAACTCCGGGCAAACGCGCATAAATTTCAGGTCGATGAACCAAGAAAAAACGAACCGGCCGCTGCGATTGGCGGTTGTGGGTGCCACCGGCATGGTGGGGGAGACGATGTTGCGAGTGCTCGAAGAGCAGCAGCTGCCGTTGGCGGATTGGTTGCCTGTGGCGAGCGCCCGGAGCGCGGGCAAGCGCCTGACCGTTCAAGGGATGGAGCGGGAAGTGGTGGGGTTGGAGGCGGCCGTTGAATGGGCACCGGATGTGGCGTTGTTCAGTGCGGGCGGCGCCACTTCACTGGAGTGGGCACCGCGATTTGCCGAGCGCGGCACCACCGTCATCGACAACAGCAGCGCTTGGCGCATGGACCCCAATTGCCCGCTCGTGGTGCCCGAAGTCAACGGACACGCCATCGGAGACGACCACCTCATCATCGGCAACCCGAACTGCACGACCATGCAACTCGTCATGGCCTTGAAACCGATCCATGATCGGTGGGGCATCGAGCGGGGCGTGGTGAGCACGTATCAGAGCGTCACCGGCACCGGCGTCGCCGCGGTGGCGCAACTGGAAGCCGAGCGTGCTGGAGCGGAGAACGTGGAGTGCGTGTACCCGCATCCCATCGACAAGAACTGCATTCCGCATTGCGACGTGTTCACGGAAAACGGCTACACGAAGGAGGAGATGAAGGTGTGGAACGAGACCAAGAAGATCCTCGACGACCCGAAGGTAGCGCTGAGTTGCACCGCCGTTCGGGTGCCCGTGGTGGGCGGTCACAGCGAGTCGGTGTACCTCGAGCTTGCGCGCGCGTTCGAATTGAATGAGGTGCGCGCTGCGTTGGAGGCGTTTCCCGGGGTGGTGGTCCAGGACGATCCGGCCCGAAACGCGTATCCGATGCCCGTCACGGCGGCCGGACGCGATGAGGTGTTCGTGGGGCGGTTGCGCCGGGATTTGTCCCATCCGCGCGGGCTGCACCTGTGGATTGTGGCGGACAACTTGCGCAAAGGGGCGGCCACGAATACGGTCCAAATCGCTGCCCACCTCCACCGCTCCGGCCGCTGGGCTTGACCACGTGCGCGCGGCGGCTATCTTTCGGGCCGAAAACCGCGCACCATGCTTGCACCCCGTTTCCTCCTCCTCGCCCTGATCGCCTTGACCACAACGGGTTGGGGCCAGTCCTTGACCTTGACCGGCCGCTGCTTGGAGCAGGGGACGAACCAGCCCCTCATCGGAGTGGCGGTCTTCGCTCCCGGCACCTCAGCCGGCGCGTTCACCGACCTCGATGGTGCGTTCCAAATGACGGTCCGCGGCACCGGTGAACTCGGCATCGAGTTCCAAATGATCGGCTACGCCCAACAGTCCGTTCGGGTCACCCTCCCCGCTTCCGGCTCCGAACGCCGCGACCTCGGCGAAATCGCATTGGCCTCCATGACCATCGGCCTCGAGGAAGCCCAAGTCATCGCGTCCGTCGCCCTCGACCGCGCGACGCCCGTGGCCGTGTCGACCCTCGACGCGCGCACCATCGAGGAGGTGCAGGGGGACCGCGAGCTCGTGGAGACCCTGAACATCACGCCGGGGGTGTACGCGACCAAGGGCGGGGGCGGTTTTGGCGACAGCCGCATCAACATCCGGGGCTTTGACCAGCGAAACGTCGCGGTGCTCATCAACGGCATTCCGGTGAACGACATGGAAAACGGCTGGGTGTACTGGTCGAATTGGGCCGGGCTGGGCGATGCCGTCAGCACGATGCAGGTGCAGCGCGGATTGGGCGCTTCGAAGCTCGCCATCAACTCCGTGGGCGGCACGTTGAACATCATCACGAAGGCCACGGATGTGGAGCGCGGGGCGAGTTTGGTCCAAAGCGTCACCGACTACGGCCGCTACAAAACCATGCTCAGCCTGAGCACGGGCGTGATGGAAAACGGCTGGGCGGTGAGCGCCGTCGGCAGCCGCACGAGCGGCAACGCCTACGTCGACGCGACCTTCATCGACGCGTGGAGCTACTTCCTCACCGCTGCGAAGGATTTCGGCGGGCAGCGCCTCGTGTTTACGGCCATCGGCGCTCCGCAAACCCACGGCCAGCGCCGCGGCAATTTGACGGTCGAGCGCTTCAACGATTTGCAAGCCCTCGGCTACGAGGCGCACCGCTGGAACGACGATTGGGGCCTGCTCAACGGGGAGGTCTTGAATGCACGCGTCAACCACTACCACAAGCCGCAGTTGGCGTTGAATCACTACTGGCAGGTCAGCGACCGCACGCACCTTGCGACCAGTGCGTACGCCAGTTTTGGACGCGGTTGGGGGTCGCGCTACGACGGCACGAGCAATCCGCGTTTGAGCGAAACGCTGGTGACGCTGGACGAGTACGGTGACGCCGAGTTGCGCACGGTGAAGACCACGCTGAATTGGGATTACCTGTACCAATCGAACAGCACGAACACCCTGCCCGTGACGTATGCGGCGAATCAAATCGCCTACGATGAGGCGGTGGGCGCGTGGTCCGACACCCTGCACATGGCGGGAGATCCCGTCACGGTGGATGGCCAGCCGGTGGTCGGCGGGCGCACACGGAGCAGCTTGGAGCGCGCGCACAACGATCATTTTTGGACCGGGGTGCTGTCGACCTTGCATTCGGAGCGGAACGAGAAGGTGAACCTGATCGCGGGCATCGACGCGCGGTTTTACAGCGGCAAGCACTACACGACCGTGGACAACCTGCTGGGCGGGGATTTTTATTTGCAGTCGTTCAGCAGCACGGATGGTTACGGCGTGAATCCGGACTATGCGCTGATGGCGCGGCCGGGGGATGTGGTGGATTACGACGACGTGGGGCGCGTGGGCTACGCGGGTGGATTTGGCCAAATCGAATACCACCACAACGGCATCTCCGCCTTCGCCGCCGCCACCCTCAGCTACACGACCTACCGCCGCATCGACCCCTACAAGTACTTCCGCTACGAGGAAACGGGCGTTCAGCCGGTCACCACCGTCGACCCGTTGACCGGCGTTGCCACCACGGCTGATGAGTTCGTCTATGGAATCAAAAGCGAGCGCGCGGGCAGCATCGGCTACAACGCGAAGGCGGGCGGCAGCATCGAAATCGGTGAACGCAGCAACGCGTACGTCAACGCGGGCTACTACTCGCGCGCGCCGTTCCTTCCCTACGTCTTCACGAACTTTTCCAACATCCTCACCGCCGAGCAGCTCACGAACGAAAAGGTGCTGGCCGGGGAACTCGGCTACCGCGTCCGCTTCCGCAAACTCGCCGTGGACGTCAACGCCTACCACACGCAATGGCGCGACAAGACCATCCTGTCCGCCCCCTTGCTCCGCCCCGACGGCACGGAATACCGCGCCTTCATCCGCGGCCTCACCCAAACCCACGACGGCATCGAGCTCGAAGTCCGCAGCCAGCCCACCCGTTGGCTCGAAGTCGGCGGCATGGCGTCCTTCGGCAATTGGCGCTGGGAAAACAACGTGGAGGCCGCCATCACCGCCGAGGAAGGCGGCGCCGTCATCGATTCACTCTACATCTACTCCGCGGGGTTGAAGGTGAGCGATGCGCCTCAAAGCCAAATCGGATTCCTCGCCAACACCACGCTCCCCTCCGGCATCCGCCTCGGCGCCTCCTACGTCTACAACTGGAACCTGTTCGCCCAATTCAACGTCGATTCCGACCGCACGAACCCGGACTACGCGGGCCTGCAACCGGTCGAACTGCCGGCCTATGGTTACCTCGACGTCCGCGCCAGCAAGGTATTCCGACTCGACGGCTGGAACTGCCGCGTTGGCATCAACGTCCAAAACGCCCTCGACAACATCTACATGAACGAGGCGGACGAGACCTTCTTCACCGATCCGTTCACCGGCGACAAGCTCCAAGGCACCGTCGGCAATGGCCGCCTCGAGGGCTACTGGTCCTATGGCCGCACCTTCAGCTTGTCCGTTAAAGTCGAAGTTTAACGTGTTAATTTGAAGGGTTTATTTTGAATTTAACATCCTGCATGCGGGCAGGGACATATCTTGCTCTTCGTTTAAAATTCAAAACAAAATGAGCAAGTTTAACACGGCTTTTTGGGGGGTGGCGTTGGTGGTTTCTGCCCTGTCTTTCGCGGGTTGTCAGGTCGATGGGTGCACGGATGCGGACGCGGTGAATTACGATCCTGCTGCGGACAATTTTGATGGATCCTGCGAATACGAAGGTGAAATCGTATTGTGGTATGGCCAAGCCGCTAGCGCGGAATTGCAAGATTGGCAGAGCGCAAGCCTCAACTTTTATGTGGACGGCCAAATCGTCGGTTCTACCGCAACCAACCAATACTGGACCAGTGCCCCCGATTGTGGAGCCAATGCTTCCATCACCATCACCAAGGACATGGGGAAGGCGACCGCATTGGCAGCAACGTATGAGGTCGTGGACGACTGGGGCGATACGTGGTGGTCGGGTGTCTTGAACTTTGAAGCGAACACGTGCTTGGCCGTGGAATTGACGCTTTAAAGCGCAATGAAATCAAACAACGAAAAAGGCCGCCCTCGATGGGGCGGCCTTTTCATTTCGTGGAGCCGATGAGCGGACTCGAACCGCTGACCTACGCATTACGAATGCGTTGCTCTACCAGCTGAGCTACATCGGCAAAAACGCGACGGCAAAGATACGCAAGATTTCACCCAAGGGTTTCAACTTCGGCCTGAAAAAATTTCGAATCCGCTAGCCTTTTTCGGAGCGATCCATCAATTGGAGGATGGATTGCGCGATGACCGAGCCTTCGAGGTCGCCCACTTGGTGCAGGTGTTCGAGCAAACTCGCCACGCGTTGCCGGCTTTGGAACAACTGCCGTGCGAGCGCGTTGATTTGATCCCGGCGGTGGTCCCGGTCCGTGATTTCGGTGAACGCTTGGCGGATGATGCCGAGCAGCTGCGCTTCGTCCCACGGTTTTTCGAGGTAACAGTGGATTTTCCCATCATTGAGCGCTTGGCGAACCAAATCCAAATGCCCATAAGCCGTGATCAAAATGCGCTGCAAATCAGGGAAGTCCTGCAAGGTGCGCTGGAGGAATTCGAGGCCGGTGCCCTCGGGCATGATTTGGTCGGTGATGAGCAAGTCCACGGGCTGATCTGCCAACACCATCAGCCCTTCGTTCATCGACGCAGCCGTCAACACCGTCACCTCCTTCCGGAACGCCGCCCGGAAAGCAAACAGGTTCGCCGGTTCATCGTCGACGTACAACACCACGAAATCTTGCAAGGTCATTTCGAGCCGATTGAGTCCCAAAACTAACCCATTCGTTCGCTCCCCTGAATGTTAAGGGAATGTGAAATTTTACGTGGCGGTTGGGCTGGACAAAGGCATGTGGTCACGTTTGAATCGGTTGTGGATTCGCGGGTTTTGCCAATTTTCGCAAACTTAAACTTCTTCCTTTGGTGGGGCTGCGTGACTTGGGTCCGTCCGATTTGAAAGGAAAAAAGGGAATTTCGCAGCCGAAAACTAACCCCTCAACACCGTTGAACATGTCTCAAATGTTTCGATTCGCCCTCCTGGGCCTCTTCTGTGCGTTGACCTCCGTGTCGATGGCGCAGATTGTTGGTAAGGTGACGGATGCCTCTACTGGAGGTGCACTTCCCGGTGCTACCGTCATGGTCGAAGGTGCCACCTCAGGCGTTGCTGCCGCAGCAGATGGTACGTTCTCGTTGAACGCCCAACCCACGGGCAACATCACCGTTTCCTTCATCGGATACGAAACGGCCCTGCTCGCTGCGAAGGCGGACATGGGGGTGATTTCATTGGAGCCGACGGCACTCGGTTTGGCCGCAGCGACCATCATCACGAACGTGGTGGACGTGGCGAAGGAGCGCGAAACTCCGGTGGCGGTTTCAACGATTTCTCCCGCTGAAATTGCGTTGAAAGTCGGTAACCAAGAGTTCCCGGAAATCATGAACCGCACGCCGGGTGTTTACGCCACGAAGCAGGGCGGTGGCTACGGTGACTCCCGCATTTCGTTGCGTGGTTTCGACCAGCGCAACACCTCGTTCCTCATCAACGGCCAGCCGGTCAATGACATGGAGAACGGTTGGGTGTACTGGTCGAACTGGCAGGGTTTGACGGACGTGGCTTCCGGCATCCAAATCCAGCGCGGCCTCGGAGCTTCTCGCCTCGCCGTTCCTTCAGTGGGCGGTACGGTCTCCATCTTCACGAAGGCGGCCCAAATGGAGCGCGGCGGTTCGATTGCCGAGACCATCGGTAACGATGGCTTCATGAAGACCTCGGTGAGCTACAGCTCAGGCAAAAACGAAAACGGCTGGGCCTCTTCGTTCCTCTTGAGCCAGTGGTCAGGCGACGGCTACGTCTACGGCACGGCCGGTGCAGGAACCACCTACTTCGGTGCCATCGGCTACCAGCCCGACGGCTCGAAGCACGCGTTGAATTTGTCGTTCTTGGGCGCCGGCCAATGGCACCACCAGCGCGATGCGTGGGTGTCCATCCGCGACTACGAGAATTTCGGTGAAGAAGGCATCGACCGCCGTTGGAACACCGACGCGGGTTTCATGACCATCGACAACGAGCGCCAGGAGTTCAACATGCGCCGCAACTTCTACAACAAGCCGCTCGCGACGTTCAACTGGGATTGGACGATTACGGAGAACTTGACGTTGAACACGTCGATTTACGGTTCAGCAGGTCGCGGTGGTGGAACGGGCCCACGCGGTGCGTACTTCCGCAACGGCGACATCAACAACCACCCGTACAATGCGGACTTGACCCAGCACTACCTCGAGGACAGCCTCGGTTCGCGCGATGCGGACGGCTTCATCGACTTCGATGCGGTGGTCGCCGCGAACATCGCCACGACCACCGGCTACGGCACGAGCGATTCGTTGACGTCGAGCCCGTTCTACAACCAACTCATCGGTTCGAACGGCTACAACGGGGAGGACGTGAACCGCGCTGTTGAGGTGCGCCGCGCTTCGATGAACTCGCACGACTGGGTCGGCGTGATCTCGAATTTGGAATACAACAAGGACAACTTGCGGGCGTCGGTTGGTTTGGACCTCCGGAACTACAAGGGCTACCACTACCGCGTGTTGAACAACCTCATGGGCCTCGACGGCTACTACTCAACGGGGAACCAAAACAGCATGGGCCAAGTCATCAACACGACCATCGACGCCGATCCTTTCCGCAACACGGGCCTCAACGGTCCGAAGATGGATTACTACAACATCGGTTTGGTGAAGTGGGCAGGTTTCAACGGACTCGTTGAGTACAACAACCAAGACGACCTGACTGCGGTGGTACAAGCCGGTTTCTCGATCCAGTCTTACCAGCGTGAGGATTACTTCGATCAGCCCAACTTGCCGATTTCGGATGTCGCGAACATCAACGGCGGCTACGTGAAAGGCGGTGCGAACTACAACATGAGCGAATCGTCGAACGTGTTCTTCAACGCTGGCGTCATTTCCCGTCAGCCAAACTTCGATGCGGTGTTCCCGAACTACGCGAACTTCGTGAACGACGACCTGCAGAACGAGCAAATCACGTCCTTTGAAATCGGTTACGGTTACCGCAGTGAGAACTTGACGGTCAACGTCAACGCGTACGCCACGACCTGGGGCAACCGCTTCGTGACCCAGTCGGTGGATGTGGTGGTGAACGATTCGACCATGCAGGAGGGCATTGCCCAGTTCCGCGACGTCGATGTCCAGCACAACGGCATCGAGGTGGAGGCGAACTACTACCCGGTGAATGGATTGAAGGTGACGGGTATGTTGTCGCTTGGCGATTGGACGTACACGAAGAACTTCGACGCCACCATTTTTGATGAGAACCAAAACGAACTGGGTACAGCCACCCTTTACACGGAAGGTGCGAAAGTGGGCGATGCGGCTCAGTTGACCGGTTTCTTGGGCGTGGACTACCGCATCAACCGCACGTTCAATGCGGATTTGACGGCGCGTTACGTGGATGGTTTGTACGCGGACTACTCCATCAACGGGGACTTCTTGAACCCGGACAATGCGGGAGCGCTGCAATTGCCTTCGTACGCTTTGGTGGACTTGGGTTTGACCTCGCGCTTTGACTTCCTCGGAACCAATGCCAGCTTCCGCGTGAACGTGAACAACCTGTTCGACACAGTGTACATCGCGGAATCGAACACGAACATCCACGCTTCAGCCGACGCTTCTGAAGAGGAGCTGTGGAACGGCATCGACAAGAGCAACTTCGTGTGGTTCGGTTTCGGCCGCACGTGGAACGCAACATTGAAGATCAACTTCTGATCTGCGGAATTGCGAAAGGGGACCTGCGGGTCCCCTTTTTTTTTGCGCCGCTGTGATTGAAATCCCCACTTTGAGAGGGGGTGTGCCAGTGGTGCGCGGATAGGACCGGGAGAAGGCGGCTGTAAGGCCGCCTTTTTTCGGTAAAGTGGGGATTTCAACTCCAGCGAAGGCGAACACGAGGTCGTTAGGGATTTGGCAGCTCAGGATGAACTTCTCATCTGCGGCAATGCGAAAAGGGGGGGCTGGGGCTCCTTTTTTTTATACGCCGCTATGATTGAAATCCCCGGTTTTTCGAAAAACTGGGGATTTCAACTCCAGCGAAGGCACACGCGAGGACGTCATGTGTTCGGTTGCAATCTGATCGGAGGGTCACGCGATGACGTCGCCCGCCGCGGTGCCTTCTTCCGGCGTCACGAAGCGCAAGCCGCCATCGGCTGTGGAGGCCATGAGCACCATGCCTTGGCTTTCTACTCCGCGCAGCTTCCGCGGTGCGAGGTTGACGAGGACGCAGACGCGCCGCCCCACGACCTCTTCGGGTGTGAAGTGCTCGGCGATGCCCGAAACCACCGTGCGCTCGTCGAGGCCGGTTTGGATGGTCAACTGGAGCAGCTTCTTCGCTTTCGGAACGGGCACGCACGCCGTTACTTCCCCCACCCGCAGGTCGAGCTTCATGAAGTCGTCGAAGGTGCAGGTGTCCTTCAACGGCTCCACCGCGCGTTCGACCGGCTGCTCGAGGCGGGCGCGCATCATTTCGGCCCACTCTGCATCGACTTTGGCGAACAGGATGGGCAGGTCGCCCAATGCCGCGCCCGCCGACACGAGGTCTGCTCGGGCATCCGACCAACGCAAGCCCGCCACGCCGAAGGCTTCTGCGAGCTTCGAAGCCGTGCGGGGCAGGAAGGGCGCCAGGAGGATGCCGAGGTTCGCCGTGATTTGGGTGCACACGTGCAGGAGGGTGGCCGCCCGCGCGGGGTCGGTTTTCGCCACCTTCCAAGGCTCCGTTTCGGTCATGTACTTGTTGCCGAGCCGCGCCACGCCCATTGCCTCTTGCAGCGCATCCCGGTACCGGTGCCGCTCGATGAAATCACCGATGCGCCCAGGAGCCGCATTCAACGCCGAGAGCACCGCTTCGTCCTCGGCCGTGAACGCGCCCGCCTCCGGCACGCGGCTCTCGTGGAACTTCCGGTTGAGCACGAGCACCCGGTTCACGAAGTTCCCGAGCACGTCCGCCAATTCGTTGTTCACCCGCTCCCGGAAGTCGTGCCAGGTGAACTCGCTGTCCTTTTGTTCCGGCATGATCGAAGCGAGCACGTAGCGCAGCTCTTCGCTCCGATCCGGGAATTCTTCCAGGAAGTCCTTCACCCAGACCGCCCAGTTGCGCGAGGTGGAAATTTTTTGGCCTTCCAAGTTCATGAAGGCGTTCGCGGGCACATTCACCGGCAGGTTGTAACCGCCATGTTCCTTCAGCAGAATCGGGAAAATCAGGCAGTGGAACACGATGTTGTCCTTGCCGATGAAGTGGACCAAATCCGCCTCCGCCGACTGCCACCACGCGCGCCAATCCTGCCCATTCGCCTCGCACCACTCCATCGTGCTCGTGATGTACCCGATCGGCGCATCCAGCCACACGTAGAGCACCTTGCCGTCCGCCCCTTCCACCGGCACGGGCACCCCCCAGTCCAAATCCCGCGTCATCGCCCGCGCCTGCAACCCCCCGTCAATCCAGCTCTTGCACTGCCCGACGACGTGCGCCTTCCAAGCCGAAGCGGCGTGGTGCGGCGCACCGTCGAGCCGCCCCTCCTCGATGTACTCCCGGAGCCACCCCTCATGCCGGTCCATCGGCAGGTACCACAGCGTCGTGTCCTTCAACACGGGCGAGGCGCCACTGAGCGTCGATTTCGGGTCGATGAGGTCGGTCGGCGACAACGCGCTCCCGCACTTCTCGCACTGGTCCCCGTACGCCCCCGGTGCCTCGCACTTCGGGCACGTCCCCGTGATGTACCGATCCGCGAGGAACTGCTGCGCCTCCGGGTCGAAAAATTGCGCCTCCGTCTTCACCTCGAACGCCCCCTTCTCGAGGAGCCTCAGGAAAAACTCCTGCGCCACGTGGTGGTGCTTCGCACTGCTCGTTCGGCTGTAGTGATCGAACGAAATGTCCAGGCTGCGGAAGGCGGCTTGCATTTCCTCGTGGTACGTGTCCACGATTTCGCGGGGGGTGACGCCGTCCTTTTTTGCCCGCAGCGTGATGGCCGCGCCGTGCTCGTCGGAGCCGCAGACCCACAGCACGTCGTGGCCCGCACTCCGCCGCCAGCGGGCGTGGATGTCGGCGGGCAGGTAGGCGCCGGCGATGTGGCCGATGTGAATCGGACCGTTCGCATACGGCAGGGCGGAGGTCATGAGCACGCGGGGCATGGCAAGTCGTTTTTGAAGGGCCAAATTTCGCACATTCCCCCTCACGTTCGAGATTCCATTTCCGCGTTGCATCTTGCGTCCATGCAGCCCCGCCCCCTTTCCTCCGGCGACCGCATTGCGCTGGTCGCCCCCGCTCGTTTTACGACCACGGAAGCCGCCGCCGAAGCGGCCGAAGCCATCTCCGCCGCGGGATTCGAGCCGGTCGTTCCGCCCGGGCTGATTGCGCGCGACGGCCAATTTGGCGGCACCGACGCCCACCGGGCGGAAGAACTGAATGCGGCGTTCCGGGACCCCTCGATTCGAGCGGTTTGGGCGATGCGGGGCGGTTACGGGTCTGCCCGGTTGCTGCCCTTGCTCGATGGAGCGGCGTTGCGCGCCGACCCGACGTGGATCATCGGGTTTTCCGACATCTCCGCTCTGCACGCGTGGGCCGGGCACCACGGTGTGGCAAGCCTGCACGCCGCGGTGGCGGGGACGCAGGCGAGGACCGCCGATGCAGAGCTGCTCTGGTCCGCGCTGCGGAATCCGGAGCCGTTCGCAGCGGGGCGCTGCCTGGGCCTGCCCGATGAGCGACCGGTCGTGGGAGGCAACTTGAGCGTCCTGTTCAGCCTCCTCGGCTCCCCTTGGTTTCCCAACGTCGACGGTGCTTGGCTGCTAGTTGAAGACCTGGACGAGTACGTGTACCACCTGGATCGCATGTGGAACAGTTTCAAGTTGGCAGGGGTCCTGGACCGCATGCACGGGTTGGTTGTGGGCGAGTTCTTGGACCTGCGCGACAACACCCGGGCGTTTGGCCAAATCTCCGACAACCCCTTCGGTCGGGACCTCGACGACATGCTCCGAGAGCACGTCCCCGCCGGGAAGCCCATCGTCCGGAACGTCCCGGTGGGTCACGGCCGAGAAAACCGGCCGGTGGTGTTGGGATGACGGGGGGTGAAGTACATTTGGCCTTCAAATCAGAAGCCATGTACGGAAAGCTCCAAGCCCATCTTCAAAACGAACTGAAAGATATCGAAGCCGCGGGCCTGTTCAAGCGCGAACGCATCATCGCCAGTGCGCAAGACGCGGAAATCACGTTGGCAGACGGTTCGAAGGTGCTCAATTTTTGTGCGAACAACTACCTCGGACTGAGCAACCACCCGCGCATCTTGGAAGCTGCCAAGCGGGCGATTGACAGCCATGGATTTGGCATGTCTTCCGTGCGCTTCATTTGCGGCACCCAGGACATTCATAAAGAATTGGAACAGGCGATTGCCGACTTCCACGAGACCGATGACACCATCTTGTATGCGGCGGCATTCGACGCCAACGGGGGCGTGTTCGAGCCCCTGTTCGACGCCGCGGATGCCATCATTTCCGACAGCCTCAACCACGCGTCCATCATCGACGGCGTGCGGCTGTGCAAGGCGGCGCGCTACCGCTATGCGAACAACGACATGGCCGACCTTGAAGCGCAGCTCAAAGCGGCTTCCGAGGCGGGCCACCGGTTCAAAATCATCGTGACCGACGGCGTGTTCTCGATGGACGGTTACGTGGCCCAAATCGACAAAATCTGCGACCTCGCGGACACCTACGACGCCTTGGTGATGGTGGACGAATGCCACGCCACGGGCTTCATCGGCGCCACCGGCCGCGGCAGCATCGAATTGCGCGATGCGATGGGGCGCGTCGACATCATCACCGGCACCCTCGGCAAGGCCATGGGCGGTGCGATGGGCGGGTTCACAACTGGACGGAAGGAAATCATCGAACTGTTGCGCCAACGCAGCCGTCCTTACCTGTTTTCCAACTCGTTGGCGCCGTCGATCGTGGGGGCGAGCATCGAGGCGTTCAAGATGTTGAGCGAGTCGACGGAACTCCGGGATCGCCTCGAAGCCAACACCGCAACCTTCAAGGCGGGCATGCGCCGGGTAGGCCTGCCCATCAAGGACGGCGAGAGCGCCATCGTGCCGGTGATGCTGGGCGATGCACGGTTGTCCCAAGTCATGGCCGACAAGCTCTTGGAGCGTGGCATTTACGTCATCGGATTCTTCTACCCCGTCGTGCCCAAGGAGCAAGCCCGCATTCGGGTTCAACTCTCCGCGGCGCACACCACGGCCCACCTCGATCAGGCGATCGAGGCGTTTGCGGACGTGGCCCGTGAATTGGGCGTCATCGAAGGCTGAAGTGGCGCGTTGGTTGGTCGTCGGTGGGGGGCTCGCGGGCACGCTGGCCGCGGAGGCCTTGTGGCGAGCCGGGGAGGAGGTCGTGCAGCGGGATGCAGGCAAGCCGGGTGCGTCCCGCGTGGCTGCGGGGATGTTCAACCCGGTGTCGTTTCGGCGGATTGTGGAGGTTTGGGACGCGGCGGAGCATCGGGAGGTGGCCGAGCGGACGTACCGGCGGTTTGAGGCGTTGCTGGGCGGGCGGTATTGGCACGAGGTGCCGGTGGTGCGCGTGTTCCCGAATGCTGCGTACGCGGCGGATTGGCAGGGACGTTTGAACGAGGGGCATGCCGTTTCAAAATGGATTGAACTGGTAGAAGTGGACGGATTGAGGGCGCCGCATGGGGCGGGCCGGGTGAATGGATCGGGGTGGGTGGATGTGCCGGCGTTGCTGGATGATTGGGCGGCGTGGTGCCGTTCGGGGGCGGAGCGGTTGCAGTGGGAGGAGGGCACGTGGTCGTGGGCCGATGGGTTGCCCGTGGGCGTGGATGGGGTGGTGGATGCAAGGGGGGTGGGGGCGGTTGCGGATTTGGCCAAATGGGGGATTCAAATCAATCCGAATCACGGCGAAGTGCTCACACTCAGGCCCGGGAGTTGGTCCCAGCCGTTCACCTTGAACGTGAACAAATGGCTGCTGCCTCAGCCCGACGGCGGCGCGCGCCTCGGGGCTACGTATGCCTGGAACATCGCAGATGAACGGACGCTTCCTGCGACCTTGCCTTCCTTGCTCTCAGCGTTCGATGACGTGCTTCAACCGGGATTGAATGAGGAGGATGTTGCGGAGCATCGGGCGGGGCTGCGCCCTGCTTCACCTGATCGGCGACCCTTCGTGGGGCGGCTCAGTGAGCGCCACCGATGGTACTGCATTTTGAATGGCTTGGGCACGAGGGGGGTGCTGGTGGGACCACGTGCAGCGCAAGACCTCGTTCGTCAATTGCTGACCGACGCTCCTCCACGCGATTTGACCAATCCTGCGCGATTTCGTAGTTTCAACGAAATCTGAAGGAGAGCACATGGCAAAGGGAGCAAAGAAGAAGAAGAAAGATGCGGCGCCGGTTGCCGTGCCGAAGATGGATGAACAGGCTTACGCAGAGGTGCGGGAGCGGTTTTTGGACCGCTGGTCCCTCTTGATGGTTCAATGGGGGTTTCCGAAGGCGATGGGCACCATCCACGGGCACCTGCTCTCTCAGAAGGAGGCGCTTGCAATGGACGAGGTCCAAGACGCAACCGGGTTGAGCCAAGGCACGGTGCATGCGGTGTTGCGCCGGTTGTTGTCCATGGGGCTGGTTCACGAGGAACACCGGCATGGGGTGCGGAAGGTGCGGTACTTGGTGGAACGGGACGCTTGGCAGGTGGCATTGGCGGTGCTGCGCGAGCGGCGAGCGAAGGAGCTCGAGCCGTTGTTGGAGCTGCAAGCGCTCTTGGCCGAACTGCCCGATGTCCCGGGTCCACCGGCGTTGCGCGAAGGGGATGATGCGGCCGTTTTTGCCGCCACCCTCGGACCCTTCATCCGCATGGCAAAGCAGGTGGATGGCTTCCTTTCGGAATTCACGGTTCAGGATGAGAAGGGGTGGAAACGCCTGTTGAAGCGGTGGATAAGCCGTGCATGATTTGGCTTAAATCCGCTTCATTGGTAGGTTGATTCGCCCTAATTTCGAACCAAATCCCTATGCCATGCTGAATCCAGAAATCGCAGAAGCCTTGAACAATCAAGTCCAATTGGAAGCCCAAAGTTCGCACGCTTACCTGGCGATGGCGGTTTGGGCGGAAACGTCGGGGTACGATGGCACGGCGACGTTTTTCTATCGGCATGCGGAGGAAGAACGCGTGCACATGTTGAAGCTCATTCGCTTCATCAACGAGCGGGGAAGCAATGCGGTGGTTCCAGCGCTCGTTGCCCCCAGTCCGGCGTTCACGGGACTGAAGCAAGCGTTCGAGTCCGTGCTTGAACACGAAACCCGGGTGACCCAAAGCATCAACGAGGTGGTGGATTTGTGCCTGAAGGTGAAGGATTATCCGACGTACAATTTCATGCAATGGTACGTGGCGGAGCAGCTCGAAGAGGAGGGATTGGCGCGTCGCATTTTGGATCGGTTGGCGCTCGCAGGCGATGCCTCGGGTGCGCTCTATCACTTCGATCGCGACATCACCACCATGGAAGCCGAAGCGGAAGGGCCGACTGCATGAATTCGCGCATCCGAGCGTTGTTGTCCTTCGGGGCGTTTGCTTTGGCGGGCTCGCTCATCGCGGGAACCGTGTGGCGAACGTTGGAGCATGATGCCGTGGGGGTGCAGCAGGAAGTCATTGACGACTTGAACACCACGGCGACGATGAATTCGTGGTACGTCTACGGAATCGCCGAGGGGTGCGATTGGCCGGAGTCGGCCAGAACGGGGACGTTCCGAATTGGTGTCATGGACCACCCGGAGTTGCTCAAGTTCCTGATGAGCAATTGCCACATGAACCAAATCGGCAACCAAACCGTGGAAGTGTCGGGGGTTTCCGATGCTTCTCCGGATGTGTTTTATCACATTTTGTGCGTTGGGGATGTGGAGTCGGACGCGTGGAAGGCCTACGCGGGCGATGCCCCCACCTTGATCGTGACCCTGAATGCATCGGGGGTGCCGGAAGGCGCCGTGGTGAATTTGAAGAACGTCGGGGGCCGGACGGAGGTCATGATGGATTTGGAACGGGCGGCAAAGCTGAAGATTTCAATTGGTAATGAACTGAAATCATGGGGTCAATGAAAGCCATACGCTTGGTACTGATTGCTTGGGCGGTCTGTGGAGCGGCCTGGGCTCAGTCTCCGGTCGAGCGCGCTGCGCTCCTCATCCACCAAGGCCAGCCGGAAGCGGCCGTTGAGGTGTTGACGCCCGGGATGTCCGGTGTTCATCGGGAGAATCCGCATGCGTGGTGCATCCTGGGATTTGCGCAGAAGGCGAGGTACTACGAATTGCGAACGGGGGAACCCGAAGACGCCGCGCGTTTGGCCAGCATGCAGGCCTTCCAGCGGTGCCTTCAACTCGGTCCGAATCCGGAAGACGCACAGGATGCCATGAGCTCGTTGGAAGCCCTTGCGAAGAGCTTTTACCAGGAGGCTTTTGCGCGCACCCTTCAGTTCAAACCCGGAGACGACGAGGTGGCGCTCGCGCTCATGCGGCGGTACGAAGCCGCTTGGTCGGATCTGCACCCGGAGGCGGACTTCGCGGACCTGGAATTTGACCTGTTTCTTCGCCTAGCCCAAGCAAACAGCGCGTTGCTCGATCCCGAATTGGGCATTGAAGAACCGGTGCGGCAAGAGGTGTTTGAGCACGTTGTGGCGCACTACGAGGAGGCGGGGAAGGTGGTGCCGGACGACGACCGTCCGTTTTACAATTTGGCGGTGAGTTGGTACAACGAAGGCGTGCGAAAAATCCGGGCCATCAACCGGCAAGTCACGTTGACCGAGCTCATGCGGATTCAGGCGGAGTGCGTGGGGTATTTCAATCGCGCTTTGGGCTACATGGAGTCGGCCTACGCGCTGAGTTCGATGGAACCGCGCAACCTGAATGGTTTGATGATCATCCACCGCGCGTTGGATCACCAAGAGGAAAGCACCCGATTCAAGGCCGAATTGGAGGCGCTGAAGGACCGCGATTGACGGGTTCGGGTTATTTACATTGCATGGTTCACGCCTTTTTTTATCAGGCGGTTGAGCGACCGGCTTTCAGCATAAATTGACCTCATGATGCGCAAGTCAGGTTCCATTGGACGCGATCGTCAGGATTTCGCTTCTCGCGCGGAACGCAGCGGTTCGAGCGACCGTCCGGGAGTGCGCATTTCTTCGCCCAACCGACACGGGATGCGGTTCCCCGTGGGGTGGCGCATGGGCATTGGTTTCGGATTGTTTGGCGTAGCGGTTTCGGTTCAATTCATTTTGACTCGAAACACACTGGTGGAGAACGGCCGACTGAGTGCTCAAGTGGACGAAGTGCACGCGCCGAGTTTGGAAGCCTTGCACGAGTTGGAATTGACCATTGCGGAGTCGAAGACCCACATCATGCAGTGGCTTTACCAACAGGCGAATTCGGACATCCCTCAGCGGCAGCGGTTGTTGGCATTGCAGGACAGCGTAATTCCCGCCCAAAAAATGCGCATCGAAGCTTTCTCCGAGCATTGGAGTCCAGCAATGCGCGAAGAATGGAGTGACTTGAAGTACCACATGGGGCACATGCTGGTGCTTTACGAGAACATTGAAAGGTCCCTGTCGGATTTCGAATCGTACAACAACGCGTCGTTGGTGTATCAGCTGCGTTCGTTCGCGAACCAGCAGCGGAACGACGATGGGTTGCCCGGGGTTTACGAAGCCATTGATGCCTCGTTGTTGGCGTTGAGCGAGGCCAACCGCGAGTTGACGCGCGAGTCGATGGAGCGCATGGACCAACTCAGTTCGCGGTTGCGCCTGTACGCGGGGAACGTGGCCATTGGGGTCCTGATGTTGGGCATCGTCATCGCGTACTTGGTGACGCGGTCGATTTTGGTCCCCGTGCGCGATTTGAAGCGCACGTTGTTGTACATGGGGCGCGGGGTTCAACCAGAAGCACCGGTGAAAGTGAGTCCGGATGAAATCGGGGAAATGGCGAATGCCGTGAACCGCTTGGCGGAGGGGCTGAAGCGGACGCGGCGGTTCTCGCTCGAAGTCGGTAAGGGGAACTTCGAGGCCGAGTACATTCCCCTCAGCGAGGACGATGCGCTGGGGCACGCGTTGCTCAAGATGCGCGATGATTTGGCCGAAAACGAAAGCGTGCTCGAGCGCAAGGTGCGCATGCGGACGGCGGAGGTGGAGGAGCAAAACGAGCGCATCGTATCCCTCTACACGGACTTGCGTGACAGCATCGACTACGCGGAGCGGATTCAGAAAGCCATCCTGCCTACGGTGGAGGAGCGGAAGCAGGTTTTCCATGAAAACGCGGTGTTTTATCGGCCACGCGATGTGGTTTCTGGGGACTTCTTTTGGTTCAAAACCGCGGGCCGTTCGCGGATGTTTTCGGCCATCGATTGCACGGGTCACGGCGTTCCGGGAGCGTTCATGAGCCTCATCGGGCACAACGCACTGGAGCGGGTATCGAAGGTGTACACCCAACCGGATAAAATGCTCGTCCACTTGAATCGGATGGCCTGGGAATTGTTGAGCCAACAGCAGTACAGCCGCGTACGGGCAAATGCGGGGGGCGCGGATTGGGACGATGCGGAGGCAGCAGAGTACGCGGGAATTCAGGACGGCATGGATTTGGCCATGGTGAGCATCGACATGGAGAACATGCGGTTGCAATACAGCGGCGCGAACAGCCCGCTGTACATCGTGCGCCGCCGCGAAGTGCACGAACTCAAGCCCGATAAATTCGCCATCGCTTCATTCCTCCCTGAATCCAAGCACTACACGAATACCGAGTTCAAGTTGGAACCGGGCGACTTCATCGTGGCCGCCACGGACGGGTACGTCGATCAATTCGGCGGTCCGCTGGGCAAGAAGTTCATGCGCCGGCGCTTCCGCGAGCTCATCGCGGAACTGGCCTCCCAGCCGATGGACGAGGTGGAACGCACGCTCGAACGGGCCTTCGACAAATGGAAAGGCAACGAGGAACAGGTGGACGACGTGCTCGTCATTGCGGTCCGCGTTTGACCGCATAAAAAAGCCGGAACGCCTCAGCACTCCGGCTTTTTCAAATCGCATTGAAATTCAGTTCCGAGCGAACACCGAGTTGCGGATGACGCGGGTCTCCTTCGGATTGAGGATCAGCACGGGGATTTCCGCTTCGTTCGTGATGACTTGTTGCTCATAGGTTTGGCCCAAGATGCCCATCAACGATTTCTCGTGCAGGTTCATGATGCTGATCAAATCCGCATCCACCGAGGCCGCGAACCGGATGACGTCCTTGACGAAGGCACCGGAGCTGTGCTCCGAAATGGTGGCCGTGTGTTCGATGCCTTGCTCGTCGAAGAATTCCTTTGCGTAATTGATGTTGCGGTCCAATTGGTTGCGCAAGAATTCGTCGTCCTCTCCGGGAGAAATGAGGTGCACCCGACCCTTGAAGTAGGTGGCCATTTCCGCCACGATGTTCAGCTTTTGCTTCGTGTCTTGGTGCAAATCCAGTGGCACCACAATGTCGTCGTAACCGGATTCGCGGATGCCTTTTTCTTGTGTGATGATGACCGGCACCGAGCAGTTCGTCACAATGCGCAGCGCGCGGCCGCCGGTGATGAATTGCATGCCCCGCATGCCATGCGTTCCCATGATGATGAGGTTCGCCAACTCTTCCACGCTCGCGTCGTCGATTTCTTCGAAAATGGATCCGATGCGGATGGTGTAGCGGATGTTGTGCGGGTATTTGTGCTTGCAGCGTTCGAGCAACGCTTCCATGCGCTCCCGGGCTTCGGGAAAGTCCTTCTTGTTGCCCACCACGTGGAGCAATATGATTTCGCTGTCAATGGCCTTGCCTACGACGAAGGCGTGTTCGATGGAAACTTCGCTCACCGGCGTGAAGTCGAACGGAACGAGGATGCGGTGGTTCGGCATGTTTTTGCAGTTTGACGCGAAGGTACTGCGCGGAGGCGTTTTTTTAGCTGATACCTTTGCGGCATGTGGCGAACCGGTTGGCAAACCTTGGCTCCTTATTTGCGGACTTGGGGGCGCAGCGAGCAGTCGTTGCTGGCCTGGGCTGTGGTCATCGGGATGGTGGCTGGGGGGATGACGGTGCTGTTGAAGAATGGGGTGGCGTTGTTGCGTCGCGGGCTGTTCGGGGCGGCTGAAATAGCGGGGTGGGATGGGGTGCTGGCGTTGGGGCCGGTGCTCGGGTTGGTGGCGACGGCTTGGTTTGTGAAGCGCGGGGCGAAGGGGGACCACCCGGGGCCGGGGGTGCCGGCCACGCTGCATGCGCTCAGTCGTCGGCAGGGGCGGTTGAAGCGGCGGTGGCTGTACTCGCCTTTGGTGGCGAGCTGGTTGACCGTGGGGCTGGGGGGTTCGGGAGGATTGGAGGCGCCGGCGTTGCAGGCGAGCGCGGCGTTTGGGTCGGAGGTGGCTACGGCGACGCGCCGGAATTTCAATCGGCGGGTCTTGTTGATTGCGTGCGCGGCGGCGGCTTCGTTGGCGGCGACGTTCAAGGCCCCCGTGGCGGCGATCATCTTTGCGGTGGAGGTGATCATGATCGACTTGACGGCGGGGAGCTTGGTGCCGTTGTTGTTGGCGTCGCTCAGTTCGCTGTTGACCGCGTGGTTCTTGCTCGAGGGGGAGGACGTGCTTGCGGCGCCGGATTTGGCGGCATTTGCCGTGGAGCGCCTGCCGTTCTATGGTCTGCTGGGCCTGGCGACGGGCGCGGGTTCGGTGGCGTTTTCCCGGTTGTATTTGTGGTCGAGCGGTTGGATGCGCCAAATCCAAGGCAAGGCCCTCCGCATCGGCCTCGCGGGGACCCTCATGGCCGGTGCCATCCTGCTGTTTCCCAGCCTGTACGGAGAGGGCTATGAAGTCATCAACGGCTTGTTCGATGGGGAGTCGACGGGACTTGCCGAAGACATGGCCATTCACTTGTTTGCGCCCGAAGGCCTCCTGTTGATCGCGGTGCTGTTTGTGGCGTGGGGCCTCAAGCCCGTCCTGACCGGATTCACGGTCGGAGCGGGCGGGGTCGCGGGCGTGTTCGCTCCCGTGCTGTTCGGCGGCGCGGTGTTGGGCTACTTGTTCGCCATCGCCGTCAACCTGTTCTTCGGGACGGAAGCGATGCCGGTGGGAAACGCGGTGTTGGCGGGCTTGGGCGGCATGCTTGCGGGCGTGTTGCACGCTCCGTTGACGGCGGTGTTTCTAGCGGCCGAAGTGAGCGGGGGGTACGACTTGTTCGTGCCCGTGATGCTCACGTCGGCCCTGAGTTTTCAGCTGGCCCGTCGTTGGCTGAAGCACTCGATTTACACCAAGGAACTTGCGGAGAGCGGGGATTTGCTCTCGCACGACAAGGACCAAGCGGTGCTCACGTTGATGTCCCTGAAGGATGAGGTGGAAAGCGATTTTGTGGCGGTGCGTCCGGAGATGACGTTGGGGGATTTGGTCCAAATCATCGCCCGTTCCTCGCGCAACCTCCACCCGGTCCTCGACCCCGACGGCCAACTGCTCGGCATCATCGACCTGCAGGACATCCGCCAAATCATGTTCGATCGCGAGCAATACGAAACCCTGAGCGTCCACGAGTTGATGGCGGCTCCCCTTGCCACGCTCGAAGTGCACGCGCGCATGGACGATGTCATGGCGCAATTCGAACGGACGAAGGCGTGGAACCTCCCCGTGGTCGCTCAGGGCAAGTACGTCGGCTTCGTTTCCCGGTCACGCCTCTTCAGCGCATACCGCCGCTGGCTTCGGGAAACCCACCAAGATTAAGCCTGCTGGCCCGCTTTGAATCCTTCCGGGTTCACGATGGGCAGCAACGCTCGGTGCAAATACGTTCCTTTGAAGGTCGCCCACATCACCCCGCGCAACGTGGAAATCGTCACGCCGTTGAGGTTGTTGATGAGTTCCTTCGGAATCCCGACCTGGCCGTCGTCGTTTTTCTTCAACACCTGGCTCAGTTGATCCACGGCGAACGTCATGCGCCCGGTGAAGTTGGCCATTTCCGTTCCGGCTTCGTCGGTGGTTCGGATGGTGCAAATCACCGCTAAAGCACTTTCCTTTTCGAGGATTTGGTGCTTCATCTGCAGGTTGAAGTTGAGTTTTTGGTCCGGCGCGAAGTTGGGGCTGGGCTCGTTCAAGTGGCAGCTGATCAAATCCATGCCGCCAATGCGGTAGTTCAGGGCGTTCTCGGGTGCAGTCATAGCTATGGGGTTTTGAAATCGTGTGGTCGGTTCTACGGAACAGGGAGCGAAAGGTTTTGTCCGTTGCGCGAAGGCCTTGATCCTCAGGTCAAAAAATCTGCCGTTACCTCGAAAAACTCCTCCGGACGCTCGGCGTGCAGCCAATGCCCAGCCCCTTCGATGCCGTGCGATTCGAACTGCAAAAACGACCGGTCAAAGGCAGCGAGGTCGTCGGCGCTCACATACGACGAGCGCTTGCCATAAATCGCAAGCATGGGCAGCGTATTCACGCTGAGCTCCACGCTGCCCACCACTTCGGCGAGGGCACGATTCAAGACCGGCAAGTTCGCCCGCCAAGCGTACCCCCCATCCTTCAATCGCCGCAGTCCTTTCATCAAAAACGCCACGATGGACGCATCGCCCAACCGACTGGCCAAGTGCGCCTCCACGACCGAACGGTCTTGCACGCTTGCGACGTCCACCGACAGCAGCGCATCGAAAATGGGCTGGTGGTGAATGGGATAGGCCCGAGCGGCCATGTCCGCGACGACGAGTTTCTCCACCCGTTCGGGGTGCTCAAGTCCGAGCATCAGTGCGGTTTTTCCGCCCATGCTGTGTCCGAGGACGCTCGCCTTTTCCAACCCAGCCCCGTCGAGGTATCCGATGACGTCCTCGACCATCGCCGCATAGGAATGAACGGGGTCGTGCGGGCTGCGGCCGTGGTTGCGGGCGTCGAGCAGGTGAACGGCGTGGGTGTCCGCGTAGCGTTTCGCCAGCGTTTGCCAGTTGTCGGAAGAGCCGAGCAGGCCGTGCAGGATCAGGAGGGGCGGGCGGTGGGCATCGCCGATGATGCGGTGGAAAAGGGAGAGGGCCATTTGGCCACAAATCTCGGCCAAATCCCCCGCCGACTCAACCCCGCGGCTGCAGGCAAGCCAAGTACCGCGCCACCGTGGCTTCCAGCCCGTCGTACAACGCCTCGGAAATCAGCGCGTGCCCGATGCTCACTTCCGCCAAATGCGGGACCGCGTGCACAAACGCCGGCAAGTTCGCGGAATTCAGGTCGTGCCCGGCATTCACCCCCAATCCCTGCGCGTGGGCATAGGCCGCCGCCTCCGCAAACGGCACCACCGCCTGCGGATCTGGGAAGCCCTGCGCGAACGGCTCGGTGTAGAGTTCAATCCGGTCCGCCCCCACAGCCGCCGCCGCATCCGCCAACCGCGGCGCGGTCTCGAGGAACAAGGAAACGCGCATCCCGCCAGCCCGCAATTCCATCACCACCTCCTGCAAGAACGCCGCATGCCGAACGGTGTCCCACCCCGCGTTGCTCGTCAGCGCGTCCGGCGGATCCGGAACCAGCGTCACCTGGTCGGGCCGGACCTCGAGCACCAGGTCCAAAAAATCCCGCGAAGGATAGCCTTCCACGTTGAATTCGGTGTACACCACGGGCCGCAACGCCCGCACGTCACCGTACGTGATGTGCCGCGCATCCGGTCTCGGATGAACCGTAATCCCATGAGCACCAAACTCTTGAATGCGCACCGCGGCTTCCACCACGTCCGGCACTCCTCCTCCGCGTGCGTTGCGGAGGGTGGCGATTTTATTCACATTGACGCTCAGACGTGTCATCCGTACCTTTCGGGTTTGAAACCGGCTCCTGACCGGTGGCCAAAATTACACCACATTCCGCCCATGTACGCACAACGCATCCTGAGCCGCGACTTGCCCACCGCACGACCGGACGATCCGGTGGTCCGGGTGCTGGAGTTGATGGACGAATACAAGGTCCGCCAGCTCCCGCTCGTCGATGGCGAGGAGTTTGTTGGTTTGGTCTACGAGGACGACTTGCTGGAGGCGGAAGAGACGACCCCGATGGCGCTGCTCGTCGGTCAGCCGGTCTTCGCGGCACCGCACTTGCACCTGTACGACGTGGTGTCGGCGATGGTCAAGGGCGAAGTCGACGTGATGCCCGTGGTGAAGGAGGGGAAGTACCTCGGGGCGGTGAACCGCGCGGCCATTCTCGCGTTCCTCACCGATCACGCCGGGTGGGGGCATCCCGGGGGGACGGTGGTGGTGGAGGTCCCGGAGGTGGACGTGAGCTTGTCGGAATTGGCGCGGATTGTGGAGTCGAATGGGGCGCGGGTTTTGGCCTACAACTTGGTGGCCAAACCCGAGAACCAGCTGGTCGAAGTGACTTTCAAGCTCAATACGCAAGACGTGGAGCCGCTGCTCGACGCCCTGCAGCGCTTCGGTTACACCATCCAAACGTTCTTCCACAGCCCGGAGCTGGAGGAGGAAATGCGCGAGCGCTTCGAGGCGTTCATGCGGTACCTCAATGCTTGAGTCATGAAAATTGCCCTCTTTGGAAAGCGATTCGATGCGGCGTACGACGATGCCGTGAAGCACGTCCTGCGGCGAGTGCTGGAATTCGATCCGTCGCCGTGCGTGAACGGCCCCTTTCGGGAAGAGCTGCTTGAGCGGATGGATGCGGCCGAGCACTTGCGCGAGTACACGACCCCGGAAGAAGTCGCGGCGTGCGATTTGATGGTGGTCATCGGTGGCGACGGTTCGGTGTTGGAGG
>JAUICJ010000028.1 GCA_030427925.1 Bacteroidia bacterium | reverse complement strand
CGGGATTGATTCCGGGTACGGTGCATCACTTCAGCGCACACGCGACCAACGCTTCGGGCATCACTTACGGCGACACGCTGGCGCTGCTCACCACTCCGGGCATCACCACGGAACAAGCGGCGGATCTCGCTGCGGAATCCGCCACACTGAAATCCACCTTTTCTGCCGATTCCATCACCGCTCAGGGGTTTGTTTGGGGCGCGCAGGCGGATCTGAGCGATGGCTTGAGCGTTTCCGCCGACACGACCGGTGGCAGCACCGCGATTGAGTATGCGTTGTCGGGATTGACGGGATTGTCGACCTACTATTACAGTGCATTCGCCACGAACGCTTCGGGTACGTCGTACGGCGATACCCTGTCCTTCACCACATTGACGCCCATCACGGACCTGAACATCCATGCGGCCGTCAACCTTTGGGTGTCGGATGAGGCTTCTGCGACAGCAACCTATGGGCACATTTCAGATTGGAAAACGGGGGCAGTCACGGACATGAACTCGTTGTTCTTTGGCAAGGAAACATTCAATGACGACATCAGCAATTGGGATGTGAGCAATGTGACGAATGCGGAGAAAATGTTCATGTGGGCCCGCGTTTTCAATCAGGACATCGGCATGTGGAATGTGGGCAACTTCGAAAAGGCGTTGTTGATGTTCGCTGGGGCCTGGGATTTCAATCAGGACATCGGGGATTGGGATGTGAGCAACGTGGAAGTCATGACCGGAATGTTCGGCGATGCGCGGGCCTTCAATCAGGACATTGGAGGTTGGGATGTGTCGAGCGTGACATCGATGACCAACATGTTCGGTGATGCGGATGCGTTCGACCAGTACATCGGGGATTGGAATGTGAGCAACGTGACCCAAATGGCGTTCATGTTTCAAAAAGCAGATGTTTTCAATCAGGACATCAGTGCTTGGGATGTAAGCAATGTAACGGACATGGTGATGTTGTTCTTGAATGTGCCGTTGTTCAATCAGAACATCGGGGGATGGGATGTGAGCAGCGTGACGAACATGAAGGAAATGTTCAAAGGGGCTGCGGCCTTCAATCAAGACATCGGGGCGTGGAACGTGGGCAACGTGACCACGATGGAAGGCATGTTCGAAGACGCCTCGGCCTTTAATTATGACCTCGGGGACTGGAATGTGAGCAGCGTGATTTCGATGGAAAGCATGTTCGAAGGCGCATCGGCGTTCAATGGAGACATCGGCAATTGGAACGTGAGCAATGTGACCACGATGAAGGGCATGTTCCAAGGGGCCTCGGCGTTCAATGGGGACATCGGCAATTGGAACGTGAGCAATGTAACCACGATGCTAAGAATGTTCCAGGAAGCTTCGGCGTTCAATGCGGACATCGGCAACTGGAATGTGGGCAATGTGACCACGATGGTCAACATGTTCTATGATGCTTCGGTATTCAATCAGAACATCGGGAGTTGGAATGTGGGCAATGTGACGACTATGCTGGGCATATTCGGCAGAGCGTTAGCCTTTAATGCCGACATCACCACTTGGAATGTGAGCAATGTGACGAACATGCAGAGCGCATTTTCCGAAGCGTTGGCGTTCGATCAGAACATCGGGAATTGGAACATGAGCAGCGTGACCGTCTTGACCAGCATGTTCTACGGTACGACGTCCTTCAATCAGGACATCGGGGCATGGGATGTGTCCAATGCGACCACCATGTACGGCATGTTCCAAGCGAGTGCATTCAACCGGGACATCGGTGGCTGGGATGTGAGCAGTGTGAACTCGATGACGAACATGTTCAACCTCACGACCGCGTTCAATCAAGACATCAGTGGCTGGGATGTGAGCAGCGTGACCCAAATGTCGTTCATGTTTTCTCAAGCTCCGGCGTTCTCCCAAGACCTCAGTGAATGGTGTGTGCACCAAATTGAGACGGAGCCGAGCAGTTTTGGCTACAATTTCACCAAACCCCTTTGGGGGACGTGTCCCATTGCACTGGATTCAGTCGTCGTGCTCTCTGACACGAGTGCGGTGTTGAGTGCGAGTTTCATTGGCAGCTGGCCGCAAAGTTCCGGGTTCGCTTGGGCCTCGGACGCCGCGATGACTTCTCCCCAAACGGGTTCAAATACCGGAGGGACCAGTCCCATTGTCGACACGCTGGTTGGATTGAACTCCGGAGCGGTCCATTACTTCAATGCGTACGCCGAAAGGGGCGGCGTGTACCGCTACAGCGACACCCTCTCGCTGTTGACAACGCCCGGGATCGCGACGAATGCAGCTGATGAGCTGGGATTGAATGGTGGAACCCTGAACGCAACGTTCGCAGCGGATTCCATCACCGCTCAAGGGTTCGTCTGGGGCTTGCAGTCGGATTTGAGCGATGGGGTGACCGTGGGCGTTGACACGACCGAGGGCAGCACTGCGATTGAGCTGGTGTTGTCGGATTTGACGTTGTCAACCACCTATTACTACAGTGCATTTGCCACAAATGCTGCGGGCACATCGTTCGGCGATACTCTGTCATTCAATACGTTGACTCCCATCACGAATGGAAACATCCAAGATGCCGTCAACCTTTGGGTGTCGGATGAGGCTTCTGCGGTAGCAACCTATGGGCACATTTCAGACTGGAATACCGTTGCCGTCACGGACATGAACATGTTGTTCTACAACAAGGCCACGTTCAATGACGACATCGGGGGCTGGGATGTGAGCAATGTGACGGCCATGAGGGACATGTTCAGGCGTGCGGGTGTTTTCGACCAAAACATCGGGGGCTGGGATGTGAGCAATGTGACGGACATGCAAGGGCTGTTTTACGATGCAACGGCTTTCAACCAGGACCTCTCTCTTTGGGATGTGAGCAGCGTGACCACGATGCAACGCATGTTCTCCGGAGCTGAGGTGTTCAATCAGGACATCGGAGGGTGGATTGTGAGCAGTGTGACCGATATGGGCATCATGTTGTTTGAGGCTGCGGCGTTCAATCAGGACATCGGGGGTTGGGATGTGAGCAATGTGACTTCGATGAACAGCCTCTTCTCCAAAACGGATGCATTCAATCAGGACATCGGGGGGTGGGATGTGAGCAGTGTGAGCTACATGGGCGACATGTTCTCCAATGCAGCGGCATTCAACCAGGACATCACCGGTTGGAATGTGAGCAACGTGGCGAACATGAAAGGCATGTTCATCAAAGCGGATGCGTTCAACCAAGCCATCGGGATTTGGAATGTGAGCAACGTGACCGATATGTCCAGCATGTTCTACGGGGCTTCGGTCTTCGATCAGGCCATTGGGAACTGGGATGTCAGCAGCGTGACCACCATGAGGAACATGTTCAGAAGCGCAAGTGCGTTCGACCAAGCCATTGGGGGGTGGAATGTGAGCAATGTGACGGATATGGAAGACATGTTCTACGAATCCACATTCAATCAGCCAATCGGGGGTTGGAATGTGAGCAGTGTGACCTCGATGCACGGCATGTTCGAAAGGACTACAGCGTTCAATCAGGACATCGGGACCTGGGATGTGAGCAGTGCGACGGACCTGTCGTTCATGTTCTACCTCGCCCCCTTCTTCAATCAGAACATCGGGAACTGGAATGTGAGCGGTGCGACGAACATGCAAGGGATGTTCTACAGTGCGACAACGTTCAATCAGCCCATCGGGGGGTGGGATGTGAGCAATGTGACCGATATCTCATTCATGTTCGCCGGGGATTGGAGTTTCGATCAACCCATCGGGACCTGGAATGTGAGCAAAGTGACCGACATGCAAAGGATGTTCTCGGCTGCTTCGGTGTTCAATCAGGACATTGGGGATTGGAATGTGAGCAATGTGACCTCCATGATGGAAATGTTCAAGTCTGCCGATCGATTCAATCAGGCCATCGGGGATTGGGATGTGACCTATGTGACTTCCATGCACGGCATGTTCCAAGGAGGAGATGATTTCAACCAAGACATCGGGACGTGGACGGTAAGCGGTGTGACGGATATGGAAAACATGTTCTACCTGGCTTTGGCGTTCGATCAGTCCATCGGGGGCTGGGATGTGAGCAGCGTGACCACGATGGCTAAAATGTTCGACAATGCGTTGGCATTCAATCAGGACATCGGTGCTTGGAATGTGGGCAATGTGGCTTCAATGGAAGACATGTTCCGCAAAACACTGGCTTTCGATCAGAACATTGGGAATTGGGACGTGAGCAGCGTGACGAACATGTCGAGAATGTTCAATCAAGCGGACGCGTTCACCCAAAACCTCAGTGCGTGGTGTGTGAATCAAATTGCGACGGAACCCACTGAATTTGGCTCGGGCTTCACCCAACCCATTTGGGGGATGTGTCCGAATCCGCCATCGGTTTCGAGCGTTGCGGCAAGCGACTTGTCGCTTTCGGGTGCGACGCTCAACGGAACCGTTGATGGCGACGGGGACGACGTGGTGACCGCTACGGGTTTCCGTTGGGGACAGGCTTCGGACTTGAGCGATGCCGTGGATTTGGCGGGTGACGCGACCAGTGGTGCATTCACGGGCTCGTTGACCGGGCTTGCGGATGGCACGACGTACTACTTCTCGGCGTTTGCAACCAATGGTCTCGGCACTGCTCACGGCGACACGCTGAGCTTCACCACCCCTGCGCTGGCGGTTTTTGTAAGCTGTGGCGACGAGCTGGGTTACCAAGGCTACAATTACGGAACCGTCCAAATCGGATCGGATTGCTGGTTTGTGGACAACCTGCGCAGCGAGAACTACAACGATGGGAATGGAATTGCTCTCGTGGAGAACAATTCGGACTGGTATAACACGACCGTGGGTGCGCGCAGCGCATACAACAATGACGTTTCGAATGTGACGACGTTCGGCATGTTGTACAATGGTCCAGCAGTCGCTACGGGCATGTTGTGCCCATCGGGTTGGCATGTGCCTTCGAGCGATGAGTTGACGGCGCTGCTTGCTGAGTTTGGCGGTGCAAATGTTGCGGCCTTGGATTTGAAATCTTCGCAGTCGGACACCCCCGCTTGGGACGGCGACAACACGAGCGGTTTTTCGGCTTTGCCAGGCGGTACCCGTCAACAGTTTGGGACCTTCATCTACGGTTCACTCACAGGCAAATGGTGGACCACCACGCCCCATCCAAGCACAGCAGGCTACTCCCTGAATTTCAGCATGTCCCTCAGCGACAACAGCGTATCGAGCAGCTTCGGCTTCGACAAAGATGGGAATTCCATCCGATGCATCAAGGACCCGGCGACCGCTTCGGTTACCACCGTTGCGGCAAGCGACTTGTCGCTGACGGGCGCGACACTCAACGGAACCGTTGAGGGGGACGGCGGCGATGCAGTAACCGCGACGGGTTTCCGCTGGGGTCAAGCTTCGGACTTGAGCGATGCCGTGGATTTGGCGGGTAGCGCGACCACCGGAACGTTCACGGGCTCGTTGACGGGGCTTGCGGATGGCGCGACGTACTACTTCTCAGCGTTTGCCACGAACGGTCAAGGCACGGCACACGGCGACACGCTGAGCTTCACCACCCCTGCAGTTCAGGCGGCTCTGTTCAATTGCGGGGATGCGGTATCTTACCAAGGCTACGACTACGCGACGATTGAAAGCGTCGGCCAGTGTTGGTTCGCAGAGAATTTGCAATCCACCCTGTACAACGATGGTTCAGCGATTCCGACTGATTTGAGCGATGCTCAATGGGGAGGAACCACCTCTGGGGCGGTCGCTGCGTACGGCGACGACGAGTCGAATGTGGCGATATACGGTCGGTTGTACAATTACCCCGCTGTGCTTACCGGGAAGTTGTGCCCGGTCGGCTGGCATGTGCCGGGATCGACCGAATGGGGCACGCTCGCTTATTACATCGGAGCGATTGTTCAGGATGAGCTTGGGCCGAGCCTGAAGTCTTCAGAGGACGATGTGCCAAGTTGGGATGGAACCAATTCATCTGGGTTTTCTGGTCTTCCCGGAGGCCAGCGTCTGCAAGATGGAACGTACCAATTGATTGGCGACGAAGGTTTCTGGTACGTGGCCGATGACGGCTCGACGGGCAGGCTCGTGACGGGCAATTCGAACCTTTTTGGCCAAACGGGCAATCCCGCGGAGGGGCAATCCATTCGGTGCATCAAGGACGTCGACTGATCCTTTTGAGCGGCGCAGCAAGGTGCCTTGGGTTTTGGTAAAAGGAAAAGCCAGCGATTCAATCGCTGGCTTTTCTCGTTGATGGAGGCGAGTGCAAACCACGTGAAACGCTTCGGAAGCGGGGCAGCCTCAAATCCCCTAGGGTCGTTGGCATGGTGTTGCGCACGATCCTGTCATCGACACCGGTAGCTGAAGCTTCCGTCCGAGGACGTCAACGTGCCATCCGACGTGAGGTAGTACACCCCGGAAGCGTTGATTTCGGGGAAGTCCATGGAGAGGGTCGCGCGCACCTTCCCCGGGGCAATGCGGACGTTGATGCCCGAAACGCGGTTCCCGTTATCAAAGTGGATTTCGACCCCCACCGTGTTCCATGCGTTGAGCGTTTTATAGGTCAAACGCGATCCGCCCGCATCCTCCGTCCGCAACCCCTGCTGGAGGTAGCGCTGAATGCTGGCTTCGGAAGTGATGTCCACATCGCACGATGCGGTCAATTCTGCGAAATCGACACGGGAAGGCGTCGGGGCATCGGTGGAGCAGAGGGGGCCAGCAGCGCGAAGGAGGGCAACCGCCGCGAACAGGGTGATGGGGAACATGATTTAACAAGTATGGATTTTTCCGCCCAATCTATCATCCCCACCAAGCAAACTCCGTGAAGATTGCGTTGAATTGCGTTGTGCCCTCGGGGCGGGTCATGCCAATTTCCTGGAGTTGACCTGCGATTTCAAGGTTCTGGTTGGGCCGCGTTTTCAGCCGTTATCCAGCGGGAATGCCTCAACGGGCGCACGGTTTGCAAATAGGTGAACATGAGAGAATGAACAATACAGGAACCTTTGTGTAACGGGTGATTCCAGGGCTTCTGGTTGAATTTCGTGGGGTTGTTTCGTCGGGGCTGAGTTCAAGTTCAGCGGGCGATTCGGCCACTTAAACACACGAACACTTAAAACTTAGGAGCATGAAGCATGTTGGTTTGGGCGCGCATTGGACTCCGGGAGGAGCCCGCGTCAACGATTTGAAAACGAAACGTCCCCTGTCCCGATGGATGAGGGGCGGAATGGCCGTTGCACTGGTGGCGGCTACCACGATGCTTTGGGGGCAACAAAACGCGGTGGTCTCCGAAACTTCGGGCAATCGGGTTTACCTCGAAATGAGCTTGCCGGCGTTGCAATCGAATTTGGACACCCTGTTCGCCCGCTCCTTGCAAGCGAGCTCGCTGACTTGGTCCGATGTGCTCGCAAATGGAGGGAGTCCTGGCGTCGATGTGGCGTTCAACGGATTCAGTGCTTCAGGCATTGGCGACCTCGCAGCTTCGGGTACGGTGACGGCAGACAGCCTCGTCCTGAACAAGGACGCAGCCCTCTTGGGACGGCTGAACATCACCGGGGTGACGCAGTTGGAGGATTCCCTTCGGGTGGCGGGGTTCGTTGAATTCGCCGACTCGTTGCGTGTTTTGAAGGCGGTTGCGATCGGCGAAACGCTCCATGTTTCGGGGTTGACGACGCTCGGGGACAGCTTGCACGTCACAGCGAACGTCGATTTCGATGCCTTGTTCAACGTGGACGGTGACGCTACGTTTGGCGGTACAATCCATGCGGACAGCATCGTCGTTGCGGATGTCATCAACGGCCGCATCAGCAGCTTGAGCAACTTGACCTCAGACGAATTGGCTGAAGGGGAGGCGAACCTGTATTTCACGGCTGCCGAACGCGTGGCTTTGGCCCAATTGATGGCGACCGTGGATTCGTTGATTGCGGTCATTAACGGATCGGGAGGTGCGCCTGAAACCGCATTCACCTGTGGCAATGCGTTGGCCTACCAAGGATACGATTACGCAACCGTCCAAATCGGTGAACAGTGCTGGTTCGCAGAAAATTTACAAGCCACCTCATACCGAGACGATGAGGCGATTGCGAGTGGTTTGACGGTCTCCGAGTGGACAGCCACTTCAGAAGGCGCATTGGTCGCATTGAATGACGACGCTGCCAATGTCGCCGCAAAGGGATTGCTCTACAATGGGCATGCAGTGAACTCCGACAAACTGTGTCCTTCCGGGTGGCACGTTCCATTGGATGGGGAGTGGGTCGAGTTGACCGATTTTTTAGATGGGTCTGATGTGGCAGGCCTCAAAATGAAGCGGGTGGATCCCGATTGGAACGGTTCGAATGAAAGCGGATTTTCGGGTGTGATCAGTGGGGCGCGAACGGGAGCCGCTGCCTTCATTTTATCGACAAGCCATGCCTATTGGTGGAGTTCGCCCGCTACTTCCTTGAGCAGTTCGGATTTAAATTGTAGGTATGCTTACACGGATGCGGGCCTATTGGCGGGGAATATTTTGCCTTTGTCGTTCGGCCTTTCCGTGCGATGCCTGATGGACGATGGGACCAATGCGTCCGTTCCGTCGGTGACCACCACGGCTGAAACCAATGTGACGGAGTCCGGCGTCACGTTCAACGGAACCGTAGACGGTGATGGAGGTGACGCCGTAACGGCTACGGGGTTCCGTTGGGGACAAGCTTCGGACTTGAACGATGCCTCGAATTTGGTGGGGAGCGCGACCAGCGGTTCGTTCTCAGCAGCGCTGGCGGGGCTGACAGCTGGCACCACGTACTACTTTTCTGCGTTTGCTCAGAATGGTGCGGGGACGGCATTTGGCGATACGTTGAGTTTCACCACGACGGCTGCTGCATTCAGCTGCGGCGATCCCTTGAATTACCAAGGATACGATTACGCGTCGGTGGAAATCGGCAGCCAGTGCTGGTTCGCAGAGAATTTACAGTCCTTGTTGTACAACGATGATGAGGCGATTCCGAGTGATTTGGACGCAACGGCTTGGAGTGGGGATGTTCTGGGAGCGGTCGCTGTTTACGACGGAGATGAAAACAACGCAGCGTTGTACGGGCGGCTGTACAATTGGTACGCGGTCGAAACGGGCAAGTTGTGTCCTGCGGGTTGGCACGTTGCATCCGATGAAGATTGGAAGGTCCTTGAAATTGGGCTGGGGATGTCGCCTTCGGATGCAGACCTCTCGAATTCTCGCGGGACGGACCAAGGGGCACAGATGAAGTCCTCGGATACGTGGGGGCCCAATTGGAATGGTACGAACAGCAGTGGGTTATCGGTTGTGCCAGGCGGCTACCGCTCTCCCACTGGAGCCTACACACAGGTGAACGTCTATGGCGCGTTGTGGAGTTCCACGTCTTCTGGTTCTGGCTCTTGGACCCGTCTGCTCACTATGGGTGTCGACGACGTTTACAGGGGAAGCAACCTCATAGGCCACGGTTTTTCTGTTCGTTGCATGATGGATGAACTTGAATGACCCGGCCAGGAATTCGGATCAACTGATGGCCTTTAGGGTGGGAGCTTGCATTGGGCAGGTCCCACAACAGGATGCGTCGAAATGGGGGAGGCCAAGCGCCTCCCCTTTTTTCGTGTGGTTTCTTAGAAAGGATTCAGGGACGGTGAGGTCACGCGGGTTCAAGGCGCATCAAACGGGCGCTACACGCAGAAGGGGCGCGTTTTTAAAGAGCGTGGGCTCCTGTACTGTACCGATTTCTGCTCGAAGTCAGTGAAACAAAGGGAATGAGTGGCATCGCGGTGAAGCGCTTCATTGAAGCATGGCCATGTGCAGCCAGGTGCTCAACCGCTCGGTGGAAGGGATTTCCAACTTGCTCCGGATCGAACTCCGCGCGTTGTTGATGTGCCCGACGCTCAACGCCAGTTGAATCGCCATTTCTTTCGTCGGAATGCTGCGCGCGGCCAGCCTCAACACCGTCAATTCCAAGGGCGTCAGGCTGTCAATGCCGGGAATGGCATCGAAGGCCATGTCCTGCTGCTCTTTTTCGTGTTCATCTTGGAGGATTTCCAATTTGCGCACCACCCTCAACGCCTCGCCGATGCGGCTTCCTTTGATGATGGCTTCGTGCAGCGATCGAATGTCATTCAAGGAGACGTGCATCGGCTGTTCCGCAAGGCGCTCGGTTTTGAACGGGTTCGATTCGCTCTCCACCTGCGCCATGGCGGCATTGATGGTGCGCTGCTTAAGCCGCACCTTGCTCCACCAAATCAGGGCAATCCCCGCGCTGATGATCAGCATCATCAAGGCAATCCATTGCCAATTGGCGATGCGCTCACTGGCCCGGTCGAGGTGCATTTGGATGTCATTGAGCGAATCGCCGTTCATCGGGTTGACTGAATATGCCAGGCTCGCTTGCAGTTCCTGTCGCTTCTCTTCGGTATTTGTCCGCAGCAATTCCCAGTTCTGCTCGAATTGTTCTTCCGTCAGGTTGGAGGCCAAAAGGGCGGCGTACCAATGGGGGGGCAAGTTTTCCACGGAAAGGCGACCGGAAGCCATGGCGGAACGCATGCCGTCGAGGTAGTCTTTTTGGTTCGTAGCCAACACGGAATCCATGGTTTTGCGCAGCACCCCTTCAGGCAAGTCGTTGAACGGAATGAATTGAATGTTCGCCAGCCAAAGTGAATCCGCCTGTTCAAATTGCCCAGCCCCCTTGAAGGCCATGTAGCGATTGCAGTCGCCGAGTGTTCGCCAATACGGATTCAGGGACTCCCGGTCCACTTCGCTCAAGATGTCGAGCGCGTCGTGGTGTTGAAGGTTCGATACCATCATCCCTGCGGCGTTGATTTTGATGACGTTGCGAAACGTCACCGATTGGAGGGAAACGTGGTCGCTCCACTTCGAATCGGGCAACACCAGTTCCTTGAGCAGCTCAATCGCTGCGTCGTTTTTCCCCATATGATGCAAGCTCGCAGCCAAGTTGAACTGCGCATTGACCGCCAAATAATGTCCGGCCTCAAGAAGGCTCAGCGTCCGCTGATATTGCAATGCGGCCTCGGGATAGTTGTTCCGGTTGAAATGGATGGAAGCCATGCAATAGGCAAAACCGCCGGATCGCGGCATGCACGGGTCTTCCGTTGCAACCAATTCCGTCAGGTAGTCCGAATTCCCGCCGACCATGCATTCAAATGCGATTTCCGAACGAATGCGCTGGATGCGTTCACACGTCAGCGTGATGCCGTCGTCACCGAGCAGGGAGGCGAGCGAATCGAGCCGCTCGGGGTGGTGCTTCCACTCGCCGAGCAACAGGCTGTCCGTGAAGGCCTCCTCCGAAATGGGAGTGCCCCAAGCATAACGGGGGGCAAGTCCCATCGAGAGGGCGCATGCGACCATCACCGTGCGCACCACCTTGTGTAAAACCTGATGTTGCATGAGCGTTCTTGAAACGTGGGGTGACGCAGTGTACATGCGCACAAAGATGGTGGCGGACTTCCAAACCCTGAGAGGACTTCAGCTTCCTATAAGTTGAATCTGAGAAATTTGCCAAAACAGGAGGTCTTTCTCACGGAAGGTTCACGGACTGGGTGGAATGCTGAGCGCACGGGCGCGGAAGGCGTTGGGGTGTGCCCTGTGAAACCTCCGACTTAAAGGACGTTGGTCGGTCGGACGACTTGGGTTGGCAGTCTGTCCCTTGCGCAGGTTCTTCAATTGTTGCCGTTTCTGGAAGTTGCCATGTCGTGGTCGTGGATCATCCTGGACGATGATCGGGTTCACAGCAAGGCTGTTGCAGGGTGGATTCGGTGTTGGGGACTCGGGGCTACATCGGTTTTTTCGCCAGTCACTGATTGGATAGCGCTGGTTGGATAAGGTTAGCATGTGCCGAGTTCGCTGCAAGGGTCATTTTCAATGTCGTTTGAGCGTAGTAGAGTGTGCATTCCATGGTGCTGTTAATCAATGGTTTATAATGAGTGATTGGGTTTTGGATAAATTTTATGATGCGTGGGATTATGTGAATTCACATGACTACAAAGGAAGTGATACTAGTTTTATCCCCATGAAACACCTATTTGTCTATTTTTCTTTGCTCTTCGTCGCGGCGGGGCAAGTGGCTGCTCAAGTGGACACGTGTTGTGCGGGCAACGGACAGGTTCGTTTGGAATTCGACTACCTCGACATGCTCAGACAAATCGAAGCGTACGAGGACACCATCGAAGCCATTACCGGCACACCGATCATCGTTGACTACCGCCAATTGGAATCCACGCCGAATCGGTTGTACCAGCAGTACGATGGGTTCGAACTGGAATCGTCCATCTACAACCTGCGTGTACTCCTTGCTCAAGCCCGTGCAAGTGCAAACAGCGGCGTGTGCGCGCCATGTTCCAAGTTCCAAGGCACTGGATCAGGCGTGTTTTACAACCATTACGACTATTCTGACCGGGAGCTTTGTGGGAGCAGCGCATCGTACTGTTACATCACAACCCTTCACACGGGTGCCTTCCTCAATGGCGACTCCATTGTGTTCATCAATTCAGACGATGACGAGAGCTGGGCTGTGACATCGGAGCCGGCAAGAAGCCAGCACCCCTATGTCGGCACATCGGTTGAAGGGGTAGGACTCCAACCTGAGAGCTATTACGGATACCATTACAACCTGCATGCGGTTGTGGATGAGCGCAAACTTTGCCCTCCCGGTTGGGCCATCCCGGACAGCGCCATTTTTGCGCTTGCCTTGGCGGAGCCTGAGGTTCCTACTGTGATGCGCCGCCTTCCAGAGGGGGGCTGGATTGAGAAGGAATCGTGGTTGGTGACGTCGCAGTATGGGAACTTTACCGATCACGAGACAACAGTGAGCATGAATGCGCTGAGTTTTGCGGGAGAGGAGGTTCCGGGTTCCGTTGCGTTTTATGCGAAGAACCATCGGGATACGTATTCGGTCTTTGGCCTGCCGGATCCAAACACCGGCTACTTGGACGTCAACGACAACCACGGAGTCACGGTGTCCTGTTACCTGAAGGGGGCTGCAGAAATGTTCGACGACCCATACTACGTGGAATGGGCCGCTGATTTCCGGTCGCGGTACCCTGCACGCGCGACGGCCGCCGATCAGTACATCGCGAACAACATCTTGCTTTCGGGAGATTTGGCGGCGAATTGGAGCGACTTTCACGATTTCCCGCATGTGCGAACCGAGGCTGCAGAGGCGGTTCCGGGCACCATGGTCCTTCATGGCGACATGTATTACTGTGGCGAGATGGTGACCGAAGTGGGGTTTGTCATCGGAACATCGCCTGATTTGAGCGTTTCAGACACGTTGGTCGCAGCAGTGGCAGATTCCTTGGACTTCAATGATCTTCGAACGTGTTCTGGAAAATTCCTGCTGGACACGTTGCCCACCCAGACACTGTATTACTCGGCCTATGCCAAAAGCGGAACTGACCAATTTGGGGATCGGTACATGTTCGGCGATACCTTGGAATTTTCTGACCCGAATGCCTTCAACTGCGGTGTTGAGACCGTGACGTTCGATGGTCATGAATACTCGACTGTCCAAATCGAAGACCAGTGCTGGTTTGCAGAGAATTTGCGCAGCGACAATTACAACGATGAAACTGCAATCTCTAGCGGACTGAACGCTACTGCTTGGTCGTCGAATACCACAGGTGCGACGACGATTTACGATGAGGGAAGTGCGAATGAAGCTACAAACTTGGCGGCTTACGGCCGCTTGTACAATTGGTACGCGGTCAACACGGGGAAGTTGTGCCCATCGGGGTGGCATGTGCCAACAGATGACGACTGGACGACGCTAACGACTGCCTTGGGAGGAGAATCTGTCGCTGCCACGAAGATGAAGTCAAATTTGTGGGATGGCGACAATAGCAGTGGTTTTTCAGGTTTGCCGAACGGCAGACGCAACCACGTTGGGGAGTTCGGCAATGTTGACGTCATCGGCTACTATTGGAGTTCGTCACTCGACGGTAGCAACGCTGTGTATCGCCAGCTTTCTAACAACAGTGCCAGTGTTTTTAGGGGCTTAGCCAACTCTCGCTTCGGGCTTTCCGTTCGTTGTCTTGAGGATTGAACGCACGGTCAATTGTCATCGGAACATTGCCTGATTTGAGCGTTTCGGACTCCTTGGTCGCTGCGGTGGCAGACTCACTGGACTTCGATGACCTTCGCAACACGTTCTAGAAAATTCTTACTCGATCCGTTGCCCACCCAGTTGCTTTGTTCCTGGGCTTATGCCAAAAGCGGCACAGACCAATTCGGCGATCGTTACATGTTCGGCGATACGTTGCAGTTGGTTCCGAACCTTTGATGACATCAAGTTGAAAAAGAGCGACCTGAAAGGGTCGCTTTTTTTTCAGCAAAGCGTCTTGTGCTGCGCGGATTTCGCTGTGAGCCAGTTGAACCGATTTCTGCGACTCCGTTAGCAGCAACGGTTGTTCTCCGTGGGGCGGCCTGAAGCCAGCCACGTCCCGAGCGTGGCCTCGAGATCGGCCCAAGCGTCCGGGTCGATGCAGTAGTTCATGCGCGTCCCGTTGATGGTGCCGCGGATGAGCCCCGCCGCCTTGAGTTCGCTGAGGTGCTGGCTGATGGTCGCCTGCGCCAGCCCGATTTCCGCCACGAGGTCCGTGTTCACGCACGCGTTGCGCCGCATCAGCTCGTCGAGGATGGCGATGCGGGCGGGGTGGGCCAGGGATTTGGCCAGGGCGGCGAGCCGGTTTTGCCGGGCGGTGTAGAGGTCGGTTTTCGTCAGGCCCATGGGGTTTCGAAGTTAGGCGGTTTGGCGAAATTTGCCGCGCAGGCTTCGGGCCAAATGCACCAACAGGATCAGCGCCGGCACTTCCACCAAGGGCCCGATGACGCCCGCAAAGGCTTGGCCCGAGTCCAGCCCGAAGACCCCGATCGCCACCGCGATGGCCAGTTCGAAGTTGTTCCCCGAGGCCGTGAACGCCACCGATGCGCTGCGCTCATACGTCAGGCCCATCCGCCATGAAATCAGCAAGCTGATGCCAAACATCGCCGCGAAGTAAACGAGCAACGGCACCGCGATGCGCACCACGTCGAGCGGGAGGTCGAGGATGGCCTCTCCCTTGAGCGAGAACATCGCGACGATGGTGAACAGGAGGGCGACGAGCGTGAGCGGGGAGAGGCGGGGGATCAGGGTTTGGTCCAACCAATCGCGCCCCTTCCAACGCAACGCCGCCTGCCGGACCCCCACCGCCAGCGCGAACGGCACCCCGAGGTACAGCAACACGCTCTCTGCCACGAGCTCCACCGACACGGACACCGCCGCGCCCTCCAGCCCCAACCAAGCCGGGAACTGCGCCATGAACAGCCACGCATAGAACGGATACGCGACCACCTGGAACACGCTGTTCAGCGCCACCAACCCCGCGGCCACTTCGCGGCTCCCATCCGCCAAGTCATTCCAAACCAACACCATGGCAATGCACCGCGCCAGCCCGATCAAGATGACCCCCGCCATGTAATCCGGCGCATCCCGCAGGAACAGCACCGCAAGGGCGAACATGAGCACGGGGCCCACGATCCAGTTCAGCCCCAGCGAAAGCAAGAGCAGCCGCGTGTTCTTGAAGACGGCCGGCAGCTTCTGGTAGTCGATCTTGACGAGCGGCGGAAACATCATCACGATGAGCCCGATGGCGATGGGGAGGTCGGTTTGTTCAGCTGCTCGTTCCGGTGCGGCGGCCCCGATGGCCACCCCCACCGCCATGGCCAGGAAGATCCAAACCGTCAAGAACCGGTCGAGCAGCTTCATCCCTTTCGCAGCGCGGCCGCCCGGGCCATCACGTACATCATTTCGGTCCCGATTTGCAGGGCGCGTTCCCGGTACGTTTCCGCCTCAGCATCCGTCCCATCGCTCACCTTCGGGTCCACGTACGGCGTGGCAAACCGCGCCGCCGCCCCGAACACGAGCGGACACGCCTCGTCCGCATCGCTGCACGTCATCACCGCCGCAAACCCGTCCTGCGGATTCGCCGCGTCCGAATACACTTTGCTGAACGCCGCCGTCGCCGGGGCACCGGCTTGCAGCGCCACCTCGTAAACCGGATTCGCTGCGGAGGGATCGGCGCACGAAAGCCCCACGCCCAGCTCCCGCAACGCACGGACCGCCCGCGGATTGAACGCCGTCGCCTCCGTCCCGCCGCTGTGGGTGCGCACGTCGCGCAGTCCGTGGTGGTGGGCGGCGGCTTGCGCCAGGATTTGGCCCATGTGACTCCGCCGGCTGTTGTGCGTGCAAATGAAGACCAAATCCGTGGTCCCCTCCGCCGGTTGTTCCGCCACCCAAGCCGCCATTGCGTCCAACTCCGCGAGGCGCTCCGCCGTCACCTCCCTCGGCAACGATTCCGCGCGCTCGCTCAGCGCGGTCAGGGTTTCATTCAAGGTCATCGGGGCGTTCATGCTCATCAACAGAAGTAAAAGCGTTTTCATGCGGCCAAAGTTCGTTAAGCATCGCAATATTGCAATGTTAAGAAATCGCGTCGCGCCTACTTTTGCACCCATGGTACGCGCACTGGCATGGGGGCTGTGGATGCTGTTCGTGGGGGTGTTCACCTTGGACGCCGCTCACGAGTTGGGGCATGCCCTGTCCGACCACCACGCCCATTCCGAGGAGGAAGCCTGTGATGTGTGTGCATGGGATTGGGCGGTGGTTTCCGAATGGGAGCCGGCGACGGAAGTGCCATTCTGGGTGGTCGCTTGGACGAAGGCATGGCGCCCCGCTCCGTGCAACGACCAGATCGCGGCGCAATGTTTAGCCGGTCGCGCGCATGGCCGCGCTCCGCCGGTGGGATGAGTCCTCCGTTGACTTCATCCCAGAATCCATTCCATGAAACACCTGCTCTTGCTGGCGGGTGCTGCCTGCTCGACGCTTTGGGTGTCAGGCCAAACCCCGGACGGCGATAGCCTCACGTCCCCAGCCTGGTCCATCGAACTGCCGTCCGCAGCCATCACCGTTGCCGGCCCTTGGGGCGCCTCGCGGCAGCTTGCCTCGTCGCTCTCCGCGTCCGACCAACTCGTCGCCTTGCCCGCGGTGCGCCTTGCTGCGCTCGGGGAAGGGCTCGTTCAGCCCGTGCTCCGGGGCCTCCAAGGCTCCCGCGTCGCCGTGCTCGAGCGTGGGATGCCGATGCAAGGCGGGCGATGGGGCAGCGACCATGGCCTCGTGCTCCCGTGGCATTCGCTGTTGTCCCAAACCATCCAACCCGCGACCGGCCTCAACCGCCTCATGGCCGGTGGCGCGCTCGCAGTTGAAGGCGTTCCGTGGCTCCCCGCCACCGACTCCACCGCCGTCGAAGCCGCCACGCGCATGCGCCACGGCGACGGTTTGGGCGCGATCGAGGCCCGCTGGACCCACCGCCGTGGCCCCTCCCAAACCGCCCTCGAGCTCGGCCTCCGCACCTTCGCCGACCGCAACGTCCCTGACTCCGGGTTCACCTACCTCGACCGCACACTGCCCATCGTCGGCGGCCGCCTCGTGAACACCTCTGGCCGCTCGTTGAATTTCGCGGCCAGTTGGCGCCACGCCACGGGGCACCAGTGGGAGCTCGGTGCTTCAGGCGGGCGCTTTGAACAGGGCCTGTTCCCGGGCTTCATCGGCTTTCCCTTGGAAGCTGATCTCGTCGGGGACGCCGCACCCCGCGCCATGGAATTGCCGCGCCAAATCGCGGACCGCCTCGCCCTGACCGCCCAGACCTGGCGCGCCGACGGAACGCACCTTTACGTCGGGCTGCAATGGAACGAGCGATCCGAACTGGCTCCGCCACACGCGCACGGTTGGGGGCCGCTCCCGAGCGACGACCTGAGTTTCCGGCTGCGGGAGGTCGGGGCGTTCGCGGCCGTTGAACGCCCGGTGCGGGACGGGGTGACGTGGGGGCTGCAGGCCGAGGGGCTGGTGGGCGCGACCGCGGGGTGGGAGTTCCTGCTCCCGAGCCATCGGCGGGGGCGGGTGGCGGCGTTGGTGGGGTGGGACTTGCCGGTTTGGGAGGTGGCGGGACGCATCGACCTGTGGGGGCACGTTTCGGAGGGCTTTGTGGAGCCGCTGTACGCGATTTCGGGGGAGGCCGTGGGCGTGGATGAGCGGGCGGTGGAGTTGACGCGGGGCTTCGTGGGCGTGACGGGGGAAGCGACGCGGCCGGGGTGGCGGGTTGCGTTGACGACCCGGGCTCCGGATCCGTATGAACTCGCAGCGAATGGGATTCACCATGGGACGGCGCGGTTTGAGCGGGGGGCGCCGGAACTCCACGCCGAGCATGAGGTGCTGGTCGAGTGGGGGCGGGGGGCTTGGCGGGTTTGGGCGGCTGCGGCGCCGGATTTCATTTACTTGGGGCCGACGGCGTCGTTTGCGCCGATTGCGCATGCGGGGCAGGTGATGGCGTTCGAGCAGGCGCCGGTTTTCCGGACGGGCGCGGAGTTCGCCTGGACGTGGGGTGAGGCGTGGTACGCGGATGTGCGCGCTTCTGTGCTCGGCGCTTGGCGGCTCGACGATGGGATGGGGCTGCCGTTCACGCCGCCTGCGGATGCGCGGGTGGAGGTGGGGCGCGCGGTGCGTGGAATGCGGATTTGGTCTGCAGTCCAAACCCAATCCCCCTCCCTCATCCTCGCCCGCAACGAATCCCACACCCCCGGCTTCGCCCTCCTCGACGCGGGCTTCAGCGCCCCCTTCTCCCGCGGCCACCTCCGGCTCACCGCGCGCAACCTCCTCAACACCAGTTACCTCCAACACATCAACCCCTACCGCGCCCTCGGCCTCGCGGAACAAGGCCGAACCATCGAAATCTCCCTACAATTCCAATGAAGAACATCCTTTACCTCTCGGCCCTCGTAGCCCTCGCCGCCTGCGGCAAATCCGACGAAACGGCACCGACTGCGGTGCTCACCGCCAACGGCGTCCCCGCCCCCGCTGAAGCGGAAGCCCAAGCCGGCGGCACGCTCGAAGTGGTCCTCCAGTTAACCGACGACGAAGCCTTGGGAGCCTACCGGCTCGACCTGCACGGCGCAGGTGGTCACAGCCATGAAGGCGCGGACGCCGAGTTCGTCCTCACCTCAGGGGGCGACGACTGGGCCGCCCTGGAAGTGGCGGATGCCGCGGGCGTTGAAGCCCAAATCACCCACAGTTATGCCATCCCCGATCACATCCGCGGCCACTGGCACCTCCTGCTCGACGCGACGGATGCGACGGGAAACGAAGCCACCACCGCGTACATGGAGGTTCATGTCGAGAATGACATCATCCCCTTGTTCGAAGTTCCGTACACTGCGGAACCCGTCTGGGCGGCGGGAACGGAACAGGCGTTGGAGGGAACCGTCTCCGACCCGGAGGGGTTGATTTCGGCCTTCGCACGGCTCTTGACCGAGGACGAACTCCTCCTGACCGAAGTGGAAATCGGCCTCACCGAAGGGGACGTCAGCGCGGACCTGTCCTCGGTCACCTTCTCCGTACCGAGTGACGCAGCGGGAAGCGAGCTCGAAGTGGAATTGGAAGCCACGGACGCAGCGGGCAATGCCTGCGTAACCTCCTTCCACGTGGAGGTGGAATGATCCTTGCGCGGTCGGAGCGCGGTGCATGGCGCCCTGTTCCGACCGCTTCTTCCCATTCAGTGGCGCCGATGTCCCTGCTTGCGCAGCAGCAAGATTTTCATCAGGTTTTCCTCCGACGGCAGGTCCAATTTCTTCCGAATGCTCGAGCGGATGTTGTAGACGTGCCGTGGAGTGCAGTGCATCATCTCTGCAATTTCTTGCGGGCCCAATCCCTGCAGGATGAAATCGGCGCACTCGATTTCTCGGGACGACAAGTCCAGGCCTTCCCATTCTGCGGCCGCGGCCGATTCGGGCAGCAACCGATTCCGGACTTCGAGGTAGGCTGCTTGGACGATCGCCTCATTCGCTGGAATTCCCGCCGCGGAATCGTTCAACGCTCGGAGGGCTCGCCAAATGCTGAGGTTGGTTGACGGGATGTGGAGTCGCCGGAGTTGCCGGCTTCGAAACCAAGCAATGGCCCCGAGCGCCAGGAATCCAAGAGCCAAACAAACGGTCACCAACGCTTCATCCCCTTGCCACCACCAGGACCAGGACGTCGCGTTCACCAGGGGCGTATCGAAGGACTCGGCGAACGGTTGGGCGGTGTTGGGCCAACCTTCTCGCAACGCACGCCACTGCTTCATGCCCGCCGAATCGGCCTCCGTCCAATGGAAGGCGCTTGCCATATCGGCCTCAAACGGGCGCAGGGCCCAAGGCGCTTGCGTGACGTCGGACGGATTGCTCATGGTGATTCGCTGGCGTTGAGTTCCAAATCGGACCAATCCTGCCCGGCATGCAGGCCAAGTTTCGTCCGCAAGTCGGAACGGATGTTGTAAACCCGTTGGACACTGATGCCCAATTGCTCGGCGATTTGCTGAGAGGATTGCCCGTTCATGACCCACTCCAGGACTTGCACATCGCGCTCGGAAAGTCCGGCCAATTTGCGCGAGGCCACCCGACCGTCCAAAACCGTACGCTGAAGCCGCGCGCTCATGGTGTTGATGATCAGCGGCGCCCTCCACGTCGCCGTACGGTCAAGGGAAATGCTGCGCAACAGCTCCACCAACCCCGCATTGGAAGCGCGCTCGATGGCCTTGCTTTTGCGTTCCAAGCGCCACCAAAAGGCAATCGAAGTCAAGCACATCAAGGCCAAGAAGGCAACCGCACCGCGCATCCACCGATTCCAGCGGTTGACGGCATCCTTGCTCACCGTGAGCTCGGGAGGCAAGTTGCTTTGGTTCATCACAGCGAAGGAAGCGCCTGGGGTGCGCTCTGCAGTCGACAGCACCTCCACCGCGCGTTCGAGGGACCATCCGCTGGAATCCAGCCACGGCGAAAACAACAGGGCCCTGTCATTCAGGACGTTCACCACTTCGGCTGAATCTTCCGGCAGTTGGTTGCCATAAATTCGGACCAAGGACTCGACCCCTTCGAAGCCGCCTCGCCACAGCGCATAATCCAGCATGGGCCGCAACTGTTGAAGGGGATAAGTCGTGCTGGCGGTCGGCGCCACTTGCGCCCAAGCGGCGTCCGCGGCTCGGGGGTCCCGCAAGTTGACCGCCGTTCGAAGCAGGTTCAACTGGATCACGCCACCGATGTCCTCGATGAAGACGTAGTCTTGAGTTTCTTGATTCCAGAGGTGAGCTTCCCAGGCCAAATTGAACCAATACTGCCCCTTCGCCCAATCATTTTGCCGGCATGCCACCAATCCCAAATTGACCAAAACGCTGGGGTTGGGGTGCTTCAAGGTGGTCTTGTGTGCTTGTTCCCAAGCGGTTGCAGCCCCAGTCAGGTCGCCCTTTTGCATGCGTGCAGAACCGATCATGTTCCAGGCATGGCTCGCCCATGTGGGCATCCGGGTAGCCAAAAGCAGGCGTTCTTCAGCGGCTTCGAGTGAATCCCGCGCGATGAGGAAACAACCGATGTCGTACGCCAACCGCGGATAGTCGGGGTCGCAGTCAGCGAGGCGCTGTGCGGAAAGCAATTCCAAGGAGGGGGCCTCGCGAAGCATCATCAATGCGCGGAGTTGGAGGCTTTGGGCGACCAAGGCCAAATCGCAGTCACCCGCTTCAACGGCTTGTCGGCGCAACGAGATGGCGTGGTCCTTCAGCCCGATGGCATTGCTCTGGAAGGGAACAAAGTGCTCGGTAAAGGCTTCGTCCATGGCGGACCAGCGAGCTTGTTCTTCGCCCGATTGCAGTTCGGTGAGTAGGAGTAACCCGAGTAGAATGAACAGCATGACGCGAAGTTCACCGATGGAGTCAATATATCGGCATCCGTTCACCTATTATGAACATGACTTGGTATCATGTTATGCCTATCGCTTTCGAGTCATGGATTTCTAACAAGCTGATTGTCAGGTGTAATTTGATTTCGTGAGGGCGGGAGGTCTTGGTGAAACCGTGCGCGAGGACTCGGGGAGAGTCGGATTGAAAAAAGGAGTCATGAAATCGCCTATTGCTTTCGATGTCACGTTTTGTCAAGTAGCTGAATATGAAATAGATATATCGGGTTTTGTCGGTCAGGTGTTCAGGAAACGACCTCCCGCCCATTTTTCGATGAAACATATATAAGCGTCGACAGGTAATTTGGATGGAGATTCGAAACGAAGAAATCAGCGAAAATGAAGCAAATCATTACGGGAGCCTTGCTCCTTGCAGGCGCTCTGGTGGCCAGCACCGGAACCGCGCAGGATGTCATTCGGCATTCGCAATCGGGGAATCGGCAGTACCAAACCCTCGCGCCACAAGCCGTTTCGGACGGTTTGGACACCCTCATTGCCCAAGTTGTTCAGATGCAAGACAGCATCGATCATTTGCTCCAAGTACAGGCCTACCAAGCCATTTCGATTTCCACAGGATCGCTCCAAATCACCGGGGAGTCCCTCATGGAGAGCCTGACCATCATGGACGCGGCGTCCATTGGAGGCGACCTGACGGTCAGTGGCGACCTCGAAGTAACGGGCTCAGCATCGGGCATAACGTCGGCGATGGTGGGCTTGGGCGATGCCGACAACACGTCGGATGCGGACAAGCCGATTTCGACGGCCGCGCAGACCGCGTTGGACTTGAAGGCACCGCTTGCGAGCCCGGCGTTCACGGGCACCGTCACCGGCATCACGGCCGCGATGGTCGGTTTGGGGGATGCCGACAACACATCGGATGCGGACAAGCCGATTTCGACGGCCGCGCAGACTGCGCTGAATTTGAAGGCGCCGCTGGCGAGCCCGGCGTTCACGGGCACCGTCACCGGCATCACCGCCGCGATGGTCGGTTTGGGCAATGCGGAGAATACGTCGGATGCGAACAAGCCGGTTTCGACGGCAACCCAAACTGCGCTGGATTTGAAGGCGCCACTGGCGAGCCCAGCATTCACGGGCACCGTTACGGGCATTACTGCATCGATGGTCGGATTGGGCAATGCGGACAACACGTCGGATGCGGACAAACCCGCTTCGACCGCGGTACAGAACGCCTTGGATTTGAAAGCCCCCCTGTCCAGCCCAGTCTTCACAGGCACGGTTTCTGGCATCTCCGCTGCTATGGTGGGTTTGGGCAACGCGGACAACACGTCGGATGCGGACAAACCCGTTTCCACCGCCACCCAAACCGCCTTGGATTTGAAAGCACCGCTCGCCAGCCCGACCTTCACGGGAACCCCCAGCCTTCCCACCGGCACCACGGCGGTCACGCAATCCGCTTCGGACAACTCGACGAAGCTCGCCACCACCGAATACGTCGACGCGGCCATCGCGGGCGCCGGATCGGCCACGCAGGACATCTTGCAAGAGTTCACCGTCGCCGCCGATGGCGAAACGACGTTCCAATTGTCCCAGCTGCCCGCCAGCACCACCGTCGTGCGCATGTACCGGAACGGCATCCTCCTCAGTGCCACCTGCTATGCGGTGACTTCCACTGACGTTGTGTACGATGAAACGTTCAATGGGAATGCCGAGATGAAAACCGGCGACCGCATCCAATTCTACTATGCGTACTGAGCGGCGCGCCAGCCGGTGGGGACTGCTCGTGGCCCTGCTTTGCCTTCAGGGCGTGGTTTGGGGCCAAAACACCCTTCCTTTCGTCACCGAATGGACCTTCAACAACCCGACAACGCTGCCGGTGAGGTTCTCTGGAGCGAACAACGTGACCATCGACTGGGGCGATGGATCGCCACTTCAGACGTTCACCGGCAACACGCTCAGCCACAGTTACCCCGCTGGGACGTATCAGATGGCGGTGTTCTGTTCCGCGGACACCCCGGAAGACTTCGGAGGCTTCCAGGTGGAGTGGAATTACAGGGGGTACCTCGTGGACGTGCTGAGCTTCGGGACCGGGGAATGGTCGACGTTTTACAGAGCGTTCCGCGGGGCGCGAAATTGTGCGTTCTCGGCCACGGATGCACCGGTTTTTGGGCCGACTTGCACGAACATGGAGCGGGCGTTTGAAGATTGCGATGGCCTCCTGGACTACGATTTCACGGGCTGGGATGTCAGCACCATCACCCACATGCCCGCCCTGTTTGCGAGCGCCAACTTCACAGGAGACGTCAGCAACTGGGACGTTTCGCAAGTGGTCGACATGTCCGAAATGTTCAACTCTGCATCGGCCTTCAATGGGGATTTGAGCGCATGGGATGTCAGCAGCGTTGAAAGCATGTACGCCATGTTCTACCGCGCCTATGCCTTTAACGGCGACCTCAGCAGTTGGGAAACGACTTCGCTCGCGAACATGAAACAAATGTTCGATCAGGCCACGACCTTCAATCAACCGATTGGGGGATTTGATGTCAGCAACGTGACGAACATGTCGTACGCGTTTCGGCAGGCCTACCAATTCGACCAGCCCCTCGCGGATTGGGACGTTGCGAACGTGACGAACATGCACCGGACGTTCGAGAATGCCCGTGCCTTCAATCAAGACATTTCGGGGTGGACCATGAGTCATGTGACGAACCCGTCCTTCATGTTCAACGAAGCCTGGGCGTTCAACAGCCCGTTGGCCGGCTGGGACCTTTCGAGCACCACCACCATCGCGGGCATGTTCCGCGGCACCCGAGCGTTTAATCAGCCGCTCGAGTCATGGGACGTCAGCCATGTGACGCAGTTCAATGAGGTGTTCGCCAGCGCTAGGGCGTTCAACCAACCCCTCGAAGGCTGGGACGTGGGCAGTGCCGTAAACATGGCGTCGATGTTTTCCAATACGTACGTCTTCGACCAGCCGCTCATGGGGTGGGATGTCAGCAGCGTAACCCAATTTACGAACATGTTCAACTCGGCTCAAGCGTTCAATCAGCCCCTTACCGGCTGGGATACGGGGTCCGGGTTGAACATGTCCATCATGTTCTATCGGGCCTATCAGTTCAATTCCGATGTTTCCGGATGGGACGTTTCGAACGTGACGACCATGCGCCAAATGTTCGACCAGGCCCCCGTGTTCAATCAACCCTTGAACAGTTGGGTCACCCCTTCCTTGATCGACGTTTCCTACGCCTTCCGCAACGCCTACGCATTCAATCAACCGATGAACAATTGGGACGTGAGCCACGTGACGAATTTTCAATCCACGTTCGAAGGTGCCCGCGCATTCAATCAAGACATCAACAATTGGGTGGTGAGCAGCGGCACGAATTTCGTCTACACGTTTGCGGGCACGTGGGACTTCGATCAGCCTTTGAACGGTTGGGACGTGGGCAATGGAACCAACTTCAACGGCATGTTCCTCGGCACACGAGGATTCAATCAGCCCTTGAACCTGTGGGACACGAGCTCGGCGACGAACATGACCAACATGTTTCAGGGGGCGCAAGTGTTCGATCAGGACTTGAGCGATTGGGACGTGAGCCACGTGACGAATTTCTCAGGCATGTTCCAATCGGCACTGGTGTTCAATTCGCCACTGAACTGGGGGGCTAAAACGGGCGCAGCCACCAACATGGTCAACATGTTTTATCGGGCCTACCTCTTCAACCAGCCCATCGAGGGGTGGGACATGTCTTCGGTGACCACGACGCAGCAAATGTTCCTGGAGGCCAGTGCATTCAATCAGCCGCTCAACAATTGGGACCTGTCCAGTGTCCAAGACACCCGAAGCATGTTCCAATCCGCCGCATCGTTCAATCAGGACTTGGATGCATGGACCACGCCGGCGCTGGTGCATTGCCGGAACATGTTCTATGCGGCGGTTTCATTCAATGGGCTGCTCACGAATTTGGACGTCAGCGGCGTGAACAACCTCCAGCACATGTTCAATTCCGCTTACGCGTTCAACCAGCCCATCGGGCACTGGGATGTCAGCAGCGTGACGAATCTTTCGTACACTTTTGTGCACGCGCACGCATTCAATCAGCCGCTTGATGAGTGGGACGTTTCCAACGTCACGACGCTCTACCAAACCTTCACTCGGGCCGACGCATTCAACGAGCCGCTCAACGCATGGGACGTTTCGAACGTCACGGACATGCGGCAAACGTTTTACGGTGCGAAAGCATTCAATCAGCCCTTATCCGATTGGGACGTGTCGAGCGCCACGAACATGTTGGAGATGTTCTACGGGGCGTTGGACTTCGACCAGGATTTGAGCGGGTGGGACTGGAATCCGGTGGTGTATTCGCGCAGTTTCCTCGGAAATGCGGTCTTGTCGCCCTACCATTACGATGCGCTGTTGCTGAGTTTGGCCCAGGATTCGTTGCCGAATTTTGGCCTCGTGTCGTCGTCGAAATACTCGGACATTCCCGAAGTGGTGGCGGCGCGGAGTGCGGTGGTGGACAAGTTGTACCAGGTGGCCGATCAGGGCGTTTCGGAGGAGGTGGTGGACCAAATCGCCATCTCCACCGGAGGCGGATCGACCCTCGATGTGCCCCTGGCGGTGGATCGTTACGGCAACATCGGCAGCGGTGCGGGCTTGACCATGGCGGGTGTCGCCATCACCGCGGGCAACACCCATGCGCCCATCGTGCACACGCTCGAGCCGGAGGTGGCTTCCGGGCCGGTCACGCTGCGCGGCGTGTTGGGAACGCACGGTGGACAGAGTTTGACCGCCCTCGGATTTTGTTTCAACGACAGCGGCCTTCCGACCGTTGCGGATGACACGCTCACCGTCGCCCCGGTGCACGGCCTGTTCACGGTCGAGGATCCGGATTTGGGCATCGCACCGGTGGTGTACGTTCGCGCGTTCGCGGAGAATGCGCACGGAATCGTTTACGGGGAGCCGTTTACGGTGGCGTTGTCGCTTTGATTGACGCGCTGCAGCCTCCTGCACCCACCGGTGCGGGAGGCCGCAGCGTCCGCTTTCAGCCGGTTACCGCTGGATGAAAATGGGGCGGGTGGTGGAGCCGGATTCGGTTTGGATTTGGACCCAAAACGTTCCCGAGCCTTCCACGCGGAATTCCGCTCGCTGCCCACTCAGCGCTTCCCGCTGCTGCAGGGCCTGGCCCAGTCCGTTCCACACCGTGATGGTGGCGCGTTCCACCGGCGTCTCGACGACGAACTCACTCGACGAAGGGTTCGGGTAAACCCGCACGGCAAGCTCCTCGCGAACGACGGACGTGCCGCTGGCCGCAGGGAACAACGTTTCGTGCAATTCCGCAAAGGCATAGCTGTCCCCGCAATTCGCCGTCGCGTCCCAGTTGATGGACCACGTCATCATCCCGCCCAAATCCGGGTACCCCGACGGATTCACCAGCGCATAACTTCCCGGCTGCGGCCCCGCACCTTTCAGGTAATTCACGGCGGCTTCCACCGTGCCCGCATCCGTGTACCCACCCCCGGCAGCGCTGGGGCATGCTGGCAGGCCGACGAGGACCTGATGAGCAGGCAGGCCGGCGAAGCCCCCCCCGGCGGTGTTGAATCCCTGAATCAGCGCTTCCGACATCGCAACGATGAAGTCGGCCGTGCCCTGCGCGTAAGCGACCCCGTCCAGCCCCAGCATCGTCCCGCTGTTGTACAGCTGCACCTGAACCGCGTCCAGCGAATCGCGCAAGGCGTCGATGACGGGCAAGTAGCCGCCCCAAATGCTGCCGAATGCGGACTGGCCGCCCTGGACATAGGCCGTCTCCGGCGCGAAGGTCAGCAGCAGCTTTTCGCCGTGGGTGGCCCGGTGATTCGCCATGATCTGCTGAATCGCCTCGATCAACCGCACCTGCGATTCGTTGCTGGGCGCCGCGACCGTTCCGCCGGTCACTAGGATGGTGCTGCCGTGTTCGATGTCCACATCGATGCCGTCGAAGCCGTACAAGTCGATGAGGTCATTCGCCGAGCTGATGAAGTTGAGTTGGTCTTCTTCCGTGGCCAAATCCACGTTCGCCGTCGCCCCACCGATGCTCAACAGGACCTTCTTGCCGTTGGCTTGGAGCGTTTGGATTTGGTCCATGAAAACCGACTGAGAAACGCCCTCCGGATTGAAAACCAACGTCATGTCCGTAGGCGATGCCGGCAGCGCAAACGCCACTTCAATCCAATCGTACCGGTCATCCACCGCATCGAGTGCCACGTAAGGCGCATTCGCATCGTTCCAATTGTGCCAATACCCCACGAGCTTCGCGTCCTGCCCGAAGGCAAACGCGCTCGAGAGCATGCCCATCAGGACCAAAAACTGCACGTCCGCGCACGCTTTCAAGCGGCGCATGGACCGATCAACCATCGGGTTCTTCATTCTCCAAACATCGCGCAGGAACTGCGATCAAACAAATCCACCACCCTGCACCACGGGGCCGCGTCCTGCCAAGCCCAACTCAAGGCAACGTAACCAATTCCGCCTTTTCGGTGTTATATGCGCAACACGCCTTGAATAGCGCACTCACCCTTTTGGGCTTGCTGCTCACCTCAAACGCATTTCAGCACATGCATTCAGAAAAAATCGTCCACCAGGTCGTCGCCCCGCCACCCGTGCATTTCGTCGGCGATGGCTTCCGGGTCCACTCGTTCATTTCCCCGTCGGGCAGCCCCATCCGGTCCCAGGACATGAACCCCATCATCATGTTCGACTACAACAGCCGCCACTACTTCGGCCCATCAGAGGTGAAGCGGGGCGTGGGCGTGCACCCTCACCGCGGCTTCGAAACCGTGACCATCGCCTACGAAGGCCAAATCTCGCACCACGACAGCAGCGGCGGCGGCGGCACCATCGGCCAAGGCGACGTCCAATGGATGACGGCTGCCAGCGGCGTCCTCCACAAAGAATACCACAGCGAAGCCTTCACCCGCACGGGCGGCTACTTCCAAATGGTGCAGCTCTGGGTGAACCTCCCCGCCGAGTTCAAAATGTCCCCGCCCAAATACCAGGGCATCCTGCGAGCCGAGATGGCGCACATCCCGGTCGGCTCCTCCGAAGTCGAGCTCATCGCGGGCGAATTTGGCGACCAACACGGACCTGCCAGCACGTTCTCGCCCGTGCACTTGAGCAACGCCTACCTGAACGGCGACCCCGTGGCCTACGCCTTCCCCGACGGCTTCCGCATCGGCGTCCTCGCCGTCCGCGGCGATGCGGTGGTCAACGGCACCCCGCTGCCGCAGGATCACCTGGCCGTCCTAAGCGAATCGGGCAACGAATTCACCCTCTCGGCCGAAGGCGAGTCCACTGTCCTCGTGTTCGGCGGCGTCGACCTCAAGGAGCCCATCGCACCCTACGGGCCCTTCGTGATGAACACGACGGAAGAGCTCCACCAGGCCATCCAGGACTACAACGCCGGCAAGTTCGGCGTGCTGGCCGACTGATTCCGCCAGGCCCTTCGTCGATCAAGCCGATGCGCCGCATCCATGAAATGCAAATGCCCAGCTTCCATCGTGGAAGCCGGGCATTTTTGGTTTTAAGTGGCACCCGTTACGGGCACTCCTCTCCGTAGACCGACAGCAAGAGCAGCAAGTCGCTGATGCTGACGGTGCCGCTGTTGTCCAAATCCCCAGGACAAACCGGTTCCGCATCGCTCGCACAAGGCTCCGCGCCGCAGTTCGATGACCACATCGGAGCGCCGAGGATGAGGCGTCCCGTTGACCCCGCGTCGTAACCGGCGTTGTAACCGATGGAGAAGCGGATGAACTCCCCGGCATTCGCCCGGATGACAAGGGGCTTTTGCCATCCGGTTGGCGTGAAGATTGCAGGGTCGTACAAGTCCATGTCTTCTAGCGGAGGGTACAACAGTGCGGCGTATTCGCCCAGCGGAGAGCCGTTGACCCACGGGAGCGGTTCGCCGTTTTCCAATTCCGCATACCAGTGGTCGATGTAAAAGGTCATTGAGGGTGGAACCGGGTACACCATTTCGGACTCGATGTCCTCAATGGGCGTGGCCAAATCCAAGCCGCACCAATCCGCGGGATCGAAGGTCTCTGAAAATCCGCCCAAATAGGGACCGATCACACGGGGATTGGCGGACGTCAAGGGACCAAACCAATCTTCAGGCAGAACCGTGGTTTCATCCGCGAAAATTCCGTCGCTGCGCAGGTCCAAAACCACCGTCTCACTGGACGTCTCAATCCACGCAAGCGGACGCTCCTCGTTGTCATAGTGCAAGAAATTCCATGAGAAGGAGATGGTTCCGTCGATCGGCATGGTGAATCCGAAGCTGTGTTCGGAAAAGGGTTCGTAGGGTCCGTTCATGATGAGCAATTGATCCGCGTCACCCGTGATGTACGCCCAGTTTACTGGCCCCTCGTAGTTGCCGCCATCGAACAGGTTGTAGGGGTCGGAACGGCGTGCGAAATGCTCCACATCGTCAAAGGGCCCGGTGAAGCCAAATCCCATGGGCAATCCCGGCTCGTTCGTCCCAAAGGATACCCCACCGCATCCGTCCTCGTAAACGCACGCCGACGAGCAGTTGGCCACGGGGTTGTAATTGGAAGCGGCGGGATCGAAGCAGCCGCACAGGATTTCGCAATCGCCAAACACAGGGTCCGGCAGCAAGGGGTTGTTGTCGTCGCAGTCGTTCTCGGCACACACCCCGTCCCCGTCCATGTCCACGTCGCACAACTCCAAGCAGTCCGCCATGCCATTGCCATTCCCGTCCACGATGGACTCGCATCCACACGGCCCTTCCTCCGTGGTGAAGTCCGGGTTGTTCGGGCAAACGTCGTCCAGGTCGCACACGTCATCCCCGTCCGCGTCCTGGAAGTCCCCCTTGCAAATGCACGCATCGCTAAACGCGTCGCCGAAGGTGCACGCGTCGCCGTCGTTGCAGGGGCTGCCTGGGTAGAGGCACAGTTCATCGTCGTGCTCGTTCGCTTCCGCGTTGTACGTGCAGGCACTTGGGTCCATGCACCCGACGATTTCGACGCCCTCCGGGCCGGACACACAATGTTCCGTCCAGACCATGCCCATGACCGCGAGGACCACCGGGCCGAACACGTTGTCGTCCGACTTGACGCCGAGCGTTAGGGTGTCGCCGGCCAGCATCGGGATGGGGGTTTTCAGGAGGTGGAGGCCGATGTGGATTTGGTCTTCAAAGCCGGGGTAAGGCACCTCCGCCAAGGACGGCAGCACGTAATCCGGCCCCGGATTCCAGTCCTCGGAAGTCACGAGCCACGTGCCATCCTCCATCAACTCGCCTGCGTTGGCATCCAACACGACTTCGGTGTCGTTCCAGCGATAAAACGCGCGGTCGAAGTCGTAGCCGCTGTCGTAGGAAGCGGCCGCGTAGGCGAACTGCACCTCCATGTCGACTTGGGCCACCCAGGAGATTTCGTGGACGGCAGCAAAGCCGCTCGCTCCGCCAAATTCAAAGTCCGGCCCCACGATGGTCATCAGGTTGTTTTCCGTGATGAGCAGGTCGGTGGGGATGGTGTTCTCCGCAGCGAGGCCAGGAGCGAAGGCGCCGTTGAAGCCGTATGCGTACTCCGTGTCCGCCGTCAGCCAGTTGCCGCAGTCGGAGGGGTAGAAGCAGGCGGTTTGGCACGTGGCGTTTTCGTTGTAGTTCAACGCCGCCGAGTCCATGCAGCCGGCCACTTCGCACGAACCGTCATCGAGGTTCGCGGCGGGGTCGTAGTTGCAGGCGGTGGGGTCCATGCAGCCGAGGAATTCGTCGGCATTGGCGACACCGCATTGCTGCGGCATTTTCGTGCCGGTGATGTAGAGCCGGCAGGGCGTGTCGTCGTAGACCATGTCCTGGGAGTCGGCGTACATGACGAACCGCAGCTCTTGGCCCGGCAGCACGTCGACCTCGAGGCCCCGGAACGTTGCCTCGAACGCGGGCAGTTCCTCGTAGGTCAGGAGCAGGCCACCGCCCTCGAGCCATGGATTCATGTTGAACGGGTCGCCTGGCCAAGCCGCCAACGGAAGCCCGAAGCCCTGCATGGGGAAATCCATGGCCGTTGCGGACAAGGCCACCCCCGCGTTCTCGTCGAGGATGAATTCCTGAACGAGCGCACCTCCTTCCCAAATCTGGAACCGCGCCGGCGACAGCATGTCCGCGGGCAGCTGCATCAAGCCCGGAACCCAAGCGAACATGAAGCTGACTTTCTCTGCTTCCGCGCCATTGAACGTGTAGGAGACGGATTGCGCCATGGGAGTTGTGGTTTGGGGCGAGGTCAACACCATTCCCCCATCCAAGTACAGAACCTCGTCAAAGTCCGGAAGGGGATCGAACTCAATCCACGTTTCGTTGTAGTCCTTCCAAAGGATGCCCCCCGACGCGAAATCGCAATCGCCGGTGTAGCAGCATGGTCCCTCGCAGTCTGCCGTGGGGTCGTAGTTCGCTGCGCCTTCATCTTGGCACCCCGGGTATTCGCAGAAATCAGGATCGTGGTGCTCTCCCGGTACCATGAAGGTGAAGTTGCACGCTGCGGGATCGTAACACGTCCCGTTGTTGGAGGAGCCGAAGTAATGGCAATCTTCATCGTTGGAACACGTCGCCAAGAGATTGAAATTGAGTGCATCGGGGTCCATGCATCCGGATACTGAATGGATCTCGTACCGGAATTCCGACAGGATCACCCCGACGGGAGCAGTGGCCGGTGCGGTGGTGGTGACGAGCACTTCGAATACATCGCCCGTGGTCAAGTTGACACTCAGTTCGCCGATGCTGGGCTGCACGGCGTCGACGAGCCAACTGTTGGTCCAATCGCTGCCGTGCGCGAAGTTGATGATTTCACCATTGTGCCGGAAGACCAAATCCGAGGTGTTCGCCACCCCCGATTCCAGGACTTGCCAATCGAAACTGACTGTTCCGGACTGGTTCGCGACGATTGAGGCCTCCATCACATGCGCTTGCGTTGCTCCTTGCGGACGTCCCCCCAAGAGATGCAAACGGCTGTTGAAGTTTTTGAAAACAAGTCGATTCGGGTAGCTCGCATCGAATTGCGAATAGGAGGGTTCTCCCCAGTTGTCGAGGTTCCAAGCGGTCGCGGCAAACGGTCCGTGGAATCCCCAACCCGTCGAATACGTCCCCGGTGCAATCCACGCACCCTCCACGCATTCGTGCTCGGTGTACACGCAATCGCCGTTGCTGCACGTTGTGGCCGCATTCAATCCAGGAATGGTGGAATAGCTCATGTTCAGTGCGTCGGGGTCATCGCATTGGGCATACTGGCAGGCTGACGGCACGTGGATTTGGGCCATCGGATTGTAATTGCAGGCGAACAGATCTTGGCAAGCGGCTGCCCCGAACAGCTCCGGGACCGGGTTGCTGAAGGTGCAGGCGGAGGGATCATGCATGTTCGCCTGAGGGTCGTACGAATCGAAGTTGGGATCGGTACAGCCTGGGTATAGGATTTGGAAGGGTGGCGAGAGCTCGAACCAAACCTCGTTGGGAAACTTCAACATCAAGCGAATTTCTTCGATGCTTCCGTCATCCCCGATCGGTGAAGGAGGAAGTTCGAGCACGGCGCCCCCGTTGTTGGGCAACCCTTCGGCGATGAGGGCCAATGAATTGGCGTCTTCACCGAGGAACCGGTAGACGTTGACGGTGCTGTCGTTATACGGTTGGTCGGTCGTTCCCCCGACGTTCCAATCGATTTCAAATTCCAACAGGGCCCCGTCTTCACTGGTGCCCACCTCCGTGGTGGCAATCAACGAGCTGGAGGAGGCGTTCCAAGGTCCGTCAGTCAGCGTGAACCCCAACGTATCAACACAATTGATTGTGACGTTGTTTGATGCGCTGATTGCTACTTGGCCTAATCCGCCTGTGCCTGAGAGGCCGATGGGAATGTGCCGGTTCCCCTGAACGCGAAAGTTGTAACTCGTTCCGGGATCTTCGCACAAGGTGCTGTAATGGTGGTCAGGTGTGTTGCCCGCAAGCAAGTAATCCCGCGCTGGAATGAACGTCAAACCATCTCGGGTTGGGCCGTTGTTTGCCACCTTGGGACCCACTGGGTCGTTTTCGGTTGCGCGGGTGTCGGGAGCTGCGTCCGCAGGCCCGAGGTCCATTTGATTCCAGCGATAGGACGTATAGGGCTCCGGATTGACAGCGAGCATAATGGGTTTTCCCAAGGGAACGTTTTTTGCTCCAGCTTCAGAGAATTCAGAAGTTCCATAGGCCAATTCCAACTCCAGATTGGGCCCGATGGCAGTCCCTGCGGTTGAGACGGGACACGCGTTGTTCACGTAATTGCTGATCTGTTCTGCGCTGTGTATGTGGAACCTTATTCGAATGTTCGTGTAGTAATCCTCCCACACGGTGTAGTGATTCATTCGGGACTTTATCCAACCCAATGATCTGTGATTTGCAACAATCGAGTTTCCCTCATTGTCCGTGGTATGTTCCGTGCAGCCGGGGGCATAACCCATGATGCTGTATCCGGATCCGGCTTCGTAGGCATGGGAGTCAGCGCGTCCACCGCAGTTGGCATTGAAGGTGTGATTCGCCCCCAATTGATGCCCCGTTTCGTGGATAAATGTATCCAATCCACTAGCGGTAAATGCATTCATCGTTCGCGATCGAGCACTGTATTTTAATGCGTTCGAATAACAGGCAGAGGCTAGTGCGCTCTTACCGCCCCGTCCGTGCATCAGTTGATGGCCTATGTGCACTTCAGGTAGGCCCGGCAACGAGAGTTCTTTTTCCAACATGCTCGCCATTACGGGAGGATTGGAGAATTCATAGTGCGACGTGTCCACTCCTTCGTAGACGTCTGCTGTGATGAAGTGGGTAAACTGCGGGCGCAGAACCACTCCCAACTCTGGGCGAAAAAAACCGTTCGCTAAACCCGTGAATAAGATGGCGTGTGAACTGATGGGGAAGGTGGTCGGAAGGAGCCCTTTCATCCCTGCAGAATAAGAAATCGCGCTGTTCAACTCCCGGATTCCGTTGAGTTGGAATGCGATTGAAGCGGGAGATGAAGCCATTGCAGGTCCGCCGCCTTGGTTCTCCTGAACAGCCTCATCCGTGCAAATTTCCTGAGTGCATCCGGACGGCATTTCTCCGGTCCCAAGGTTCAGACTCAATGCTTCTTGCTTTTCCAGACTCAAGCAAAGGCCGATGAGGGCCCGATTGTCTGACTCCGAGTCGTCGGGATAAAGTAAAAACGTCTCTGAGCGACCCTGCCGGCTTGTGGTCTTGCGATACTCATGGAATTGAACGATGCTCAATTCACCATCCTCAAAAGACACTGCTGC
>JAUICJ010000051.1 GCA_030427925.1 Bacteroidia bacterium | reverse complement strand
GAACACGAAAGAGGTTGACGACAGTGTTTTTGTTTCATTGAAGGATTCTGAAAAAAAATCGAACGCCAAGGCGTTGTCACAGAGTATGGAAATACGCGCGGCAGAGGTTTTGGGGAGGAAGATGATGGCAGAGGTTTCGTCCAACAGGAGGTTTGTGGATGGATTGATGAAGGTTTTCTCGGAAATATTTTTATACCTCCAGATGAGCAAACGTTTAAGTAAGGATTTGTTTTGGGTTGGCATTCCTGAAAAACTTCATTTAAAGGTATATAAAAATCCCACCTAAAAGTGGGATTTTTATTTCCTATAAATCCAATTTCAGATTGAGCCCCTTAAGTTGTCCATCATCTATAGGGGCAGGGGCATCTATCATCACATCCCTACCATTGTTCCACGCCAAGAAGACGATGGTTCCTGCACGTTCGCGGAAAGCGGATACGACTGCGACGGTGAATGCCTCTTCGATGCGGATGGTGACGGTGTTTGCGACCAATTGGAAGTTTCCGGATGCCAAAACAGCGCCGCTTGCAACTACCAAATGGACGCAACCGATCCGGGCTACTGCGACTTCGCCGAGACCGGTTACGACTGCGAGGGCAACTGCTTGAACGACGCGGATGCCGACGGCATTTGCGACGAATTCGAGGTGGCGGGCTGCACGAGCGGCAACGCCTGCAACTTCAACGCGGCAGCCACCGACGACGACGGCTCCTGCACGTTCGCTGAGTCCGGATACGACTGCGACGGCAACTGCTTGTTCGATGCCGACGAAGACGGGGTGTGCGATCAATGGGAAGTCACCGGTTGCCAAGACGCTTCAGCGTGCAACTTCGACGGCGATGCGACCAACGCCGGCTACTGCCACTACCCGACGGACGGCTACAACTGCGACGGCACCTGCTTGAGTGACGTGGACGGCGACGGCGTGTGCGACGCGTTTGAAGTGGCGGGATGCACGGCCTCGGCTGCCTGCAACTACGACGCAGCAGCCACCGACGACGACGGCTCTTGCAGCTACGCGGTCACCGGCTACGACTGCGACGGTAACTGCCTGTTCGACGTCGACCAAGACGGCGTCTGCGACCAATGGGAAATCGCGGGTTGCATGGACGATAGCGCCTGCAACTTCGACCCAAATGCAACGGACGCGGGCCACTGCACCTACTCGGGTGAGGACGAAGATTGCGACGGCGTGTGCTACAACGACGCGGACGGCGACGGCGTGTGTGACGAGCAGGAATTGGCCGGTTGCCAGGACGAAACCGCCCTCAACTACGTGCCTTACGCCACCGATGCCGCGGACTGCATCTACGAGGAGGACTTCTTGAACGACTGCCCGATCGACCTCTCCGGCGACGGCAACATCAACACCGCTGACTTGCTCTTGCTCCTCGCGGGCATGGGCGAAACGTGCGAAAGCTTCTACGGCTTCGGCCAGTGATCAACGACGTTGAATGGAGGCCCCTTGCCGCTTCGGTGGCAAGGGGCTTTTTCATGCGGGCGCGTTTCGCGGAACTTTTCCGACATTCGCCGCCATGAAGAAAGTCATTTGGATCGCGCTCGCGCTGGTGGGCATCGCCTTCGCCTACCTGATGTCCCAGGGGTTGTATCGTTCTGTTGAAGTCCAAACCGGAGAACAAGGTGGCATGCTGCTCGTCGGCCTCGACCACACCGGCCCCTACTACTCCATCGGTGACGTCTTCGAAACCTTGCGATCGGAGGCCGGTGACGCCGAATTCGTGGGCGTCTACTTCGACAACCCCGACCTCGTGCCGGAAGACAGCTGCCGTTCGTTCGCGGGGTGGATCGTGCCCAGCACCGCCGCCGGCCTGGAGGCCATGGGCCGCAACCACAAACTCCGCATGCTCCCCATCGAGCGCCGCCCGAGCACCTACTGCGACTGGGAAGGCTCCGGCATGGTCGGCATCCTCCTCGGCACCTTCAAGGCCTACCCCGCCCTCGGCGAGGTCGCCGCCCAACAGGGCTGGTCAGGCGAAGACGTCATCGCCTACGAACACTACACGGACGGAAGCACACGCTTCGTCATGCAGTACTGAGCGGGCTGAACATTCGGCGCGCTGGATTCCTAATCCCCACTTGGTTTGACCGCATGACGTGACGGGCTGAAAATTCGGCGCGCTGGATTTCTAATCCCCACTTTGGGAGCGCGTGGGAGCGCGTGGGAGCGCGTTTTCAGGACTAGCGGGGTGGAATTTGGCCTGCTGCCCGGCTAATCCCCACTTTGCGCCCCGAACCCCACGTGCTCACCCCCAAAAAGTGGGGATTTCAACCATAGCGCCGCGAAAATTTTCGCCGTGGCGATGGATTTATCCGTAACAAGAAGCCCTTCTTCCGGCAAGCGGAAAAAGTGGGGATTTCAATTACAGCGGAACAAAAAATCAGGCAGGCAAGATCAGCCCTTCTGCGGAGCCGAAACCGATGCGGGGTTTGCCCGGCGCGGAAGCGCAACCCGTGAGGCGCACCGTGTCGCCGTCTTGGATGAACTTGCGTTCTGAGCCGTCGGGCATGGCGAACGGCTTCGAACCGCGCCAGCTGATTTCGAGCATCGAGCCGAAAGAACCCGGCTCCGGACCGCTGATGGTGCCGCTCGCCATGACGTCGCCGCCGCGGACGTTGCAGCCGTTGACCGTGTGGTGCGTGAGCTGCTGCGCCATGTTCCAGTACATGTGCTTCAAGTTCGAGCGGCAGACCACCGCGCCCGGACCACTTTCCGGCACGATTTCAACGGCCAGGTCCACGTCGAAGTGGCCGGGCGAGGTCACTTGGAGGTAGGGCAGCACCGGCGGGTCGACTTGGTCCGGACCAGGGATGCGGTAGGGCTCGAGTGCGTCGAGCGTGACGACCCAAGGGGACATCGTGGAGCCGAAGTTCTTGCCCAGGAACGGACCGAGCGGCACGTACTCCCAGGCCTGGATGTCCCGAGCGGACCAGTCGTTGAAGAGGGTCAGCCCGAAGATGTAGTCCTCCGCCTCCGCCATCGAGATGGGGTCGCCCAGGGGCTTGCCGGGGTAGGTGATGAACGCCATTTCGAGCTCGAAGTCGAGGAGGCGGGAGGGGCCGAAGGTGGGGGGTGCTGCGGGGTCGGGGCGCATTTGGCCGTGGGGACGCTTGAGGGGCGTGCCGCTGACCACGATGCTTGAAGCCCGGCCGTGGTAGCCCACGGGCAGGTGCTTCCAGTTGGGGAGGAGTGCGTTTTCCGGGTCGCGGAACATTTTGCCCACGTTCCGGGCGTGGTCCTCGCTGGAATAGAAGTCCGTGTAGTCGCCGATTTCGACCGGGAGGTGCATAGCGGCTTCGGATTGGGGGACCAAAATTTGGCCCACGTGGTGCTCCTTGTCCCGCAAATCGGGACGCGAGGCGTCGAGGAGCTTGACGAGGCGGTTGCGGAGCTCGCGGGTGGCCTGCTTGCCCCGCGCGATCATCGGGTTGAGGACCGGTGCTTCGAAGTCGGCGAGCGTGAACGGCAGGTTTTCCAGGTAGCCCAGCATGTGGAGGGCTTTGAGGTCCACGATTTGGTCTCCGATGGCCACGCCCACGCGCTTCGTGCGCTCGGAAGTGGAGAAAATCCCGAAGGGCAAATTTTGGATGGGAAAGTCCGAATCAGCCGGAACCGCTACCCAAGAAGTGAGTTCGTTCATGCCCGCAAGTTACGGCCGGCGACCCCATGAAAACGAACGCGCGGACGGCTCGGCAGTTCCGGTTGCGGGTGCTATCTTCGCACCTTAAACCGCCGCCCCGACGAGCGCATGCCTTCACCCTCCATCCAGGACCAAGTTCGCCAGCTCTTCGAGGAATACCTCGAGGCCAACGGCCACCGCAAAACGCCCGAGCGCTTTGCCATCTTGTCGGAGGTGTACGCGTACGAAGGCCACTTCGACATCGAGTCGCTCTACGGCGTGATGAAGTCCCGGAATTATCGGGTGTCGCGGGCCACGTTGTACAACACGTTGGAGTTGTTGATGGATTGCCGTTTGGTCCGAAAACACCAATTCGGCGACAAGATGGCCCAGTTCGAAAAGAGCTACCGCGTGCAGCAACACGACCACGTCATCATCGCCGATACGGGCGAAGTGCTGGAGTTCTGCGACCCGCGGATTCAACAAATCAAAGCCACCATCGAAGAGCTCTTCGGGGTGGAAGTGCTGCACCATTCCCTGAACATTTACGCGCGCAAGCGGACCGACGACGGCGCTGCGCCAACCCCTACCCGCTCATGAAAGTTGATGTGCTGCTCGGTCTTCAATGGGGAGACGAAGGCAAAGGCAAAATTGTGGACGTGCTCACGCCCGATTACGACGTCATCGCCCGCTTCCAAGGCGGCCCCAACGCGGGCCACACCCTGATTTTCAACGGCACGAAACACGTGCTGCACACGATTCCGAGCGGCGTGTTCCACCCGGACAAGCAGAACGTGGTGGGCAACGGCGTCGTCATCGACCCCGTCATTTTCCGCAAGGAAATCGAGGCGCTCCAAGCGCGGGACGTGGACCCTACGGCGAACCTGTGCATTTCGAAGAAGGCGCACCTGATTTTGCCCACGCACCGGCTGCTCGACGCGGCCAGCGAGCACGCGAAAGGCAAGGCGAAGATCGGCTCGACGCTGAAAGGCATCGGCCCCACGTATATGGACAAAACAGGACGCAACGGCCTCCGCGTCGGCGACCTGTTGAGCGACCAGTTCGCCGCGCGTTACGACGCGTTGAAGCAGAAGCACCTCGGAATGCTTGCGGCCTTTGGGGACGACGTGCCCACCCCGTTCAGCCTCGAAGAAGCCGAAGCGGAGTGGCTCGACGCCGTGGCGTTCCTGAAGGGACTGCGCCTCATCGACAGCGAGCACTTCCTCAACGAGGCCCTGGCCGCTGGGAAACGCATCCTCGCGGAAGGCGCGCAAGGCACGATGCTGGACATCGACTTCGGAACGTACCCGTTCGTCACGTCATCGAACACGGTGACGGCGGGCGCGTGCACGGGATTGGGCATCGCGCCCAACCGCATCGGGGAGGTC
>JAUICJ010000027.1 GCA_030427925.1 Bacteroidia bacterium | reverse complement strand
CAAGCCGACTGGGATCGAATTGTGGCTGCCGTCGATCGGGAACAACTGAGGAACTGGGCGCTTTCCATTCGGTCCCTCGACCCGGTTTCCCTCGCCTTCCTTGCGCATTTTTTCAAGACCGAACGGACTGAATTCCGATGCTACACTACGAATCCGTCTCCGAACGACTTTTGGAAATCCTGAGGGGCTGCATGGCCAGTGCGGCGTTCGACGGATTTTGTTTGGCCGGTGGTACATCGCTTGCACTGAGAATTGGCCATCCCCTTGCCATTGACATCGACTTGTACTTATTGTTGCGCACTTTCAGTTTGGACCAAATGATGGGATTCTAAGAGACCAAATACTCCGATGGCAATGCATTCCTCGTGCGCAAAATCCTGACCTACTTCGACGACGCGGAGCAAGAAGCCATGCCGTCCATGCTCGAGCCGGTGGACGGGCTTTACCAATGCTTCAGGACCTCAAGGAGCTCGGGGATGTCCTGCTTCACGATGACCCAGACCAAATCGTAGTCCACACCGAAGTACTCGTGCACCAACCGATTCCGAAACCCTCGGATTTCATTCCAAGGCACGTGCGGATGGGCCGCTCTCCCCGCATCCGATAGGCGGTTTGCGGCTTCACCGATGATTTCGAGGTTTCGGGCGACGGCGTCGCGCACGATTTGGCTTTCCAATGCTTTCAGCCCTTGGGTATACTCCAAAATGCGCTCGCACGCCTCCTGCATGTCCCAAACCAAATGGTGGTCGTCGCGCTTAGACATCGATCAACTCTTCACGAATGGCCTCCAAATACCGAGCCTTCACCCCGCTCATCGAAACCAAATCCACCTTCATCCCAAGGCGCTCCTCCAATTCATTTGCGAGCTTCAAGAACTCCATGCCCACGGGTTGATTGAAGGCCACCAACAGGTCGCAGTCACTTCCTTCGCGTTGGTCGTTCCGCGCATAACTGCCGAACAGGGCCAACCGAGCAATGGGATAACGCTCAACGAGTTCACCCTTCAATCGTCGCAGTTGTTCCAGCAATTGTTCACGCGTTCGCATGCTGTGAATTTACGCTGAACGGCTTAAAGTTGCGCGGAGTGGTGGTCAGGCCCTGAGGCCGAGGGCGACGGACGTCATGGTGATGGCGCCGGCCACCGCGTGGTCGTTGAAGAGCTCAAGGGATTCGCCCGGTCGCTGGGTGCCGAGGACGTACAGCAGGGGCAGGTAGTGCTCGGCCGTCGGGATGGCGAGCCGGAGGGCGTGGTCGCTGCGGGTGGGCGCGGCGATGAGGTCCGCGTGGTTGCCGTCGAGGATCCAGCCGTTGAGCAGTTCGCGCGCCGTAGCGGCCCAGTGGTGGGCGTAGCCGAGGTCGTTGAGGTGGTTCCAGGCGACTTGGCCGAGGTTGTGGACCAAATTCCCAGAGCCCACCAGGAGGACGCCCCGGGTGCGGAGGTCGGCCAGGGTTTGGCCCAATGCGAAGTGAGCCGCAGCGCCCATCCGGCGGTCCAAACTCAGCTGCAACACCGGCACATCCGCCTTCGGGAACACGTGGCGCAACACGCTCCACGTCCCATGATCCAGCCCCCATTCGTGGTCCACCGTCACCTGCCCCGGCAGCCCCGCCGCCAAATGCTCCGCCAAGCCCGGATGCCCCGGCGCCGGATACTCCACCTCGTACAGCGCCTTCGGAAAGCCCCCGAAATCGTGGATCGTCCTCGGCTGCGCCACCGCCGTCACCCGCGTCCCCACCGTCTCCCAATGCGCCGAAATGCACAACACGGCCCGCGGCGTGACCTCCAGCCGCCCGGCCAGCTCCCGCCAACCGGCCACAAAGGCGTTCTCCTCAATCGCATTCATCGGACTCCCGTGGCCGAAGAACAGCGCCGGCAACGGGTCCGATGGCGGCAACAACGCGCCCAACCGCTGCAACGCCCCATCCCACGAAACGACCCCCAACCCCAGCGCCTTGAAAAACTCGGCGCGGTTCATGTCGCTTTTCGCCGCTGCACTTCGGCCCGGAGGAGCGACAGCTCCCGCGAGGTTTGGCCGGCCACGGACGTGTTCTCCTCCGCTCGCCGAATCAAGTACGGAATCGCCTCCCGAATGGGCCCATACGGCACGTACTTCGCCACGTTGTAACCGCTCGCCGCGAGGTTGAAGCTGATGGGGTCGCTCATCCCGAGCAACTGCGCGAACCAAACCCGATCATCCCCCGGCTCCAAGCCCGCCCGCTCCATCAGCTCACACAACAGCGCATTGCTGGCGACATTGTGGCTCCCGCTGCACACGCTGACGCCGTGGTCGATGCACCACGCGAGTGCGGCGTCGTAATCGCGGTCGCTCGCGGCTTTATCGGGCTGGATGGGCGACGGCTTGCCCGCTTCGGCGGCCTTTTCGCGTTCCTTTTCCATGTACGCCCCGCGCACGAGCTTCACGCCCAGGTGCCAGCCTTCACGCTGCGCCCGTTCCGTCAGCGCCTTGAGGTAGGCCAACCGGTCGTGGCGGTACAACTGCACGGTGTTGAACACCACGGCTCGCTCCCGGTTCAACCGGCTCATCTGTTCCTCCGCAAGCGCGTCGATCGCCCCTTGGAACCACGTTTCTTCCGCGTCGATGAAAATGCGGCCGCCCGTTTCCGCGGCCCGCCCACACAACGCGGCCACCCGCGCCTTCACGCGCTCCCACGCCGCGGGGTCACTCCCCGGGTCGCGCAACACCGGCGTCGGCGCCACCCCACTGACCTTGAACACGCTGAACGCGTGCCGCTCATCGCCCTGCGCCGCGTCGATGGCCGCGAGGACTTCGTCCCGCGTGGCATCGAGTTCCTTTTCGCTCTCCTTCCCCTCGGCGCTGTAATCGAGGATGGTGTGCACCCGGCCCCGCGCGAGCTGCGCCACGGTTCCTTCCGACTCCGCAATCGTTTCCCCGCCACAAAAATGCGCGTACACCGTCGGCCGGATCGCCCACCCCACCGGAATGCGCAGCGCGAGCGCCACGTTCATCAGCACCTTGCCGAGGCGCACGAGCGTCGGGCTGCCGACGGTGCGAAACAGCAAAAGGGCCTTGCGCAGTTCGGCATCGCTCAGGTGGCGAAAGGCCTGCTCGGTGTTGTTGAAATCCGGTGCCATGTGAAGTGGCACAAATATACTCCAGCCCTTCCCTTAACCTTCCAGCGCCAAGTGGTAGCGGGTTGCTCGCGCCGCTCCTTCCACGGAAAAGGCACCCACCTTCACCAAATCCTGCAAATGACGCGTTGCCGTGGCTTTGGACACGCCTGTGATGCGGCTGTATTTGGTTGCGTTCATGCCGCCTTGGAATCCATCGGGCCCTTCATCGAGCATCCGCAAGATGACTTTGCGCTGCGCAGGGTTCAGCTCAGGCTGCAAGCGGTCAAAGAATCGAGCCTTCCTCAGGGTGAATTCGATCGTGGCCTTCGCGTGTTGCTGACCGGCCAAAACAACGTTCACGAAGTGCCTTACCCATGCCGTGATGTTGTTCGAACGCTGGGCGGTCTCAAGCTGCTGGTAATAGCTTTTCTTGTCGCGTTCTAGGGTTTGGGACAAGCTGCTGAGCCCTGCAAATCCGGTTGTTTGGGCCAAAGCCTTTTCGGCCACCGCCCGCCCGATGCGCCCATTGCCATCTTCAAACGGGTGAATGCTTTCAAAGTACAGGTGGGCAACGGCTGCGCGAACCGGAGCATGGGTCATGGCCTCCGCCTGTCCAGGGGCTGTGTTGTTGAACCAGGCGATGAAACGTTTCATTTCAAAGGGAACCTGCGAGGAGGGAGGCGCTTCGAAGTGAACGGTTTCCTTTCCCACGGTGCCCGAAACGACTTGCATGGGTTCTTCGTGGAATCGCCATCGGCCCAAATTCAGTCGGGTTTCATGTGCAAGCAATGCGGCGTGCCATTCCTGCAGCATCGTTTCGGTCAGCGGTTCCCGAAACGTCGATCGTGCAGCGACAAGCAATTCCCCGACGCCGATGGCTCTGCGGTCCGCAACCGGTTGATTTGCTGATGGGTTGAGGCGATTCTGAATGGAGGATGCCACGTCGGCCCGGCTCATGAATTCTCCTTCGATGGCCGAGGTCTTCAACGCCTCTGCAATCATCAATTCCAAGACGGTTTGTTCTCGGTCTGCATCGCTGAGTGCACCGATCATGCCTTCCAGTTTGCCCGCCTCGTGCAAATAGGACTGCAAAAGCGGTTCAATTTCTTGGGTGTCAAACTGGAAAAAGGGCCAGTCGGGTTGCTGCCAATTGTACATCATGAGCCGATTGCCGCTTTGAATCGGCTCAAATATACGATAATTATGAGCCGATTTAATCCACTCTGCGGCTCACCGACTCGAAATCTACCGAAGCGCTGGAGCCTCACGTCCGTGCCGGACAGCGGAAGTCTGTGATTAACTTGCATCCCATGAACGCATCCGAATACCTGCAAGCGAACCGCGACCGGTTCTTGGAAGAATTGTTTGACCTGCTCCGCATTCCGTCGGTTTCGGCGGATCCGGCTTATGCCGGCGATGTTCAGCGCTGCGCGCAGTCGGTGGCGGATCACTTGACGAAGGCGGGCGCGACCGGGGTGGAGATCATTCCGACGGAAGGGTATCCCGTGGTGTACGGGGAGCGCTTGGTGGATCCGGCCGCTCCGACGGTGCTCGTGTACGGGCACTACGACGTGCAGCCGGCGGATCCGCTCGAATTGTGGGACAGCCCCGCGTTCGAGCCGGTCATCAAGAAGACGCAATTGCATCCCGAGGGGGCGATTTTTGCGCGCGGTGCGTGCGATGACAAGGGGCAGTTCTTCATGCACGTGAAGGCGCTGGAGGTGATGGCACAAACGGGTGGTTTGGCCTGCAACATCAAGTTCATGATCGAGGGCGAAGAGGAAGTCGGCAGTGCGCACCTGGAGCCGTTCCTCGAGGCGCACAAGGAGCGGCTGGCGGCCGACATCGTGCTCGTGAGCGACACCGGCATCATCGCCAACGACATCCCGTCGATCACCGTCGGGTTGCGCGGCCTGAGCTACGTGGAGGTCGAAGTGACCGGACCCAATCGGGACCTGCACTCGGGCCTCTATGGCGGCGCGGCTCCGAACCCCATCAACATCCTCGCCGAGCTCATTGCGTCGTTGAAGGACGAGGACCAGCGCATCACGGTGGAGGGCTTTTACGACGACGTGGTCGAGTTGAGCGCGGAGGAGCGGGCGGCGATGGCGGAGGCGCCGTTCAGCGAGGAGGAGTACAAGCGGAGCATCGACATCGGAGCGGTGGAAGGGGAGAAAGGGTACTCGCCGGCGGAGCGGATGAGCATTCGGCCGACGCTGGACGTGAACGGGATTTGGGGCGGATATACGGGCGATGGGGCGAAGACCGTCATCGCGAGCAAGGCAACCGCGAAGATTTCGATGCGCCTCGTGCCGAACCAGGATCCCGAGGACATCACGAAGAAGTTCGTGGACCACTTCCACCGCATTGCGCCCCCGTCCGTGAAGATCAAGGTGACGCCGATGCACGGCGGGCAGCCCGCGGTGACGCCGACGGATTCGGCGGCGTACCAAGCCGCGTCGGCGGCGATGGAGGAGACGTTTGGGCGGAAGCCGGTGCCGTTCCGTGGGGGCGGGTCGATTCCGATCGTGGCGAGCTTCGAGCAGATCTTGGGATTGAAGACGGTGCTGATGGGATTTGGCCTCGACAGCGATGCGATTCACTCGCCCAACGAGCATTACGGCGTCTTCAACTACTTCAAGGGCATCGAGACCATCCCGCTGTTTCACAAGCACTTTGCGGCGTTGCACGCGGCCAAATGATGCGGTGGCTTTGGGCGGTGCTCGTGGTGGTCGGCCTGACGGGTTGCTACCAGGAATTGGAGGTGCGCGAAGTCAGCGGCCTGACCGATGGGCAGCTCACGCTCCAGGGTTTCAACGGAACGATGGACGTGCGGTTGTTCAATCCGAACCGCTACCCGGTGAAGGCGCTCGACAGCGAGGTTTACCTGTTCGTGCGCGATCAGCGGGTGGGCAAGGTGGACTTGTCGGAGCCCGTGGAGTTGCCGGCTCAGGCGGAGTCGACGATTTCGCTCGAAGTCGCGAGTGAGCCGGGGGCCATTGCCGCGATTTTGAAGAACGAATTGATGAACTTTTTGACGGGCGGCGAGGTGGAGCTTCGCGCGGAAGGCACCGTCACGGGCAAGGCGTGGGGCATTCCCGTGACCGTGCCCGTGCGCGCCGTTGAGCAAATTGGACTGACCAAATGAAGCAGCGCATTTTCCTCGCCCTCCTGGCAGCACCCCTGCTGGTTTCGGCGCAAGACGTGGAATCCTTCTTGGAGGGCATGACCGTTCGGCACGTGGGGCCGGGCACGATGAGCGGCCGGGTGACGGCGATTGCCGTGGAGCGCGATCGGCCGGAGGTGATCTATGCGGGTACGGCGAGCGGCGGGTTGTGGCGGAGCGAGAGTGCGGGGCTGACCTGGGAAGCGCTCTTCGACGAGCAGCCGACGCAGAGCATTGGGGCCGTGGCGATCGCGCCTTCGAATCCGGATGCGATTTGGGTCGGGACGGGCGAGGGGAACCCGCGGAACTCGCATTCGAGCGGGCTTGGGGTGTACCGGAGCCTCGACGGCGGGGCGAGCTGGGACTGCATGGGGCTGGAGGCGACGCGCAACATCCACCGGGTCATTGTGCACCCGGACGACCCGAAGACGGTTTGGGTAGGGGCGACGGGGTCGGCTTGGGCGCCGGGCCCGGATCGCGGGGTGTACAAGACCACGGATGGGGGGAAGACCTGGGATCACGTGCTGTTCGTGGACGACTCGACGGGGGTGGCCGAGATGGTGCTCGACCCGTCAAACCCGGACAAGCTGTTCGTGGCGATGTGGAGCTTTCATCGCAAGCCGTGGACGTTCACGAGCGGCGGGGCGGGCAGCGGGCTGTACGTGACGCACGATGGGGGAGACGGGTGGACGCGGTTGGACGAGGAGGCCGGCTTGCCGGGTGGGAAGTTGGGCCGAATGGGACTGGCGATGAGCGCGGCGGATCCCGACATCGTGTACGCGTTGATTGAGGCGGAGTCGGGAACGGGCTTGTACCGGTCAGAGGATGGGGGGCGGAAATGGGATTTGGTCCAAGACAACGCGGTGGGCAACCGCCCGTTCTACTACGCTGAAATTCATGCCGATCCGACCGATGCCGACCACCTGTTCAACCTCTACAGCATGGTCGATGAGAGCACGGACGGCGGGCGGACCTTCGAAACCATCCTGCCGTACAGCGGGGTGCACCCGGACCACCACGCGTTTTTCATCCACCCGGACGACCCGGACTTCATGCTCGACGGGAACGATGGCGGCTTGAACATCAGCCGCGACGGGGGCAAGACCTGGGACTTCGTGGAGAACCTGCCTTTGGGCCAATTTTACCACATCGCGGTGGACAACGCTACGCCGTACAACATCTACGGGGGCATGCAGGACAACGGGTCGTGGGTGGGGCCGAGTGAGGTGTGGCACCAGGGCGGCATCCGGAACGAGGATTGGCAGGAGGTGCTGTTCGGGGACGGGTTCGATGTGCAGCCCGTGGATGAGCACACGGTGTACGCGATGTACCAAGGCGGCTCCATTTCCCGCATCGACCGGCGGACGGGGCGGACGCAGTCGATTCAGCCGGTGCGCCCGGATTCAGTGCCCTTGCGCTTCGCTTGGAATGCGGCGCTGAGCTTGGATCCCAACAACGCCGACGGGCTGTACTTCGGCTCGCAGTTCCTGCACCATTCGAACGATCGGGGGGCGAGCTGGCGGGTGCTGAGCCCGGATTTGACGACGAACGATCCGGAGAAGCTCCACCAGGCGACTTCGGGCGGCCTGACGATCGACGCGACTCAGGCGGAAAACCACTGCACCATCTTGTGCATCGCGCCTGCGAGTGCGGATGAGATTTGGGTCGGCACGGATGACGGGCGGCTGCAGCATACCACGGATGGCGGTGCCACGTGGCGCGACCACGCCGCCGAAATCAAGCGGTTTCCGCAAGGCGCATGGATTCCCCAAATTCACGTCAGCCCGCACCGCCCGAGCGAGGTCTACGTGGTCGTCAACGACTACCGGCGCGGCGACGACCAGCCGTACCTCTACCGCACCACGGATTCGGGGAATACGTGGGAGCGGTTGGTGCTCGAAGGGAGCGGTGTTCAGGGTCACGCGCTGTGCGTTGCCCAGGATCCGGTGGCTGAGTCGTTGCTCTTCCTCGGCACGGAAGGAGGGTTGTACGTCAGCTTTGACCGGGGGGTGAATTGGCGGCGCTGGACCCACGATTTGCCGAGTGTGCCGGTACGGGATTTGGTCATTCACCCGGAGTGGGGCGATTTGGTCCTCGGCACGTTCGGCCGGGCGGCGTACGTCATCGATGACTTGCAGCCGTTGCGCGCGTTGGCCACGGAAGGAAATGGGGTGTTCGAGGCGGGGCTGCGGGCCTTTGAACCGCGGGATGCGTTCGCGGTGAACCGTGCGCGTCCTGCGGGGGCGCGTTTCCCGGGTGACCCGATTTGGGAAGGCCAAAACCGAAGCAGCGGAGCCCTCTGGCCCTACTACATCGCTCCCGACACGGCCGCAGCCTACAGCGACGGGGATTTGCGCGTGCTCATCCTCGATGCCGCCGGAGACACCATCCGCCGCATGCAATGGGATGTCGAACCCGGTCTCCAGCAAGGGCGTTGGGGCCTTTCCACCGACGGGATTCACTGGCCGCGTCGCGGATTGCGGGAACTCAGCGATGAGGTGCCCGGCAGCGGTCCCGATGCCTTGCCCGGAACGTACGAAGTGGTGATGGAACTCGGATCCAACGTGAGCCGACAGGCCCTCACCGTTCGCCCCGACCCGCGCGTTCCGTACGATGAAGAATCCGCTCGGGCAGCTCAAGCCCAAATCCGCGCCGTGCACGCCATTGCCGCCCGCGCCGACGAGGCCCTCCAGGAGGTTGCCCGCGCACTCGCCACCATCGACGCGGTGGCGCCTTCATGGGCGCACCTTCCCAAGTCCGATCGCGAATCCCTCGACGAGCTCTCCGATTCCTTGCGCACCGAACTCCACCGCGTCGAAGAGCGCTGGACCACGCCGCGCGGATTCAAAGGCTACGACCACGTCACCCGCCGCCTCAGCGACGAATTGTGGACGGCATTGGGCCGCATCGACTCGGGTCAGGCCTTGGGCACCAACGCACTTCGAGCAGCGGAAATCCTCGATTCAGAAACGACTGAACTCGAGGAGGCCGTGAACGACGTGATGGCGAACATGTGGGCCACGTGGTTGGCGGCAGTGAGCGAATTGGACCGGTCGCCCGAACGGATCTTCAACGCGGCAGGGCAGGTCGAGTGATTCAGTTCGAATTGAACTGAAGTTTCAGGCCCAACTGGAGCGCCATGTTCATCAGGAAGTTGTCCCAGCGCATCACCGGCGCTTCGGGCCGTTCGGAAATGGGCAAGGCACTTTGGCTCATGCGCAATTCGAACGTAAGGAGGTCGGTGTACTCCACTCCGATGAGCCCCAAAACGCCGAGGTCGATGCCCTTCAGGTCCGGCGTGGTCAGGGGCGAATAGCCGGTGCTGAAAAAGTCCTCCTCGGCATTGAGCAGCAGACTCGGTTGGATGCCGATGCCAAACCACCACCACGATTCCGGTTGCCACTTGCGGACCACCGGGACATCGAGGTAGGTGAACCGATACCGCCACGTCGAGTAGTCACCCGCCTTGGGATTGGGAACCTTGCGGCTGCCCTTTTGGGTGTACAACAGCCCCCATTCCCACGCCACATCTCCGCGCGAGATTTCCAACAACGGGCCTGCGGTCAGCCCGAACTTATCGAAGCCTGAAACCCCATCCCCGTGGATTTGGCTGGCGCTGATTCCCGTGTACAAGGCTCCGGAAAACCGAAGGGGCTCCTGGGCGTTCACCGCCCAAGCGAAGGCCATTCCCACCACCGCAATCGCCGCCCTCATTCCACCGGGTGCATTTCGAAGACGTTCAAGACCACGCCGTTTGCGTCGGTGGCCACCGCGAGGAGGGTGGCGTTTTCAATGTTCCACTCACTCGGCCACGAATACGTGAACGACGCAGTGGCGGTTTCGCCCACTTCCATGCCGTTTCCGAGGTCCCCAAAGGCCAGTCCCAACGCCCCATTCAAGGAACCGCGCAAGACGTGGTTGAATTCGTAATCGGGCACGATCGGGTCGCCCGCCGCGCTGTAGTTCAATTGGTAGTCGATGATGTGCGATTCCAACACGAGCACCGCGAGGTTGACCGGGCTGCTCGTTTGGGCAAAGGCTTGGCCGTACACGTGCACGTTGAGGTGACCATTGGCCGGAACAAACTCCGTCTCGCCCTCCAGGTGCAGCACGGGCTCCATGGCCAGGGCAGCGGCCGTCTCATCGCTCCACTGGGCGGGCGCGAAGAAGTTTCCGGGGTTGGGCAGTCGGTTCACTCGACCGATGGGATTCGCCTGGAACTCCAGCTGATTCCAGAACACATCCCCTTCTTCCGTCGTCCAATCCGTATCGAAGTGGTCATCATCCGTCAAGGCCAAATTCCCAGCATGGATGGCCATGACCGCCACCCGATCATTGGTCGCTAGCCCTTCCGCTATGATGGCGGCATCGGGGCAGTTCCCGCATTGGTGCGCCGTAAAGTCCTCGACGAGCACCCGCTGCACGGTGCTGCTGACCGCATCGAACACGGGCGGTTCTCCGTACAAATCGACCCGATAACCCGCAGGTTGCGGGAGCACAGGGTCTTCAATGACGTCACACCGATTCAAGGACACCGCCACCAAAACGACCGCAGCGGAGCGCAACAAAGGAAGGAATTTCATGTCGACCAATTCTGAGCCTCCAATATACGGCGACCCGAACGTTCTGACCGGGCACAAAAAAACCGCGCCCCCGAAGGAGCGCGGTTCCAATGCGTTTCGTTGCGATTACTTCTTCGTAACGCGCAAGGTGTTGATTTCGCCAGCAGCCTCCACTGCCACCAAGTACACACCCGCTTCCAAGTTGCTCATGTCGAGGACGTGGCGTTGCTCACCAGCAGGTACCGTGCCCAAGCCGAGGTTCATGACTTGTGCGCCGACCAGGTTGTACACCGTGATCGAAGCGTCACCTGCCTCCGGCATGTTGAAGGCAATCGTCGCGTTGTTGATCACGGGGTTCGGGAACACGTCCATGGTCGTTGCAACCGCAGTTTCTTCGACGCTGACGTTGACCGACGTGATTTCCATGCCGGCAGCAGCTTCACCGAAGTTGTAGGATCCGTTGTACGACCAAATCGTGGAGGCCAACTCCAAGTTGTCGTCGTAGGTTTCAACGGTAGCCGAGCCATTGACGGCTCCACCGCCCCATTGTGAACCAAACAAGCCGTCGCCGTATTGGTCGTACATTTTGAAGGAGTAGCAGCCCGTGCTCGGAACGCTGACCCACTCAACGTATTCCGTGACGTCGCCGTAGGTGTTGAAGTTCACGCTTCCGTAAACGTTGCCCATGTCGTCGATGACTTCCCAAGCGGTTTCTTCACCCCAATTGTCCGTGAGGATGGTGATCTTGATGAGCGACGTGCCTTCGGTCGCCGCAGCGACAGACAAATCAGCAGCAGAAGACCAAGCGTTGCCGTTCACGGAGTAGAGCTCAATGCTCACGTCGCCGGTTGCCGTGTAAGCACCGCAGTCGACGGAGGTCGTAGCGCCCGCAGCGAGGGTGCCGGTCCATTCCACGTCCGGCTGAGCCACACCGCCCACCGTCACGGAGAACGTAGCAGCCGTCACATCCGCAGAACCGAAGTTCGTCATGTCAACGGAGGCGTTCCATCCGTTGGAGCACGCCACGAAATCGCCCGTGTAATCCACGAGAGGTGCCGCACCCGTGATGTCGTTTTCGCAGTCAGCGAACGCGATGGCCACGTGGTCGTCGAACGAAGCTTGTCCCGATTCCACGAGGATGCCGTCGGGGCAAATCGTGTAAATGGTCGGGAAGTAAGCCCCTTGGTAGTCGTCGAAAATGCCGCCCGTGTTGTCCACGATCGGGTAGGTCGTACCGGTCACCCAGTCACCCGCAGTGGATGGGCCCGTTCCGTTCAAATCCGCGTTGGTGGTTGCATCGTCGCCTTCGAAGAAGAAGACCACCAAATCGTCCGTTCCGTTGGGACCAAACGTGTCGTGCAAGTCACGCAAGATGTGCGTGTTGTGGTAGTTCCAGCAGGGGCCGCACCACGTTGCAGAAAAGTCGATGATCACCGTCTTTCCATCGTCGAGCAAGCTTTGCAGGTTCCATTCGGTTCCGTCCAAGTCGGTGACCGTCCAGTCAGGAGCCACGCTGCCATCAGGCAACTGGGCGAAAGCAGACGTTCCCACGAGGAGCGCCGCCAAGAGAGCGTAAAAATGCTTCATTAAAAAAGGATTGGTTGGTTTGCAATTTTGCACGACTAAAATAGTCGAAATTTTATTTCCCCGTAACATGAGTTACCCACGCGAACGTGCTCATAACACGGGGCTTCAGAAGCGCGTCGAAAAACTCACTTCGAAGCCGTTCGATGCGGGCACCGCCCGGCAGACGCCGCCGATGCAGAAAATGCCCTCCCTCCGCTTGCCGTAACCGAGTGACAACCGGTGGGCTCCGTTGATGTAGCCCACGGTTCCGAACAGGTAATGCACCCGCAAGTTCGGATCGGGGTTCCCGAAGTTGTACTGGTCGATGACGCTCGCGAACCAGTGCGGGCTCCACGTATATTCCGCGAGCACCGTGGCCCAATCGCCCTTGTCCTCCTCGGTGAAGAGTGCTTGAAGTTCCGTGCGCAAGCTTTGCCGACGGGCGGTTTTCACTTGCGTTTCCAGCACGTGGATGTCCGCGTAGACGATGCCCTTGTAGGTGGTCGTCACGGGCGTGGCCAGCGTGTTGAATTGGAAGTTGAAGTAGGTGTACTTGAGCTTCCAGTTTTTGTTCAGCTTGCGCTCGATGCTCACGTTGAGGTCCCGGACAAATTTCGTCCGACCGAAGCCCCAGCTGTTCCGCGTGTAGCCGTCGATGAGCCCTTCCCGCCCGCTCAGTCGGGTCGTGTCGAGCGCGTTGGCCGCCGCGTAGCCGATGGCGATTTTCGTGCCGTAGTGGCCGCCGAGTCGGGTGTCTTTCGGGATTTGGTAAAACACTTCCGCGCTTGCACTCGATTCCCCGCTGATCACCGTGGCATACGGGTACAGCGTCGCGGCGAGGTTGTACGTGTGCTGCTGCGTGATCGCCGGAATGAAACTCACCGGCACGTCGAACAGGAGGAGGTCGCGGTCCGCCCGGAAGCTCATGTTGTCCACCGTCTTCGCGTTGAGGGAAATGCCGAGGCCGCGCGTGGAATAGCCGAGGGACGCGAGGAGCGCTTCGCCTCCCCGGTAGGTGTAGCCGTTGTCCGCGCTCGGATCGTTGATTTTGCCGCAGTACTCCAGGTCGCCCATCCAGCCGCCGCGCTGAAGGCCCAAGCGGTAGGACCAGGCGCCGACGTTCTGGGGGAGCTGGAGGACGAGGGTGTCCTTGATGATGGTGCCGCCGGGTTGGTAGCGGCTGACAAAGGAAGCGCCGAGTTTCACGCGCAAGTCCTTGTCGGACCAACGGGGCACGAGCTCATTCAGGTCGAGTTCCCCGTCGATGGCCCGGATGAGGTTGGGGGAGTTGATGAGCCGCGAATCGAAGTCGAGGCGCATGCGGCCGTACAAGGCCTTCACTTGCACGCCGCGCACCGGGGTCAAAATGAGCCGGAATCCATCGAGCGCGTTGTCGATGCCCAAGGCCCGCGCCTCGTAGCTGCGCAAGACGATGCCGCTGCCGAACTGTTCGAAGAAGTTGCCGATGGTCACATCGACCCCGGCATCGCGGTCGGTGTAGCGGGCGTAGCGGTAACCGAGCCCCGTGCCCTTGAACCGACCGGGAAACCCGATGACCGCGTTCAGGTAGGACTCGTAGCGCATGCCTGCGCTGAAGTTTCCGCGTTGGTAGAGGAGGTTTGCGTAGGCGTTGTACCCCGTTTTTTCAGGCGGAACTACCGCGCCGATGAGGCTGTCTTCCGCGTAGGATTGCCACAGGATTTGGACATTTCCGGAAATGCGCCCGGTGTCTTCTTCGTCTTGGGCCCAAATCCCCGTCGCGCTCGCCCAACACGCCCCGATCAAGAGTGCAACCCGAAGCTTCATTCCGCGAGCTTCAGGAGTTCCTCGTACAGTTCTTCCTCATCGCCGTCGGCGTAGTTGTTGTGCTGCCAAACGATTTGGCCTTCCGCATTCACGAGGAAGGTGTGCGGCACGTTCACCACGCCCATCGCCCGCGCGAACTCCTGGTTCGGATCCAGCAACACCGTGTAATCCCACATCGCGCTGTTCACGTAAGGCGCCACCCGGTTCTTGCTCCGCTGGTCATCGATGCTCACGGCGACCAACTCCACCCCGGTCTCGTCCTGCCAATCGGGGTACAGATCCAAGTAGTTGTTCAACTCCCGCTTGCACGGGCTGCACCACGTCGCCCAAAAACAGAACAACGTCGGCCCATCGTGTTCGTCCGCAAGGACTTCGGTGTCGACAAGTTTGCCATCCAAATCCACCAGCTCAACCGAAGGAACGGTCTGCTGCGCGTGGGCAAAGGAAAGTACGGCGGTAAAGAAGGCAAAGGCAGCTATGCCGCGCCATGCAGGGTGGTCGATGTAGCTCATGGTGTTTTACAGGTCGGGCGAATGTACGCAATTCCTCGGATGCGGTTGATGCCGCGCGTTGTATCTTGCGTCGCATGAATCGTACCAAATCCGCAATCTTCTCCGCCGCGACGCTTTTCGCCATGGGCAGCGCGCTGGCTCAAGCTCCCGTGACGTTCATCGAACCCGTCGACACGGTCGTCGCGTACCTCGATGTCCCCGAGGATGATGAACTGTCGATTCATTTGGACGTTCAAAACACGAGCGAAGACACGCTCATCCTCATGGCTACCCGGCTGTTTGTCGATACCGTGAGCCCGTACAATTACCCCTGGATGTTCGGCGCTGAAGGGGCCTACGATCGGTTCTGCTGGGGGCCGTTGTGCTACAACTTTGGCACGGATCAGTCTTCGACGAATGCTTCCTTGTTGGTTACCATGGAACCGGGCGAAGTGAACACCACGCTCGTCACGGATTACTACCACGCGGGCGTGGTCGGCACGTCCACCTTGCGCTACTGCATTCACGAAGTGGATCAAGACCCCGAGGCGGGCTCCTGCCACGACATCACGTTCCGGGTGGAACAGGCGCTCGAAGTGCCGGAATTCACGGCGGAACCCGCGTTGAACCGCTTGGATGAACAACGTTGGGCGTTCGATTTGGCGGGGGCTTCGGTCGGCGCCTTCCGCGTGGTGGATGTGCAGGGTCGGGTGGTGTTCGAGCAGGCCTTGAACGCGCCTTCAGGCCAAATCCTGTTGCCCACGCTCGGCTGGCCCGCCGCCACGTACATCGTGGTCCTCGAAACCCCCGTCGCACGCGCCACGGAATCGGTTTTCTTCCGCGGTTTCTGACCGAACCCAATCGGCTTTTATGGCTCCTGCTCGAGCAGGGGACGCTCCCGTGTTGCACACTCAACGAGTTTTGTAGATTTTTGCGCGCTCATGAACCCATCGAACAAACAAGAGGCGCTCGACTACCACGCGCGCGGCCGACGCGGGAAAATTGAAGTCGTACCGACGAAGCCGTACAGCTCACAGCGGGACTTGAGTTTGGCCTACAGCCCAGGCGTAGCGGAGCCGTGCCTCGCCATCGCCGAACGGAAGGAGGACGTATACAAGTACACCGCGAAGGGCAACCTCGTGGCGGTCATCTCCAACGGGACTGCGGTGTTGGGGCTCGGGGACATCGGCCCGGAGGCGAGCAAGCCGGTGATGGAAGGAAAGGGGGTGCTCTTTAAGGTGTTCGCCGACATTGACGTGTTCGACATCGAGGTGGACGCTTCGGATGTGGATTTGTTCGTCAACACGGTCAAGGCGATCGCCCCGACGTTCGGCGGCATCAACCTGGAGGATTTGAAGGCGCCCGAGGCGTTTGAAATCGAGCGGCGCTTGAAGGCAGAGCTCAACATTCCCGTGATGCACGACGACCAGCACGGCACGGCAATCATCTCCGCTGCGGCGTTGCTCAATGCCCTGGAATTGGCGGGCAAGCGCATCGAGGACGTGCGCATTGTGGTGAGCGGTGCAGGGGCGGCGGCGATGTCGTGCTTGGACTTGTACGAACAGTTGGGTGTGATGAAGGAGCGGATTGCCGTGTTCGACTCGAAGGGCCACATCCACGCGGGACGAACCGGCCTCGACGAACGCAAAGCCCATTACGCCACGAAAGAGACGTACCCCGACTTGAAGGCGGCACTTGAAGGCGCGGATGTGTTCTTGGGACTGAGCAAGGGGGGCTTGTTGACGGGGGAGGACTTGAAGCGGATGGCCGACAACCCCATCGTGTTCGCGCTGGCGAACCCCGACCCTGAAATCGGATACGACGAAGCCATCGCTTCCCGCGAGGACGTCATCATGGCCACGGGGCGCTCCGACCACCCCAACCAAGTCAACAACGTGCTGGGTTTCCCCTACATTTTCCGGGGAGCATTGGACGTGCGCGCCACGGGCATCAACGACGCCATGAAGCTCGCTGCGGTCCGCGCCATCGCAGAATTGGCGAAAGAAAACGTGCCCGATGAGGTGTCCTCGGCTTACGGAAACCAATCCCTGAACTTCGGTCGAGACCTCATCATTCCGAAACCGCTCGATCCGCGCCTCATCACAACGGTCGCTCCTGCCGTGGCCCAAGCGGCCATGGAGTCGGGCATTGCTCAAGAACCCATTGCGGATTGGGAGCAGTACGATGCCCAACTTCGTTCGCGGATCGGCCACGACAACACGTTCTCGCGCACCATCGCCGAACGCGCGAAGAAAGCACCGAAGCGCGTGGTGTTTGCCGAAGCCGACAATTACAAAGTCCTCAAAGCCGCCGAGCAAGCGGTGGACGAAGGCATTGCGGTGCCGATTCTGCTCGGTCGCCGTTCGAAAATTGAGGCCCTCATCGAGGAATTCAAACTGGAGCTTCCTCATGCAGAAATCATCGATCCGCGTTCCGACGCGGTTGCGGAAGATCGGGTCGAATTCGGGGCCGCGCTGCACGCGGTGCGGAAGCGCAAGGGGCTGACCGTTCGCGAAGGCGAGCGCCTCATGCGCCAGCGGAATTACTTCGGGGCCATGTTGGTGAAAACCGGACGAGCGGACGCCCTCATCAGCGGGTTGACCCGCACCTACCCGAAGGTCATTCGGCCTGCCTTGCAGGTTCTCGGCAAGGCTCCCGGCGTGACGAAGGTTGCGGGCATGTACATCGTCATCACGAAACGCGGCCCCATGTTCTTTGCGGACACGACCGTGAACGTCGATCCGACAGCGGAAGACATCGTGGCCATCACGCTGCTCACCGCAGAGGCCGTGCGGAAGCTGCGCATCGTTCCGCGCATTGCGCTGCTGAGCTACAGCAATTTCGGTTCTTCGGGCGGCGCGGGTGCCAGCAAAATGGCCGAGGCGGCGGCCCTTCTCCGGGAGCGGCACCCGGATTTGATCGTGGACGGTGAAATCCAAGCGAATTTTGCCTTGAACGAAGACCTCCTCTCGGAAACCTTCCCGTTCTCGACGCTGCACGGTCGGCAGGTGAATACCTTAATTTTCCCGAACCTCAGTGCCGGCAACATCGCCTACAAGTTGCTGCAGGAAATGGCGGGGTTGGAGGCGCAGGGACCTGTGCTGCTGGGCATGGACAAACCATTTCACATCCTTCAGATGGGATCGTCGGTGCGTGAAATCCTGGACATGATCCGGTTGGCGGTCGTCGATGCGCAAAACACGCCGTCAACATGATCCACCACCTCCGAGGAAGACTTGTTGAGAAGCAGCCCACCCATGCGGTGTTGGAGTGCGCGGGCGTGGGGTATTTGGTCCACATCAGCCTGACGACATTTGAACGGCTCGGGAGTGGGGAGGACCTCCTGCTTTTGACCCACCTGGTCGTGCGCGAGGACGCCCAAATTTTATTCGGGTTTGCCGATGCGGAGGAGCGCGAGCTGTTCCTCGCCCTCCTCGGAGTCAGTGGTGTGGGGGCGAGCACCGCCCGCATGATTTTAAGCGCAATGGACGCCCAAACGGCGCGGGCAGCCATTCAATCGGGCGATGTCAATGCCATGAAAGCGGTGAAAGGCATCGGTGCGAAAACGGCCCAACGCATCATCGTGGATTTGCAGGATCGACTCGGAAATGAAACCCCGGGCGGATCTGTGCGTAAAGTGGCCGGGGAAGGACACAATAACGCGCGAACGGATGCGTTAACTGCCCTGACCACGCTGGGCTTTGACCGGGCCCGGTGCGAACGAACGTTGGACACAATCATCTCAGAGTCTCCGTCGGCCTTGCCGGTGGAGGGCTTGATCAAATTGGCCTTGAAGCGGCTGTAAGATGGGTAGGAATCGCATGAAAATGGGCTTGAGCAGCCGTTGGAATCGCACGCTGTTGGCGCTTTGCGTGTTGTGCACAAGCGCGGGGGTGTGGGGCCAAACCGACACCGCGTCCATCAACCTGCCCTTCCCTTTTGGAGGTGAAAACCCCTACAACCCATCGGAGTCCCCCGCGGGCTTCGATTTCGATTGGCCGTCCAACATTCAATACAACATTGTCTACGACGAGGCCACCGGCCAGTACGTGGTGCAACAAACCATCGGCGACACCCTCGAATTCCGCCCATCCACCTACTTCACGCTCGACGAATACCTCGATTTCGACATGCAGGGCAACCTGTCCGAATACTGGGATCAACTCCAGGTCGAAGAGGACGAAGCGGAACGCGCTTTCGCGCCAAAGCTGACGGTTGACAACGATTTGTTCGAGTCGATTTTCGGGTCCAACGAAATCGAAATCAAGCCGCAGGGTTCGGCTGAATTGACGTTTGGCTTCAACATGTCCAACACCGAGAATCCGCGGATTCCGGAACAGCAGCGCCGCATCACGACCTTCAATTTTGACCAGCGCATCCAGCTGAACATCGGGGGCAAAATCGGCGATAAAATCGACCTCGGTACCCAGTACAACACCGAGGCGCTGTTCGATTTTGAAAACCAAATGAACATCGGCTTCCAAGGCGAGGAGGACGACATCATGAAGAACGTGGAGGCGGGTCACATCTCCATGCCGCTTCCGGGAACCCTCATCACGGGAAGCCAAAGCCTTTTCGGGGTCAAGCTCGAAACGCAGTGGGGCCGATTGTACAACACGACCGTGCTCTCCCAGCAGAAGGGGGAGCGCAAGGAAATTGCGGTCGAGGGCGGCGCGCAAACCCAGCCGTTCGACATCCGCGCAGACGACTACGAGGCGAACCGCCACTTCTTCCTTTCGCAGTACTTCGTTGACGCGTACGACAATGCGATGAAGAGCTTGCCGGTCCCGAATTCCGGAGTGAACATCACGCGGTTGGAGGTGTGGGTCGTCAACATGCAGGCGAACACGCAGGACGTTCGGAACGTCCTCGCTTTCACGGATTTGGGTGAGCACGAGGAGTACATTTCGACGAACATCCCGGTGCAGCAACTCGTGGACGGGCCGGAAGTGCAGCCCACGGCGTTGCGCAATCCGTCGAACGCGAACAACGAGCTGTTCGATTTGATGGTCCAAGATCCCGAAGTGATGGGGTTCACGGGAGCGATTGCGGCCATCGGCAACACCGGGTTGGGGTTGAACCAGGGCGTTCACTTTGAGCGCGTGGGCAATGCGCGGAAGCTGGCGCCGACCGAATACACGTTCAACAGCCGACTCGGCTTCATTTCGCTCCGTCAAGCCCTGAACAACGCGGAGGTGCTCGCCGTTTCGTACGAATACACGCTGGGCGGGGAAACCTACAAGGTGGGAACGTTGTCGCAGGACGGTTTTGTGGCGCCTGACGCGTTGATCCTGAAGATGCTGAAGTCGTCGGTGACCCAGGTTCAGCTGAGCAACGGAGATCCGGCGCCGCTGTGGCGGGTGATGATGAAGAACGTCTATTCCATGCAGGCGTTTGGGGTTTCGCGCGAGGATTTCCGGTTAAACCTGTGGTACAACGACCCGTCGACGGGCGTGGATTTGAATTACATCCCGCGCGAGCCGTTGGATGGCACCTTGCTGTTGCAGCTGTTGGGCATGGACCGGCTGGACATCAATGGGCAGTCGGTGCAGGATGGGGTGTTCGATTTTGTGGACAACGCGGCCACGATGGGGGGGACGATTGAAAGCCAAAGTGGGCGCATTTTCTTCCCGTCGACCGAGCCGTTTGGATCGAATTTGCGGAGGGAAATCGAGGAGCGGGTGGACGATCCGGATTTGGCCCAATCCCTCATCGAAACCATTGTTTTCCAGGCGCTCTATGACAGCACGAAGACGGCCGCTCAGCAGATTCCGGCGCTCAACCGCTTCCGCATCAAAGGCCAGTTCCAAAGCCAAACCAGCTCGGAAATCGCCCTCAATGCGCTGAACGTGCCCGAAGGCTCGGTGACGGTCACTGCCGGTGGCGTTCGCCTCATTGAGAACCAAGATTACACGGTCGATTACAACCTCGGCCGCGTCCGCATCATCAACGACGGCCTCCTTTCGTCGGGCCAAACCATCAAGGTCAGCCTCGAGAGCAACTCCCTGTTCAACATCCAAACGAAGACGATGCTGGGCACGCGCTTCGACTACGTGGTCAGCGATGACCTCGTTTTCGGCGCGACGGCGTTGAATTTGCGGGAACGGCCATTGACCCAGAAGGTCAACATCGGCAACGAGCCGGTGAACAACTCCATCCTCGGACTTGACTTCGCTTGGCAAACCGAGAGCCAGCTGTTGACCGAAATTGTGGACAAACTTCCGTTCTACGAAACGTCCGCCACTTCATCCATCGACATCTCGGCGGAAGGCGCCTACCTCATTCCCGGACACAGCCGTGCGGTGGGGGATCAAGGAAACGCTTACGTGGACGATTTTGAGGGGAGCCAAAGTGCCATCGACATTCGTTCCGTGTCGCGTTGGTTTTTGGCTTCGACGCCGCGCTTGCAGAACAACCTGTTTCCGGAAGCGCAGCTCGAAGACAGCTTGGTCAGCAACTACAATCGGGCGCAGCTGAGCTGGTACACCATCGATCCGCAGTTCTTCCGCGGTTCGGGGTTGCAGGACGGGCAGGTTTCGGCCGACGTCAAGAGCGACCACCGTTCCCGCGAGGTCCTCGAGGGCGAGGTCTTCCCGAACCGGGAACTGCCCACGGGCACGCCGCCCAACACACCGACCCTCGACTTGACGTTCCGCCCGAATGTGCGCGGGCCGTATAACTACGAGGAGCCGCTTGGAGCGGACGGCCTGTCTTCGGGCCTCGCGCCGGACGGGACGCTGCTGGAGCCGGAGTCCCGCTGGGGCGGCATCCAGCGCGCGTTGACCACCACCGACTTTGAACTCGCGAACATCGAGTACGTGCAGTTCTGGCTGATGGATCCGTTTAACGAGGATTCGGAAAACATCACCGGGGGCGATTTGTATTTCAACTTGGGCAACGTGTCGGAGGACGTCTTGAACGACAGCCAATTGAGCTATGAGAACGGCTTGCCTTCCGAAAGCAATACGGAATTGCCGGTTTTGGAGTCGATTTGGGGGCTGTACCCCGACCCTTCCACCTTCAACGTGGTCAATGCGTTCGACAACTCGTCCGGCTCCTACGTATTGCAGGACGTGGGCCTCGACGGTTTGCCGGATGCCGGGGAGCAGGAGCACTTCGCCGAGTGGTTGGAATCGCTGACCGATTGGTTGGATCCGTCCGCCTTGTCGGAATACCAAAGCGACCCCTCCGCGGACAACTTCCGCTACTTCCGCAATCCCGAAGCGCAAGCGAACGAAGCGACCATCCTCGAGCGCTACGCCGACTTCAACGGCTACGAGAACAACTCGAACACCGGCGCGCCCGACGGCTACCCGATTACGTCCACGACCATTCCGAACACGGAGGACATCAACCAGGACATCACGCTGTCGACCATCGAGAGCTACTACCAATACCGGGTTTCGTTGCGCCCGCAGGATTTGGGCCCCAACAGCATCGGAAAAAACTACGTCACCGACTCGTTCGAGCAAACGGTCACGACAGCGAACGACGAGCAGCGGACGGTGCGGTGGTACCAGTTCAAGATTCCGGTCCGTGAATTTGAAAACCGCGTCGGGGGAATCACCGATTTCCGGTCGATTCGGTTCATCCGGATGTTCATGAAGGGCTGGAGCGAGGAAGTGACGTTGCGTTTTGCGCGGTTGGAGCTGATTCGCGGGGAGTGGCGCCGGTACATGGAGTCGCTGGCGGGCATGCAAGAGCTCGAACCGGACGATCCGGCCTCGACCTCGTTCGCGCTTTCCGCGGTCAACATCGAGGAGAACGGCAACCGCGACCCGGTGCCGTACGTGACCCCTCCGGGCATCATCCGCGAGATCGATGTGGGCACAGCGAACCAGCGCCGACTGAACGAGCAGTCGCTTGAGCTTGCCGTGTGCGAACTCGAGGACGGCGACGCCCGCGGCGCTTACCGGAACATCAATTACGACATGCGCCGGTACCGCCGGTTGAAGATGTTCGTCCACGCCGAGGCCGGCCCCAACGGGACCTCGCTCGACAACGGGGACCTCACGGCGTTCATTCGCTTGGGGAGCGACTTCGAGTCGAACTACTACGAGTATGAGATTCCGTTGGAAGTGACGCCGTGGTATACGGGGGATGACAACGCGATTTGGCCCGAGGCGAACAACATGGACATCGAGTTCCAAAAGTGGCAGAACCTCAAAATCGAGCGGCCCACCGGGTTCCCCATGTCGCAGGAATACGCGGTGATGGACGGGAACGTGCGCCTCGCGGTGCGCGGTAATCCCAACCTCGCGAACGTGACCATGTTGATGGTGGGCATTCGGAACCCGGACCAGGACACGAATCCTTGGGGCGAGGACGATGGGCTGGACAAATGCGCCGTCGTGTGGGTGAACGAATTGCGCCTGTCCGACTTCAACGAGGATGGCGGCTGGGCGGTTGTGGCGCAGATGAACGCGAAGCTCGCGGATTTGGCGAACGTCAGCGTGGCGGCCAACATGAGCGTTCCCGGTTTCGGTGGCCTGGAGGACCGCGTTCAGGATCGGCAGCAGGAGACGCTTCAAGGGATCGACGCATCGGGCACCATCCAATTGGGCAAGGTGCTGCCGAAGCGTCTGGGCGTGACGTTGCCGATGTACGTGGGCTTCAGCGAGCAGATTTCGACACCGCAGTATGATCCGCTGAGTCCGGATTTGGAGATGGCCCAACAGGAGGGCCTTTCGACGGAGCGCCGGGAGCAGGCCAAATCCGTGCAACGGCTGCGCTCGGTCAACTTCTCCAGCATCAAGATCAACCCGCAATTGCGCGGCGGTGGCGGCAGTTCCGACCGGAATGCGGAGCGGGGCGGTGGCAGCGAGACGGTCTCCGCTTCCATGCGCGGCGGCGCGGCAGCAGGGGGAGGCAGTGCTCGGGGTGGACGCGGCGGCGGCAGCGGCGGTGGCGGCGGCACGTCTTCGGGCATCTTGCGCATGTTCAACTTCTTGAAGCCCGGCAATTTCACCGGGAACTACACCTTCAACGAAACGTACCGGCGCGACGTCAATACGGAGTTCCAGATCAACCGGGAGCACCATGGCGGATTGACCTACAACTTCTCGAATTCACCGCACCAGTTCAAGCCGTTTGGCAAGATCGGTTTCCTTCAGGATGTGGCGTTCTTCAAGTGGCTCACGGACTTCAATTTCTACCTGGGAATCAAGCAGTTTACGGCATCGTCTCAAATGGATCGCCGGTACGAAACCCAGCGCGTGCGCAACAACACCGAGGCGCTTTTGGGCGTCAACACGGGCCTGCTCATCAACACGCAGGTCCTGAAGACGTGGAACTGGACGCGGAACTACACGGTGAAATACGACTTGACGCAAGCGCTGACCTTTGATTTCAATGCGGGGGCGCAGGCGCTCGTGGGCGAGCCGGTGGGCGTCATCGATCGCACGGACATCGATTTGTTCAATGCCTACCGCGATACGGTCCTGAACAACCTGCGGGATGCCGGTGAAGTCACGACCTACAACCACACGCTCAATGGGCGGTATCGCTTGCCGTTCGACAAGTTGCCGCTCGTGAACTTCATGACGGGAGACGCACAATACGAAGGCACGTACCGGTGGGATCGCGCGCCGTTCTCGCAGGACACCCTCGGCAACACCATCCAAAACTCGCGGAAGTTGAGCTTGAACTACCAAGCGAATTTCCTCAACCTGTACAACAAGGTGCCGTTTTTGAAGGACGTGTTGTCGCCGCCGCGCGCGCCGCGCCGCCCGACTCGGGACATCAACAACGAGGACCGCGATGGGTTTGGCAACACGGACGATGAGAAGATCAAGCTCGAAATCAATCCGGTCGAACACCTGCTGCGCTTGATCATGATGATTGAAAACGTGAGCGCGACATACAGCCGCAACGAGGGCATGCTGTTGCCGGGCTATGCGCAGCGGGCGCGTTATGCGGGATTTGATGAAGACTTCGGAGCGCCCGGTTGGGAGTTCCTCTTGGGTCACCAAAACACGAACGTCCTTGGTGACCGCACGGGCGACTTCGCCCAGTTTGCGGCGGATCAAGGTTGGCTCGTCCAACAACCCAATTTGAACCAACAGTTTACGGAAACGTACACGGAGACGTTCAATGCCCGGGCGAACCTGCAGCCGTTCAAGCACATGAAGGTCGAATTGACGGCGAATCGGAACATCACCCGAAACTACCAGAGCTTCTACCGCTACAACGAGGACCTGCAAGAGTGGCTGAACGATACGCCCAACGAAACGGGGCAATACAGTGCCACCATCTTCACGTGGCCGACCGCTTTCGTGAACGACGACGAGAGCTTCGACTCGGACATTTGGGGCAACTTCCTGAACTACCGCCGGACCATCTCAAGCCGGTTGAACGACCAGAGCTACCAACTCGATGAGCCGGAAGCCAACGGCTACTACATCGGTTGGGGCCCAACGTCGCAGGAAGTGACCATTCCCGCATTCATGGCGGCCTACATGGGACTGGATCCGGACAACGTGGAGCTCGACGTGTTCAATACGCCGATCGCCCCGAACTGGCGGGTGACGTTCGACGGGTTGACGAAGTCGCCGTTCTTCAAACAGTACTTCAAGCGGTTCAACATCAACCACAGCTACCGGTCCACATTGACCACGAGCTACTTGACGAACTTGAGCTATGAGGAAGACCCGTTGACGGGCTTGCCCACGGCGTTTGACCAAAGCGATTTCGGGAACTTCATCACGCCGCGCCAGTACAACACCGTCTCGATTTCCGAGCAGTTGGCTCCGCTCATCGGGTTCGACATGACGTTGAATGCCGCGAACGAAAGCGAGCCGCAGGTGAAGGTGGAAATCAAGCGGGATCGGAATGTGGTGTTTGGCTTGACGAATTACCAAATCACGGAGACGAAGAGCCACACCCTCGTCATCGGAACGGGTTACACGCTGCGGAACATTCCCAATCCGTTCCTCCGGACGCACGGCAAGTTGCCGGTCCAAATGCTCGACGAAACGGACCTCGTCCTGCGCTGCGACGTGAACATCCGGGACAATTCGACCATCATCCGGAAGATGCAAGAGCGGCAGAATCAAGTGACGGCGGGTCAGAAACTCGTTTCCATCAAGTTCTCCGCCGACCTGGAGGTGTCGTCGAAGCTCACGTTGCGGGCGTTCTACGACCACCAAATCACGAACCCCTACATCTCGACGTCGTTCGCGACTTCGAACATCAATTCCGGGGTGTCGCTGCGGTTCAACTTGAATCAGTAACGTGTAATTTAGCGGCATGAACATTCCAGCAGAATTGCGTTACACGAAGGAGCACGAATGGGTGCGCCTCGAGGGCGACGTGGCCACCATCGGCATCACGGACTTCGCTCAGGGTGAGTTGGGGGACATTGTTTTCGTGGAAGTGGACACCGAAGGGGAGTCGCTGGACGCGGAGGAGGTTTTCGGCTCCGTGGAGGCGGTGAAGACGGTCAGCGACCTGTTCATGCCGTGTGCCGGTGAGGTGCTGGAGTTCAACAGCGCCGTTGAAGACGATCCGGCTTTGGTCAATTCCGATCCCTACGGGGCGGGCTGGTTGATCAAGGTGAAGGTGAGCGACCCTGCGGCGGTGGAAGCCCTGCTTGACGCCGCGGCCTACGGCGCGCACATCGGCTGATTCCAGCGTTCGGGTGGCCATGATGCTCACAAAGACCACCGCCAAACGTCCTCGGATGCGCCACGCTGTGGTGCCGGGCTTGTTGCTGCTGCTGATCGTGGCCCTGCACGCCCTGCCGGGGGAAGACATCGCCCACGCCAGTTGGCTCGATGCGCTGCACGTGGATAAGCTCGTCCATTTGGGGTTGTTTCTGACGTTCGCTCACAGCGTGTTTGTGGGGCTGGGCAAGTCGGGGATGCTCCGCATGGGACGGGTTTGGGCGACGGTCGGATGCGTTTTGTTGGGCATCGCCTTGGAGGGCATGCAAGGAGCGTGGTGCCCGGGTCGCTTTCCCGACGCGTGGGATGCGGTGGCCGATGCGGTGGGCGTGGGGCTGGCTTGGCTGAGTTTCCGCGTGGTGTATCGGTTTTGGCCGGGGTTCGCTTGATTTTGGCCTGCTTTTTGAACAATCGTTTGGGCGCCGCGAACGTTAAATCCCCGTCCGTGCCCGCGCATTTTCACTTCATCGCGCCTTCCAATCCGGGAAGAATCCCTAATTTCGGGCGCACAAACGCAAACGCATGTTGAGTCGTAAAACCCCAGAAGCCGATTTGGAGAACAAGCGCACCGCGTGGCGGGCCTTGGGATTCGTGGCTTCGTTGTCGCTCCTCTTGTCGGCTTTGGCGTGGACATCGTACGATGTGGCCATCATCCAAGCCATCGATTTCGAAGCGGATTTGCTCGAAGACGAGGAGATTCCCGTGAACATTGTTCAGCCGCCGCCCCCGCCTCCCCCGCCGCAGCAAACGACGGTGATTGAGATCGTGGACGATGAGGAAGAAATCGAGGAAGAACTCGAAATCGAGGACATCGAACTCGACGAAGACACCGAAATCGAAATCATCGAGGAGGTGGAAGAGGAATTGGAAGAGGACATCCCCTTCATGGTGGTCGAGAATATGCCAGCTTTGGGCGACTGCAAGTCCATGCGCGGTGATGAGCGCCACACGTGCACCCAGATGGAAATCATTCGGTACGTCTCCACGAACACGAAATACCCACCCATCGCGAAGGACGCGGGCATCCAAGGCACCGTGTTCGTTTACTTCGTCGTCGGCAAGGACGGGAAGGTTCGGGATGTGAAGGTGTTGCGCGAGGTGGATCCCCGTTTGGACAAAGAGGCGGTGCGTGTGGTGGAGAGCTTGCCGGACTTTGAGCCGGGTGAGCAGCGCGGGAAGGCGGTGAGCGTTCAGTACACCATTCCGGTGAAGTTCATCATCCGTTGATGGAGAAACCGAATTGACGCAAGGCCGAAACGGCTTGTTGGAAACGCCCCTCGAGGGCGTTTCCGCGTATTTGGGCATGGGGGAGTTGCCACGCGGCGAGGCGGGCGAGGTACCGCTCGTGCAGGGCAAGGCGTTCCGCAAGGTCAGGGGATTCCCGCAAGGGGTCGGGTTCCCAGGGGAGGTCCGGGGTGCACAGGAGGTAGAGGGCGGCTTCGCGGGCGACGGATTGGGCGGCGGGCAGGGGATGTTGGAAGCGGACTTCTGACCAAATCGACAGGACGATCGCGCCCGTGTCGCACAGGATGGGACCGGGTCCGGCCGCATGCGCGGCGATGGATTGTTCGGTCAGGAGGCGCTGGAGGTCGGCCGGACCGTGGGTGCCTGCCAGGACGGCGGGATCGGTGCGGGCGCGTTCGGGAAGGAGGGGCCAGCCCGTGGCGTCGGCCAGGAGGTGGCTGAGGGTGGTTTTTCCGGACGACTCGACGCCGGTGATGACGATTTGGCCTGAATTCATGGCCAAGCAAGCCAGTTGAACCATCCCTCCACAGCGAGGAGCGTGTACACCACGAACAGCGCCGCGCCCCAGCGCAAGCCATTCCGCCAATACAGCACGACCGCGGCCGCATCGATGACCACCCAATACCACCAATTCACCGGGTCAAACGCCAGCATCCACCCCGTGGCCACCAAGCTGCCCACCGTGGTGAACGCGTCCAACCCCACCGCCGTTCGTTCGCCCCATCGCTTCAATCCACGCGTCAGCGCCCACGTTCCGACCGCCACCCCCACCCACGAAAGCGCGTGCGGCCCCCACCCCGCAAACCGCGGCTCCGGCCAATCGCCCGCTGTCGCAAAGCCCCCATACACCGCATACCCGAAATAGAAGACCCACAGGCCCGCTTCAGCCAACATCCCCCGGCGCGCACACACGAAGAAAAAGAGCACCGCTCCGACTGCAGCCACGGGAAACGCCCAAGCCGACTCCTGCAAGTACAACACGGTGTACCCCAAATTCAACCCCGCCGCCACCGGCTCTTCCCACCGCCTAATCCTCGAATTCACAACGGCAAGGTTCCGACATGATCAGCTCCACATCCGGGAGCCAAATCCGCAAGAGCTCCTGCTCCTCGGCCGTCATGTCGTTGTTCAACAAGTCCAACTGCCGCAACTTCGGCAATTCACTGAGCGAAACAGGAAACGTTCCGATGACGTTCGACCACAAGCTCAGCACCTCCAGCTGGTCGAGCGCATCGATGTCGATGGGGATGGAAGCAATCCAGTTGTTGCCCAGGTGGAGTTCGCGCAGCTGCGGCCAGTTCCACATGGCGGCGGGGAACGCCGAGAGCTCATTTTCTTCGGCGGAGAACAGTTCGAGGTGGGAGAAATCGGCGAGGAACGGGGGAAGCGAGTCGAGTTTGTTGCGGTCGAGGCGCAATTCCCTTAATTGGGTGAAGCGCGCGAGTTCGTCCGGTACGGAGCGGAGGCGCTGTCGGCTGAGGTCGAGCCGGTAAATCGTGGTGGGATCCTCGACCGCAAGGGCTTCCTTCATGGACGTATAGACCGGGGCGCCGATCCACGTGCTGTCGCCCGGAGCGAGCGGGGTGAAGGCGGGAACGATGAGGTCGGTTTGGGCCGAAAGCAGGAGGGGCGCGAGCCACACGAGGGCAAGGAGGAGCCGGCTCATGCGGGAAAGGTGGAGTTGAACAAGGCCGCGGGCGCTTGGGCCAAAACCGCCATCGCCGCATCCCGGTCGTCCCGGAGTTGAGCCACGAGCGCTTCGGGGCCCTCAAACCGGCGCTCCTCCCTCAGCCGCGCCATGAAATGCAATTGCAAGACCGACCCGTACAGGTCGCGCTCCACATCCAACAGGTGCGCCTCGATGCTCCGCGTCCCCGCCAACGACACGGTCGGGCGCTGCCCGATGTTCACCATGGCCCGCATCGCCTCCCCGTCCACATACGCCCAACACGCATACACCCCCTCCGCGGGCACCGCCTTCAGCGCCAAGCTCGGCACGAGGTTCGCCGTCGGAAACCCCCACGTCCGGCCCTTCCCTTCCCCACGCACCACCCGCCCCGTCAGCGGAAACGGCGCGCACAACCACTTCGCCGCCGATTCCACATCGCCCGCTTGCAACGCCTCCCGCACCTTGGTCGAACTGACCCGCGTCTCTTCCTCGTAATGCGCCGGCAATTCCTCCACCTCAAATCCGTGCACCAACCCGAGGTTCGTCAGCGATTCGAACGACCCCTCGCGGTTCCGACCGAAGCGGTGGTCGTATCCCACGATGACCGTGTCCGGCCGGATGCCATCTGCAAACAGTTCGCGCACGTAATCTTTCGGGCTCATTCTCGCGAGTTCCAGGTTGAAGGGGTGGACAACCAAATGGTCCAACCCCGCACCTTCCAACAACGCCGCCTTTTCCCCAAGCGTATTCAAGAGCCGCAATCCGTGGTGCTCCGGATGCAGCACCGTTCGCGGATGGGGGTCGAAGGTGAGCAGCACCGACTCCGCTCCACGTTCCGCCGCAATTTCCTGCAAGCGCCGCAAAACAGACCGGTGTCCCGCGTGCACGCCGTCGAAGGTGCCGATGGTCAAAACCACCGGTTTTTCTGCTTGAAACGTGAGCGCGTTTTGGTGAATGTTCACATCGACAAAGTTAGGTTGCGAACAAACCACAATACCATGTACTTTTGCAGCGAATTTTTCACGGAACATCCTTCCCTCATGGCTTCTCAAGGCATCATTTCCCAGGTCATCGGTCCAGTTGTGGACGTGACTTTTCCCGCAGGTGTTGCGCTTCCAGAGATCCTGGACGCTATGGAAATTGACAACAACGGCACGAAAGTGGTGTTGGAAACCCAAAAACACGTCGGGGACGATACCGTGCGTGCCATTTCAATGGATGCCACTGAAGGCTTGAGCCGCGGCATGAAAGTCACGGCCATGGGCCAAGGCATCACGATGCCTGTGGGCGACCAAATCAAGGGCCGCCTGTTCAACGTGGTCGGCACGGCCATTGACGGGATCGACGTGATCAACAAAGAAGGAGGCCGCGCCATCCACCAAGAGGCCCCGCGCTTTGAGGACCTCTCCACCTCCACCGACGTCCTGTTCACGGGCATCAAGGTCATCGACCTCATTGAGCCGTACGCGAAGGGTGGAAAAATCGGATTGTTCGGCGGTGCCGGTGTGGGCAAGACGGTCTTGATCATGGAGCTCATCAACAACATCGCCAAGGGATACGAGGGCATCTCGGTGTTTGCCGGTGTCGGTGAGCGTACCCGTGAAGGAAACGACTTGTTGCGCGAGATGATCGAGTCGGGCGTCATCAAGTATGGAAAGGCGTTCGAGGAGAGCATGGCTGCCGGTGGATGGGACCTCTCGAAAGTGGACAAGAAGGAATTGGCGAAGAGCCAAGCGACCCTCGTGTTCGGCCAAATGAACGAACCTCCCGGAGCCCGTGCCCGCGTGGCCTTGTCTGGATTGACGGTCGCTGAGTACTTCCGCGACGGCGATGAGCAGTCGGGAGGCCGCGACATCCTGTTCTTCATCGACAACATCTTCCGCTTTACCCAGGCGGGTTCCGAAGTGTCGGCCCTCTTGGGTCGGATGCCTTCTGCGGTGGGTTACCAACCGACGCTCGCTACCGAAATGGGTGCGATGCAGGAGCGCATCACCTCAACGAAGCGCGGTTCCATCACTTCGGTGCAGGCGGTCTACGTCCCTGCCGATGACTTGACGGACCCGGCTCCGGCCACCACGTTCGCTCACTTGGACGCGACGACGGTATTGAGCCGGAAGATTGCTTCCCTCGGCATTTACCCCGCTGTGGACCCGCTCGACTCCACGTCTCGGATTTTGACCCCGGACATCGTGGGTGAAGAGCACTACAAGTGTGCCGAGGACGTGAAGGAAACCCTCCAGCGCTACAAGGAATTGCAAGACATCATCGCCATCCTCGGGATGGACGAATTGAGCGAGGAGGACAAGCAAACCGTTTCCCGCGCGCGCCGGATTTCCCGCTTCTTGTCCCAGCCGTTCCACGTGGCTGAGCAGTTCACGGGCATCCCCGGTGTCCTCGTGAGCATCGAAGACACGATCAAGGGCTTCAAGATGATCCTCAGCGGCCAGCTCGATCACTTGCCGGAGGCGGCCTTCAACCTGAAGGGCACCATCGAGGAAGTCATCGCGGACGGCGAGAAGATGTTGGCTGAGGCCAAGGCCTAACCTGGAATTCGACTCCGATGAAAGTAGACATCCTCACCCCAGACACCACCCTGTTCTCCGGCGAAGCCACTTACGTGGGGTTGCCCGGGGCAGACGGCAGCTTGGGCATCATGAACAGCCACGCTCCCCTCATCACGACCTTGCAGGCGGGCGATGTGGTTGTGAAGAACGGTTCAAGCGAAGAGCGGTTCACCGTGGGAGGCGGAACGGTTGAGGTGTTGAACAACGTGGTGACCGTGTTGGCGGAATAATTCGCACGGCACTGCCATGAAAAAAGCCACCTTCAACGGGTGGCTTTTTTCGTGCTCATTCGTGGTGGTAGGGCTCGTTGCGCAAGATGGTGTGGGCGCGGTAGAGTTGCTCGGCGGCGAACGGCCGGATCATTTGGTGCGAAAAGGTCATGGGGCCGAGGCTCCACTGGCCGTGGGCGCGGTCGCGGATGGCGGCGTCGAAGCCGTAGGGGCCGCCGATGACGAAGGCGAGGTGCTTCAGTCCGCGGACGTGCAGGTTTTCGAGGTGCTTGGCGAAGGCGATGGAGGTAAAGGACTTGCCGCGTTCGTCCAAAAGGATGAGGTGGTCTACACCTGCACTGTCCAGGTGGCGAGCGAGGGCTTTGCCTTCCTCAGCCCGGACCCAAGCGGGATCGGGTTTTCCTGAACGTGGCTTGATGTCGGGCACTTCCACGAACTGGAAACGGGTGTAACGATTCAGCCGCTTGACGTATTCGTCCGTGCCGGAGCGGATCCAGGCGGCTTGGGTTTTGCCTACGGCGATGAGGGAAAGTTGCACGTGATAAAGGTAAGGCCGCGGCTTCAGGGCATGGCGTATCTTCGCTTCATGTGGACAAACCGAATGTTGGCCTTGATCGACTTGGCCTTGGATGAAGACCTCGGTCGTGGCGATCACACCACGGCTTCGAGCGTGCCAAAGGGCCTGCAGCGCGAAGGCGTCATCCGCGCGAAGGAAGCGGGTCGGGTGGCCGGGGTGGAAGTCGCGGTGAAGGTGTTTGCCGTGGTGGATGCGGCGTTGGAATGCACGGTGTTGAAGGCCGATGGGGAGGCGGTGGTGCCGGGCGATGAGGTGATGCGGATCCGCGGAGCCGCTCGGAGCATTTTGATGGGGGAGCGGTTGGCGCTGAATTTCATGCAGCGGATGAGCGGGATTGCGACGCGCACGGCCGCGGTGGTGCAGCAACTTGAGGGGACGGGGTGCCGGGTGTTGGATACCCGCAAGACCACGCCGGGTTTGCGGGCATTTGAGAAGTGGGCGGTGCGCATCGGTGGGGGAGTGAACCACCGCATGGCCTTGGACGACATGATCCTCATCAAGGACAACCACGTGGATTACGCCGGATCGATGACTGCCGCATTGGAGGGCGTGCACCGCTACCTCGCGGAGCAGCAGTTGGAGGTGCCGGTGGTCGTGGAGGTGCGGGATGCCGGTGAGGCGGACGAGGCCCTTGCGGCATCCGACCGGTTGCGCAGGGCGTCGGGGGAGGCGTTGGTCGATCGGTTGCTCCTGGACAACCACAGCCCCAAGGAGGCTGCCGAGCAGGTGCGGCGGCTTGGCGGGCGCATTGCGTTGGAGGCGTCCGGTGGAATCACCCCCGACAACGCGCGGGCGTATGCCGAGGCGGGCGTGGACTTTGTGAGCATGGGGTGGTTGACGCACAGCGTGCCGAGCTTGGATTTGAGTTTGAAGAGCGTGGATTTGGCCTGAAAGGGGATGCCAGAGAATCCGTACACCTTCGACCTCGACAACCGGCCGCTGTTTAAGTGGATCAGCAAGCGGAAGGCATTCCTGCGTGCGCGTCGGATGTTGCGGCGGGTTCACCCGTGGGGACCGAAGGAGATGAACCTGTACGACGTCGTCCGGTACTTCGCGGTGGGCATCCTGAATGGATCGGTGGCCACGCGGTCGGCGGCCATCAGTTTTCGGCTGTTTCTCGCGTTTTTCCCGGCCATGATCGTGCTCTTGAGCATCGTGCCGTACACGCCGCTTTCCACGGAGGATGTGCTGGGGAGCCTTGAGCTTCTGTTCCCAGGCGAAACCGTTGAACTGTTTGAACAAACCGTCACGGATTTGCTGGATCAGCGGCAGGGGGCGCTGTTGAGTGTGGGTTTTGTGTTGTTGTTGTTTTATGCGTCGAGCAGTGTGAATGCGATTTTGACGGGGTTTGGGGAGTCGTTTCACATGGAGCGGCGGCCCGATTGGGTGGTGTTCCGTTTGCTTTCGGTGTTGCTGTTGCTGGTGCTGTCGTTGTTGTTGGGGGTGGCGGTGTTGCTGGCGGGGTTCGCCGGCGATGTGCTGGTTTGGGCGGAGTCACGGAATTGGCTGGATGCCGAGGCGTTGCCGTGGCTGACGGTGGCCCGGTGGATGGTTTCGCTGGCCCTGGTGTACACGAGCGTGAACATCCTGTATCACGCGGGGAATCGGGAGCGGGATCGGCGGTTTGCGTTTTCCGTGGGGGCGTCGATGGCGACGGTGCTGATCGTCTTGTTTTCGTTGGGGTTCTCCTATTTCATTGAGCAATTCAATTCGTACAACCGGCTGTACGGTTCGTTGGGGACGCTGCTGGTGACGTTGGTTTGGCTCAATTCGAACAGTTCGGTGTTGTTGCTTGGATTCGAATTGGACGCCGCCATTCATCGGGCTCGGAAGTTGGGGCGTTGAGTTGTCGGTTGCGCGGCTTATTTTGCCGACGAATCAAAGACCTGCATCGATGATGAAACGACTGACGACGTGTGCGTTCTTGTTCTTGGCTGCTTGGACGAGCGCGCAGCAGCCCTCCCTTACGGGGCGGTGGAAGACCGTTGATGATGAAACGGGCCGTGTGAAAAGTGTGGTGGAAATCACGGAGCGCGATGGGGCTTATTTTGGCCAAATCGTGGAACTGTTCCGCCTCCCGGACGAAGATCAGAATCCCAAATGCACCGAGTGCGACGACGACCGCAAAGACCAGCCGGCGCTCGGCATGGAAATCGTCCGCGACATGTTCCGCGACGGCGAGGCGCTCGAATGGGAGGACGGCACGATTTGCGACCCGAAGAACGGGAAGGTGTACGATTGCGAAATGTGGATCGAAGAGGACGAACCCAACACCCTGTATGTCCGCGGTTACATCCTGTTTCTGTTCAGGACCCAAGAATGGCATCGGGTCAGCTGAACCGACTCAACACGTATTTGTTCAACGCCGTTTTGAACTCGGGAAACCAGCCGAAGGCATAGGCGGTCCCCATCATGGCGCTTGCTGCTATGCCCCCGTTGATCGTGGCTTCGATGTAGCCGTGCCCGCCTGACCAACCTTGGGGCATGAATTGGACCGCACCGAAGAGGACTGCGGCGACCACGGTCATCAGGCCCATTGAACGGGTTAGTGGCTTGATGCCGATTTTTCGGTAGGTGATGACGAGTCGCCAAATTCCGTTCCAAACAGCGGTGAACAAAGTCGCCAAGGCTGCGCCCAGCACCCCCAGCTCCAGGAAGGACATCAAGAACCAGTTCGTGATGACGGTGGTGATGAGCAGTCCCACGTTGAGCGGCAGGCCCAACCGGTAATGGTTAGTGTGGGCCAGTACTTGGCCTGGAATCATCGACACGGCCAACAGGATCTTTTGCATTCCGATGGCCAAGGCGATGCCTGTGATGCCAAGGTATGCGGCGGGCAATGCGCTGATGAGCGGATGCAGCCCCGCTGCTACGCCGATGAAGACGGTCAAGGCGAGGATCAACGTAACCCGGGTGGCTTGTTGCACAAACGGCTCCAAATCGGTTGCGGTTTCGTTGGCCATCCGCTTTGAAATCAAACCCGAGAAGATTTGGTTCATGGCGCGTTGGGGAATTTGGACCACCGAGCCCACAAAATAC
>JAUICJ010000026.1 GCA_030427925.1 Bacteroidia bacterium | reverse complement strand
GATGGAAGGCAGCATGCTCGTGGGCGACTACCTGTACGTTTCGAAAACCGCGTATGGTCCGAAGGTGCCCATGACGCCCATGACCGTGCCGTTCATGCACAACGTGTTGCCCGGGAGCATGACGCCGAGCTACACTTCGTGGTTCTCCCTCCCCTACTTCCGACTTCCCGGACTCCGGGACGTTGAGCGCTACGATGCCGTCGTGTTCAACTTCCCGCACGGCGACACCATCGTCGTCCATCCGGATCTCGCAGGACACGATTACTACGCCCTCTTGCGCCAGCAGGCCATTCAAGCGGCCGACCGCAGCGTGGACAAATACCTCACCGACCCCGCGAAATACGACGAAATCGGGCGAAAGCAACTGACGCGAGAACACGGCCTGCAAGCCCGTCCCTTGGATAAAATGGAGCACTACGTGAAGCGGTGCGTCGGCTTGCCCGGTGAAACCGTCAGCGTTGTGGATGCGCAGTTGCACATCGATGGGGCTCCGGTGGAGAATCCGGCGGGGTTGCAACTGGATTACGAGGTGACGTTTGTCAATGGACTGGCTGCGAAGCGGGCCTTTGAGGAATTGGAATTGACGAACATTGATTTGGCCGGACAACCCCAGGCGGACGGTGAACACGTTGTGGCGCCGCTCGCCTTGACGGAAGGTGAAGTGCAGCAATTGAGGAACAGTGCCTTGGTGGTGGAAGTGGAGCGCATGGCCCACGCGGAATACCGAGGACGGTTGGCGATGTTCCCGAACGTTTCTTCGCCGGAATTTGACTCTTGGGATCCGGACAACTTCGGGCCGATCACCATCCCCCAAAAGGGCATGACGGTGACCTTGAACCGCCGGAACCGCGAGGTATACCGCCGCGTGATTTCGGTGTATGAAGGGCACGATTTGGTGGAGCAAGGCGATTTGGTCACCATCGACGGTGAGCCCGCCTCCACTTACACCTTCGAGCACGACTATTATTGGATGATGGGCGACAACCGGCACCACTCGGCGGATTCGCGGATGTGGGGATTTGTGCCGGAAACGCACATCGTGGGCCGCGCTTCGTTCATTTGGTTTTCGAAAATGAACCAAGCCCAGCACGGGCGGAGTGGCGTGCGCACACAACGCATCTTCAGCAAGGTGAAGTGATGGGCGTTCTGCCCATCGCGCCATTTCCGCCGCTGCACTGGTGGCGGCTCGCTGCTGAAGGAGCGGTGGTGGATGGCGGCGAGCGGTTCGTGAAGCAATCGGAACGAACGCGGCTGCGGCTTTCGGGAGCGCGCGGTGCGGTGACCTTGCCCTGGGACGTGGTGCACGCAGGCGAAACCACGCCAATGGCCGAGGTGCGGCTTTCCGATCACACGCCCGCGCGGGTGCGGTGGCGGACGCTCTGCACGAATTACGGGTCAGCCCCGTTCTTCGAACACATCGCACCGGAACTCGAACCGATGTTCCTGAACCCGCCCGAACGGCTCATCGATTTCGCACAGCAAAGTTGGGAATGGGTGGCGGACTGGACGGGATGGAAGGTGCCCGAGTTGGCCGAAGCAGCCGAATGGGATGCCCAGCGCGCTGCCGAAGGGCGTGACTTGAGGGAACGCCGTGCACTGAAAGGTGCAGGATGGCGCTTCGCGCCTTACCCGCAAGTGTTCACTCCCGAATGTGGGTTCGTCGAACGGTGCAGCGTCCTCGACGCGTTGATGCACTTGGGGCCAGAACTCGGGCCTCGTTTAGGGGAACTCGTCGCTCGGGGGTCAGGACGGTAAGGGCACGTCGAGGAAGCAGTCGAGCACGGTGATGCGCTCGATTTGGACCAAGAAGTAAATCCGGTACTCGAGAACCTGTGCGCTCCGGACGTCCCCAGGCATTCCCTTGAACTGGGCCTTGCGCGTGCCTACTTGCGGACTCAATGCGAGCTCCTGCAGCCGGTTCAACACCGCCCGCCGGGCGTTCTCCGCACCGATGAGGCTCGTCGCTTGGGCCGCCTCAATGACCTCCTTGAACGCCTCAACGGCTCGTGGAGCAATTGCAATCTCGTACGCCATGCCAACGAAGGTACACTTTCCATCCGGCTCATCGTACTTTCGTGCCCTCAAAGGCCCCTTCCATGGAAACGACTGAACTGAAAAGCACGCCCCTGCTCGCTGAACACCAAGCGCTCGGTGCGAAAATGGTCCCGTTTGCCGGCTACCACATGCCCGTGAGCTACGCGGGATTGACCGAAGAGCACCACAGCGTGCGCAACCGCGTCGGCATGTTCGACGTGTCGCACATGGGCGAATTCATGGTGAAGGGCCCCGAGGCGTTGGACCTCATCCAGTGGATCACCACGAACGACGCTTCGAAGTTGGTCGATGGCCAGGTGCAGTACAGCTGCATGCCGAATGGCGAAGGGGGCATTGTGGACGACTTGCTCGTCTACCGATTCAACGCCGAGTCCTTCATGCTCGTGGTGAACGCTTCGAATTTGGAGAAGGATTGGAATTGGATTCAAGGCCAAAACCGCTTCAACGCCACCCTCGAGGACCGCTCCGAAGCCTTCGCGCTCATCGCCGTCCAAGGCCCCGAGGCCACCGCCGCCGTGGCGCCCCACTTCCAAGGGGCAGCCGCTCCCGGCGATTTGAAGTACTACACCTTCACGGAAGGCACCTTTGCCGGGGTGCCCACCGTCCTGTCCGCGACGGGCTATACGGGAGCGGGCGGCTTCGAATTGTACCTCCCGGCCGAACAGGCTTCCGGGGTTTGGAAGGCGTTGCTTGAAGGCGGCGTCACCCCCTGCGGCCTTGGCGCCCGGGACACGTTGCGCCTCGAAGCGGGATTCTGCCTGTACGGCAACGACATCGATGACTCCACCTCGCCCCTTGCGGCTGGGCTCGGTTGGATTACGAAGTTCACCAAGGACTTCGTGGACCGCGACCGCTTCGAAGCGGAGAAGGCGAACGGATCGACCACCGTGCTTCGCGGACTCGTCATCACCGAGCGCGGCATTCCGCGTCAAGGGTACGACGTGGAGGACGCGAACGGCCAAGTCATCGGCCGGGTGACGAGTGGTACGATGAGCCCGACGTTGGGGCATGCCATTGGTTTGGCCTACCTTGCCGCCGAAAACGCCCAACTTGGAGGAACGGTGTTCGTGCGCATTCGGAACAAAGCCTTGCCCGCACAGGTCGTTCGCCCGGGATTCTTGCCCCGTTAAGTTGGAAGCCGCCAGCCCATGAAACGCGTCGAACTCTGCTTCTCCCCCGCCGAATTTCACCTCTACGAAAAGGACTTTGAACTCGTCGTCGTCATCGACGTGCTGCGCGCCACCTCGGCGATGTGCACGGCGCTCGACAACGGCGTGGAACGCATTCGGCCCGTAGCGACCGTTGAAGAAGCGCGGGAATGGCAGTCGAAGGGGTACGTGGCGGCGGCGGAGCGGAACGGCGAGGTGGTGGAAGGGTTCGATTTGGGCAACAGCCCCATGGCCTACCTCGAGCGCGCGGAAGAGCTGAAAGGCCAAACCGTGGTCATCACCACCACCAACGGCACCAAAGCCATCGACATCGCCCGCCACAAGAAAACAGTGGTCATCGGCGCGCTGAACAACCTCGACGCCTTGAGCAACTGGCTCATCGAGCGCCACGAAGACGTCCTCATCCTCGGCTCCGGCTGGAAGGACAAATTCAACCTCGAAGACACCATCTGCGGCGGCGCCATCGCGGACGCCCTCATCGAATCCGGCCGATTCCGCGCCGACGAGGACAGCACCGTAGCCGGCAAGTTCATCTACCGGTCCGCCCGCGACAACATGTTCGCCTTTTTGAAAGCGTCGTCCCACCGACGCCGTCTCCGCCGCCTCAATTTGAACGCGGACGTGAAGTACTGCCTTACGCCCAACAACTTAACGACGATTCCCATCCTTCAGGACGGATTCTTGGTTAAGTTGCCGGTGCATGAGGCGACTTCGGCATAACTTGTACCTGGCGCTCGCGGTCGTTGGACTGTCGAGCTGGGGCTTTCCTGCCCACAAATGGGTGAACGCGACGGCCATTCACGGCCTGCCGCCCGAACTGCACGGTTGGTTCAAGCGCCACCACGCGTGGCTGACGGAACACGCAGTCGATGCGGACCGGCGGAAACACACCATGGAGGGCGAATCGGAACGGCATTACATCGACCTCGACCGCTACCACGCCGATCCCGACACGTTGGCCGCGTGGTTTCCCATGACATGGGGCGCCGCCTGTGAACGCTGGGGCGAAGAAACCGTGCAATCCAACGGCATCGCACCGTGGAATGCGCAATGGGCGTATCGGCGGTTGCAGGAGGCCTTTGTGGCGCAGGATGCGGAGCGGATTTTGCGGGCGGCAGCGGATTTGGGCCACTACGTGGGCGACCTGCACGTGCCCTTGCACACCACCGAGAACTACGATGGGCAATTTACCGGCCAAAAAGGCATTCACGGCTTGTGGGAAGGCCAACTCCCCGAGCAATTCCGTTCCACGTACCTCCTCGCCCCCCGAACCGCCCGCTACCTTCCCGACGTGGCCTCGGCGGTTTGGGACGTGGTCTTCGCGAGCCATGCGGCCGTGGATTCGGTACTCCGCTTTGAACGCGAAGTGACGGAACGCGTGGGCGAGGCGGCCAAATTCGGGTACGTGGAGCGCGGGCGGGTCCTGGATCGGCGCTACGCCCCCGCGTTTTGCGAAGCCTACCACGGCGCCTTGGAGGGGATGTTGGAACGGCGCCTTCGGGCTTCGATTCAGTTCACCGCGGATTTGTGGTACAGCGCTTGGCTGGAGGCCGGAGCGCCCGAATTGCCCGCTCCATCGGAAGCCGAAAGGTGGTGGAAGCGGCTGCTTAACTGGACAACGGGATGAAGGAACTGGTGGCATTCGATGCGCTGCACGCGGGGTCGCACGCGGCTTGGAGTCGGGGGTTCGCGGAAGCGGTGGGCCAACGCGGATGGAACGTGCGGTTGGTCTCCTTGCCAGGACGCCATTGGAAGTGGCGAATGCAAGGGGCCGCGTGGTGGTTCGCTGAGCACGTGTTGCGGGAGGGATGGGCAGCCCCGGATGCGCTGCTGGTCACGGACATGGTCGATGTGGCGCGGTTGCGGGGGTGCTTGCCGGTGTCGTGGAGGGCGGTGCCGATTGGGGTTTACTTCCACGAAAACCAACTGACGTTCCCGTGGAAAGTCGATGAGCGCGCGCACCAGCAGACCGGCTACGCGTTCATCAACGTGCTTTCCGCTTGGGCAGCGGATGCCGTATGGTTCAATTCCGCGCACCACCGAGCTGCGTTCCTCGGTGCGCTGCCTCACTGGCTGCAGCGCATGCCCGATGCCGTTCCACCGGGTGCGGTGGAACGAATTGCAGAGCGTGCGGTGGTGATTCCGCCCGGCTTGGACCTCCCGGACGTCCCCGAACGCGCCTTGCAGCGGCGGCTGAACACCCCGCCCATCCTGGTGTGGAATCACCGGTGGGCCTACGACAAGCAGCCCGAGTTCTTCATCCAAACCCTGGACCGCTTGCGCCAGCGCCAAATCCCGTTCCACCTCGACCTCATGGGCACCGGCGATCGCGCGGCCGAAGGACCGCTGCAAGCACTGGTGCGATCGGGGCAATGTTCGGTCTTGAATGCCGAACCCGCACAGAACCGCGCAGCATATTGGGAGCGACTGATGCAAGCGGACGTCTTGATTCACAACCCGCTGCAAGAGTATTTCGGCATCAGCGTTGTGGAGGCTTTGCACGCGGGCGTCTTGCCGCTTTTACCCGACCACCATGCGTACCCCGAATACGCCGGTGAATTCCAATCCGTTCGCACCCCAGAACAAGCCGCCGGGGCGATGAGTGCCTTGCTCAACGCACCCCACGAGGCGGTGGCCCAATGGCGCACCCAAGCCCACCGGGCAGCGGCTCAATTCCAATGGATGCGAATGGGGCGCATCTACGCCGAAGCCTTGGACGCGCTGATCACAGGCCCAACGCTTCGATGAGACCGAGTGGCGCTCGACGCGGTCTGCCCGTTGCGCCATCCACGAACACCAAATCCGTGGAAGCCGTAACCGCCAATTCTCCGGTCTCTTTGAAAATGCGGTAGCTGAACCGAATGCGCGCGGTGGGGCGCTCCAACACCCGGGTTTCAATCCGAATGAGCTCGTCGTATTCCACCGGAAGGACGAAATCCAATTCGATGGACTTCACTGGCAAAAGAATGCCCGAGTTTTCGAGCTCTTTGTAAGGCCAACCGGCAGCCCTCAAGCATTCAACGCGAGCGACCTCCAAATACGTCACGAACGATCCGTGATAAACCCGTTGCATGCGGTCCGTTTCCGCATAACGGACTCGAATTTCGGTGATATGAACCATGGGAATGTGTAAAACCTTGGGATGAATATAATGCCGTGTCAAAAACACACGAATGAGAAAAAATGAACCCGCTATTTGGTCTGCGTTCACGTATTCAGGAGGTTACCTCCACACAATTTCGACCAACTGCATGATTATACAGCTAAACACTGAATCCCCGCATACATCAAGGGGTTCAGCGTTTTGACACAAGTCTGAAAAAGTCAAAAGTCAAGGGCAGTTGGATTTTTTTTTTCAAGAGTTTATCAGAACCTTGCACCTCCCTTTAAGAGCTCCTCTGAACAGGGAAAACAAGTCAAGTCAAGTCTAGTTTAAAGCCTTTTAAGCCAACCGCCATGAGCCTAAGCCATTTGCACGTCTGGGAGAACTGTCTCGCTGTCATCAAGGACAACATCAGCGCTCAGGCGTTCAAAACGTGGTTCGCTCCGATCAAGCCGATCAAGTTGGAAAGCGACGTCCTCACCATCCAAGTCCCTTCGCAATTTTTTTACGAGTGGCTGGAGGAGCATTACGTTCACCTCCTGAAGCGCATCATTCGGAAAGAACTCGGCGCGGATGCCCAGCTCGAATACTCCATCATCATGGAGAATGCCCCGGCAGGACACAACGGAATGGCCGCTTCCAGCCCGTACACGGTGAAGATGCCCGCGAGCAATCGACAGTCCACGCGGAACCCCAACGTCTCCATGCCCATTCCGGCTGTGGAAACGCAAATCAAGAATCCGTTCGTGATTCCCGGATTGCGCAAGTTGAACATCGAATCGAACCTCATTCCCAACCTCAACTTCGACAACCTCATTGAAGGCGAATGCAACCGCTTGGCGCGTTCCGCAGGACTTGCGGTGGCCAACAAGCCTGGGGGCACGGCGTTCAATCCGTTGTTGATTTACGGAGGCACGGGGTTGGGCAAAACGCATTTGGCCCACGCCATCGGCTTGGAAATCAAGGAACGCAATCCCGAGAGCACGGTGCTTTATGTGGGGTCTGAAAAGTTCACCCACCAATTCATCGACGCGGTTCGCAACAACTCGGTGAACGACTTCAGCCACTTCTATCAAATGATCGACGTCCTGATCATCGATGACGTGCAATTCTTCAGCGGAAAGGAAAAGACCCAGGACGTGTTCTTCCACATTTTCAATCACTTGCACCAAACCGGCAAGCAAATCATCCTCACCTCGGACAAGCCGCCGGTGGAGATGCAAGGCATGGAGCAGCGGTTGTTGAGCCGCTTCAAATGGGGCCTGAGCGCCGACTTGCAAGTGCCTTCGTTGGAGACGCGGATGGCCATCCTCGAAAAGATGATGTACGCCAACGGCATTGAACTGCCGCGGGAAGTGGTGGAGTATTTGGCTTACAGCATCACCACCAACATCCGGGAACTGCAAGGTGCGCTCATTTCCCTGATTGCCCACAGCAGCTTCAATAAGAAGGCCATCACGCTGGAGCTCGCGAAGCAGATGATTGACAAATTCGTCAAAAACACCGCCCGCGAAGTCAGCATCGACTACATCCAGAAGGTGGTGTGCGATTACTTCGACCTGCCCATCGAATTGCTGAAGTCGAAAACGCGGAAGCGCGAAATCGTCCAAGCGCGTCAAATCGCCATGTACTTCTCGAAGAAGATGACGAAGAGCTCCTTGGCGAACATCGGACTGCACTGCGGAGGCAAGGACCACGCGACGGTGCTGCACGCCTGCCGCACAGTGAACAACTTGCAAGAGACGGACAAGCACTTCCGAAAGTACTTGGACGATTTGGAGAAAAAACTGGCCATCCATTGATGGGACGGGACCTCGCAAGGGGTCCCGTTTTTTGAACATACGGAACGCATGAAACGGGTTTTGGTGGTTTGTTTGGGGAACATTTGCCGGTCGCCGATTGGGGAAGGGCTCTTGCGCCATCACGCGGCGATTCAAGGGGTGCGGTTGCAGGTGGCATCAGCGGGAACCAGTGGTCACCACGTGGGCGAGGCGCCCGACCGCCGTTCGGTGGAAGTGATGCGGCGGCATGGGCTGGACATCAGCGGTCAGCGCTCGGCTCAGTTGACGATGAAGGACCTCGAACGTTACGACGTGGTGCTCGCCATGGACGCAGCCAACCTGAACGACATCCAAGCGCTGGCCGAGCGGTTGAAAGCTCGGGGAGGATCGCCTGCGGAAGTGGTGCGGTTCGATGAACACGCCGATGTACCGGACCCGTATTATGGGGGCGCGGATGGATTTGAGGCCGTTTATGCGCAGGTGGATGCCGCGGCGGCTGCGTGGGTGAACCGATGGAAACAACCAAACGATTGATCATGCCCCCTACCCTGCACCTGATTCCGAACACGTTGGGGAGCCGGACTCCGCACCTCGACTTGCCTGCTTCAGCGCTTGAAGCGTTGCACGCGTGCAACCGATTCATTGTCGAAAGCCAAGGCAGTTGGGGGCGGTTGATGAACGACGTGGACGGAGAGCGATCCATTCGGGAGCTCGAACACTTCCTTTTGAATGAGCACACCGATGAGCAGGACCTGCTGGAATTGACGCGCTGGTTTCGGGGGACGGAAGACATCGGATTGGTCAGCGATGCGGGGTGTCCCGGGGTGGCGGATCCCGGGGCGCAGGCCGTGCGGATTGCTCACGCTTGCGGTTGGCGGGTTCGGCCGCACATCGGGCCCTCATCGATCCTGCTGGCCTTGATGGCCAGTGGAATGAACGGTCAGGCGTTCGCCTTCAAGGGGTACCTGCCTCGGGAGGGCAAGCACCGCGACCAGCGGTGGAAGGAAATGCGCGAAGGCCTTCAGCGCCGGAGGGAGACCCAGATTTTCATGGAACCGCCCTATCGGAACGATGCCACGTTTCGGGAATGCTTGGACCGGCTGCCTCCGGATCAGCAGCTTTGCGTGGCAGTGGAATTGACGCTGGAAACCGAATGGATTCGGTCGATGGCGATCGAGGACTGGCGGGAAGAGGTCAAGCGCAACGGAGCGCCGTCGCTGAACAAGCGACCGTGCCTGTTCCTCATCGGCTGATGCGGGCCTTGAAGCGCACGGGCGTGTGAGCTGGCAAACCGAGTGCAGGAATGCCTTGCCCCCCGAAAGCCTCCTTGCAAGGGCACACCAATTCCCATTCAGCGGGGGCTCCCCACCGTTCGATGGCTCGCCAAAAAACGGGCAACACCTGGTCCTCATCGCCCCACCGAAACGCCATCTCGAGCTCCTTGCCTGACCCCGACGAATGCCCGTCATCGAAGGCCGGCAATTGGGACCACGCAATGGTGAGCAGGTCGCCTTTCGCCATCGGGGTGGCACCCAGCGAATCCGCGCGCAAGGCCCAGCAGCCACTTCCAAGCGACAAACGCCCCCCATCCGCCCCGTAAGCGGCCGCAAGCCAGAGGGAATCGCTGAACGCGCCGCGTTGGACGGAACGCTGAACCGGGCCTGTCCAGTCTTCCTGGGTCCACACCTTCAGCACGTCGAAGCCTTGCCATTCCTCACCGATTTGGGCGTAGCCTGCATCGCCAGCACGAAGCGCGTGCTTGCGGCTCAGCTCGGCCCAAGGAGCTTCCCACAGGCACACCGTGTCGCGCTGTCCATCCGTTTGGATCACGGCCGCTACCGCCCCATCCAACGTGGGGCCCAGGGGATCTCCCAACCGAATGAACTGCACCTCAGGCCGCTGCTGCGGAACTTCCCCGCACGCGACTCCGAACAGGACCAAAGCAGCGATCAGGGCTCGGCGTGCCATCGGTAATTCAAGTGAATGATGGCGTCGGGCGGAATCAGGGTTTGGTACCCCGTCAGCCCCCAAGCCATGTGCGCCGGCAACCACGCTTCCACCGAATCCCCCACCGACGTGCGCCCGGCCAAATCGTGGAACCCCGTCGGCACATCCGTCGCCTGCCACTTGAACGCCAACGGCCGCTCGAAGCAAACCGAGTCGTTCGACAGCGCCACGCGCACCTGCCAAGCCACCCAGTCCCCGCGCTTCAACGTGTCCCCCACACCGAGCGCGTCTTCGATGAACCGATACCGCACCCCGCCCGGAGCGTCCAACCACTGCCCGCTCGCTGTCACCGTGTCGATGAAGGCTTGCTGCCGGGCCACCCGATTCCGGTTGAACGCTTCGAGGTCCACCTTCGCCGGAGCCGCTGGCTGGGGATTCGACCAACGCAACGCGCCGAATAAGCTGACGGCCAACGCCACCAAGGCGACCGCCACCCCCCAGAAAACCACGCGCCGACGCATGATCAGATGCTGTAATCCAACGCCGGCGCCAAACCCGGCAGCAGGTGTTCAAATTGCGCCACCACCTCGTCCAATGTCGCCCCTTCCACCGCTCCGCCCGAGGCATTGAAATGGCCGCCCCCGTTGAAGTGGGCCGCGGCCACCTCCCGGACGCTGAACGACCCGCGGCTCCTGAGGCTCAGCTTGATGCGGCCGTCGTGGGACTCGTGAATGAAGGCCGCCATGTTCACCCCTTCGATGCTGAGGGCTTGGTTCACGAGCCCTTCGGTGTCGCCCGAACGGTAGTGGAACCGCTTCAATTCTTCTTGAGACAGCGCAATGAGGGCGGCGTGGTGTTCAGGCCAAACCCGCAATTTCTCACTCAACGCATACCCCACCAACCGCATCCGATCCACTTGGTTCGTGTCGTAGACGCGGGAATGAATGACGGCGTGGTCGACGCCCCGTTCGATCAAGTGGGCCGCGATGCGGTGGGTTCCTTGCGTGACCGAAGGAAAGCGGAACGAGCCGCTGTCGGTCATGATGCCCGTGTACAAGCATGAGCCCGTTTCCGGGGAGATTTCACCGGCTTCGCCGCGCGCCTCGATCCAGCCGTAAATCAGCTCCGCCGTGCTGCAGCGGGAGGTATCCGACCACGTGATGGCCGCGAAGTCCTTCGGGTGCTGGTGGTGGTCGATCATGATTTTCGGGGCGGGCGAGGCTTCGAGGACGGGAGCCAAAGCGCCGGTGCGGGAGAGGTCGTTGTAGTCGAGGCAGAAGATGACGTTGGCGGCGTCCACTGCGGTTTGGACTTCCTCTGCGTGCTGTTCGAACAGGAGGACGGATTCGTGGCCCGGGAGCCAGTGCAGGAACGACGGGTAATGGTCGGGCATCACAACGGTGGCGTGGACGCCCAGCTCGCTGAGGTGGTTCCACAGGGCAAGTGCAGAGCCGATGGCGTCGCCGTCGGGGCCGCGGTGGGCCGTGATGACCGGCGTGCCGGGGGCGGCAAGGAGTTCGGCGCATTGCGCCATGGACTCGGGCGTGAACACCGGCGATCCGTATTTCTGATTCGAGGTCATGCCACGAAGGTACAGCCGGGTGCATAACTTTGTCCCCATGCTGTTCCTGCTTCCCTTGTTGGTGTTGCTGCACGACTTTCACTTCAGTCGGACGGATTTGGTTTACAGCCGCGAGGGCACGTGGCAGGTGACGGTGCGTGTGTTCACGGACGACTTTGAGGTGGAGCTGGATCGGGAGCGCGAGCGGCGGGGTGAGGAGGAAGGGCCGATTTGGCTGGGCGATGAGCGGGAGCACCCGTCGTGTGGTCGGTGGGCCGAGGCGGTGGCGATGGACGGGTGGTCGTTGGAGGTCAATGGGTTGGAGGCGCCGTGTGCGTTTTTGGGCTACGAGGTGGATTACGACGTGACGTACCTGTATTACGAGTCGGTGGCGACGCCGGTTCCGGACGTGTTGACCGTTCGGAATGAGCTGTTTTTCGGGCAATTCGATGACCAAGTGAACGAGGTGCACGTGGAAGTGAACGGGACGGCGAAGCGCGAGTTGCTCACGCGGGAAATGCCGATTTGGACCTACAAGCCATGAAGAAAGCGGAGAAAGTCGAGTTCATTCAACAGGAGCTGCAGCGGCTGTATCCGGAGCCGCCGGTGCCGCTGGATCATTCGGATCCTTACACGCTGCTCGTCGCGGTGCTGCTCAGCGCGCAATGCACCGACGAGCGGGTGAACCAGGTCACGCCGGAGCTGTTCGCAGCCGCCTCCGATCCGGCTTCGATGGCCGCGTTGGACGTGGATTTCATCCGGGACATCATCCGTCCGTGCGGCCTTTCTCCGGCCAAATCCAAAAACATCCACCGCCTCTCCGAACTCCTCCTCGAACGCCACGGCGGCGAAGTTCCGAACGACCTCGAAGCGCTGGAAGCCCTCCCGGGCGTGGGCCACAAGACCGCTTCGGTGGTGATGGCGCAGTCGTTCGGCGAGCCCTCCTTCCCCGTCGACACGCACATCCACCGGCTGATGTGGCGGTGGGGCCTGACGAACGGCCGTTCGGTGGAACAAACCGAGCGCGACGCGAAACGGCTCTTCCCCCGCGACCGCTGGAACGACCTGCACCTGCAGATCATCTTCTACGGAAGGGAATACAGCCCGGCGCGGGGACTCGACATCGACAAGGACTTCTTGCTCCGCGCCTGCGGGCGGCCGGCTGAAATTCGGAAGTGGGAGGCGGCGAAAGCGAAGCGCGCCCAATGATCGACTACCCGTCGTCCGTTCCGCGGGTGGAACGTTGGGGCAAGCGGGTGCGGCATGCGATGCAGTGGCTGGGATTGGCGTTGCGGGCGGGCGGCGTGCCTCCAGCGGTCGTCGTACACCCCGACGCGCCCTCCCGCCGGACGGCGTTGTACAAAATGTGCCGGGCGTTGGGCGTGGAGTTGACGAACCGTCCACGCCGGCGGGTGATGCTGACGATGCGGTTCGAGGACGCCACCGAAAAGGCGGCTCAGCGGCCGGCTTGGTGGCCTTCGGGAGCGTGGAATGACCGGTGCGACGACATCCGGAAATCGACGTTGGACCGGGCTCACGCGCAGGTGTTCGGCTACGGCGTCGCGGTGGACCCGCGGGCGCACACCGGCCGGATGTTGGAGAAGGGCGATGGCAACGCGGTGCACGATGGCCGCGAAGTCGTCGGGCCGGTGGATGCGCCTGCGCAGGGCAAGGTGTACCAAATCATCGTGAACAACCGCTCCGCCGACGGCCGCGCCGTGGATTTGCGGTTGGTGTTCATCCGCGGCCAATTCCCCGCGGTTTACCTGAAGTACAAACCCGAAGACGCGCGCTACACGAACTTGACAACCTCCGTGGAACTCGGTTCAGTGGAGGCGCTTTTCACCCCCTCCGAACTCGCTTCCGTGAGGGCTCTGATGGCGGCCTTGCACGTGGATTACGCGGAGTTGGACGTGCTGCGCGATGCGGATTCGGGGCGGATGTACGTGGTGGACGTGAACCCGACGCCGTGGGGGCCGCCCGCGGGGTTACCGGCTGCAGCCTCATCGGAGGCGGTGTCCGCAATGGCAGCGGCGCTTCAGTCCGCTGCGGTCTCGAGCAGGTAAGCGCGCAAGGCTTCCAAGGTCGGCTCGATGACCGTGCTCACCTTCTCGCGCTGCAGGCACTCCATCAAGGATTCCGGGACTTCGGGATCGATTCCGGTTGCCGCCTGCACGGCTGCGCCAAACTTCGCAGGATGGGCCGTGGCGATGGCCACGACCGGACCACCTTTGCGGGCGAGCACTTCTTGTGCGGCTGCGATGCCGATGGCCGTGTGGGGACACGCGAGGTACTCGTAGCGTTCCCACGCGTCGTGCATGGCTTGATTCGTCGCCGCGTCGTCTGCGGTGTAGCCTTCCACGGACTGTTGAAGCGTTTCGAAGTCGTTTCCGTAGAGGGCTTCGAGGCGGGGCCGGTTGCTCGGATCGCCCACGTCCATCGCGTTCGAAAGGGTCGCCACGGTGGGCCGAGCGGTGAAGGTTCCGGACCGCAGGTATTCGGGGACCACGTCGTTGGCGTTGCTGGCGGCGGTGAATCCGGTGGCGGGCATGCCCATTTGGTGTGCCAACACCCCGGCCGCCAAGTTGCCCAAATTCCCGCTCGGCACCACAAAATGCGCGCCTTCCCCAAGGAGGTAAGTCGCCCACGCATAGTACGACGCCTGCGGAATCCAGCGGGCGAGGTTGATGGAATTCGCGCTCGTCAACGCCCGCTTCTCCTTGAGCTGCGCGTCGAGGAAGGCCTCCTTGACCATGCGCTGGCAGTCGTCGAAATTGCCTTGGACTTCCAGGGCCGTGACGTTCGCACCGGCTGTCGTGAGCTGCTGCTCTTGGATGTGCGAGATGCGGCCGCTGGGGTACAAAATCACCACGTCGATGCCCGGCACGTTCAGGAAGCCTTGCGCCACGGCAGATCCGGTGTCGCCTGATGTGGCCACCAACACGGTCAATCGGCGGTCGCTGAAGGCGCCCAGGAAGCGCGCCATCGAACGCGCGCCCACGTCCTTGAACGCGGCGGTCGGACCGTGGAACAACTCGAGGACGTAGAGGCCATCTTCCAGCTCTACGAGTTCAATCGGAAAGTTCAAAGCGGATTTCATCAAACCCTGCAACTCGCTCTTTTCCAAATGTTCCGCTACGAATGGCTCAATGAGATTCGAGGCAAGGCTCCAGCATTCTCCTTCGGGGTCTTCCAGCCACATTTCCTCGGGCAACCGGGGAATTTCATTGGGGTAATAGAGCCCGCGATCCGGGGCCAAACCTTCGATGACGGCAGCGGAAAACGACCGCTCGATCGACGGGGTGAGGAGGCTGTGAAACTTCATAGGACGTGGGCGCCGCGTGACGCAATGTGGGTGACGTGGGTGTTCGTGGGGATGCCGGCTTCGCTCAAGACGGCGTGGGCCGCGTGCGCGACGGCTTGGGCGTCGGCTTCCGAAAAGGTGATCCAAAACGTGCTGGGCCCACTCCCCGAAATCCCCCCTGCTCGCGCCCCGGCCTGCGCAGCGGCAGCAGCGACGGAAGGATAGCACGGAATGAGCGGTGCGCGGCTCGGACCGATGTAGAGGTCCTCAAGGCAGTAAGCCGCGGCCACCCCGTCGTTGCGGTGGCACGCTGCGGCAAACGCGGCGAACCAGCGCGCTTGGTCGACGGCGTGTTGGAGCGGAACGTGCTGCGGGAGGACCTTCCGCGACTCGGAGGTCCGGATTTCGACTTGGGGGTGCACGATGGTCACGTGCCACCCTTCCGGAACCGGCAGGCTGACGGGCGCGCCTTCGGGCGGGCAGAGCACGATGCCCCCCATCAGCGCGGGCGCCACGTTATCGGCGTGTCGGGAGCCGCTCGCAAGCGACTCGCCGTCGAGGGCAAACGGCAGCAGCTCATCGGGGCGCAAGCCGCCGTTGAGCAAGGCGTCCACGGCGACCACCGCACCGGCGGCACTGGCCGCGCTCGAGCCGATGCCGCTGCCGGGCAGGACGTCCTTGTGGATTTCGAGCTCGATGCCGCAGGGGGCGCCGAGGGCGTTGAGGAGCGATTGGGCGGCGACGCCTGCGACGTTGCGTTCCGCGTCGAGCGAGAGGTCGGGGGCGCCGTGGATGGCGCGGATGCGGACGCTGCCGGGGACGTCGGTTTTGCGGGCGGTGATGCGCTCGCCAGGAGCGGCCAATGCCGCACCGAGTCCGTCAAACCCGACGTTGAGGTTCGCCACCGTTGCCGGGGCCCAAACACGCACTTCGTTCATGCCCCGAAGTTAGCGGTTCGCAACAGGTCGCCGAACACGCCGGCGGCCGTGACGTGTGCGCCCGCACCGGCGCCCTGGATGACCAAGGGGCGTTCCGGGTAGCGGTCGGTGGTGAACGTGAATTTGTTGTCCGTGCCGTCGAGCGCCGCGAGGGGGTGGTCGAGCGGCAGGGCTTTCAGGGCGACGCTGGCCTCGCCGTCGGAGGACCAGGTGCCGACGACGCGGAGGACGCGGCCTTGGGATTCGGCGAGTCGCGTGGCGAGGGCTTGCTCGCACCCGGGGAGGGCTGACCAAAACGCGTCCACGTCGCCTTCGAAGGCCGCGGCCGGAAGGAACGGCTCGATGGCGATGTCGGCGAGTTCGAGGGGGGCGCCGGCGAAGCGGGCGAGGATGAGGACCTTGCGGGCGACGTCGACGCCGCCGAGGTCGAGGCGCGGATCGGGTTCGGTGTAGCCGAGCTGGGCGGCTTCCCGAACCGCGGCTTCGAAGGTGCACGTCGGGCCGAAGCGGTTGAAAATGTAGTTCAGGGAGCCGCTCATGACCGCTTCGATGCGGTGGACGCGGTCGCCGGTGGCCACGAGTTGCCGGAGGGTGTGGACGACCGGAAGGCCGGCGCCCACGTTGGACTCGTTGCGGAAGCGGGCGGACGGGGCGGTGAGCACGAGCCAGTCGGCCATCGGGCCCACGGCCGCCACCTTGTTCGAGGCCACGGCGGCCAGGCCACGGCGGACGGCTTCGACGACGGTGGATGCGACTTCGTCGCTCGCGGTGTTGTCGACCACGACGAGGTGGGGCAGCTCGAGGGCGAGCGCCGCGTCGAGGAGGTCGGAGGGCGCCATGGGCGGGGCCGCTTCGAGGGGGGCAGACCAGTCGTTGAGGGGGATGCCGCTCGGGTTGAGGAGGGCGTGGCGGGAGTTGGCGAGGCCGATGACGCGGAGGTCGAGGCCGGGGAGCGTTGCGGAATGGATTTGGTCCAGCAACGCCGCGCCGACTTGGCCTGTGCCAAAGCACAGGAGGTTCAAGCGGTGGACGCCGTTGTCGAAGAACGCACGGTGCACGGCCCGCATGGCGCGAGCGACGTCCGCCGAGGCGACCACGACGCTGATGTTGCGCTCCGTGGACCCTTGGGCGATGGCGCGGATGTTCACGCCCGCCGAACCGAGGGCCGCGAACGCCTTGCCGCTCACGCCAGTGGAGGACTTCATACCGCCGCCGACGAGGGCCACGATGCTCAGGTCGGCCTCGACCTCGAGGGGCTCGAGGCGACCGAGTTCCATGTCCGCGTCGAATTCTTCGTGCAGGGCTGCTTCAGCCGCTTCCCGATCGGCCTCGGCCACGCCCAGCGAAAGGGTGTGCTCGGAGGAACTTTGGGTGATGAAGACGACGTTGACGGAGGCTTGGGCCAGGGCCGTGAAGACCCGGCGCGAGAAGCCCGGGCGGCCGATGATGGTGCCGCCGACGAGCGTGATGAGGACCAGGTCGTTGATGCTCGACAGCGCGCGGACCACGGCCGGTTGCTCCGGCTGCGCCACAATGCGCGTGCCGGGCGCGTCGCCGTCGAACGTAGACCGAACGATGAGCGGAATGCCCGCCTCGCGCAGCGGCTCGATGGTCGGCTGGTAGATGACTTTCGCGCCGAAATGGCACAGCTCCATCGCCTCTTCGTAGGACATTTGGTCGATGATTTGGGCTTCGGGGACCAAACGCGGATCCGCAGTCATCATCCCCGGAACGTCCGTGGACTTCTCCATGCACCGCGCCCCCACGGCCCGCGCCACGAGCGACGCCGTGTAGTCGCTGCCCCCGCGACCGAGCGTGGTCGTCGCTCCCGACGGACTCCGACCGATGAACCCTTCGAGCACGAGGACATCGAAATTTGGCTCGGCCTCCACGCCCTGGCGAATCGCCTCCCGCGTCGCTTCCCACCGCACCTCAGCCGCCCCAAACTGCTCATCCGTGGCCACCCAATCCCGCGCGTCCACCCGCCGCACCCGCAGCCCCGACGCGCGCAACAACGCGACCACCAACGGCACGGCCAGCCGCTCCCCGAAGGAAACCAGCGCATCCGAACTCCGCGGGCTCAACTCGCGCAACAACGCGACGCCGCCGAGCAGCTTGCGCAAATCGGCCATGTGCCCCGCGACCTCGGCCGCCACCTCAGTGACCCCCAACTCCGCGAGCGCCTCGGTGTGCCGCGCCTCCAACGCATCCACGCGCCCCTCGACCTCCTCCCCTTTCCGCGCGGCCGCGCCCAGCGCGAGCAACTCGTTGGTCACTCCGCCCATCGCCGAGCAGACCACGATGCGCTGCTGGTCCTTCCGGGCCACGAGCACGTCCGCCACCCGCCGCATGGCAGCGGCCGAAACGAGGGAACTCCCCCCAAACTTCAATACTTCCAATTCCATGTTCTTCAACGGAGGCGATTTATGCACAACGCCCCCGCTCCGGTCTACGAAACGAGGGCGTCGGGGTTGCGCGCGGCAACGGAATTTTTTACGCTTCCGGCGCGAACTTGGAAATGACTTCCTGGCTCACCCCCGTATTCGAGAATCCGCCGTCGTGGAACAGGTTCTGCATGGTCACATACCGGGTCAAATCGCTGAACAGCGTCACGCAATAATCCGCACACGCCAACGCATCGGCATTCCCCAGCGGCGACATCGACTCGCTGTACGATACGAACTCGTTGAACCCCTTCACGCCGCTCCCCGCGGTGGTGACGGTGGGGCTTTGGCTTACGGTGTTCACGCGCACCTTCTGCGCCACACCGTAATGGTACCCGAAGCTGCGCGTGATGCTCTCGAGGAGGCTCTTCGCATCGGCCATGTCGCCGTAATCCGGGAAAATCCGCTGCGCCGCGATGTAGGTGAGCGCGACGACGCTGCCCCACTCATTGATCGCATCGAGGTTCTTCGCCACCGCGAGCGTCTTGTGCAAGCTGATGGCACTCACGTCGAGCGTGGTCTGCAACCAGCTGTAGTTGATGTCGGTGTAGTGCTTGCCCTTGCGCACGTTCGGGCTCATGCCGATGCTGTGCAAGACAAAATCGACCTTCCCTCCAAAATGCTCCATCGCGCCTTCAAACAGCGCAGTCAAATCCTCGACGCTGGTGGCATCGGCCGGAATCACGGGAGCCCCGCCGATCTGGGCGGCGAGGTCGTGGATTTCGCCCATCCGCATGGCCACGGGGGCGTTCGTGAGGACGATTTCAGCGCCTTGCGCGTGGGCTTGCAGCGCGGTTTTCCACGCGATGCTTTGGTCGTTCAGGGCACCGAAGATGATGCCTTTTTTGCCTTTGAGGAGGTCGTTGGCCATGGGTTGATCGTTCAGGTTCTCGGTCGATTTGAGGGTGCGAATTTAGGCCAAATCGGAATGCCTCTCCCCCCCCCTGTAGTAAGCCCATCTCCTCGAGTGCATTTTGGCCAGAAATCCACAAGCTGGCCTCAATAGTATTCCTTGATGTACGCGTAAGCCTTTTCAAACAGGTCCAAATCGCGCATCTTGTAGTTCAGCCACAACACCTTGCGCAACTCCGATCGCACATCCCTTTCTCCTGCAATGGTTTCCTGCCATCCGTCGAACCGATGCTTGCGAACGATGGCATCGATGTCCTGAACGATGCGCTCCACCACGACGGGAGTATCCTCGGTTTTGATCGACTCGAACAATTCCGTCAAAGCCGCCTGAGGTGATTTTTCGGCCGCTGCGGCTTCCTTCGCCTTCTCCGCCGCCACCGTGTCGCGGGCGATTTTGCAGAGTTCCTTGATGAATTCGATTGAATTGATGAGGCCGGCTTCGGCGCGGTCGCGCAGGGCCTCCAAGCGTTCGCTCAGCTTCTTGAATGCGGGGTCGTCCGGGTGTTTTTGGAACCGCTTCACCAACACCCGCTCCAACTGTTTTGCGTTGCGCGGGTCCGGATTGTTGAAGATGTCTTCAATCACATCGGCATCCAGCACGAATTCATCCAAATCGTCCACCTGCCCCACGTGGGTGTGCTGGTGCATGATTTTCAAGGTCATCGGACCGTGCGCATGCCAAAGCAAGCGACCGATTGCATCGGAAGGTGGACGGACCGATTGAAAAACGCTCGTAAGCCAAACATAATCTTCGTTGTACGCATCCAGAATTCGGTCCGGCGACAAGGACTCCCAAAGCTTCGACAGGCGTTTGTAGTCGACCGCGAACGCGTCTTTGGCTTCGTCGGTGTTGATGTGCTGTTGAGCTGCCAAGAGTTCCTCAAAGCCGCCCGCTCCACGGGGCACTCCTTTGAAGTGCGACAGGGCCGCTTCCATGGCCTCGGGCAGTTCATCCCGCAACTCCGACAAGTTCGAGATGACGCGCTTCACGCTCTCTTCATCGAATTGCAGGGCCTTTGCGGCTTGATCGAACACGCCGTAATAATCGACTATGCGGCCGTATGACTTGCCCGGGTACTTGCGATTCGTTCGGCAGATGGCCTGGAGCAGCGTATGGTCCTTGATGGACTTGTCCAGGTACATCGTTTGCAGGATGGGTGCGTCGAATCCCGTGAGCAGCTTGGAGGTCACGATGAGGAATTGCAAGTCCGAGTTGGCATCGTTGAACTGCTCCAGCAGCTTTTCTTGTTTGCCACCTGAGAGGTCATGCTGCTTCTTGAAGGCCAAATCGTCATTCGCCGCCGTGGAAATGACTACCGCGCTGGCCTCCTTCGGAAAGTGCCGGTCCAGCTCCTCCTTGTATTGCACACAGGCGTATCGATCCGTGGTCACAATCATCGCTTTGAAGCCGTGGGGCTCCACCTTTTCCTTGAAGTGATGGGCGATGTCGGCCACGACCTTGTGCACGCGCTCCGGCGACTTCAAAAACGCCGCCATACGCGCGGATTTTTTGTTCAGTACATCGGCCTCCTCGTCGGTCAACCCAGCTGATTCCTTGAAATCGTCCATGGCGGCGTCGATGGCCTCCTTGTCCAAGTGGACGTCCACCAAACGCGGCTCGAAATGCAACGGTAACGTCGCTTCATCCCGGATGGAATCGTGGAACGTGTATCGCGATAGGTAACCACCGTCGTCCTCCTCTTCCCCGAAGGCCCAAAACGTGTTCCGGTCTGCTTTGTTGATGGGGGTGCCTGTGAGCCCAAAGAGGAATGCATTGGGCAGAGCCGCGCGCATAACCCGACCGAGGTCGCCTTCCTGCGTTCGGTGAGCTTCGTCGACCAAAACCACAATGTTTTCGCGGGTGTTGAGGTTCGCCGGAGCCCCTTGAAACTTGTGAATCATCGAAACGATGATTTTCCGCGTGTCGCGCTCAAGCAGTCGTCGAACTTCTTCGATTTTCTCGGTCGACACCACATTGGACACATCGGCTGCGTCGAAGATGCCGGTGATCTGTGTGTCCAAATCAGTTCGGTCGACCAGCACCATGACCGTTGGACTTTTCAACGCAGGGTCGCGGCGCAGCTTTTGGGCAGCAAACACCATCAGGAACGACTTTCCAGAACCTTGGAAGTGCCAGATGAGCCCCTTCTTGAGTCGGCCTTCTTTGACCCGCTCCACAATCTTATTGGCCCCCTCGTATTGTTGGAAGCGTGGGATGACCTTGATCCGCCTTCCGCCCTTGCCTGAGGAAAACAAACTGAAATTCCGAAGGATGTCCAACAGCCGCTCTGGCTTCAACAGGTCGGAGAGCTCATTGCCCACTTCACCCAGTCCGATTTGGCGCGCAATAGCGTCGGGATCGTTCTCCATCCGCCACGGCGCCCAATGTTCTAGCGGGCAGCGCACCCCACCGTAATAAAGCTGTTTCCCTTCCGTGGCAAACGACAGGATGTTGGGCACAAAGAGCTCCGCTACGGCATTCTCATATACCTCATGGATCTCCGTAGCCCCGTCTAGCCAGGAGATGGACGAACGGATGGCCGTCTTCGCCTCCCCAACTACCACAGGCAAGCCATTGATGAAAAGCACCACATCCGGAATCTTCGTCTCCTGCCTCCGAATGCGGAACTGGTTCGTCACCACATATCGGTTCGCCGACACTTCGTCAAAATCAATCAGGCGCACCGGCACGTGCCGGTTGTGCTCCCCAAACGGCATGGTACGATCTCCAACCAGCCAACGGTGGAACTCCTCGTTGGCCTTCACCAACCCATCCGTCCGCACCCCCAAGAGGATGGCCCGCAGCTTGTAGATGACCTCATCCGCCAACTCTGGCTGCGCCGCAATCTCCGGATTCAAGCGCACCAGCGCCGCCTTCAATTCCTCTATCAAGAGCACCTCGTTCTGCTCCCGATCCATATCACCAGGCGCCACATACTCCCACGCCGGTCCATATTCGCCGGCAGGATCACGGAACTCTCCCGAGTTCAAATTCACCCCACTCAATAGGTGGATGATGAAATGCTCGACGGAATTCAGCTCATTAAACATGACCAATAGTACTTCCGAAAAAGCCAGAGATAATCGCCCTCTTCAATTCTTGTAGATCATGAGTCTCCTTTTCTAATTGACTTAAAACTGAATCAAGATTGTCCAGATTTTTTACTATTTCTTTTTGAATATCCAATGGGGCCTTAGGGATATAGAATTTTTTGAAATCGCTCGTGTTAATGTGCATAACAGTAGTTCCGACTGTAATGCCACGAATCTTCATCCGACCTAAAGGACCATTGATGAATCTTGCAACAAAGCTCGAATCAAATCTGTTGGAATCGAGCCGCGAGATAATTACCGCGTGACAATTTGCACCATCAAGTTCAGGAGGCACAACTGCAGTTTCTCCTATGTGCCCCGACTGAACAGTTAAGAGATCACCATCTTCAAGTTTTGTTTTGCTTTGTCTCTCGTGAAAATCTCGTGTCACATATGTCAAGCCTCCCAGAGTGAAGTGATTTCGTCTAACGTTCATGCCTTGGATGTAGGGTATTCCCTCATCCTTGCCGGAGTAAAAATCCGTGACTTTCCCGACGAATCCATTAGATACGAAGGAGCAAAAATCTCCAAGCTTAACGGCCTCCCATGATTCTGGCAGCAGACCGAGTTTAGAGTCACAAAAGGGCTCCTTGAGATCAAGAGCTCTGCCCATCGTGTAGTGATGAGCCATCGACTCTAACGTTATCGCCAAAAGGTCCTTGAAAGCGAACTGGGACTGCAAAACGTCATCCAACGCCCAAAGCAATTCAGCAATTTCTGCTTGTTGGTCTTTGGGCGGAAGCAGGAATTCGTAATTGGCCAGATCCTTCCACTTGATTCGTCTCGTAATTGAACCCGAAGCATTGGCCACAATGTAACTCCAAATGCTTGGGTTATTTAATATTCCGATAAGAAATCCATTCGCAATGAACTCCGGATTCTCTCGAATTGTCAGGATGTCTCCTGAACAGACACCCGCGAATTGAGCCCTTGGTGCCCTTTCTCTGAAATCGCTCGCATACAGGCTGCGTCGAACCAGCAGGTAGTCACCTTTTTCGAACAGCTTCATCGCAGAAGTCACCGACTCAGTAGACTCCCATTCTTGAACTCGAAAATCCCATTGACCAATGCAGCTGGAGCCCACGAACCGTTCGCGGTCACTTGAACTTGGGTCGTTGATCCTGCGGCTGTACTCGGTCGCCACATCACCCAACTTCACCTTCGTCCATTGACTCTTGTCCACGTGCAAATTCATGATTCACTAGGGTTCAAGAGTTGAGACATGGATTGACGGAGTTGGTCCGCACCTTTCGCCCACCGGTCATATACCTCCGTAAATGACTGGTCATTAGATTGGTTATAGTGGGAGATGTAAGCAGTGACGTTGAGGGATGCCCTCCTCTCCAGAACTTCCTCATTAGTCACGATTTTCGCCAGGCCTTCAACATCTTTTCGGTTGCGAACGGCATCATAGATCTCTTGGATGTGCTCAGGCGCAAGGAAACTCATGGTCTTTTCCTTCTTGACCAAATGACTCGCATTCACAAAGAGGATGTTGCCCTTTTCACCGTCCGCTTTTTGTGTCTTCGAAACCACAAGACAGGACTCCATCCCTGAGTTGTAAAAGAGATTTCTCCCCAATCCAATGACGGTGTCAATCCGATCTGACTTGACAAAATTCTCCCGTATGTCAGCCTCTGAATTCCGATCAAGAAATCCCTGAGGCCACAAACAAATCGACCTTCCGTTTTTGGGATCCAAACTCTGATGGATATGCTGTTCAAAGGCGTAGTCCGCGCAGCCTTGAGGCGGCACACCCCAAATATTGCGGCCGTAGGGGTCGTTGGCGAACGACTTCTGATCCCAAGCCTTAATCGAATACGGCGGATTGGCCAAGATGACGTTGAATTTCTTCAGCTGGTCGTTTTCGAGAAAAGCGGGATTGGCCAAGGTGTCGCCTCGCACGATTTGGAATTCCTCGATGCCGTGCATGAACATGTTCATTCGCGCAATGGCCGAGGTGATCATGTTGATCTCCTGCCCATAGAGCTTCAGGGTGCGGTACTCCTTGCCCTCATCCTTGAGGTGGAGCGCACAGTTGAGCAGCAGACCGCCCGAACCGCACGTCGGGTCGTACACGCTCTCTCCCGGCTGGGGGTCCATAATCATCGTCATGAGCTTGACCACGGTGCGGTTGGTGTAGAACTCCGCTGCGGTGTGACCGCTGTCGTCTGCGAACTCCTTGATGAGGTATTCGTAGGCGTTGCCCAACTGGTCGTTAGGAACGGACGCGTTGTCGAGCTTGTACTGGGAGTAGTGCTCGATAAGGTCGATTAAGGTGGCGTCGCTCAGGCGGTTCTTGTTGGTCCATGAGGCGTCTCCGAAGATGCCGTAGAGCGTATCCGGATTCGCCTGTTCAATGGCGCGCATGGCCTCCTGCAGCGCCATGCCCACGTCGGAGGTTGTTTCCCTCACGTCGCTCCAATGGGCGCCTTGGGGGATTTGGAAGCGATGGTGTTCGGCGAACGCCGCGTATTCTCGGTCGCCGTCGCTTTCCCTCATGGCCGTCTCGAACTCCTCGTCGTAGACATCGCAGATGCGCTTGTAGAAGAGGAGCGGGAAGATGTATTGCTTGTAGTCGCCCGCGTCGATGGTGCCGCGAAGCAAGGTCGCCGCGCCCCAGAGGTACTTTTCGAGTGCTTGTTGGTTCATTCGGTTTTGCCCGAGATTGAGAAAATGATTTTGAACAGTTCATCCACCAAAATCGTGGACACCTTCTCTCCCGCCTTACCGGCTACTTTTGACGCCGCCGTTTTCAAAACTTCACGAAGAACCTCTTTGGCATCAAGTGAGGCCTGAACACCACTTTCCTTCAATAGCGACTTGGCGTTTTTGTTGCCAAGACCCGGATAATAGTAGGAAATGAGATACTTGAAGCCATCGATGGAGACATCCAAGATGTCCGCGGAAAATGAGGAATCCGTGAGGTATTTCTTGTCGTGCAATACCCATCGAATCTCATCTTTCAACCTTAAGTTTTCGATTTGAAGCTTGACCCTACCCTTAGCATCTTCCGGAAGTGCGATCGGGGCTTGTAGCAACATTCTGATTTCTTTTTCAATTGAATCTTGCTCCTTCCACCTCAAATCAGCGTTGTAAATGAGGTTTGCTGCTCGTGGTTTCGAGATTCGAAAGGCCGCTGACAAATCGTAGGAATTGAAGTCCTCTGGCAAAATCGACATTTGCTTCAAGCCATTGAAAAGCAATAATTCGATCTCTTTCTTTGGTAAACTACCGAAGGATGGCGTCAGAAACGAGGCATACAAACCCTTTACAAATTCCTTCATACGTTTGTCATCGGCAGACCCGATGGCCTCTAAAAGGCCGTCGCGATCCCTCAAATTGGGAGTGCTCATGCAGTGAATTTCTTTAGGAGTTCTTTAAATCGGGCTTCGGCTGCCTGGGCCTTTTCCCAGGCTTCTTTCAAATCGGCCATGGCCTCTTCCACGGTGGGCAGGTCGTCTTCGATGACCTTTTCCACGTATAGCGGGATGTTGAGGTTGAATTCGTTCTCTTTCAGGTCTTCGAGGGTAGCGACCTTCACGTGGTTTTCGACGTCCTCGAAGCGCTCGAACCATTCGAACAGCTGGGTGACGTGTTCGGGTTCGAGGAAGTTTTGGGCCCTGCCCACGCGCACTTGTTCCGAACCATCCACGAAGAGCACGTTTCCTTGACGCGCTGCTGGCTTTTTGCGCTTGAAAACCATCACGCAAGCTGCCAATTGGGTCCCGTAAAAGATGTTCTGGCCCAGTCCGATGACGGCTTCGAGCAGGTCCTCCTCAATCAGGGCCTGACGAATTTTACCTTCCGCTCCTTTACGGAAAAGGGCGCCATGAGGAAGCACCACGGCCATGCGGCCACGCTCGTTCATCGACGCGATCATGTGCTGCACCCAAGCCATGTCCCCATTCCCCGTAGGAGGAACCCCAGCGATGTTGCGCCCAAACGGGTCGTTCGCCCAATGCTCTGCCCCCCAAGACTTCAACGAAAACGGCGGGTTGGCGATGACGCAATCGAATTTCATCAAGCCGTCAGCAGTAACATACGCGGGATTGCGGAGCGTATCCCCACGCTCGACGCGAAAATCCTCGATGCCATGCAGGAACATGTTCATCCGCGCAATGGCGCTAGAAGTCAGGTTCTTCTCTTGGCCATAGAGCTTCAGCGTCCGCGCATCCTTGTCCTCATCTTTCAGGTGATCCACGCATTCCAAGAGCATCCCGCCTGTTCCGCATGCGGGGTCATAAACGGATTCTCCTGGCTGCGGATCGAGGATCAGCCCCATCAACCGCACCACCGACCGCGGGGTGTAGAATTCCCCCGCCTTCTTGTTGGTCATGTCGGCGAAGTGCTTGATCAAATACTCGTATGCATTGCCCAACAAATCATGCTCCACCAACGAATTGGACAAGGTGTACTGAGAGAAATGCTCCACAAGGTCGATCAGCAACCTGTCCGAAAGCTTGTTCTTGTTCGACCATTGAGCATCGCCGAATATGCCAAACAACTGGTCCTGATTCGCCTGCTCAATGCTCCGAAGTGCGGACTCAAGCTTCAACCCCACATTTGTGGTCGTCTCCCGCACATCCCTCCAATGGCTCCCCTCCGGAATCTCAAACCGGTGAAATTCCGGCAACGACGCATACTCCGCATCTCCCCCCGACTCCTCCAACGCCTGCGCATACTCCTCGTCGTACACATCGCTCAACCGCTTGAAAAACAGCAATGGAAAGACGTACACCTTGAAATCCGAGGCGTCCACCGGTCCTTTCAGGATCCACGCCGCCTTAGACAGGTACTGTTCAAGTTGTGATTGGGTCAGTTTTTCTTTGCTCATGTTGTGCTCGCACCAAGTTGGTCAGGCAATTTAGGAATCCAACAACAAATGTTTAATCTTTTCAAACCGCACAATTGGCACCCAATTCAATAATTCAAACCGAGAATAGATCGTTCTGGCTACCACAAGGTAGAAGCAACCCGTATCGGACCGCTGTCACCTCAATTGCCAAAAGCATTGCAACTCGACATGCTCATTGTTGAGCAAAACACTGCCGGGCGCGAACGTCGATAGATTTTCAAAAACTTGGTGATTGGGGTGATTGGCCCTACCGTATCCGTGATTAATGACGTAACACCTTTCGATATGATGCTCTTCGTTTAGGGCATTGGGCATGGATTTCCAATTTGCAGCCGAACCATGATGCGGTACTTGGAACACGGTGACGCCACCCAGCCTATTTCTAAAGAAATCTATGAACGAAGTAAAGTCGGTGTCGCTTTTTAAATACTGATCGCCAGTTAGCAAGGTTCCTAGGCCCTCGTGCCTACAGAGGTCACTTTCCTGATAACGAACCAGAAACATAGTATTTCGTCGCATTGAGGCAGGCTTTAACCTAAAAGTCCAAAATGACTCTGTCCAACCTAAACTACCGTGATATAAGCAAAGCGATGAATGGTTCAAGTTTCCAAAACCAAGGTTATTGTCATAAATACTCTGTATTTGGATTCTCCTTTTTTCATCGCTGAATAATTCGCGCCAAGTCGCAATGCCTTCACTTTCCCTGAATGAATACAGGGCGTCTCGAAATAGCTCGACATCGGTTTCGTTGCGCGTTTTTCGATGGTAGAAAATAAATTCCCAGACTTCCACCCCCAAGGTGAAACGGGAATAGGGCTTCAAGAAAGACACGCCCTCTCGAACCAATGACTCATCCTCTTTCGGCTCCCTTGTCTGCTCTTCGGTTTGTGCATCGAAGCCGTCTAACGAAAACGACCATTCCGAGCCGCTTTCGTTCAACGCAGAACCACTCGATGGCCCCTCAACTGGCGGATTGATTGAATCTAAGCCATCTAACCCCTGATCGACATAAAACACTCGCCCCACATCAAATAGACTCTCCTCGCCGAGAAAAAACTCTGTAGGATCTGTTAAAAGCCTGATGTAATCATTATCTGGATTATCATCTGCTGCAACGAGCGCCAACCTATGAAACAACGGCACATACGGAAGGACGACTCGTTCGACCCTTTTGCCCTCAATCAAGGCCTTTATCCCATTGACATGATCCTTGTGAAAATGGGAAACGATGAGCAGGTCGATGTGTGCATACTTTTTTCTAAACTCGTCGATGGATTGATTTAAATGTGCCTTCCTCGAGACGGATCCGCAGTCATAGACAACAACAAAGTGTTGCCGGCCATTTGTAATTTCACCTCCGTAAAAGGTCCCCTGACCAACCGCATAAAATTTGAATTCAGCTTTCATTTCAACGCACTTCAATATGAGCCCACTTCTACTCCGCTGATCTCAACCCTAGCCGCTGACCCATCGATTATAATAATCAGTCCGACCACAATATTTGACTGGAGCATTAACAGCAACAGCCGCAATATAACAACAAAAATCATCCTTATGAATTCAACCCGCCGCGCAAAAAAAACTTTGAGAAATTCGACCACCGAACTGAAAAATCAAACTAGATTCGTTGAACAGAACGATTGATAGCTATGAAAAACGCGTTTCCCGCCCTGCTACTGCTCACCTTCTTAAGTTGCTCGAGCCCTGCCGAAAAACTAATGGGGTTGTCCGCTTATGAACAGCAAACTGTCATTGCTCAATGCGACCGTGAGGTAATCATCGCTGCTCTTCGACAAAAGGAATCGGACGCCTCACTACAATACTTAAAGGTCGACAATAGCAGGATTGTCCCCATTCAAGAAGTTGCACAACGAGCAACCTTATTCCAAAGTGCCGTCATGCGGACTGTTGGGTACAAGTTGGAAGGCACGATTGAGAATAGCGCTATGATTGCCAACTTTAAGGACATTGAAATCGAGATCGCATATGTAGCAGGAAATGGCTCTGATATCAGCAGTGAAACAATTAAAATTTTTGAAACTGTCCGAGCCGGTGATTCGAATGAATTTAGCATCAAGGTCAACCGTCCCGACCAAACCGAGAGCTTCCGTTACACGCTCAGGTCGGCAGTTGGAACCAAATAATCCCCGTATTCATGGCCTAATGAGTAATTTTTCAGCTGGTCACTCCTGTGGATGCAAAACATCTTCTGCCCGCTACATCACCTAAAAAGCGTTCTGCGCTTACGCCAAGCCCAAAAACACAAAATAAGCTCGGCCGAATAAGCTCAACGGTCCTGCTCGTCACCAAACCACACCACAGCGTGGTGTTGAGACATGCCTATGCCAATGGCCCTCCATTCATGATCGAGCCAAATCCCTTGGTTCAACATGACAGCGTTGTGACCAGGAGAACCCTTCCAACCGGAAAGCGCACTTGATGGAGTAACCGTTGTGGCTGAATTCGCCGGGCGACTCGTGAACCCGTGTGCAATCTCGTAACCATACCCCCGGTATGACGTTAGTTCACGCGGCTTATCCCACATGCATTGAGCGCGTGCATGATCACTTGTGTAACAACAAGAAGACCAATCTCCAGAACTCGACCAAGAGTGCATGTTGCATAGCGAGTTGAACGGCATATTTTCTTGCAAGTCCCACACATGAGCGTGTGCTACGGTTGTCAAAGATTTCGAAACGGGTATGCTTGGCAACCCATTCTGCTGTCTGTACTGCATGATGAGCTCGTACAACTCACGCTCCTGATTGGACAAGTTTTGGGCATGGGCAAAGCCTGCCATTACACAAAGGACGAAAACAAGAGAGAGTCTCAATCTAAACAAAACCACATCGAAAGAAGTTTGCAAAAGTTTGCCTGTAGCCATGATCTGGACAAGATTTATATTTCAACCCCAATATAAATCAAACAACGCAAAATCAATTCTCAAAAGTCAAATCTGGACTAATTTTATTCAATTCCTCAGCCAAACCGTAGAAGGACCTCCTGCCGTTTACCGTCGCAATTTCTTCACGATAAACACCCTTCACCTGTTCGACACTCAGGTTCTCCAAAATTCCAGACCTCCATGCGTGCCAGACAACATCAGGCACACGTCCTTTTATTAACCACAAATACTCCTCGGCGCACAGGTTGAGATAATCAATGATTAGGTTCCTTTCGTCCAAATCCAGCTGAAGCTCATTGTCAGTCTTGAGCTTGTTAATGAGATCATTGAATCGTTCATCATAACGAGCATTGAAATCGGAGAACAAGTCAACGAACAAGTCAACGAACAAGCGATCATTCTCGATCTTCTGCTTGAGTAATCCAATGTAGAGCGTGGCGACAACACCAAGAAGACCGAGCATAAATGAATCATTGATCAGATTAGCCGATCGGACCGTTAGAACCAATAAAAAGCTAATAGGAAAAATCCTAACACCCCATTCTCTTTGATAAAAGACATCATTTCGTTTCAATTTTTTGTTTTCTGCTCGTCTTGGCAAATAACGAATTTGCTTGTTCAAGTGTTAGAACAAATCGCAATATCATTGCGGAAAAACTATCCAATGTGAGCGAATTGAATTGTTCGGCTGGCCAATAGCTCGTGAAGGCTATTCAATTATATTGAGGGCACATAAGCCACGACAGTTAGAATTACAGGATCAGCACTCGCGCCCTGCTTTGAACTCACCGTCAAGATCACAAGCCCCAAGAAAGGTCGGTGTTGTCGTTACCGCACGATGGTCACGTGCCCTTTCATCATGCAGTCCGACTCGCGGCGGAAGGAGTCCCGGAAGCTCGGTGCCGTGGGGCAGTCGAAGGCCACGCCCTCTTGGACGTCGAGGAGGATGAGCCAGGTGTAGACTTCGTTTTGGACATAGTACTCGCCGCCCTCGAAATCGCCGATCCACCATTCATTGGGATCCTCCGTGTAGAAGACCTCCTCGCCCCAGCGGTTGAAAACGTGGAGGCGATACGCATCGAGGAGTTCGGGGTGGTTGATGGACGGTTTCCACGCGTCGTTCAGGCCATCTTGATCGGCCGTGTACGCGTTGGGGACGTAGACCTGCAAGTGGGGTTTGACCACAATCGGCAGGGAGACCGAATCGTTGCACACCTCGCTGTTGGAGGCATACAAGGTCACCCAATACGTCCCCGGTTGCGAATAACTGTGCATCGGATGCGCCTCGTAGCTCGCTGCTCCGTCGCCGAAGTCCCAAGCGTAGCTCGATGCAAAGAGCGATTGGTTCGTGAATTCGATGTCCGGTTGCAGAATGGTCGTCGTCATCGGCGTGGCGGTGAAGCTCGCGCTGGGCTGCACGTATGCGCAGAACAGGTCGTCGTAGGCCGTCGTCGAAGTGCACCCCGCTTGTGAGGTCAGGGTCAGGCTCACGTCGTAACAGTCGCCCGGTGCGTAAACGTTGCCGGTGGTGCCTACGGCCGTCGAGTAGTCGCCGTCACCGAAGAGCCACATGTACTGCAAGGCCTCGTCGAAAGTGCCCGCCGTGAAGGTCACTTCTTCCGGACCGCAGGCCGTCGAGTCGCTCCAGCTGAAGCTGCTGTTGGGGGTTTCGTAGACGGTGAGGGTTTGGCTTGTTGAATCCGCGCAACCCGTCAGCGGATTGAGGGCAGTGAGCTGCACCGCATACTCCCCGACATCCGGGAACAGCACCACCGGGTGCTCCACGTTCGTCACCTCGCCCGGAACGAACGTCCACGTGTACTCCAAGTTCCCAATCGAATTGTTCTGGAAGAACACGTCCACCGAGTCGCACAGCGCGAGGTTGAGGGTCGTGAAGGCCACGGTGGGCAAGGGGTTCACCACCGCCTCGAGCTCGATGTCCGGCCCGGGGCAGCCGTGGGCGGTGGAGGTCGCAATGACGGTGTAGGTCACGCTTTGGGGGAAGTCCGTTTCTTGGGTGAGGACGTCTGCGATGAGGTTGGAGGTTTGGACGGGCCAAGCCGTTTCGCCGAAGACGAGGGGGTTGGGGGCGGCTGACCAAGTGAAGGTGCTCGGAAGGTCGGCTTCGAGCGGCAAGTTGATTTGGCCTCCAGAACAAATGGCATCCGCCACCGGCACCACATCCGGCGCCGGGTGAACCGTCAACTCAAACGACTCCGGCGACCCCAGGCAATTGTTCGGCACATTCGGATAAACGGGCGTGACGGTCACCACCGCCTCCAAGCTGTTCAGGCCATCGTTCGCCGCGATGAACGCAGGCAACGACCCCAATCCCGAAGCGGCCAGCCCCACATTCAGCGCATCCACCTGCCATTCGAACACCGTCCCCGCCACCTCGGTCGTCCACGCAATGCCCGGCACCGCCTCATCCTCACACGCCACCAAATCCACCAACGGGTTCACCTGAGGCACCGGCTGAACCGTGACGCCGAACACCATCGGCTGACCCGGACAGCCAACCCCGTCCGCCGTGAACGTCGGCGAAACCGTCACCGTGGTCTGCTGCGGCACGTCCGTGAGGTTCGCCGCAATCCACCCCGGCATCGACCCCGCGCCCGAAGCCACCTCCTGCCCCACGGCATCCGGCGTGCTCGAAGCCCAAACGTACGTCGTCCCCACCACGTCCGCCCCGAAATCAATGGCGTCCACCGGCTCTTCATGACAAACCGAGAAGGCCGGCACGTGCACCATGTTGGGCTCCGGATTCACCTGAACGGTCAGCGGCGTCAACGGGCTGGAACACCCGTTGTTGACGCTCGTCGCGATAACTTGGTACTGGACTTGCTGCACATCGGGCTGCAGCGCCGTCAGCACATCGTCGATGAAATCGCTGTTCGTGATGCCTGTGGACTCGCCGGCCACCGCTGGGTTGCCGACGGCGTACCAATTGAACAGCACGTCCGTGTTGGCGATCAGCTGAACGTCCACCGCCTCGCCGCTGCAGAGCGTCACTTCGGAGGGGCTCGTGATCGCGAGCGGGGGCTTGACCAGCACCGCGAGGGTTTGGGCTGCGCCTTCGCAGTCGCCGTTGATGCTCGTCGGGGTGATGCTGTAGATGACCATTTGGTCCACTTGAGAAGTGTTCACGAGGACATCCGAAATCAAATTGCCCGTTCCGCCAAACAGGGATTCCCCGGTCACGTTCGGGTTGTCGACGGTGACGAACCACTCGAAGGTGCTCGGCACGTTCGTGGTCAGCAGGGCATTCACGGGAGCGTCGCTGCACATTTCCATGGCGGTCAAGGAATTGAGGACCACATCCGGCATGACTTCCACCACCGCGTTGACGGTCGGGCCTTCACAGCCGTAGGGCACCGAAGTCGCCGTCACCTCGTACGTGACGTATTGCGGCTGTGTGGTCGGGTTGTGCAGCGAGTCGGTGATTTGGTTGGTTCCTTGCACCGTAAGTTCCTCATCTTCAACGCTGTTGTTCGAAATGGCCACCCATTCATAGGTGCTGGCCAAATCACTGCCAATGCTCAACTCCACGCTCTCATCGTTGCAAATCGTCAGCGACGGGAACGGATCCACTTGCGGCAGCGGGTAGACCAAAATCTCCAACACGTTCGTCGTGTCCGCACAGCCGACGCCGTTCCACGTGCTCGTCACTTGCAACGCATACTGAATGGTATCGAACAGCACCGGCGGCTGCCACGTCGCGGTGAGGGCGCCGGCGACCGGCGAAAGCGTTCCCCCCGCATCCGGCTGCGACAACCATTGGTAGGTCAAATCCCCATTCCCCGTGGCCTGCACGTCAGGCTCCAAGGGCTCCGGTTGTTGGCCCGAGCAAATGCCCTGGTCCTCCAAAACAGTCCCCGCGTTCACCCCATTCACGTAAATGCCGGCCAAATCCGAAACAATGTCGCTGCACCCTCCAATGTCAAAGCTGATGACGCAATAGTACCAAATCAACCCGGCCGCATCCGTCGGCGGCGTGTACGTGCTGCCGGTCGCGCCCGGGATGAGCTGCCCATCGGCCGTGCTGCCCGCCACGCTGCTGAACCATTGGTAACTCGGGGTGCCCGTGCCGTCTTGGTAGGCTACGGCCAAATCCAAGGGCTCCTCACCTACGCACAGCGTCTGGGTCAACGGCTGCTCCGTGAACGTCGGCGCCTCCGTGGTCTCAATGGCGGCCGGATCGCTGATGACCTGACAGTTCGCCCCGGTCTGCGTAACCACGACTCGGTAGTGCACGATGCCCACGACGTCCACGGACGGTTCGTATTCAATGTCATTGGCCCCGGAGATGTTCTGCCACGGGCCCGCCGCGCTGGGCGCGGACTGCCATTGGAAACTGAACGCCCCCGTGCCGCCGCTCACCTCAACGAACAGAGCCGCTACAGGCGAAGCGAACTGGCAGTACGAGGCATCGACCGGTTGCACGTCGACGACCGGATCCGCCACCACAATCACTTCAGCGGACGCAGTGGTGGCCACATCGCAACCGCTGCCGCTCAGCGTCACTTCCGCGTAGTATTCGAACGTGCCCGGGGTGTTGAAGGTCGGCGGCAAGTAGGTGGGGTTGTCGCTGTTCGCGATGGGCGTTCCATCGACGAACCATTCATAGGTCGGATCGCCCGTGCCTTCGCCGTATTCAATCTCGAGGTCAAGGTGAAGCGTTCCGCCCACGCAAAGCGTATCGCTGGCGAGGGGCTGAAGCGTGATGACGGGATCTGGGACGACGTTCACCTCGCCGGTTTGGGATACGATTTCGTCGCAGCCGCCGCCCTCGAGTGCGATGATGCAGTAGTAATAAAGCATGCCGACCGCATCCGTCGGCGGGGTGTAGCTCGGGCCCGTGGCGCCGGCAATGGGCGTTCCAGCGCCGGTGTCATCGGTCGTCGCGGAGTACCACTGATATTCCGGGATGCCCGTTCCGTTTTCGTAGTCCACTTCAAGCGGAAGGAGGGTTCCGTCCAAACACACTTCCTGATCAAACGGCTCGAGGATGAACTCCGGCGCTTCGGTGGTGATGATTTCGGCGGGGTCGCTGATGACCGCGCAGTTCGCCCCCGATTGGGTGACCACGCACCGGTAGTGCATGGTGCCCACTACGTCGACGGGCGGCAAGTAACTGATGCCCGTTGCGCCGGGGATGTCGGTCCAGGGGTCCAACGCGTTCGGGGAGGACTGCCATTGGTAACTGAACGTTCCGGTGCCGCCGCTGACTTCGATGAACAGGACGGCAACGCCTGCTCCATTTTGGCAATAGGCTGCGTCGACAGGCTGAACATCGACCACGGGATCATCCACCACCACGACTTCAGCGGAATCCGACGCCGCCGGATCGCAACCGCTGCCGCTGAGCGTGACCTCCGCGTAGTACTGGAATGTGCCCGGGCTGGTGAACGCAGGCGGCAAGTACGTCGGAGCATCGCTGTTCGGAATGGGCGTTCCTCCGACGAACCATTCGTAGGTCGGAGAACCGGTTCCCTCCTCGTAAGCGATTTCCAACTCGAGGTAAAGGGTGCCGCCCACGCAGAGGGTGTCGGTGGCGAGTGGTTGGAGCGAAATGACGGGGTCGGGAACGACGGTTACTGCGCCGGTTTGGGAGACGATCTCATCGCAACCGCCGCCTTCAAGAGCGATGATGCAGTAGTAGTAGAGCGTTCCAACCGCATCCGTTGGCGGCGTGTAGCTGGGGCCGATGGCACCTGCAATGGCCGTTCCAGCCGTGTTGTCATCGGTGGTGGAGACGTACCATTGGTACTCTGGGGTGCCGGTGCCGTTGATGTACGTCACTTCGAAGGGCTGAAGCGCTCCGTCCAAACACACTTCTTGGTCGAACGGTTCGGTGGTGAACTCCGGTGCTTCGGTGGTGATGATTTCGGCGGGGTCGCACACGACTTCGCAGTTCGCACCCGATTGGGTCACCACGCATCGGTAGTACATCGTGCCGACCTGGTCGACGGGCGGCAGGTAGCTGATGCTCGTCGCACCGGGGATGCCGGTCCAAGGATCCAGCGCATCAGGTGAGGACTGCCACTGGTAGCTGTAGGTGCCGGTGCCGCCGCTCACTTCGATGAACAGTTCGGCAACGCCGGCGCCGTTTTGGCAGTAAGAAGCGTCAAGGGGTTGGACGTCCACAACGGGGTCCTCCACGACCACGACTTCAGCGCTATCCGAAGCCACCGCATCGCATCCGCTGCCGCTCAGCGTCACTTCCGCGTGGTAGTAGTAGGTGCCCGGGTTAGTGAAGCCCGGCGGCAAGTATGTCGGTGAATCGCTGTTGGCAATGGGTGAGCCATCCTCGAACCATTGGTACGTTACATCACCCGTGCCTTCGCCGTAAGCGATTTCCAAATCGAGGTAGAGCGTGCCGCCGACGCACAGCGTGTCCGTGGCGAGCGGTTGAAGCGTGATGATCGGGTCCGGAACCACGTTGACCGCTCCGGTTTGCGAGACGATCTCGTCGCAGCCGCCACCTTCAAGGGTGATGATGCAGTAGTAATAAATCGTTCCGACGGCGTCGGAAGGTGGCGTGTAGCTGGGGCCGATGGCTCCTGCAATGGCCGTTCCAGCCGTGTTGTCATCGGTGGTGGATGCGTACCACTGGTATTGCGGGGTGCCCGTACCGTTGATGTACGTCACTTCGAAGGGCAGCAGAGCTCCGTCCAAACACACTTCCTGGTCGAACGGCTCCGTGGTGAACTCCGGCGCTTCGGTCGTGATGATTTCAGCGGGGTCGCACACGACTTCGCAGTTCGCACCCGATTGCGTCACCACACATCGATAGTACATCGTTCCGACCTGGTCGACGGGCGGCAAGTAGCTGATGCTCGTCGCACCGGGTATGTCGGTCCAAGGATCCAGCGCGTCAGGCGAAGACTGCCATTGGTAGCTGTACGTGCCGGTGCCGCCGCTCACTTCGATGAACAGCTCGGCAACCCCAGCGCCGTTTTGGCAATACGAGGCATCGGTGGGTTGGACGTCCACAACGGGGTCCTCCACGACCACCACTTCAGCCGAATCCGAAGCCACCGCATCGCAGCCGCTGCCGCTCAATGTCACTTCCGCGTGGTAATAGAACGTACCCGGAGTGTTAAAGCCTGGTGGCAAGTACGTCGGTGAATCGCTGTTAGCAATGGGTGAGCCGTCGACGAACCATTGGTACGTCACATCACCCGTGCCTTCGCCGTATGCGATTTCCAAATCCAGGTAGAGCGTGCCGCCGACGCACAGCGTGTCCGTGGCAAGCGGTTGAAGCGTGATGATTGGGTCCGGAACCACGTTGACTGCTCCGGTTTGCGAGACGATTTCGTCGCAGCCGCCGCCTTCTAGGGTGATGATGCAGTAGTAAAAAAGCGTTCCTACTGCGTCGGAAGGAGGTGTGTAACTAGCGTTTGTCGCTCCTGCAATTGGCGTTCCAGTCGTATTGTCATTCGTTTGCGACGAGTACCACTGGTATTGCGGGGTGCCCGTACCGTTGGTGTAAGTCACTTCGAAAGGCAGCAGGGTGCCGTCCAAACACACTTCCTGGTCGAACGGCTCCGTGGTGAACACCGGTGCTTCAGTGGTGATGATTTCGGCGGGGTCGCACACGACCTCGCAGTTCGCACCCGATTGGGTAACCACACATCGATAGTACATCGTTCCGACTTGGTCGACCGGCGGCAGGTAGCTGATGCTCGTCGCACCGGAGATGTCGGTCCAAGGATCCAGCGCATCAGGTGAGGACTGCCACTGGTAGCTGTAGGTGCCGGTGCCGCCGCTCACTTCGATGAACAGTTCGGCAACGCCGGCG
>JAUICJ010000025.1 GCA_030427925.1 Bacteroidia bacterium | reverse complement strand
AGGCCTTTGTTGTATCCCCCCGCAAACCCCGAATTTTCGGGCAGCGCCACAATGCGCACCGTTGGGCAATGCGCCCGCAACCAATCCAAGGAATCGTCCGTGCTGCCGTTGTCGATGACCACCACGTCGGCTTCAGCGCTGTGCTCCACTACGGACGGAAGGTAGGTCTCGAGGTGCGCTCGTCCATTCCAATTCAGGATGGCCACAGCAACGGTGGGGGAGGCGGGCAAGGGGGGCAGGGACATCAGCGCGGGTTGAAAAAGAGGTCTTCAGGCTCCTCCCGCGTGTAGTTGTCGCGCGGATTGGAGCTGTTCTGTTGCGACTCCGTTACGCGCAAATTGTTCTCTCGGTTTCGCAAAATGGTCAGCCAATCTTGGTTCGACACCTCGCCGAGCATGTCGCTGTGGAGCAATCGGAAGCATTCGGCGACCATGTGGGGGCTGTAGAACAAAAACCGTTTGTCCGTGAAATTGCCCGCGCGGTAATAATGCCAAATTTCGTACGGGTAATATTCGGTTTCGTTGTGCCGCTGGACGACGGTTTTCGGCTTCCCGTAGCGCAAATACACGTAGCCCATGTCGCTGTCGGCTCCGTGTCCGGCATAGCACGATCCCCAGCGCTCGTTGACGTACGCGATGTCTTGAACGTATTCCGCGTGCCCCAAGGTGGGGTTGTCCGGTCGTTCAAGCCGCCAAAACCGATCCAAGAAGGATTGCAGCGCGGGCAAATCCGCGGATGGCAGTACGTCGCGAATCAACCGTTGCTGGCTGGGATTTGCGCGGGGCTGGTGATCCTGCACGTGCCTGAGCAACGAATCGCGATCCGTCCACTCGAGAACAAAGGGAAGCAATTCACCTGCTGATCCCGCAGCGCGATGGACCGAAAGCGGCAGCTCTTCCCGGCACAAGGCACCGCCCGTCTTTGAAATGGCTTCCCAAACAATGGACCGGGCGGACTGAAAGGACGGGCCCCAGGGCCGCGTGGTGAAGAGGGGCAGGATTTGGCCTTTCGCCTCCCGCAAGTACACGCGGCTGCCTTCCAATTCAACCCCTTCCGAATCCTCCAGCCAGTTCGCGATGTAAATCAGGCTATCGGGAACGTGCGAAACCCCGTACAACTCCATGTAATAGCGCAATTCCTCGGCCTCAAATCCCACCCGTGCACCGACGACCGGAAGCAAATCCACCCCCGAATGAGCGTACGGGGAATTCGGCTCCGCGGGCCCAAACGCCTCCACCAACATGGGCGAACTGAAGTGCGGCACATCCAAGTTCGGCACCACCACATCCAAAAACGCCTCGGCAGCGGGTCCCCCCGGCTCGCTTCGAATTTCAACCGTCACCCGACCCGGCCCGGGCTTTGCAATCAACCGATCTACGTGAAAATGGCTCCCGTTCAAGGCCTTCTCTTCGTCTTCAAAGTCCGGACCGACTAGGCGCCTCTTGCTGAACGAAGTGATGGCGCCGGCTTGCTCCAGGATGCACGTCACTTCGCCCACCGTCCGGTAGCCAAAATCCCCCGTTTCCAGCGGAAGCAGCACGCCAGGGATGTCGAGTTGAACCTCCAAATAGGGCTCGGACGTGGTTTGGAAAAGCAACACATCCATGTCAATCTGGGCCACCTGCGCATGCAGTCCAGGGACGAGGCCCCAAGCTGCGCACATCAATCCCCAGAGCACGCCCGTGAATTTCCTCTTGTCCATGGCACAAAAGTACCGGTTGGTGCATAAATTGCTTGCCATGGTCAGGAAATTCATCGGTTTATTCGGCAGCTTGTTGGCGATGTTCATGCCGCTTTGGGCTGGTGCGACGCACCTCATGGGGGGGGAGATGACCTACACGCATGTTGGAACCAATGGCTCCGGATGGCACACGTATGAAGTGCGCGTTGCGATTTATCGGGATTGCTCTTCCGCCAATACGAACCAAACGGATTTCGACCTGGTGGCCTCACTCGGCGTTTACCTGAACGGTTCGTTGGTTTCCAACCACCAGTCGAATTTGGATCCATCCCTCATACAAGACATCCTGCCAGAAGACCCCAATTCCTGCGCCGAATTGCCGGAAGACCTGTGCATTGAGCGCGGAGAGTACCTCTTCACGATCACCCTGCCGCCGACCTCGGGCAATTACGTGCTCAGCTACCAACGCTGCTGCCGCTCTCCCGCCATCGTCAACTTGATCACCCCCCAAGACCAGGGGTTCACCCTCCTGACGGAGATTCCGGGCACCGCTTTGGTGGAGCAGCCCAACTCTTCTCCCGTGTTTTCCGAACTTCCTCAAGCCTTCGTTTGCAACAACTTGGCCTTTGAATTGGACAATTCTGCAGTGGACCCGGACGGGGACTCGTTGGCGTATCACGTGTGTTCCATCTACATCGGCGCCACACCGCTGGCGCCCATTCCGGCTCCGCCGTTGGGTCCGCCTTTCACGGAAGTGACGTGGTCAGCTGGTTTCAATGCGACCGCTCCCATCCAATCGACCTTGGGCATTGCCATCGATCCCTTGACGGGGCTGCTCACCGGTACGCCATCGGGACTCGGTAAATACGCCATCGGGGTGTGCGTAGAAGAGTGGCGGGATGGCGTGCTCATCAATTCCATTTTGCGCGATTTCACGTTGGATGTGGTGTCGTGCGCGCTTTCGGCCCCCTTTTACGCTGGGATCGAGCCGTGCAATGGGCTTGAGGTGGCCTTTGTCCAAACCAGCAATCCCGCAGAAAGCTATGCGTGGGATTTTGGTTTTGCAGGACCTGATGGGACGAGCACAGAACCCGAGCCGGTGGTTGCGTTTCCAACACCCGGAATTTACGAAGTTGAACTCTCGTATACGAACGGTGATTGCGCTGGCGAAACCAGTTTCACCGTTCAAGCGCAAGAACCGTGGAGCGTGGACCTGATGGCCGCTGACCCGGAATGCACCCAGGGTGGGTGGTGGGTGGAACTGACGGCGCCCGTGGGGTTGCCAGAAGGGGCTTCAGTGGACTGGTCATTTGGCAATGGAGCGGAACCCGAACAGTTTGCTGGAGGAACACCCAACGGCGTGCTGTTGCCCGCTGGAGGCACGTCCACCTTGCAACTCATTACCGAATCCTTCGGATGCGTGGAGTCCGACCAAGTGACGCTCCAGTTGGAGGCCCTTCCCGATGCCGACTTTGAAGTGCTTACGCCTCCCTGCCGAGGATTGACGGTTGAGTTCGCGAATGAACAACCGAATCTCGGGCCGTTTACGTGGTCGTTTGGGGATGGCACGTCGGGAACGGGGCCCAATCCCGTCCACGTCTATCCCGAGTTTGGACCGTATGTCATCCAATCGATTGCAGGAGGGGGAACCGCTTGCGCGGATACGGCATGGGAATCCTTCAGCGTGTATCCGTTGGATCCGTTCGACCCGGCATTTGATGTGCGTCCTGTGGTTTCATGCGATGACACGAGCCGGGTTCAGGTGACGTACCTCGGGCAACCTGCCGACGGCTTGACGTGGGATTTTCCGGGTCTGGAAGCCCTTGAAGGTTCGCCAGTCGTTTTGATGTTTGAGGAGCCAGGGGTGCAGTCCGGGGTGGTGAGTTTGTACCATGCCGGTTGCGATTTGACCGTTCAAGTGCCGTTGGAGGTGGATGCGTTGGCTCCGTTGTCGGAGGTCAGTTACGTGGTTCCTAACGTGTTTTCTCCCAACAACGATGGGAAGAACGAGCGGTTTGAATTGGATTATCGCACGCCCGATGGGGTGCCGGTCAATGGGTTGACAAACAGCAGCTTTTCGTTGCACCACTTGGCAGTTTACAACCGTTGGGGAACGCTGGTGTTCGAAACGGACGAGGCCTTAGCGGGGTGGTGGGGCAAGGACGCTTCTGAGGGGACTTATTACGTCATTTTGGAATCCCAGCATGCGTGTGCGACCACGCCGTTCCAGTACCAAGGTGAGGTCACGTTGGTGCGTTGAACAAATCTGGCCGTCGCCATTTCCACCACCAAGTCCATCCTGGGGCGGACAAGACATACCGCCATTTGGGAATGCGCTCTCCGCCAAATTCTGCATAAAATCGATCCACCCCGGGGTCTTGCGAGCCCCCGAAATCGAAGTCCTCGGCCCCATCGTTCGCGGCGCATTCCATGGAGCGCGCCAGCAGCAGCACCGTAGCCAACCCCGACACTTCGGAACGCTCAGCGCCACCGAAGGCATACAGCACGGTTCCCGGACCGGTGCGCAAGAACACCCCTCCTGCAATGCGCTGTCCCTCCTCATTTCGAACAAAGTGCATGCGGGTTCCGGGCTCCTGCAACAAGTGGTGAAGCAAGGTGCCCAGCGCGGCCCCATCGGACGGGATGGACTTGCGCTCGCGTGCGCCCTGGTGCAACGCCACCAACCGATCCAAATCCGTTCCATCCTGCTCAAAGGTCAGCCCCGCCCGCACGGCCCGTCGAACCTGTTTGCGACGGGTCGATGGCAGGTCAATGGACAAAAGGGCTCGCCTCGTATGGCGTTCTTGGAAGTGCCCAAGGCGCGGAAGATGAGCGGTCGTGTCCACGCCTGCCGGAAGATCCACCACCGCCAACCGAGCCCGCGATTCCGCCATGGCACCGGCGATTGCTTCCTCATGCCGGTCTTCCCAAAGCGCTCCAGGCATTCCCACATCCAGTGCCCATTGTGGCGTGACGAGGGCTCGAACTCCCTGAACACGCGCGGCTTGTACGCAGCCAAAAGGACCGCGAACTAGCGGGGCGCTCAAGCCCGCAGCCCAGGAGGCAGAGCATGCATTGACGCAACCGTCCACGCCCCGAATTTACAGACCATCGACTTAACTTCCCCGCATGGAATATGCGGATGACGAACGATTTGAAGGCGTGCGCTTCAACGCGGCAACGCCTGTGCCCGACCGGTGCGAAGGGTGCACCTTCATCGACTGTGACTTCACGGAGGCGAACTTGGGACGGCGGCGGTTCACCGATTGCTCCTTTGTGGGGTGCGATTTTTCCAACTCGAAGGTCATCGGTACGGGCTTTCAGGGGGTCACGTTTGACCGGTGCAAGGCCTTGGGCGTGCTGTGGGAAGCGTGCGAGCGCTTGCTCTTTGCGGTGCGCATGACCGACTGCGCGTTGGATTTGGGGAGTTGGAATGGGTGCGATTTGTCCCGTTCGGGGTTCGTTGGAGGGTCGTTGAGGGAGTGCGATTTTACGGGAGCTCTTTGCGAAGGAACAGAATTCGAGGGGGTGAATTTAACAGGTGCCCGATTTGAGGAAACCCGACTGAAGGGCGCGCGATTCAGTGGTGTGACGGGATTGGAATTGGATCCGACCCTGAATCGGGTGATGGGAATGCGGGTGGATCGCGACGCGTTGCCTGGGCTGTTGATGCGTTGGGGACTGGAGATTGAGGGGTGAGTCGTTGAGCTGATTGAGGTCAGGTTTGTGGGGCGGGACAGCGGTCTTTGGTCAGGTCGTAGCGGTGAGGAAGGGGGTAGGTTTGGACTGAAAAACAAACCCAAACTTCATTGAAATGAAAAAGCGCACTCCCGTGAGCACGATCATGACGGCAGACGTTGTGACGGTCAACAAAACGCAGAAAATCCGCGACGTTGAAGAATTGCTGAAGCAGAAGCACATTCGCCACATTCCGGTGGTGTCAGGCAAGCAAGTCATCGGAATGATCAGCCGCACCGATTTGCAGAAAATAAGCTTCGTCAACGATTTCGATGGAGAAGGCCTGACGACCGCGTTGTACGATGCCTTGACGATTGAGCAGGTGATGACGAAAGACCTCACCACCGTGCAAGAAACCTCCACCATCCACGAGGTCACGGATGTGCTCGCGGCCAATGAATTTCATGCGTTGCCCGTCTTGAAGGGCGAGGAATTGGCGGGCATTGTGACCACCACGGATTTGCTGAAGTACTTGTCGGATCAGTATTGATTCATCCACAAGGTGCCAACAAGGCCGGTGTTCGATTGAGCACCGGCCTTTTTGCTTTTGTTTTCAGCGGGTCGTGCACTGCGCATTCGATGTTCCGTATTTTTGCCGCATGCGCATCGAGCCATCGTTGATGAAACAAACCGGCCAATTGTGGTCGAGGTGGTTCTTTCTGCTCGGACTGGTAGGCATCCTGTTGCCTTCTGCCATGAGTGGAGCGCGCGCGCTGGACGTTCTGCACTTCACGGCATCCAACGGGGCAGGTTGCGAAGTCACGGGAAACGATGCCGAGGGCGCTCAGGGATTCCATTGGCTTTTGGCCGAACTCGCCGAGGCGGAAGAAGAGGCGGAAGGCATCGAAGGCGGTTCCCTGACGGCCTGTCGTTCGGCTCATGCCGTGAATGCGGGCGAACCAGCGCAACACTGCCGCACCGCCCAAGCGGTCGCTTGGTTGCAACACTTGGTGCGCTTGGCCCTGAAGCCGCACGCTTATCTGCTCTATCAATCTTGGAAAATACCTCTGTTGGCTGAAGCAGCCGGCGAGTGATGGGGATTCCGCACGCACCTTCCTTCCGGCTTCTTTAAGACTCGAGGTTCCCAGCGCAAGCGCGCGGTGGGTGCGGTATTTCTCATTGATTGAAGCCCATGAACAGTTGGCAAGCGAGCCCGTCTTTCGACGAGCAACGCCTTTTGCATGACTTGCATCACACGTTGCCGAGTCAGGCACCCCTCAAAGATTTTGTCCATCACAACACCTTGCACGCCCTGCAACACCTGCCCTTCAATGAGGCCATGGTGGTGGCGGCTCGGGAGTGGGGACACCGAACTTATGCCCCCATTGAGTTCTTTCGAAAACGCTGGCAAACCGGCGAGATTTCCAAGGAACAACTCGATCGCGCCATGCGGCGCCTTGGGTTCAGCGAGGACGAACTTCCCGCCTTGTTGAACGAGCCGTTGCCTCAATTGCCGCCTGCTCGCGTCGGATCCATTCGGAGCCAGTGGAAAACGGATCGGCGACTCAACCTCGACAAGTACGTCCACACGCGCTTGTTTGCCCTCATCGCAGGGTTTTTGGATCAGGGAGTGGGGATTTGGCGAATGCAGGTCGCAAACACCGGCGGACTCTGGTCTGCAGTCCGCGCCATGGAATCGCCCGGAGCGGGCGGGGTCTTTCAGTGCAAACGCGCTCGAGCGTACTTGAATTCCCACGAGCAGCCCGATTTGCGGGAGTTGCTCCAGGAATTGGTGCAGGACGAATCGTTTTGGCACGCCTACCTCGTGGACCAAGCGTTTGCGCATCCGGGGTGGTCGGGACTGGTGGCTCACTTGGAGCGCAATCCGAGCGGACTCATGGACCGCCGTGAAGTGTCGCTGAAGGATTTCATTGCGTTGGAATTGCTCATGGAATGGGATGCGTTGGAGTCCATGGAGGGTGCCCACTGGGGCGCCTTGCGGCCTGTCTGGCCGGTACCGGAGGGGGAGAGCCGCCTGCGTCGGCACCATCGGATTTTGGCCTGTTGGCAGGAGGCGTGGGAATGGACGCGCTACGACCAAGTCCTGTCGGGCCTGGATGCCGAGCGACGTCAGCCCGTTGATCGGTCGAAGCACAAGGGAATGCCGGCGGATTTGGCATACCAAGCGCTGTTCTGCATCGACGACCGAGAGTGTTCCATTCGACGCCACTTGGAGGCGGAGCAACCCGCGGCAAGCACCTATGGTGTGGCGGGGTTTTTCCAAATCGATTGCACCTTTCAGCCTGCAAGCGCGCATTTCGCAACGAAGTGCTGCCCTGGCCCCGTGACCCCAACGCATCGGGTCACCGAAACGAATGCGGCCAAGCGTCACGTTCGGGATGCCCACATGTCACGGCACTCGCATGGGCTGCTGGGTGGGTGGATTTCAGCACAAGGCTTGGGACTTGCCGCCGCTTGGCGGTTGGCGAAGAACGTACTGGCCCCGTCCGATTCGCCGGCCATGGTGCGAAGTGAATGGCACATGGATCCCGAGGGTACGTTGCATTATTGGGATGGCGATCCCGCGTTGGAGGGCGCCCATGGATTCACGCTCGATGAAGCGGTGAATGCCATGGCGGTGTTGCTCCAAAGCGTGGGGCTTGTGGACGGATTTGCTCCCGTGGTTTATTTGATGGGGCACGGAGCGAGCAGCGTGAACAACACGCACTATGCGGGCTACGATTGTGGCGCATGCAGCGGCCGTTCAGGCTCCGTCAACGCTCGTGTAGCAGCTGCGATGTTGAACCACCCGGAGGTCCGATTGGGACTTGCGGGTCGCGGCATTCGCGTTCCACTTTCTACGTGGTTCATCGGTGGACTTCACGACACCACGCGGGATGCGTTCTTTTTTTACGACGCTGCGATTTGGCCTGCGTTCGCTCAGCATGTTCATGACCGAGAATGGCCCGGAATGCAACGAGCGCTGGAGGCCAATGCCGTGGAGCGCGCTCGCCGGTTCGACGGGATTTCCAAGGGGCAACCCGCCCGCCGCATCCACGCGCAGGTTCGCCAGCGGGCCCAGCGGCTTTTCGAGCCTCGGCCGGAATGGAACCACGCCACGAACCACTTGTGCTTGGTCGGGAAGCGTTCCGCAAGTCGCAACTTGTTCCTTGACCGAACGGCGTTCCTGCATTCATACGACGCCGCGAGCGATCCCGATGGTGCCCTGCTCGCAGGCATATTGAATGCCGTCGTTCCCGTATGTGGGGGCATCAACCTCGAATACTACTTCTCGAAAGTGGACAACGACCGCCTCGGTGCGGGGAGCAAGTTGCCGCACAACGTGGTGGGCTTGCTCGGTGTTGCAAACGGCATGGATGGGGACTTGCGCACAGGGCTTCCGCTCCAAATGGTCAACATCCACAACCCCTATCGGTTGCTCGTCGTGGTGGACGCTCCGGTCGCGCGCGTTGAGCGCACCTTGAAGGCGTTCCCTGCGACGTTGGAGTGGATCGAAAACGGATGGGTTCATGCCGTGGTGCGCGAGCCCGATAGCGGGTTGTTTTTCCGATGGGAGGGGAATGGATTCCGTAGATACGAACCGGAATTCACCCCACCCCGATCCATCCGAAACTGGACGAACGCTTTCGCGGGACGCCGGGATTCGGTCGAAGTGCTTCGAAAGGTGGAACCGTTGCAATCCTTCGCGTCATGAGTGCCGCGAACTTGTATGATTGGGTGCAGGCCTCGTTTTTCCTCGCCTTGGCTCTTCCCCTGCTGAGCATGGTGTTGGCCCAATTGATTCCCGAGCGCAAAGAGCGCGCAATCCATTGGGTGGTGCTCGGCGCTGCGTTGGTCCAAATGTTTTGGACCGTTGGCGGTGTGGCGGCTTGGCTGTTTCACGGAGGCCACGCCATCGATGTGCCCGAGTTTGAAGTCTACGGATCGGACGCTTACGTGTTCCTCATTGACTTGTATTTCGACAAGGACAGCGCGGCCTTCTTAGTCGTCGGGTCGTTGCTCCATGCCCTCATCATCCGGTACAGCAGTGCATACTTGCATCAAGAGCCCGGCTACCGAAGGTATTTCGTGACCGTGTCGTTGTTTTATTTCGGATACGTGTGGACGTTGCTTTCGGGCAATTTCGAAACGCTGTTCATTGGTTGGGAAGTGCTCGGTTTCAGTTCCTTCTTGCTGATTGCTTTTTACCGGACACGCTACTTGCCCGTGCGCAATGCCGTGAAGGTGTTCAGCATCTACCGCATCGGGGATGTGGGGATTCTGCTAGCGATGTGGGCAAGCCACCACCTTTGGCACGAGAACGTCACCTTTGCCCGATTGCACAATGCCCAACTCGTTCTGGCGCATCTGGAAGGGCACAGCTCAGAGGGCCTGTTCATTTCGATGGCTTTGCTCGTGGCAGCGAGCGTGAAATCGGCGCAGGGGCCATTTGCTTCGTGGCTTCCCCGGGCCATGGAAGGGCCCACGCCGTCGAGTGCCATTTTTTATGGTTCGCTCGCGGTGCACATGGGGGTCTTTTTGCTGTTGCGGACGGCGCCATTTTGGGAACACCAAATCCCAGCCCGCATCCTCATCGGACTCATCGGACTCGTGACGGCCATCCTGTCCTTTTTCACGGCCCGGGTGCAGTCGAACATCAAATCCCAAATCGCGTATTCCTCCATCGTCCAAATCGGACTGATGTTCGTGGAGCTCGCGCTCGGTTGGCATGCACTGGTTCTGCTGCATGCTGTGGGCAATGCGTTTTTAAGATCGTATCAATTGCTGGCCAGCCCTTCAATCGTGAGTTACCGCATCCGAGATCAGTTTTACCACCACCGCGAAGAAGCCCCATCTTCGTGGTCGTGGATTCCCGAAAACTGGCGCTTGCACGTGCAACGCCGGGCGATGCAGGAGTGGCACTTGGACCGGGTGGTGAGTCGGATGGTGTTCAAGCCGGTAAAGGCGTTGGGCCATCGCCTCGATTTCCTGAACGGTCGCAACGCGGTGTTCGTGTTGCTGCCGCTGTATGGGTTGGGGTGGTCGGCTTGGTGGGTGCAAGAAGTGCTGCCTTCGGCCGTTCAAGCGGTGCTACCGGCCCTGTTCGCGGCCTTGGCCATGGCCTTGGTTTTTCGGGCCTTTACGGAGCGGCAGTCCCCAGGTGTCGTGTGGATCTTGGTCATCATGAGCCATTTGTGGGTCGCTTTGGCGGTTTCGTTGAACGAGCATTTTGGCTTCGATCACGTAGCTTGGTACTTGAGTGGAATCGCGGGTGGTGCGGCGTTGGGAGGCTGGGTTTTGGTCCAAATCAAACGGCAACCCAACGCTCGATACAGCCTCTCCACCTACCAAGGACAGGTCGTGCACGCCCCCGTTCTGCACGCCTTGTTCATTCCTGCGCTCCTCAGCGTCATGGGCTTTCCCATTTCGCTTTCGTTCATCGGTGAAGATTTGATTTTCAGTCACATCCACGCAAATCAACCCGTGCTCGCTGCGCTCAATGCGATCACGTTCATCTTCGGCGGCATCGCCCTCGTGCGCTTGTACGCCCGTTTGTTCCTCGGTCCGGATGCCCGGACTCCCCTTGGCGTTCCCAATCGGACCGCGTAACCCTTCAACTCGAATTCCATGAATCCTCAACATTCCGCTTCTGCATCGGGAGCATCGGGCTTCAAAGCTCACCTAAAAAAGGACGCACTGTCCGGTTTTTTCGTTTTCCTCTTAGCCCTTCCGCTATCGCTGGGCATTGCCAAGGCGTCGGGCTTTCCACCTGCCATGGGCGTCCTTACGGCCATGATAGGAGGGCTCTTCGTGAGTTTCTTCAACGTGGCAGAAATGACCATCAAAGGACCGGCAGCGGGTCTGATCACCATTTGCGCTGCGTCCATCGCGGAATTGGGATGGGAAGCCACTTCAGGCGTCATCGTCGTGATGGCCCTGCTTCAGTTCCTCATCGGGGCTTTCAAACTCGGCTCACTCAGCGACTTCTTTCCGCACTCGGTGGTGCACGGCATGCTGGCCGCCATTGGCATCATCATCATCGCAAAACAAATCCCGGTGCTCTTGGGCGACGAGCCGTCGCTTTATGCAGGGGAGGGGCCGGTGGAACTTTTGTTGGACATCCCGCGCTTCATCAGCCACGCTCATTGGCACATTGGGATCGTGGGGGTGTTGAGCCTGCTCATCTTGGTGCTGCAACCGCGATTGCCGTGGAAGGCGTTGCGCTCTGTTCCGGGGCCGATGGTGGTGCTTTTGATTGCCGTGCCGCTTTCGCTGTATTGGCATTTCAGCGAATCGGAACCGTCGTATTCCTTGGTGCACATCGGCGATTTCTGGGGCAACCTCGGGCTGCATGCGGACTTCACGGCCATCGGTACGTTCGCCTTCTGGAAGTACGTGGTGATGTTCCTTTTCGTAAACAGCTTGGAGTCGCTGCTGACGGTGAAGGCCGTGGATGGATTGGATCCTCAAGGCCGCAAGGCCAATCCGAGTGCTGACTTGACCGGATTGGCAGCGGGGAATGCCCTTTCGGGGCTACTCGGTGGACTGCCGATGATTTCGGAGGTGGTTCGAAGCAGCGCCAACGTTGGATTTGGGGCTCGAACGAAATGGTCCAACTTTTTCCATGGCTTGTTCTTGCTGATCGCCATGCTGCTGGTCATTCCTTGGATTGAGCTCATTCCGAACGCGGCCCTTTCTGCAATGCTGATCTATGCGGGATTTCGCCTGGCTTCCCCGAATGAGTTCAAAGGGGTGTACGCCATCGGGAAAGACCAATTAACGATCTTCTTGGTCACCATCGCCGTAACGTTGTTGGAAGATCTGTTGCTCGGTGTGGCCGCAGGCATCTTGGTGAAGTTGGCGTTCCACCTCGCCCGCGGTGTGCGCTTCAAGGAACTGTTCAAAACCCAAGCCACCGTCTGGCGCGAAGGGGCCGTTGCGCATGTCAAATTGGGCAGAGTGGCGGTGTTCACGACCATTTTGGGGCATCAAAAAATCTTCCAAAGCATCCCACTGACCTCGAAGGTGGTGCTCCACTTGGACGCCTTGTATTTCATGGACCATTCCTTCTTTGAAGTGCTGCAGCGGTGGGAAATGGAAGTGAACCGGGCTGGTGGTCAATTTACGTGGTCAGGGAGCGAAGGGCTCACGCTGTTGAGCGATCATCCCAAGGCGGCCCGGAAGCGAATGGCGTCATGATCCGAAGGGCATTGCGCTTGGTGTTGGCCAGCGTCGCGATTTCAGGGGGAAGTCCCGCATGGAGCCAAAGCGAAGTAACGCTCGCACCGGGTGCTTGGGGCATGGTGGATTTGAATTGGGTGGGAAGTCGTCCGCTGGCGTTCTCCATGGAATTGCACGAACGCACGTGGGGTTTGTTCGAAGAGCAGGCGCTTGCGATCGTTCGGCCAGCCGTTCATTGGGCATTTACGCCTCAATTCGAGGGTGCTCTCGGTGGCACGTGGGTCGGTTCTTCCACAGGGGGAGTGGAGTGGAATGGATGGGAACAACTTGCGATGAAAGGGGGCGATGAACGCTGGAAGTGGGCCGTTCGGATTCGGCAAGAACAGCGACGGATTGCCTCCAGTGACCTCACCCAACGCCTGAACCGACTTCGCCTTCGGGTGGCAGCTACCCACCCGCTCTCTTGGGGCAATGGGAGCTGGTACGCTGCGGGGTTTGTTGAATGGTGGGGAGACCAAGACGGTGACTACCGATTCACGTCCTGCAGCCGCACGTGGCATGCTGTCGGTGTAGGACGGCGTTTCGATTCGGGCTGGCGGGTGCAACTCACAGCGTTGCACCAACGGGATGCACTGGATGCGGGATGGCGGGTCAGCCCCATCGGACAGGTTTCGGTCCATCGCACTTGGCAAGCACACTGAACGGAAAGGGCCTCCACAACGGGAGGCCCCTTTTTCTGTTTCATCTTTCAGCACGAATTGGAGATTTGCCCTGCTGAAGGCGGAAAGGTCAGGTCGAACGCCTGGTCGGCCTATTCGGTACACGTGTTGAAACCGACCATCAAAAGGAAACGCCAAAAAGTGCACTATTTTGCAAACATGAAAGCAAGCAACACCTTCGCCCTGGCGGCTTCATTGCTCCTCAGCTCAGCCGGCCACTCCCAATCCGATTGTGATGGAATTCGCTACCGCTACACTTCCGCCTTCGAAAACACGTCGGTGTCGTACGACCATCCGTATGGTTCCAACCTCAATGCGTTCGGCGTCGATGAGGATTTGGTGTTTGATTTCTACGAAGCCACCGGTTCCATGGAAACCGATCGGCCACTCATCATCATCGCGCACGGCGGGTTTTTCTTGGCCGGTTCGAACGATGGAGCGGACGTCGTGCCCCTTTGTGAGGACTTGGCGCGCATGGGGTACGCGGTGGCTTCCATTTCCTACCGCTTGGGTGTGGCCAACATCCTCGATTTGGAGAATGAACTGGTTCGGGCAGTTTGGAGAGGAGTGCACGATGGGCGTGCAGCCATCCGCTACTTCCGCCAAAGCGCACTCGACGAAGGCAATCCTTGGGGCATTGACCCCGACCGCATCTTTCTTGGTGGCGTGTCAGCCGGCGGATTCATCGCCCTGCACCATGCTTACGTGGATCAGGAATCCGAAATCCCCGCGAACATTGACCAAAGCCTTCCCGGACTCGGTGGCGGACTGGAAGGGCTTTCGGGCAACCCTGGCGTGAGCTCGGATGTGGCCGGGATCTTCAACATCTGCGGTGCTTTGAAGGACTCCGACTGGATTGCCGCGGGAGACGAGCCGGTGGTTTCCGTTCATGGCACCGCAGACGCCACGGTACCATTTGGTTCGGACATGGTGTCGCTGATGGGCTTTCCCGTCACTCAAGTAGACGGAAGTTCCGTCGTTCATCAGCAGGCTGAGGCGGTCGGACTGACGCATTGTTTCGTGCCCATTGAGGGCGCTGACCACGTGCCCCATGTCACGGACGGTGCGGCTTATGACCTGACCCTTTCAACCGTGTCAGGCGCCCTTTCGACGTGGCTGTGTGGCAATTACCCCGCCCAATGCGGAGCATACGATTACACCACCGAGGTGCCGTTGATTTCCACTGCCGACGTGCGCCTGTATCCCAATCCAGCTACCTCCGGCACCGTTCACCTCGTCAACCGCCAAGCCGAAGGAACCGCCTGGACCGCTCGCGTAGTGGACGCCCAAGGTCGTGTGGTTTTGGAATTCAACGGCCGAGGAAGCTCCGATGTGCTGAATGTTGATGCCTTGCGCAGCGGCTGGTATGTGGTGGAAGTGGGGGCTTGGGGCTGGAGAAGCCGGCTGTTGGTGCCCTGATGTGCAGGCGATGTAGGGGAGGTCGCAGCAGCCGATGACCTACCTTGTGCGCATGAAATGCTTTCCTTTCGTGTTTGCGATGAGCGCGCTCCCGTTGTGGGGCCAAATCTCATTGCCCTGCGACTTCGAGTCCACCCCAACCACCGCCGACTTTACCAATTTCGACGGCGGTGTAGCAACGGTCGTTCCCAATCCGGCACCGGATGCGGTGAACAGCAGCGCAACCGTCGCTCAAATTGTTCGTGGACCCGGAGCCCTCTGGGCGGGAAGCTACCTCACGCTCGATGCACCAGCGACTTTCGGTGTATTGTCCGGCCTTCGGATGAGCATCTGGAGCCCCGAGTCGGATGTGTTCATGCGCATCAAATTCGAGTCCGAGCAAGGGGCGGTGGAGCGCGATGCATGGCTCACCACCTCGGGCGAATGGTCGGTGCTGGAATGGGACTTTTCTAACATGCCTTCCGGATTGTTCAACCGATTGGTCTTCATGCTCGATGTGGGAACGGAAGGCGACGCCACCGCGAACTCCACGTTCTACTTCGATGACATCACCTGGTTCGATGCCGATGGAGACCTGGACACTCCCGACTTGCCCCTTACATGGGAAGAGGAGGGCGTTCATTACCACCCATTCGGGTTTGAGGGCTCAGCGGTTTGGCTGGCCGAAGACCCCGAGGAGTCAGGGAATACCGTCTTGGAAGTTCTGAAGACGGGCTTGGCTTTGGATTACAGCGGAGTGGTGTTGACCAACCGCAATGGATTGGAAAACCCGATTCCGTTTTCAGCGGAGAATCAAGTCATTCGGGCGCGGATTTGGTCCCCCGATGTGGCGTTGCCGATTCTGATGAAGGTCGAAGACAAAGACGATCCCGCGGTGTTCGCCCAAACCCTGACCACCACCCAAACCGTCGGCTGGGACACTTTGGAGTTCGATTTCTCGCAACCGACGGAGGGAACCCCAGGACTCAATTTCAACGCCACGTACGACCTGCCGGTGGTGTTCTTCAATTTCGGCTACAGCGGAGCCGTTTTCGGTCCGCTCACGTTCCGTTTGGATGATGTGGAGCTCGTCGGGGCTCCGCAGCCGTCCTTGGTGGCCGCCTTGAATGGGGACAGCCGGCTGGTGCACAACGTCATTCGCCCCGGAGAACAGTTGACTTGGTTGAATTCGTCGCTTCATGGAACGGAAATGCGGTGGTTCGATGGTTCGGGCCGACAAGTGGGGGCCTCGATGGTTCAAGGTGCACGGGCGTCGGTTCCGCACTTGCCGCAGGGACTTTACGTGCTTGCCGGATTGACTCCTGAAGGTTCACTCGTGCGCGAACGGGTGTACCTTGCGCATTGATGCTGATTCGGACCACAATTTATGCTGCATTCATGGGGCTTGCATCAGCAGGCCAAACCCAAACCATCCGTTGGTTTGAGGCCTCACCGCATGCGGACGTGTTCGTGGTGCATGCTCGGCCAACGGGGACGTTCGAGGAAGGAGTGAATCGGCTTGAAGAACGCGCAGGCCGATCCGTCACGATGGCCATGAATGGCGGGATGTTTCATTCCGACGGCACGCCCGTAGGGTTGCTTGTGGAAGGAGGTGCAGAGCGGTTTCCGCTGAACCTTGAATCCGGCAAGCGAGGCAATTTCTTCCTGCTGCCCAACGGGGTGTTCGGCGTGGACGAATCGGGCGCGTTTCAAGTCGTTACCACGGAAGGGGCCGCGGGCATGGTTTGGCAAGAAGCCACCCAAAGCGGCCCCATGTTGCTCATCGAGGGCCGCCCTCATCCCGCTTTCAACGAGGCGTCCACGAACGTCAACATCCGCAACGGGGTAGGGGTGCGCCCTGATGGAAGCGCGGTGTTCGGTTTGTCAACGGAACCCGTCACGTTTTACGCCTTTGCGGAGGCCTTTGCCGGTAAAGGGTGCGAGCAAGCCCTTTACCTCGACGGCGCCATCTCGCGCATGTGCGTGGCTGATTCCTGTGCAATCGAGGAGGGAGGCACGTTCAGCGTCCTGATTGGGGTGGTGGATGCCGCTCAGTGAGTCCTGGGAAACTTCCGCCAAGCATCCGCAACACGGGAAAAACTGCTTCCCTTTTTGGACGGCACAAAATCGCCACATTGGGACAACGTCCACAGGTCGAAGAGGGCGGTTTTCAGCACCCATTCGCCATCGAAGTTGCTCGTATGCAATGGTGTTTCTTCATCGGGCAGCTCAAGCCACGGATTGCAAAAGAGTTGCTGCTTCATCGGCGCGTTTTCAAACGCTTCTACAACGCGTCGTGAATCCGTGGCAAGAAAAACGAATGGGAAGGACGCCGAATGGGTTCCTGCAACCAGTTCGTCAAGCCAGGTCTCCCACCAATTGTTTTGGGTCTTGTCCGTTTGGCGAATGTGGATGCCTACGGCGCGAGAAGGATCGAACGAAAGGTCCCGCCAGGCCGATTCGATTTCGTCGATGACCGATTGATTGGGCCAAACCATGCGTTCAGGGCTCCACTTGGGGGTGCGAATCCAATCGTCGTAAAGGTGAATGCATCCCGGATGGCGATGGGGACGCACGAATGGCCCCAGCGAGCACACCACAGTTCGCGTATCCAGCGCTTGAACGGATGTCGTTTGAAACACCAAGCGCATGATTTTTCGAATCCATGCCCCCGGTGCTCCCCATTCCCTCAACTCCAGCGTCTTGAAGACCCACCGCTGCCACAGGAATACATCTTTCCAAAGCCACGTGTCCACGGGAGTGGGTTCGAACCAATTCGGACGCGGAGGTATGAGTCGTCCAGAATAATCGCTCAGTAACCCCGCAAAATCAGGGTTTCTAATCCATTTCGGATGGGGGCTGTCGAACCATTTGCTGAATGCATCTTCTCCGAATTCGCCGAACATGCCATCCCGCATATCGACCACAAAATGAGCGTCGTTTTGTTCTGCAAGCTCCATCAGCTGAACCACGTGGTGAAGCCGATCACCGATGCCCATTCTCGATTTGTACCAATAAATGAAACCACCCATGAGGGCGAAAATAAGGTTCATTCGCCCCAAAATGCATGAACGAGCGTTGGGCTCGCCTGTGATCCGATCAATCCAAATCGGTGAACTTGATGCCGAGCGTCACGGGATATACCAGCGGGTTGTCGCTGATTGCAGCCTCGTTCCACAACGGACGGAACGGAACTTCAGCAAACACACTGAATCCTCCATAACCTAGGACCAAGCGTGCGTTCAATTGGAGCGGGTTCATGCCAAATCCTTTGACCTTGTCCACGTAATTCGATTCGGAGTCGCTGTACTTGCGAACGTACTGGTTGTGCAACCGAATGCCCCCGACCACACCGCACTCGATGTGGAGGGCGCTTTCTGGATCAGATTGCGTGCGCAAACTCAGCAGCAAAGGGACGCGCAGATAGGTTAGGCTCAGGTGATTTCGACGGACTTGGTTGGTGGTATCCACCGCAAGAGCGATGGCCCCGGTTTCTGAACGGGTCAGCACGGTTTTGGGGCTGACATTGAACCGCCACCAATCGAATCCCACCCCCGTCGTGATGCCGATGGCATCGCCGATGAGGGGCTGCCGGTACTCGTAAGGATTGAGTTGGATGTTCCAACTGCTGAGTGCATTGCCCGTTTGCAGGTCAAACGGAGAGTCCAGCAACTCCATGCCGTTGAGGTTTCCGGGGTTGGGTCGGTTGGTCAGCAAAACAGATCCCAGCCCCCAACCTTTCCAATACCCGACATGGCCCGGGTCTTGGGGTTCTTCCACTTCCTCCAAGTCGAGCAGGTCATTCACTGATCGGTCCTCGAGCGTTAGCGAATCCGTTCCATTCACCAAAACCAGCTCGTTTTCTGTACGCACCAAATCACCGTCCCGCGCTCCCGATACCACCGTGACCCCGCCAGAACCTTCATTGGGTACCACTTCCAGGTGGAGTTCTCTCGCCGCGTCCTCCATCTCATTGGCGGCCTCTTCCATGGACACCGCAATCAACCGAAACAAGGCATTCGTGAATTGTTCAGAAAGGCCCGCTGCAAGGTTCGAGTCCAATGAGCTCAATGCGCGTTCCAATTCGAGGGCCAGGGGGGCCTCAACGGGATTCTGAGCCATGGTTCCAAACGATGCGAATAAGGCGACGGTGCAGGCAATCAAGTGCTTCATGATGTGGATTTTGAATTGGGACGACGGCGGGAGAAAAAAGTTACCTTCCGCCCTTTCTGCGGAGTGCAACCCATTGGTTTTTATTCGCATACACCCTGAATCTGACGGGGTCATTGGCCGAGCCGATGGACCAGCCCCACTTCCCACCACTTCGGGTGAGCAGGTGTTCCCCCGTTTTGGAAAACCGCGCGCGAACCGTTGTGTGGTCCCGCATCGAAGCGGTGTGTTCTTCTGCCACCACCGGTTCTGTGGACTGAACCAAATCCGCACTCCAAGGAAGGGTGGCCAGGGGTTCAGCGATCCGGGCGGTCATCGGATCAGGGCGAACCTCCGACGGAACAGGTGATGTGCGCGGTGCAAATCGAATGGCTCTCGCGGGCAGCGCACTGGGTAGGGGCGCTAGGGCAACCTGGGTCAACGGCACGGGGGACGCAGCGGGCATTTGCTCAACGTAGGCGGTGGGCTCGATTTCAATGACCGGGTCGTTGGGACTCCAAAGCAGCGACACGAGTCCCAGCCCTGCTGCCGCTGCCGCCACCCGCCAAGCCAGGGGAAGCACCTTCGGTTTTGCTGGAATGCGCTTCAGTTGGGCTTTGAAATCCTCCCTTGCGCCGGGACGCGATTCCGGGTCGAGGTAGTGTTCGTAGGGAATGTTGCGCAACTGGGCTTTCCAATCCGAGTTCTCGGGAATGCGCTTCAGGCCCTCAACGAATGAGCGAGCAGGACCTGAACGGTGTTTGGGGTGAAGCGAGGGTTGTTCCATTTCACCGCACGTTTTCAATGGACCCCAAATAAGCGCGCAATGCCCTCCTGGCTCGGAAAATGGAAACCTTCACGGTTTCGAGGGTGGATTCCGTGATCGCCGCAATTTCGGCGTAGCTGTAGCCCTCGTAGTCCCGAAGCAGCACCATCGACTGTTGCTTCTCCGGCAAGGAGGCGAGGCCCTCATGCAGGTGAGCTTGCAAATCGTGGGGCTCCGCTTCCGAGGCCACAAGGTTCGCCGTTTCTGCGGCGATGTGCGGCCGCTGGCGGCGGATGACATCGATGCAGTGGTTGTGGACGGTAGTGAAGAGGTAGCTTTTGGTTTTGGCCAAATCCACGCGATTCCGCTTGCGCCACAACCCCTCAAAGGCATCCTGAACCGCATCTTCGGCAGCGGCTTCTTCGTGCAACATGGACAGCGCGAAGCGGTAAAGCCCATCGGCGTGCGCGTCCACCAATTTCGCGAAATGCTGTTCGTCCATGCTCACGGGACGCAAAACTGCAACAATAGTTACAGGAATGCGAAACTTTTCGAGCCTCCTGAAAGCTTGGGGCATGCGGGGCTGATGCAGGATGCGTTCTATCTTGCGGGCATGTTCAGCAATGATGTTCGACCGGTGGGGGCTGTGCCCCGGCTGCCGTTGGGAGCATTCGAATCCCTGCCGCGTGCGTATCGAACGCAGCGAATGGTGGTTGCCGCAATGGCGAGCTTGGTGTTGATGACCGGGGCAGGGATCATGGTGTGGCTGAGCTTGTCGGACGACGTTGTTCCGCGATGGGCGGGATTTGGGGCGGCGCTGGCGGGAACCTTGATTGTGGGGTGGGGCGTGCTGTTGGCCGATCGGGGGTACAAACGGATGGGGTTTCTGTTGCGGGAACACGATTTGACCTTTCAGCGCGGCTGGCTCATTCGCACGCAAGTGACGGTGCCGCTGGCGCGCATTCAGCACAGCGAAGTGCACCGCACTCCGCTCGATCGGTGGCTGGGATTGAGCACCTTGCGCATTTACACGGCCGGTAGTTCGGGTGCGAACCTGAGCATTCCGGGGCTGCAGGCGGAAACCGCTCATGCGCTGCGCACTGCGATTTTGCAAGATGGCACAACGGATTGATTTCCAACGCTGGAATCGCCAGCACAGCCTGGGGGTCATCTTGCTCACGGTTCGGAACGCCGTGCGGGTGGCGAAGTCGTTCTGGCCGCTGCTCCTTCCGCTGTGGCTCCGGGGTGAGGCGTTACCGCGATATGGCGTGCTGGCGATGATGGGCGTCGGGGTGCTGTTGTTGGGCTACACGCTGATGGAACACTGGCGGTTCACATTCCGACTACGCCCAGGTGCCTTGCACGTGAAATCGGGGGTGTTCCTTCGCAAACGCACGGTCATTCCGTTCGATCGCATCCAAGCCGTTCAGCTCAGCCAAGGGGCCCTTCAGCGCATCCTCGGCTTGACGGGCTTGACCATCGATACCGCGGGAACGAAGGGGAATGAACTGGAATTCCTCGCGTTGAATTGGAGGGACGCAGAGGCCTTGCGCAACGCCATCGCACCGGGTGCCCACCCCACCACCGTGGAAGAACCCGAGTCCATTCTTCAACTCGACTGGCGACAACTCGTTCGCATTTCATTGGCTCAGAATCACTTGCGCAATGGTTTGATCGCGCTTTCGGCGCCGTTTGCGCTGTTGAGCCAAGTCGATGGGGCGCTGGAGTGGTTCATGGATTGGGTGCCTTGGTGGCTCCCGCTCGTGGCGACCATGCTCAGCTTCATTTTGTGGTTTCCGGCGCTTGTATTCGCCGTCTTGGTTGGAACATTTGCATCCTTTTCGGTGGTTTTTTTGAAGCATTTCGGTTTGACGTTGAAGGCCAAATCCCGGCAGCGATTCCACGTTCAAGCCGGTCTGCTTCGCCGCTTTGCCTTCACCATCGAGCGTTCTAAAATCCAAACCGCCACGTGGTCCGACACGCCCCTGAGTCGATGGCTCGGATTCGAATCGCTCCTTTGGTCCCAGGCGCGCGCAGGTTCGGCTGAACCAGGCCGGGAGCAGCGGTTGACCATTCCGGGCGTTGAAGGGCAGCAACGGCGAACGTTGGACGAACTGCTTTTCCCGGGATGGCGCCGGGACGCCCCGCCGGTGCTTCGGCCCGTCGCTGCGCTGCGCTGGGTCCGGTGGATTCCGTGGTGGGTGGCAGCGGGGATTTGGCAAGCGCTCACCCCGTTTTCGGTTGGGAATGTGATCTTCGGAGCAGGCCTCGTGTTGTGGGGCGGTTGGGTGGCACACCGATACGTCGCGAGTCGAATGGTGCGCCTATCGGATTCCGCTTTGGCCTCCCAGCGCGGCTGGTGGAAACGGACCACCACGATGACGCAATTCCATCAGGTGCAGCGGGTGGAAGTGCGGCAGGCGTTTTGGCATGCCCACCGCGGAATCGCCCACCTCATCTTGCACACGGCCGCTGGCTCCATTCGGCTGTCGTTCTTGCCCGAGCGCGAAGCCCGGTCCTTTGCCGACCGCATCTTGCACGCGGTCGAAACCTCATCTGAGCCCTGGATGTGATGCGCATCGCTTGGAATCCGTCGTATGCCCATTCGCTGCCACCGGGTCACCGTTTCCCGATGGCGAAGTACGCGTTGATTCCGGAGCAGCTTCGTTACGAAGGCATCGCGGCGGATCAGGACTTTTTTGAGCCCGAGCCGTTGTCGGATGCGCAGGTGTGCGCGGTTCACGATGCGGGGTATTGGGCGCGATTGCAGGCAGGGGAATTGTCCCGAGCGGAGGTGCGTCGGACGGGTTTTCCGTGGTCGCGCGAGCTGGTGGAACGGGAAGTGCAGATCGCTGGAGGCACCTTGGAATGCGCGCGGCATGCACTTGCGGGAGGGGGCGTGGCCTTGAATGTGGCCGGGGGAACGCACCACGCTTTTCGGGATCGGGGTGAGGGGTTTTGCCTGTTGAATGATTTGGCATTGACAGCTCAACTTGTTTTAAATGAAGGGCTTGCAAGCCAAATCCTCATCGTCGACCTCGACGTGCACCAAGGCAATGGAACGGCGGCGATGTGCGCCCACGAGCCCCGTGTGTTCACCTTTTCCATGCACGGCGCCTCGAATTATCCGCTGCACAAGGAACGCAGCGACCTCGATGTGCCGTTGCCCGACGGTTGCGACGACGCGCATTACTTGGGGCAGTTGCGGCACCACCTGCCGCGGCTCTTCGATGCCGTGGAGCCGGACCTCGTGCTTTACCAAAGCGGAGTTGACGTCCTCGCCTCGGACAAGCTCGGCCGCTTGGCCTTGACCCGTGAAGGATGCCGCGACCGGGATCGCGAAGTCCTTGAGCGCTGCTGGCGGCACGGCGTTCCCGTCGTGTGTGCGATGGGCGGGGGATACTCTCCCGAACTCCGACACATCGTCGACGCCCACGTCGAGACGTTCCGTTTGGCCGCACACTTCTGGGGCTGACTGCCATCGCTTCGGGCTTGTGTTGGGGGCAGGGGCCTCGTAATTTTGAGCATGCTTCGCTTTCCAATCATTGCGCTGATGTGCGCGCCGACTTTGGCTTTGGGTCAAGGAGAATCGCCTGTTTTCGCACCTGCAGAGCGCGTGGTGGACCGGCTCATTTCCGCAGGCACGGTGGAATGGGCGGATTTCGATTCCGATGGAGACCTCGATGTCATCGCAGCTGCGAATGGCAACAACCAGTTGGCCTGGTTTGAACAAACCGCACCCGGGGCCTTTGGCTGGGTGAAATTGTTTGACCCTGCGGCCATGGGGGACGATTGGAACGACTTCCGGGTGGTGGATTGGAACGCCGATGGGCGCATGGATGTGATGGCCTGTGAGGAAGGCGGGCTGGTGTTCCTCGAACAGCTGGAGGACGGCTCGTTGGCCGAACCGGTGCAATTGCGCGCCAGCCCCAATCCCTTTCGGCTCGACATCGCTGACGTGAACGGCGATGGCCACCTCGATGTGACCTATGCGGATTCGCAATCCGGGGAGGTGGTGCTGTTGCTCGGCGCAGGTTCGGGCGCGGTTTCTGAGTTCGAAACGCCCATGCAGCTCGCGGGTGCAGCGGTGGTGCTGTTCGCCGATTGGAACGCCGATGGCGCGCTGGATTGGTTGGTGGGCTCGTACACGTGGGGCACCTTGAGCGTGCGCTATGGCGATGGGGAAGGGGGCTTTGCTGAAGACCAAATCGTAGCCGATTTTGGCAAACTCTCCGCCGTCATGGCCTTGCCGAACGGCACCACCACCGACCTCATCCTCGGCGTCGACGACACGTACGTCATCCGCTGGCACAACGACGGCTCTCCGCCCGACACCTTGGGGCTGTTCGCCAAAGCCCAACAATTCGACCTCGCGGACGCCAACGGCGACGGCCACTTGGACATCGCCGTCGCGGCCCAAACCTCGAACGAATGCGGACTCATCCTCGGCGATGGAGCCGGCGGTTTCCTCCCAAATCCCATCGAGTTCAACGTCCCACAAGCCCTCGACGTGGCGTTGGCTGATGTCGACGGGGACGGCGTGGCCGAGATGCTGACGGCTTCGCGTTCCCGAGGCCAAATCGGCTGGCGGGATTTCGATGCCGCCGGCACCCCCACCGATTACCATCCCATCCTCGAAGGATTGCAGTATGTCCGCAACGTGGCGGTCGGCGACCTGAACGGCGATGGCCTCGCCGACGCAGCGGCCATGGTGCAAGGAACGAACGTGTTCGGCGGCGGCCCGGAGTACTTGAATGTGGCGTTCTCTCAACCGGGCGGCGGCTGGGAAGTGCAGTACGTCCCCACGGGCACGTACTTCGGCTACGATGTGGTCCTCGCCGATTACGATGGAGACGGCGACCTCGATGCGGTGGTCTCGGATTACAACGGCGACCGCGTCGTGGGCCTGCGAAACGATGGAAGTGGTGCCCTTGCCCTTTCCGATACGCTCATCCCGAACATCAATGGATGCGATGACGTGGTCCTGAGCGACCTTGACATGGATGGTGACCTCGACCTCGTAGCCGGAGCTTGGCAAGGCTCTGCCGTGATGGTGGCCTTGAACACGGGCAACGGACAATTCTCTGCTCCCACCGCAATGACGAATGCGGGAAGTCGTTGCGAGGCCGTGGCCGCCGATGACTTCAATGGAGACGGCTTGATCGACCTTGCAGCGTGCTTTGAAAACTCTGGGGACGTGCGCATTTGGCTTCGTACGGCAGGCTCCGCACCGGAAACGTTGGCCTTCGAATCGCCTCAAATCCTCACGCTTAGCAGTGCACAAGACCTGGCTGTAGGCGATGCAGATGGCGATGGGGATGTGGACCTGTTTGGTGTGGGCTACAATGAACTGGGCGTTCGGCAGTTCACGAACGATGGGCAAGGGAGCTTTGCCGAAGCCGTTGATGTGGGTTTCACGGACCTCAATGGCAGCTTGGGGCTCACGGTGGGCGATCCTGATGGGGACGGTTTTGCGGATCTGGTGGTGAGCGAATACGGTGGCGGTCGCACCCGCTTGTACCATGCGGCATCGGCATCGGTGGTGGAATTGGCAGCGGGGAGTGGCCCCCAAAACGCAGCCTTCGGTGACGTGGACGGTGACGGCGATGAAGACGTTGTGCTGTCCTTTTACCAATCGGCCGAAATCCAGTGGACGGAACTGCTGGAGGGCATGCAGCCAGCTCCGTGCTCAGGTGACATCAACGCGGACGGAACCGTATCCACTGCAGATTTGACCGAGTTCTTGGTGGTGTATGGTTGTGGATCGGGCGAGGCGTGGGCTTCAGAACCGCCTTGCGGCCGATCCGACCTCAACGGTGATGGAGGGGTCAACGTCAACGACTTGATTCAGCTTTTGGTCGCCTACAGCGAAGGGTGCGGCTCCTAGCGCTTCACTCAATCGAGTTGTTGATCCATCATGACCAACATGAGCGCGCACGATGCGGCTCCGAGCTCCAACTCGCGCTTGTGCACGTTTTCGAACACGTCCCGCGCGCTGTGGTGAAAATCGAAGTAACGCTGCCCATCGGGCAACAACCCAACGAGCAGAGGCCGCGGCTCCTGCGTCTTCAAGGGCGAGATGTCTACGCCCGCCCATCCGCTTCGTGAGGAATTGAGGCCGTAAGGCTCGAGGGAAGGAAGCTGGGCTTGCAACCACGCAACGTGTTCGGGAGCAGCATCTACGCTGAACCCGCGAGGAACCAACCCTCCTGCATCCGATTCCATGGCACCCACGACGCGAATGCCCGCTTCGTTCGTCGCAGCCCACTCCGCATACGCCTTGCCGCCCCGGTTTCCGTTTTCCTCGTTGATGAACAAGACGAAATGGAAGGTGTGACGCGGTTCATAACCAATGGCTTTGAGCAACCGCAACGCTTCGAGCGTGTGAACCACACCGGCACCGTCGTCGTGGGCACCTTCTCCAATGTCCCAAGAATCGAGGTGGCCGCCAAGAGCGATGACCCGATCTGGAAACTCCTGTCCGCGAAGGACACCGATCACATTGCCTTGTTCGCGCTCGCCGAGGTCTCGGCAATTCATGCTCAACGTAACTTCCAAATCCGGGTCGGCAGCAATTTGGTGAGCAAGTTCACGCGCATCAACGGTTGAGATGGCTGCCGCGGGGACGCGCGGAATGCCTTCTTCGTAGTACATCGCCCCGGTGTGCGGGATGGTGTCGTAGGCGTGGGTCATGCTGCGAACCAAAGCCGCCACCCCGCCAGCCTTCGCCGCTGCGATGGCGCCTTGCCCGCGCTGGTCCACCGCGCCGCCATAAGCCGCCCCGGTGTTGATGAGGAGCGGGTCCATCGGACGGTTGAACAAAATGATGCGCCCCTCCGTAGCCGATCGGGGCAATTCCGCCAATTCCTCGATGCCCCGCACGACCAAACACGGCGCCGAAAGGGGGGCATCATCGGGCGTCGGAACGGAACCTCCCAAAGCGGTCACCCGAAGGGGCATGTTCCCCGCGGACGCCGAGCAAACCGTGCCCCGCGTCCATGCCGGCACCACCACGGGCATGACATAAACCGAGTCGGCCCCGTTGGCCTCCAACACTTCCCCTCCCCAAACCATCGCTCTTTCCGCTTCAGGGGAACCGCTCAACCGGTGACCAACGCCCTTGGTCAATTCCCTCAACCGTTCGTACGACTGCCCATTCCCGAGGGCCTCCTCGAACAAAGCCGCGGCCCGGGCGGAGTCTGCGTTAGCCCCTTGGGCCGCAGCCCCCGCACAACAGACCAACAGGCCCATCAGTCCTATGCATCGCTTCATTCGCCGAATTTAACAACGGTTACGCTGCCACGATGCCGAAATTCTGTCGGGGCTGACGCGTGATCATTGAATGCCTTGGGCACCCTCGGCGTGGGCTTTGAACCGGTTGAGGATGGCTTGCCAACCTTGCTCTTGCAGTTCGATGGAATGCTCTTCTTCCGCATCGAATTCAATTCGCACCCGGGTGGCATCTTGCTCGGGGAGGAACGAAACCGTACAAGAACGGCCCCCAAAAACATAGGTAAACTGTTGGAGGGGAATGACTTCCGTGTATTCTGCGATGAAATCAAATCCCGTGCTTTGATCCCGTGCTTCCATCCGCGCATGGTAGGTGCCCCCTGCGCGCAAGTCGTTGGTCGCAAAAGGGCAATGCCAGCTTTCATCAGCAAAATTCCACTGAACAATGTGCTCGGGCAGGGTATAGGTGTCCCAGGTACCTTTCAGGCTCAGCTGAATGGACGTTTCAATGCGAATGAGGTGCGCCATGGGGCGGCAAGTTAGGGAATTGGGCCCCTACGGAATTTCGCCTTGGCAAATCAAACGCGCTCAGAACGAATGGATGGTCAACCTCAATGAAGGGCCAATGACGGACCGCAACGCATTCAAGCCCTCTTCTCGCCGCACTTCCATTCCGTTGTAGGAACTGCCTGGATGCTCTCCTTCCACGAACCGGACCCAACCCGCTTTTTCGAACGGTCGCCAATCGTCCTCGTAAGCATACCAAAGCGCCTCAGAGCCGTTCATTCGGTCTTCGAATTCTGCAAAATGGCTCCGATGCATTTCCCTGATCGATTCCAAATCCAGTGACGCAACGGATTCCAATTCCTCGGTTCCTTCATAAAATTCGAGGGCCCAATCGCGCAGTTCCGACTCATCCATCCAATCGCTTGAAGTCTCGGCGACAAAATCGCTGTAGTAGACGGTCCACCACGGCTCGGAATCCTGCCGTTCCACGGTCACGTCAACGGTTAACGCATCCTCTGGACTCATTTTACGTGCATTCTATTCATTCCCAATGCGTATCCTTTCCTCCCTTGGCGAACTCGTGGCTGCCTCGGGCAGGGCTCAGTCTTCAATTTTCACTCCGGGTTTCGAGTAATCCCGCACCTTCGTTCCGGGCAACGTGGGGTACATCATGTTGCCAACAACGATGAACCCCGGAGCCTGGTAATCCCGCACGGAGGTTCCGGGAAGGGTTGGATAAATGAAGTCCCCTTCTCGGACGAGGCTCGATTGCGAGTAATCGCGCACGGAGGTGCCGGGCACAGTAGGATGGCTCTTGTCGCCCTCGTGCACCCAACCCGGTTGGGAATAGTCCCGAACGGAAGTGCCCGGAAGGGTAAGGTAGGACTCGTTCCCCTCGCGTTTGGTGCACGGCTTAGAATGATCCCGCACGGAGGTCCCCGGAAGCGTTGGGCAGGTCATGCCATCACTCGTGGTTACGGTTCCAACATCGGGTGTGTTTTGGGCAAAAGCGGCCGTGCAACCGATGAGTGCAGTAAATGCGAGAATGCGTTTCATTGTTCAAATATCTAAAAAAACAATCGATACAAACAGAATTCAATCCCAAATTGGAATCCTTGATTGCTGAATCCGTTTGCTTTGGTCTGCAGCTGTTGTCATGATTCGGTTCTGAACGGATGCAGAGCAGGATTGTTTTTGATGTGAGTTTTCACTTCGAAAACTTGGTGCGCAGCGGAGCATGATGGTTGAAACCTTACCGAACACCTTGCGTAATATGAAGCATCATGTTTTTCGATAGCATCACTTTCTTGGTCTTTTTTGCGGTTGCATTTGCTGCCTTTTGGTTGGTCTTTTCTCGCTCGAAGTCCCGGAGGAATGGATTCCTACTGCTCACCAGCTATGTTTTCTATGGTTGGTGGGATTGGCGATTTCTCAGTTTGATCTTCATCAGTTCGATGGTTGATTTTATCCTGGGCAAGGCCATTGAAAAATCTGGAGAACCGCGGGTTCGAAAGCAGCTTTTGCTTGTGAGTTTGCTCGTTAACCTCGGCATATTGGGGGCATTCAAATACTACAATTTCTTCATTGATTCCCTCGATGTTTTGCTCGCATACGTGGGCACGAGCGCTGCAGCCGCACACATCGATGTTGTGCTTCCAGTTGGGATCAGTTTTTACACCTTTCAAACGCTTTCCTACACCCTGGACATCTCTCGTGGGCGAATGAAGGCCGTGCATGATCCGATTCAATTCTTCACTTTTGTCGCGTTTTTCCCTCAACTCGTTGCAGGGCCCATCGAGCGCGCCAGGGACCTGCTGCCGCAGTTCGGCGATGAACATCCTGGGTTCAAGGTGGACGCTGCTCGGAGCGGCCTGTTGCTTGCCCTGTGGGGGATGTTCAAAAAGGTGGTCGTTGCTGATCGATTGGGGACCGTGGTGGATGCCACGTTCACTGCTTCCGATGAACTCAGGGCAAACTATGCTGCGCTCGGACTGCTTTGTTTTGCAGGTCAATTGTATTTGGATTTTTCCTCCTATTCAGACATCGCTCGCGGCATCAGTCGCATGCTTGGTTATCGCCTTTCCGAGAATTTTAAACGACCGTATTTCGCATCGAGCTTCAGTGATTTTTGGAAGCGATGGCACATCACGCTCAGCAGTTGGTTCCGGGATTACCTCTACATCCCGATGGGAGGAAATCGAGGAAGTCGGGTGCGCGTTGGGTTGAACGTGATGGTGGTATTTTTAGTCAGCGGGTTGTGGCATGGGGCTTCGTGGAGTTTTGTGATTTGGGGAGGGTTGAATGGGTTGTTCTTGGTGGTGGTGGATCCGCTCCTTGTTCAGGCCCTGAGGGGATTGGGTAAATTCGGACGGGGGGTGGCGGCGGTTGTCGTGACGGCGTTTTGGACCCTTTCTTTGAGTTATTTCCGGGCCCAAACCTTGGACCAAGCGCACAACATGCTCGGTGCACTTCTATCCAAGGAAGGGCGGATACCGACGGAGTTGGTCCATTTCCCATGGAGGTTGACCATCGGTTTGGTGATTGTTGTCCTTTTCATTGAATTGATTCAGGAGCGGAGGGCGCAGGGTGTTGAGCTCGTGTTGAATAGCCCACGCGCCGTTCGCTGGTCCGTGTATTTGTCCTTGTGCATGGCAATCGTGTTGTTGGGAGCTTACGGCGTTGACGTCACAGATCAAGAATTCATTTACTTTCAATTCTAAGGGACGATGCATTCACGATCCATCCTTCTTTTTCTGGCCCGAGGCGTTGTGGGAGTTTCGGTCATCGTGGCTTTCCTCGCCATCATGGATGGCCTGGCTTGGTTTCAAGCACCCCAAGACCTGAATTCGCACATTGAAAAGCGCTGGTCCTCGCTTCGAAAACTGCACGAAGCCGGCGAGCCCGTGGATGTGCTGATCCTTGGAGATAGCCACACGTACACCGGGGTGAATCCGAAGCACCTGAGTGCTGAATTGGGACAAACCTGCATGGTTTTGGCCAACAACTCAATGAGTTGGACGGACCACTATTGGACCTTGCGGGAAGCCCTCGAGTGGTGCACGCCACAGACCGTGGTCATCGAAACGTATGGATTGGATGGAAATGCGCCTGGTTCGAGAAGTTCAGCTCAACTCGTTAACCAAATACGAGTCTTTGAAGCCCGCAAGAGTCCTTCCTTGAAGTACCCAGCCGCCTGGGACCTGTTCACGTTGGATGAACTGGCGATGGGCTTGAGCCCCACCGTGCGGAACCATCACTTTTTGTGGGACTCGCTGGAGCTCATCGGTGCGAATATGAAGCACAAGGGGCCGCGTCCTTTGGCCGAAGCAGAGGGACTGTATTTGGGCAGGTTCATTCGCTTTACGACCGGTTTAACGAATGATACCCAAGCGCGCTATGATTCGGCCGGTCCTCCGGTACATGGTGCGGATTTACCCATTCATCCGCGAAACATTGAAGCGGCACGGGACATTGCCGCGTTGTGCAAAGAGCATGGCATCACCTTGATTTGGTTGGCACTTCCGATGTACCATCGACATGTGGACGGGAAAGAGGTCTGGATGCAGCGTGTGGATTCGATCCGTCGTGAGGTGGATGAGGCCATTCCGTTTTTAGAACTGATGACGGACTCCTCCTTGAATGCTCGTCAGGAGTTTTTCGAAGACACGTATGATGCGAACCAACACATGACCTGGCAAGGATCGGTGATGGTGAGTCACCGGCTGGCCCAGTTCATGGATTCCTTGCGTGGGCCGGAAGGCATCAACCGGTTCGCGGACACCAACTGGCACCGCTTGATGCGCGAATCCGAAGGGTTTTATGGTTTCAATGCGCCCTTATTGCCAGACTCCAATGTGTCCGTAATCTTTCAAAATGTCCGGCTTAAAGAATTGGAAGTCAAAGACGTGATGAGGTACCACGACCCCATGCTCCGCAAGGGCATGGATTACCTTCAGTTCCGAATTCACCGCTGGCCCGACCACCTCCCTCAACCTGAGACCGTTCAGTTGATTGGTTCATGGGAGGTCCTTTGGCCGGATAAAGGGCGGGTGAGATCGCCTGCCGTGATGGAATTCATCCCCCACTTGTCCTCACGTGAGCTCACCGTTTTTCGGTGTGCGATTTCGGAGCAGTTGGAATTGAAGCGCCTCTCGGACCTCAGATTGAACCTCAAACAGGCGAAAAGAGCGGGATGAAAAAACGCCCGCAACTGCGGGCGTTTTTCAAAGCGGAGGGGACAGGATTCGAACCTGCAACCCTTAACGGGCGACGGTTTTCAAGACCGCTTGACAGCCACTGTCCACCCCTCCAAGAGGTGGCAAATTTAAGCCAATTCGCCTTACGAATCAACGCTGCACAACAAATCACCACGAAAGGCCAATTCTTTGGCCTGAAGTTCTAGGGTTTCGGAGTTCATTCAGCGAGCATTGACGCGTTTAAACCGCCGCTTCAGCTGCACGAATTGCATCGTTCATGGCGGAAAGGAATGGCTTAGATTGCATCTTTGTCATCATGTTGCGCCTTTTATCCATTGCCTTTGTTTTCGTTTCCATCCAGACCTCCGCTCAATACAGCGTGACGGGATTGGATGCCTATCCGATGCCCGAGCACCTCGTGATGACCAATGCCAGCAGCGACTTGTTGAATGCAAGGGGCCGGTTCATCACCGAGTTGGAGCGCAATGGTTTCCACGTCATTACGGAGCAACAGCAACAGCAGATGTGGCGTTCGGAGCAAGTGGCCGTTCGGACGGCCGAGGTGTTGCAAGCGGCAGGGCAGGACGGCTTGAGCGAAGATGAATTGAAGGATCGGCTGCAGGCTCGTGGCGTCAGTTGGTCCCTTCACGGCCAACGCCAAGTGGAACGGTACGTGGCGGAGGGAATGGCGCGCACCTGGGTGGTCGAAACCCCGCGCACCCAGTACTTCACAAAGAAGACGGACCATTACGCTTGGGATGCAGCGGAAGTGCCTGAGGCGACCTTGGACGCCCCCCACACCTTTCACTTCTTCTCCTTCAATTACACCTACCGCGAATCGCTGACCTGCAGCAACACGTTCTCCGAAATCCACGGAAGCATCAACGACGTCAGCGGTGGAGAAAACACGCCGCTGATCAGCTTCGAGTTCAAGCAACCCTTGATGGGCTCGGCCTGCCCGAGCACCATCGTGCCCGAACTTGCCCGTCGCATGAAGCCCGACCCTTCCGCCCGAGCCACGCCACCCGAAATCGATGTCCAACTCAAAGGAGGACCGCATGGCTTGGATGGCATCAGCACCTTGATGATCGTTCCGCAGCCGGGCACGGACTGTTCAGGGGTGAACAGCGCGGACGCCGTTGACCTCTTTGCTATGGAGCTGATCCAGCACTTCGATGTCGTGGACCGCAGCGTCCAGAACCTCATTTTCGAAGAGCAACAGCTCGCCATGACCGGGTTGATCAGAGAAGTGGACCTCGTCGAGGCCGGGATGCACGCCGGAGCCCAAGGCATCCTCACCGTGCAAGGAAGTTGCCTCGCCGACCGCGCGTTTTGGAAGGCCAAACTCATCAGCGTCGAAACCAGCGTCCTCCTCCTTTCGGCCATCGGCCAAGACGCCACCCCACAAGCCGTAGCCCAAGCCATCGGATCGGCGCTCTGATCGCCGGGTCTACCCGTGAACCATTTCGTAACTTGGCTGCATGAAGGGTTTCGTTGCTTTGATGTTGGGCGTGAGTGCGGTGAGCTTTGCACAAGACTGCCCGGATTTGGCGGTGCTCGGGGTGTGGCAAGATCCGTTCCAAGCGGACCGAATCCGCCTCATCTCCGAATACACCTCCTTCGACGAACTCTACGATTACCCGGGGTGGAAATTGCTTGACGCGGAAGGGAACGTACTCGCGGAAGAAGCTCCTAATTTGTTCGGCTTGTACGGGGTCAATGTGCATGATTTGCAGTGGGTTGCACCGGTTGAAGTGCCGCTTGAGGCGCAGGAGGTCACGTTGCAGCTTTGGACCGGGTTCGGTGAGTCGTTGGCATGCGCCATTCCGTACGCGTTCGAGGCGCGTTCGTTCGAGTGGGCGGGCCAAACCTCAGGTGAGTGCCTCCCCGTCCGCCTTTCCTTCCAAGGGTACGCTCCCCCACAGGGAACGGTTGAGGTCACGTTGGCTTCGCTCGGGTGGACGGGTGAATTTTGGTCCACAAGCTTAAACGTCAACGAAGCGAACAACTGGTTCACAACCAGCGACTCGCTCTGCCTCGCGCAAGCCGATTGCTACACCTTGGAGGTGGCCTGCAGCACCGACGCATTCGTGAACTTGAGTTGGAGCGACGGGGCGCTGGGCTTTCCGCACGCCACGTGGACGCTCGAGTCCGCAGGCACCACCATCACCACGTGGGACCTGTACGGAGGGGACTGCGTAACGGACGTAGGTGAGGAGGAACGCACGCCGCGCCGGCTCCCTGCCGCAGCCGCGGGAAGTGCCCTTCCGAGCACGGGATGGCCGTCAGGTGCATACGCCTTGTACGACCTCGGTGGGCGGCGGATTGCCGCTTGGACCCAGTTGCCTGACGCGCCGTTTCGCGCCCCTGCAATCCCCGGACTGTATGTGATGGTTTCGTCGGACGGTGCAGGGACCAAATGGTTGGTGCGATGAACCGATTGATCCCTTTTTTGGCCTGCATGGCCCCCTTTCTCATGAATGCCCAAATCCCGATGTTAACGACCGCTCACGAGCCCCAACACGTTGAAAATCCGGACCTTCACATTGAAGTTTGGAGCGACATCGTTTGCCCTTTTTGCTACCTCGGCAAACGCCGACTGGAGCGCGCCCTGGCGACCCTTCCGGAGAACTTGAGCATTCGCGTGGAATGGAAAAGTTTCGAACTCGACCCGAATCGGGTCACCCGCACGGATGTGCCGGTGGCTCAGCTGCTCGCGGAAGAGAAGGGCATGCCGCTGGAACGGATGCAGCAAATGACCGAGTACGTGTCGGCGATGGCCCGGGAGGAAGGACTGGAGTACGCGCTGGATCAGTCGGTTTGGACGAACACGTTCCAAGCGCATGTGCTGATGCATTGGGCCAAACTCCAAGGCAAGCAACACGCGATGAAGGAGCGCCTGTTCCAAGCGCATTTCATGGAAGGGGCGAACGTGGACGATCGGCAAACGCTGCTGCGGCTCGCCGCCGAAGTGGGGCTGAATGCCGAACAGGCCAAGGAAGCATTGGACAATGCTGACCTCGCAAACGATGTGCGCACGGATGAGTACGAATCGCGCACCTTGGGCATTCGAGGCGTTCCGTTCTATTTAATCAATGGGGAAACCGCGGTCTCGGGCGCCCAGCCGATGGAGGCGTTCCAGGATGCCCTGAACGGGGTGCTCTCCACGTTGAACCCTGAGCCGCCAGCCGAAGGCCCGGTCTGCAATCCAAACGGGGAATGCGACTGATCGCGTTCGGCCTCTTGGCCTTGGTGGCGTGTTCGCAGCAAGGCGTGGAATTTGAAGTGGTGGCTCCTGGCTTGGATCCTTCTGAGCGGATATACGTGGCAGGAAGCTGGACCGGCTGGCGGCCTGATGCCGTGCTTTTGAAGCACGATGGGGACGAGCGGTGGATCGGACGGACCCGTGCTCCCGATGGGACCCATGAATTCAAATTCACGCTGGGGTCTTGGGAGCGGGAAGGCCTGAAGTCCAATGGATTTCAGCGGGACAACGCGCTCCTTGAGGTGGTGAATGGCCGTGCTGTGGTGCGCGACACCGTTTGGGGCTGGAGCAACGGGCCAGCGCCGAAGGAGCGTCAGGGCCAGGTCACGGGCCAGGTCGACACGCTTGGCACGTGGACGCCGCCTGGGTTGTTGCCGCGCTTGGTCACGGCGTGGGTGCCTCCCTCGGACACGCTCCACGAATTGGTCATCCTGCACGATGGCCGCAACGTTTTCGATCCTGAATCGGCGAACTTTGGGGTGGATTGGGGCGTGGACGACACCTTGATGAAGTGGGCGCCACGGGTCGGGGTGTTGGCCGTTGCGGTGGATTGCACGGACGACCGATCCACCGATTACGGACCCGGACCGGAGGGGAAGGCCTACGTGGCGTGGCTCGCGGACGTGGTGGTGCCGGAGGTGATGGCGAAGTATGGCCTGGCTCCTGAAATCCCCATCACCGTGGCGGGGGCGTCGATGGGGGGACTCATTTCGGCCATCGCTTTGGTGGAACACCCGGATGTGTTCGATGGGGCGATTTGCATGTCGCCCGCTTTTGGTTACCGCGACTTCAATTATGCCGAGGAGTTGAGGGGCAGGGAGTGGCCCGTGAATGCGGGGCCGATTTGGATCGACAACGGCACGGTGGGGTTGGAGGCTCAATTGCAACCGGGAGTGGACGACATGGAAGGCTATTTGAGGACCACCCGTGCGTCATTCATTGTGCAGCCCTATCCGGGCGGACGCCATTTTGAACGGGATTGGGGCGAACGGTTTGGGACGGCCTTGCATTGGATTCAACAAAACCGATGACCATGCGCGGGTTGGTTCTGCTGTTGCTGTTTCCAGTAACTGCTGCGGCCCAGGAATGTGCCAGCGCTGCGTTGCAGAGTCGGGAAGCGTTTCTTTACGGTCGGTTCGAGGTGCGGATGCAGTCGGCGGAGGGGAGTGGTTTGGTCAGCAGTTTCTTCCTGTACAATCGGGACGTCAACTGCAATTGGCCTGCGGTCAACAACGAAATCGACATCGAGATGACCGGCAACCTCAGCGGCTCGGTCCAATTCACGACGCATTACCCATTTCTTCAGTCGTACACGTACATCCATCCACTCGAATTCAATCCGCACGCCGGGTTGCATGATTACGCCATCGAATGGGAGCCGGAGGCGGTGCGGTGGTTCGTGGACGGCGAACTGGCCTACGTGCAGGATGCGCCGTACGTCGGGGGGCTGCAGCACCCGATGCGCCTCATGATGAACTTGTGGGCGGCGGATTCTCCGGCGTGGGTGGGGCCTTGGGAGTTCATGGAAGCGCAGTCCATTTACGCTGAGATTTCCGTCTATGCTTACACGCCGGGCGAGGGCACAGCGGGGACGGCGAACAACTTCTCGCTCGTGTGGACGGATGCGTGCGATGGGGTGGATCCGAACCGATGGGAGACGAATGAATTGGAAACGTTCGGAGGCAATTTTTGTACGTTTTCGTCGACGAATTTGGCCCAAGTTGAAGGCCAAATCCACTTCAACCTGACCCCACCGCTCCCCACCACGACCGCCCAGGTGACCTTCCAGCTCGACGCGTCGACAACCCCTGCAGGCCCCAGCGACATCGTTTACCTCAACGGAACCTTCAACAACTGGTGTGGCACATGCGCCCCCATGGCCCTCGTCGACGGCACGTACATCCGAACGGAAACGCTGCCCTCCGGCGAACACGAATACCTCTTCACGGTGAACGGCTGGTCCACCATTGGCGGCGCGCCCCTCGGCTCCTCCTGCGATCACTTGCCGTGCGACGAATACGGCAACTACGGCGTGGCGGTCCTTCCTGGCCAGCCGGCGCTGACCCTGCCTGCCCATTGCTGGGCCTCCTGCATTAACTGCACCACCTGCCCCGCCGACGGCAACGGCGACGGCTTCGTGACGGTCACCGACCTGATGTTCATCCTGTCCAATTTCGGCTGCCTCGGCAACTGCCCAGGCGACCTCACCGCCGACTTGGTCGTGAGCGTTTCCGACCTGCTCCTCTTGCTCAACGGCTTCGGCGAGCCCTGCGAGTGAACCTCCGACGTTGTTCGGTGGTTTCAACCGGCATGCACCGACTCACCACCCGCCAATTCCTTCCCATCTCCGTCGAGGAGGCGTGGGACTTTTTCAGCATTCCTGAAAACCTGAACCGCCTTACGCCGGAGGACATGTCCTTTGAAATCTTGTCCGGTGGGGGGGAGCGCACGTTTGCGGGACACGTCATTTGTTACACGGTCCGCCCGCTGTTGAACATTCCCATGCGGTGGGTGACGGAAATCGTGGAGTCAGAGGATGGCAAGTACTTCATTGATGAACAGCGATTTGGGCCATATCGGTTCTGGCATCACTTGCACCGATTCACCCCCGGCGATGGGGGCGTGTGGATGGACGACGTGCTGCATTACGTGCTGCCGGCAGGTCCAATCGGCGAGGTCATGGGGGCGTTGATGCTGAACAAAAAGGTCGATGGCATCTTCACTTACCGCGGAGAAGCCTTGAAAGGCATCTTCCCCGGGGCCTCGGAAGCAGAACAGCACCGTCAGAAAATATAAGCGGGCCACCCCCGCGAAGGGATAGCCCGCTGCACCAGCGCGGTGCTCAAACGATCAGTCGCACTTTTCGTAGGGAACCACGATGCGGAGAGCCGGGCTGTAAATCGTCTCCGACCCAGCGGCGTCGGAGAAGCCGAGGATGTAGTAAACGCCTGCTGGCAATGTCCACGAGAAGTCTTCACCGGCTCCAAAGTCCACGTCGAACGAGCTGTTGCCCACCTGGAGGGTGACCGAGCGGGCACCGGATCCATTGATGAAGGAGGCGTCGATGCCTCCATCGGCAGCGCTGGCTGAGGAAGCGGGGGAGACGCGCCACGTGCCGCTCAATTCCATTTGGCCAGGTTGCGTGACCGTGAACGAATCCTCGGCTGTGCAGCCGGTTGTCAAATCGGTCACCGTCAGCGAATACGTTCCCGCATCCAAGCCGCTGCGGTCCTGCGTAGTCGGTCCATCGCCCCACGCGTAAGAAACTCCGGAGGCCGTGACGTCAATGGCGCCATCGCCGGACCCGATTTCCGACAAATCGGTCGTGCTGCCACTCAAGGCGATTTCACCGTATTCCATGAGCACCCAGTACATCGACCCCGTCAACCCGTTGTCATCGGTTGCGGTCAGGAACAGCGTGTCGCGCGCGGTGCCAGAACTCCCTGCGGAATCGAACGAAACGGTCAACAAGGATCCGCTTACGCTTCCTGAGAATTCACCCCCTGCGGGACCGCCCGATACGGCGTACGTCAATGGCGTTGCGCTCGGATCGCCTGTGAAGACCGTATCGAGGTCCAAGGTCAATGCCGCAGCGCCGAAGCAAACCGTGTCGGCCACGAGCGAATCCGCCACCGGATTCAAGTTGGCCGCTGAGATGGTGAATTGCCCCGTGGCCGTGCATCCGCTGCCATCGGTGACGGTGACATCGTAATCGCCTGCCGTGAGCCCGCTCAAGGTCGCCGTGGTCGGACCGTGGTCCCAAACGGGACTGTATCCGCTCTGAGGAGTGCCCGCGTCTTTCAAGCAGCGCGTGGGGTAGCCGTACTGGTCTTTCAACGATTGGGTGTACAACGAAGTTGAAGCGCCCGAAACTTCGTAGGTTCCCACGTTGATCTTGCCCGCGGTTGTGGACAATTCCGATGTGCCCAGCCAAGCTTTGGTGCCATCGCCGTAGGAATAGATGACGTTCGAACGCACCCCCGAGGGCCGGAAGGTCATCCCGCTCGCATTCGTCAAACCCGCGAACGGATCCGACCACGTTCCGGCCACGGTGTCGCCCAAGGCAGCGCTGCCTTCTGCAAAAACCGCAATAGACGCCGTGTTCAGCGTCAAGACCTCCAAGCGGTTTGGCACGTGGAAACCCGAAGGGCACAGGTTGTTCTCGGTGGCCGTCAACGCCGCTGCGCTGTAAAAGTACCCGTCGGTGCTGAGGTCGGAGGCGCCGCCTTCAGGGTCCGCGTACATCGGCGTGGTGGTGCCGGTGCTGTAGAGGCTGTTGCCGGTTTCCTGCGTCAGGGAGGTGCCGTCGTTGAATTGGGTGGTTTGCAGGTTTTGGCCAAACCAACATTGGTCTCCCACCTCGTGCAGCGTGTACACCACACCGAAGTAGGTTACCGATGCCTCGCCGTGACAAGGGCCGCTCGTGCTGGCGGCCGGAGCACCGCCATCGAACAGCAACTCGATCTCGCCATCCGTGGCCACCCAGGAGCTGGCATCGGTCACCGTCTCGGTAATGCTCACGGACGCAAGCTCTGTCACCGTGAACGCTGCGTCGAGCGTGTCCCCGTTGTCGTCTTCAGCTGTTACCGTCAGCACGGCGGTGGCGTCATCGCCCGCTCCACTGAAATCGATGGTCAGGTTGCTTCCGTTCACGCTCGCCGTGAATTCGCTGCCCGCAGGTCCTCCCGTCACCGAGAACGTCAGGCTGCCCACAGGAGCCGTGAAGTGCTCGGACAGGTCGATGACCACATCTGCACCGCCCGAGCAAACCAGGGTGTCGGCAAGGGCAGCCGTGAGCAGGGGAGTGGGCTCGCTCGCGCCGAAGGTGGGCTCCTCGGCAAACGCCCGGATCGGACGCACCTTATACGACAACGACTTGCCCAACGACCCGAAGAAATTCGAGTACTGGCCGGACCAGGTTTGGGCTGAGCCCGTGTCGAACCATTCGGTTGCGGTCCAGTGGGTGTAAGGTGGTTGCGGAATCGGTGCCACAAATCCAAGGCTGTCCCAAACCGTGGCATCGCCAGCAAGCGCATCCCGCAAAGTGGAAAACTCATCCTTCGCTGGCAAGAACCAGTCGTCGAAAAATGCGCCATTCTCCACCACCCAAACGCTGTCCGCGTACTGAGCCGCGTGGGGCGTTTCATCACATCCCGCCACGATCATCGCCGTGGCGGGTGCACCATCGCCCAAAGCGCTCATGTCAGCGGTTCCAATGCTGTAAGGGTTGGGGAAATCCAGTGGGGCGTAGCCATCGCCCTGGCAACCCCACGGCCGATCGACCTGCAGGTCAACGGGCGAAAGTTCGAGGTAATCGAATCCTGGGTGCTCGTCGTTCTCGTCGACGAAGAAGATGATGCCGCCCGCCGGTCCGACGTCGCCCACGCTGTAGGTGAACGACAGCGGCGTGTTGAAGCTGTATTCGGGGCTGTATCGCGTCACGCCGTTGACAACCGCGTACGAGCGCACGTAGTAGGTGGTGTTGCCATCCAAGCCGGTCACATTGGCCGTGAAGGTCCCGGGGCCGGTGCTGGCGTCGATGACCTGGGTGTCGGCGGTTGTGGGGGCTGGGGTGGTGCCGTAGACGAAGCCGCGCTCGGTGATGGTGCCTGCTTGAGTTGGGATTTGGCCCGTCAGCGAAGCCGCTCCTTCAGCCGGCTGGATGTCCAAAATGGATCCGCCCAACGGCAGCACATGGTAAATCCCCATCTGATTCGTGTAATCGTCGCCCGCCGTGACCAAGAGGTCCATCAAGCCATCCCCGTCGTAGTCAGCAACATCGAGGAAGCCCCCCTTGTTATCCGCCAATTCCACAACGGTCAAGGCCGTGAACGCCCCGCTTCCGTTGTTGCGGAAAACGCGCGTCCAGTTATTCCAAAAGGAGGCTGCGATGTCCAAGTCGCCGTCCGCATCGAAGTCCACCAACTCGAAACTCGATGCGCCATTCACGACATTGGTAACGGTGAAGGTGCCCGTTCCGTCGTTCTGGAAAAACATCCCTCCATCACCCATCAAATCCACGTCGCCATCGCCATCGACGTCGCCCGACTTGAACTCATTGATGTTGGTCAAGGACGTTGCGGCGTCCTCCTGTATCACATGCTCGACCCATCCAGTGGAGGGGTCGCCTGTATTCTCAAGCCAGAACCACTTTTCAGGGTATCCACCGGTCACCCACCCAAGCGAGGAAGCCGCAATGTCTTGGTCTCCATCTCCATCGAAGTCGCCGAAAACAGGAGCGTAAGTATAGTAGTAATTGTTGGTCAACGTGGCCCATGCCGTCATGCCTCCCCCATCGGAGAGGTCATTTCGGAAGAGCTTCACACTCGTTGAGCTGGTAGTGACCAGATCAGGGTCCCCGTCCCCATCGAGGTCCGCAAAATCCACGTACCAATTCGTGCCTGTTGCGAAGCCGCCTCCGCTGAACGATCCGGTCCCATCGTTCAACAGCCACCGCAAGGGGGAAGTGCCTCCGTATCCGCTGAGAATCAAATCGACGTCACCGTCTTGATCGAGGTCCCGCGCCTTCAGGCTCTTCGCGCGGCTGAGGTCGGTCACTTGGTCGGTGAACGCTCCGAAGGTGCCATCGCCGTTTCCGAAGGCGACCTTCAATTGACCGGGATCGTTGTTCCATTGGTGACCCCAAACGCCCGCCAAGTCCAAAATTCCGTCGCCATTGAAGTCCGCAGAGGTCACGTCCGAGATGGCGACCGTGTCGTTGGACCAGCTGTTTTGCGTGGACCAAAAGTTGCCCGTCGCAAACGCATCGTTGGTGAGCCCCTTCACACGGGCCGTCAGTAAAAATGGATTCAGGGTTTCCGATGTGGAACTCGCCCAGTCACTCAAGGCTGAAAATTCCACCAAGTCACCCGGCCAGAGCGCCTCATTGGGTGTGAATTCAAGCTCCGTCGTTCCTGCGCCTGACCACGACCCAGCGATTGAGCCTCGGAATCGGCTTGAAATCGCGATTCCGTCAGCCACGTCTGCGGGCGCTGGGGCATCGAATGTGAGGAGGATGGATTGATTCGTTCCTACTCCTGAATTGGGAATGCTGGGGGTGCTTGAAACCAAATTCAGCTGTGCCGCGCTCCTCAAACTTGCCACAGTGAGCATCAAGCTGGAAGCAATTACTTTAACGACAATAAATGAGCGTTGAGTCATAATAATTGGGCTTTCAACGAAAATAGGATGTGGTTAGAAGCGGATTTAAGTGAACGGAGCGGCTGTTGAAAATGGTGATACGTGATGTGAGGAGTTGTTACCGGGCTCAATTCAGAAAAATTCACATAAATCAATGGAATTGTTCGATTTCGTGCGAACAATGTTGAACGGCGTGTGTTTAACCTTTCGTTACAAACCTTCAACACATGAAACATTCGTTCACTCTCTTGCTCCTCGCGTTGGGAGCCCTGACCAGCCTGACGGCAGTGGCTCAGAACCCGTGCAACACACCAGGCGTCGTGGTCGAGGCCAATGGTCTTTCTTACACGCCATCCAGCCTGACCATCGAGGCGGGTGAAACCGTTGTTTGGGTTAACTACGGTGGAACGCACGACGTCAATGGCGTATCGTCCACCACAGGAGCGACGTGGTCCAATCCCGAGACCTTCTCGTTGCCGCTCGTTTCAGGAAACTCGGCCGGAGTTTGCATGGGCTCGTTTACGTTCACTGAGCCTGGAACGTACCAATACGATTGTTCCTTTGGGGCGCACGCGGCCAATGGCATGGTAGGAACCATCACGGTCACTCCGCCTCCGTCCAACACGGTGGTGGACATCATTGTCAACAGCCCCGATCACACAACGCTTGAGACCGCAGTTGTAGCGGCGGGATTGGCGGGCACCTTGAGCGGCGAGGGTCCGTTCACGATTTTTGCCCCGACGGACGCGGCATTCGATGCGTTGCCTGCGGGCACGTTGGAAGCGGTGCTCGCGGACAATGAGCTCTTGACTTCGATTTTGACCTACCATGCCGTAGCGGGAACGACGCTGAGCACCGACCTCATGGACGGTATGGTGGTGGAAACCTTGAACGGCGAGTCCGTGACGGTGACCATCAACGCGGAGGGCGTGTTCATCAACGATGCCGAAGTCATCGTCGCGGACCTCGTGGCGGACAACGGGGTGGTGCACGTCCTCGATGCGGTGTTGTTGCCGCCGACGCCCGAAACAAATACGGTGGTGGACATTATCGTGAACAGCGAAGACCACACCACTCTGGAAACGGCGGTCGTCGCTGCGGGATTGGTGGGCACGCTCAGCAGCGATGGTCCGTTCACGGTGTTCGCTCCGACGGATGCGGCGTTCGATGCGTTGCCGGCCGGAACGTTGGAAGCGGTTCTCGCGGACACGGAACTCTTGACGGCGATCTTGACCTACCACGTGGTCGGTGGAACGACGTTGAGCACCGACTTGATGGACGGCATGGTGGTGGAAACCTTGAACG
>JAUICJ010000024.1 GCA_030427925.1 Bacteroidia bacterium | reverse complement strand
CGAAGTCCGGTGTCCAGTATTCCAAACCGTTCACCCCGGGGAAGTAGCTGAACTGTCCCCCGTCAGTCGTGTCATCGTCCATGTAGTACATGGCCCCGAACGTGACGTGGACCCCTCCGGCGTCGTCCACAAGCACCGCACCTGCGCCGTCCGTGTTGAAGAATTCTTGGAAGATGCCATCCTCGTTCCAGTCCTCCCCGATTTCCGGCAAACCGTCATCGATGACATACAAGTCCACGGGGAAGTCCACCATCGTGTGGTAGGTCCATGTGTCGCCGTTGTCGTTGGACACCATGGTGAAGGAGTCGGACCAATCATTGAACGCGGTGAAAGCCACCGTGTTGCCGTTTGCTGAAATGGCGTAGCTGTCACCTGTGAACGCGAGGAAGGCGGAGCTGTCCAATTCCGCGAACACCTGGTCCTGGATGTCCCAGGTCATGCCACCATCGAGTGAACGGTAGTAAAGCAGGGCACCGTTTTGGCCGTTGAGCAACGTACCTTCGTTCGCTTCAGGCGTCGAAATGCAGAGGACGTGCACGGTGTTTCCATCGGGACCGCCTACCGCGGCGCGCGGCCACAACTTGCCGACCTCCAATTCCGAGGGAATGTCCATTTCCGACCATGCGCCCCCTTCTCGGTACACCATGTGCAATGGGGTGTCGATGCCGGCGTGCGTAATGGATATTTCGCGACCGCTGGCCGTTTCGACCAACGAAGGCCATCCCGTCCGAATCGACTCGAGGCGATTGTAAGGAACCTCGTCCCACGCATCGCCCAGGTTCACGTTGTATCCGGTTCCGCGATCAGCGAAGCTACCGCCCTCCAAGCTCGTCGTCCATGCAGCCCCCACATGCGTCAAGCCCGAACCGTTGTCGCGCGCGTACATGCGGTTGTCCACGGCGGCGTTGGATTGCAAGTCGTATTGGGTTTGGCCGATGATTTCTTGCTGAATGACCAACTCACGCGACTGGATGTGCTCTGCGTGGCCGATGCCGCTTCCCGACAGCGGCTGCACCGGGCGATCTCCAAAATCAGTGGCCGCAAAATGCGTGCGCAATTGCGGAATGCGCGCTTCGGGAGCCACTTGAGGAGCTTGCCCCAAGGTTGCGGAGGCCGGCCCCACCTGCTGCGCCGAGGCCTGCAAGGTGAGCCCACCTGCAAGCAGTGCGAAGTAAAGTTGTTTCATGGATTGGAAGGTTATTGCGTGAAAATTACGCAATTCGGACCAATCTCAATGCACGGGAATTACCCCTTCGGAATGCGCGCTAAGACGGTTTCCCGCCCGGTTACGAGCTGATTCAATTCCACTTGCACCTCCGCGTCGAGGGGGAGGTACACGTCGATGCGGGAGCCGAACTTGATGAAGCCCACCTCGTCCCCTTGTTGAAGGGTTTGGCCGGGCTTCATGTACCAGCAAATGCGGCGGGCGACTGCGCCGGCGATTTGGCGGAACAAAACCGGACCGTGTGGCCCTTCAATGACGTGCGTGGTGCGTTCGTTCTCCGTGCTCGACTTCGGATGCCAAGCAACCAAGTACTTCCCTGGGTGATAGCGCGATTCGAGCACCTCTCCAGCGACAGGCGCCCACTGCGCGTGCACATTGAGCGGGCTCATGAAGATGCTGACTTGCAGGCGCCGATCTTGGAAGTACTCCGGCTCTTCGACTTCCTCGATGACCACCACCTTGCCGTCGCTGGGGCAGAGCACATCGCCGGGATCTTCACCTCCGATTTGGCGCTGAGGCAAGCGGAAAAAGTTGAGGACCAAGGCCAACAGCACCAACGCCCCGGCATCCAGCACCACCGCCGCCCAAAGCGGCAAAAACGCGTGCGCCAAACTCACCACCACGGCGTCGAACGCCAACACCACCAACAACGTGGCCACACCTTCTCTATGAAACGTCATCTGAAGCTCAATTAAGCGACTGCGAAAATGCACATAAACGCCCAATAGGCCGGCGCTGCGAACAAAAATCCATCAAACCGATCCAACGCTCCGCCGTGCCCGGGCATCAGTTGGCCGGAATCCTTCAAGCCCAACCGCCGCTTCCACGCGCTCTCGGTCAAATCACCGGCCGTGGACAACGCGCCGATGAGCGCTCCCATCGCGGACCATTCCCAACCGAACACCGCGCCGGCCACCAACGCCGCCGCTGCCATCCCGCCGATGAAACCTTCCCACGACTTTCCGGGCGATATCCGCGGCCACAGTTTGTGCTTACCCAACGGCTTGCCCACCAAGTACGCGCCCGTATCGTTCGCCCAGATCATCCAAACGAACGCCAACACCGGCCACGGATCGTAAGGCTCCGCCATCCATCCCCACGCCCCCATTGCGGCGGCTGCGGGCATCACGGCCAGGGCCACCTTCACTTTGGACCCGGGCTGAGCCCGCCAGCCTTCGCGCAGTCCCAACAAGGCCACTACCGCCCAAAGCACCGCGTTCGACCAAGGCCCCCACCCGATTGCTGCCATCACCACCACAACGAACACCGCACCAGAAAGCGCCCGAACCCGGGTTTCCCGGTCATTCAACCGCGCCATCAAGCCGGCTCTTCCTCCGCAGGTGCATCCGCACTTGGCGCAGGATTCAAGGCCGGTTGTTCCGGCTTCGCAAACGGTCGCGCACCCAAGATGCGCTCCACGTCCTCCTTGAAAATCACCTCATTCTTCAGCAGGGATTCGGCAAGGGCCGTCAACTTTTCAAGGTTGTTGCTCAAAATCGTCTTTGCCCGATCGTAAGCGGCCTCAATCACCTTGCTCACTTCTTCGTCGATGATGCGGGCGGTGTCTTCGCTGTACGGTTTGGTAAAGCTCTGTTCGCCGCGGCTGTCGTAAAAGCTGATGTTTCCGATGCGCTCATTCAATCCGTAAACGGTCACGAGGGCATACGCCTGCTTCGTCACCTTCTCCAAGTCACTGAGGGCGCCGGTCGAAATCTTGTCGAAGACCACCGACTCCGCCGCTCGGCCACCAAGGGCAGCGCACATTTCGTCGAGAATTTGATCGGTGGTCGTGATTTGGCGCTCTTCCGGAAGGTACCAAGCGGCTCCGAGCGATTGTCCGCGGGGCACGATGCTCACTTTCACAAGGGGCGAAGCGTGCTCCACCAACCAGCTCACCACCGCGTGGCCCGCCTCGTGGAAGGCAATGGTCTTCTTCTCATCCTCCGAAATGATCTTCGTGCGCTTTTCCAAGCCGCCGATGATGCGATCCACCGCATCGAGGAAATCCTGGTGCGTCACCAATTCCCGGCCCTTGCGCGCCGCGAACAGGGCCGCTTCGTTGCAGACGTTGGCGATGTCGGCCCCGCTGAATCCGGGGGTTTGGCGCGAAAGGAAGTCGATGTCAATGCTCGCATCGACCTTGATGGGACGGAGGTGCACCTCGAAGATGGCCTTGCGCTCCGTCAAGTCGGGCATGTCCGCATAGATTTGGCGATCAAACCGGCCTGCACGCATGAGCGCCTTGTCCAAAATGTCCGCACGGTTCGTAGCTGCGAGGATGATGACCCCACTGTTCGTGCCGAAACCGTCCATTTCCGTCAGCAACTGATTCAGCGTGTTTTCGCGCTCGTCGTTCGAGCCCATGGAAATGTTCTTGCCCCGCGCTCGGCCGATGGCGTCGATTTCGTCAATGAAAATGATGGCAGGGGACTTCTCCTTCGCTTGCTTGAACAAATCACGTACCCGCGAAGCGCCTACCCCCACGAACATCTCCACGAAGTCCGAACCGCTCAACGAAAAGAACGGAACCTGGGCTTCACCGGCCACCGCCTTAGCGAGCAACGTCTTGCCGGTTCCGGGAGGGCCCACGAGCAACGCTCCCTTCGGAATCTTCGCCCCGAGGTTGGTGTACTTCTCCGGTTGTTTCAAGAAGTCCACGATCTCTTGCAATTCCTCCTTCGCCCCATCCAAACCCGCCACGTCCGCAAACGTGACGTTGGTGCCCTTGCTCTTGTCGTACACCTGGGCCTTGGATTTTCCGATGTTGAAGATTTGGCCTCCACCAGCGCCGCCCCCACCCAAACGCCGCATGAGGAACAGCCAAACCGCGATCATCAGGCCGAAGAAAATGACGTACGAAAACAGCTGGGGAATCAAATCGCTCTCCTCCTCGTAATCGTACTTCACCATGCGGGCATCCGCCCACAACTTCAGCTCTTCCTGATACGCTTCAGCTGAAGGGACCGAAACCTGGTAATCCGGCCCCCTGTAAACGTTCTGCAACAGGCTGTTGCCTCCATCTTGCGGAGGGAAAAGCGAGTCGCGAACAGCGGGCTTCAACGTCACCATCGCCGTGTGGCCATTGTACAGAATGTGCTCCACATGCCCCGCCTCGACGTGGTCCTTGAGCTCCGCCCATTGAATGCGCTTGCCCTCTCCGCCGCTGTTCATGAACAGCATGCCCAGAAGCACAACCCCAATGATCCCGTAAATCCAATAGAAATTCATTTGCCGGCGTCCTCCGCCGGGCTTATCCCCTTCGTTCCGTTGTTCTTCCATGTGTTCCAGCGCTGCGCGTCAAACTTGTTGTAAGGCTTTCAATTCGGCATCCCCCCACAGTTCTTCGAGCGCATATTTGCCGCGGACGGCTTCATGGAAAATGTGCACCACAACGTTGCTGTAATCGAGGATGACCCATTCTCCGTTGCGCAACCCGTGGATGTGCCACGGCCGCTCGCCGAGAATGGCTTCCGCCTCTTCCTCCACAGAACGTGCCAAAGCCTCCACCTGGGTGCGGCTCGATCCGTCTGCAATGACCAGCATGTCCGTGATGGCATGGGGCACTTCGCGCATGTCCATCACGACGATGTCGTGTCCTTTTACGTCTTTCAGCGCTTCAACTGCGCAGAGGGCAAGCGGCTGGGGGTCGGTCGTTTTCCGTTTCGTCATGTAGGCCAAATACGCTTCGAAGATACAACATAACCAACCCGCAACCCGTTTAGTTCGCGGTCTTTCCGCGTCCATCGTACCTTGCGACACCTCGCTGCCGCATGCCCCTTTCCCCGCTCCGACCCCATGCCGCCCTCGAGCGGTTTCGCTTCGATGAACTCGACAGCACGAACGCCTTCGCGGGGCGGTGGCTGCGCATGGCGACCGGCGCCTCGGAGGCTGTCATCCTGTCACGCGCCCAAACGGCAGGTCGCGGACAACATGGCAGGGAATGGTCGACCGAGGCGGGGCGGGATTTGGCTTGGTCGTATGCGAGGCGGTTCGGATCGGCCGTCGATGAGTTGGACTTGGTGGCGCTCAACATGATGTGGGCCGCAGCGGTGTTGGAAGTGGTGGAACGCCACGTTGAAGGAGAAATCGGCTTGAAATGGCCCAACGACGTGTACGTTCGAACGCCGACGACCGGGTGGCGCAAGCTCGGGGGCCTGCTCATCGAAGCGCATTGGCGCGGCACGGGCTGCGTCGGCGTGGTGCTCGGCGTCGGCCTCAACCTTCGGTCGAACCGCAGCAACAGCCCGTGGCCCGCGGTTTCCGTGCACGAGTTGGGGAGCAAACAGTTGGACGCGGAAGCGTGGGGGCACGAATTGGAGGTGGCGGTGCGCCGAGCTTGGTTCGAGCCCGCTGACCGCGAACGGTACCGCAAACGGTTGTTGTTTCGTGGGGAACCGCGCGATTTTGAAGTGAACGGCCAGCGCTTACGCGGCGCGTTCTTGGATGCGCTGGACGACGGACGGGGACGGTTCGTTTGGGCCGATGGAGTGGCCGACCACGAACAAGGCAGCGTGCGCTGGTGCTGGGATCAAGGGTAGGTCGCGCGCAAGTTGCTCGCAATCGCATCGAACAGGCTCGTCAGCGCCTTCTCCGCCATCATCTTCGTGAACGGATTGAGTTCGGCTTGGCAGCGCACTTGGGCATCGCATCGGCCGGCCTCCACAGGGGTGAACACCAAATCCAATACGAACCGAATCGGCGTGCCTTTCCGGGATCCGTAGCGCACGCGCTCACCCGGCACCACCTCATCCCGACCCAAGACGATGGGAATGCCCCCTGGCACTTTGAAGGAGCACCCGTCTTCGGTAGCAACGAAGTCGCTGATTTTATCGCCCGGCAAGAGGTCTTCGAGCCGGGCTGGAACGGCGACCTGTTCGACCAAGGTTGCCGCGTCCGCGCCGAGCTGAACGATGGGGGAATCGATGGGGGTCATGCGCTCGCGGATTTGGCCAAATGCGCATCGCTCCACCCCTTCGCATCCGCGCTCCAAGCCGAGAGCACCTCCCGCTGCGCATCCGTGATGTAGCCCTCCGCGGCCGCCTGCTCCAACAACGTCGGGTAATCCGTCAACGCCTCCCACTTGCACCCCACCTGTTCGAACGCGGCATACGCCTCGTCGAAGCCGTACGTGAAAATTGCAATGAGTCCCTTCACGTCCACCCCCGCAGCCTCCAGCGCCTTCACCGCCACCAAACTGCTCTTGCCGGTCGAAACCAAATCCTCAATGACCACCACGTTCGACAACACGCTCAAATCCCCCTCGATTTGATTCCCCATGCCATGGGACTTCGCCTCCGAACGGACGTAGATGAACGGCAATCCCAACTCCTGTGCGACCAAAGCACCGATGGCGATGCCCCCGGTGGCCACGCCAGCGATGGCATCTGGACGGCCGTACGCCTCGCCCACCAATTCAGCGAGGGCTTGCCGCAGATATGTCCGTACATTTGGGTGGCTAAGGGTCTTGCGGTTATCGCAATAAATCGGAGACTTGCGGCCGCTGGCCCACGTGAACGGATCCTCCGGGCGAAGCTGAATGGCTTTGACGCGAAGGAGAATTTCAGCTACTTTACGACGACGATCCAAGGACATTGACATGGCGCAAAGCTACGAAGTATACATCCTGAACCGGCCGGTTATTTTCAACACCAACGCCCCGCCCGAGGTGGATGGATTGGTCTTGAACGAACCGTCCGAAGCGGTCCTGAAGTCGCTGCCTGGCTTGCTGCGCCAACGGTCGGACATCCCGGCCATTTGGCTGGTCGCTGAGGACGTCGAAGCCCTGTGGATTCGGTTCTGCATGGGCTACCACGAGGTGCTGGCCGCCGGCTGCATTGTTGAAAATGAGCATGGTGAAATGCTGTGGATGAAGCGCAATGGGCGGTGGGATTTGCCCAAGGGAAAGGTGGAGCAACGGGAGCGGATCGAGGATGCGGCGCTGCGTGAGGTGACGGAGGAAACGGGGATTTCGGATTTGGTCTTGCAAGAGCCGTTAGGCCAAACCTACCACACCTACGAAATGCACGGCAACGTCGAACTGAAAACCACGTTCTGGTTCCGTGCGCTTCACACGGGCGGAAGGACTGCGGGAACGCCCCAACAGGAAGAGGGCATTTCTGCGATCGAGTGGATTCCGCAGCCCATTCCAGAGGAAATTCTGGGGTCCACCTTTGCTAGTTTGCGTCGGTTGATCGGTTCGCGGGATTAACGCGGCCAGCGCTCGATGTCGGCGGCGAGCCCTTCGCTGGGAAGGCGTTGCCGACTCAGGGCGTCGCCGTCCGGTCCGAGCACGACGATTTGGGGAACGCTGCTGATGCTCCACGCTTCCAAGGCGCGGGGGTCGTTGCCAAGCCACCGCACGTTTTCTTGTCGCGAAGCCCGATCGGCCTGAACGGCGTTCCACCCCGCTTCGGTGCCGTCAATGGACACCACCACGAAGTTCACGTCGCGGCGCGGATTCTTCTCGGCGAGTTGAGCGAAGAGCTGGCGTTCCCGCAAAGCCGCGGTGGATCCGTCCTTGACGATGAGCAACACGGTGCGCCGGCCTTCACAGAATTCCCGAATGGACTCCACGTCTCCGGATCGGGTGGTCCAGTGTTGCGGGGGCACGGGCGGGGCGGGAACGATGAGCTCCCGAAGGGCTTCGAGGAAGCAATCGGGCAGGATGCCTTGGGCGAAGGCTCGGGTAACGAGGCGCGAACGCGGTTGCGCTTCAGCGAGCACCCACCACGCCCACGGGCGAAGGGCTTCGGATAAGAACCCCAGGTCGATTGCCTCGCCCTCTTCGATGGCGGCTATGAGGGCGGCTTCATCGAGGTCCTCCCACCAGTTCTGAAGGGCGATTTGTGTCGCGTCCACGAAGGAGGGCGAAGTGAGCAGGGCACAATCTGGGCGCGCGGTTTGGCCCAAATGTTCGAGCAAGATGGCGTGCACGATCGAATCGGGCGCGCCCGTTGCCACTGCCCAGCTCATCCGCTCGCGCAGCAGGGCGTCCTGCACCCATGGGGCGTCCGACTTCACGGCCGCGAACTCAGCGGCCATTCGGCGATTCGCCGCTTCCCACACCGAATCCTCGACCAAGGCCGCCCGCTGGCCCACCGCGCCCGTTGCCGAAAGCAGATCGTATTCGAGCTTGCGCAACTCCTCGAAATGAGCGTCTCGGATGGCTTCGAGGGCCGGCTGCGGATGGTCCGATTCACCGCCCAGCGCGGACTCCCAAGCGACTGTACCGTAAACTTTTCGCAACCGCATGGGCACCCCTGTGGGACAGGTCAACACCGCGCGGTCGCGTTCGCCTTGGCGGGTGGTCAGTTCCCACATCCAGGGGGGCGACTCCAATGCCCAGGCCTGCCCGTCGGCAGTTTCCAGGTTGAAGGATGCCGCGCCCGCGTCGACCAGCGCCACGTCCACCCACTGGCGTTGGCCGGTGATGGGGTGCACCCGGTGGGCATGGAGCAACGACACTTCCGGGCAGCCTTCGAGGCGAACTTCCAAGGACTGTGCGAAAACCGAGGTCGCAATCAGCCCCAACGCCAAGGCAACGGCGAATCCCCTCATAGGCTGTTGGCGATGGCGGCCGGAACGAAGGCAGACACGTCGCCGTGGTTGCGCAAAATTTCACGCACCACCGTGGAATGGATGGGTGCGTGTTCCGGGTCGGTGAACAGGATGACCGTTTCGAGCGACGGCTGGAGTTGGCGGGTCATTTGGGCAATGGTGCGCTCGTATTCGAAGTCCCCACCATTGCGCACGCCACGGATGAGCCATTGGGCGTTTACTTTTTGGCAAAAGTCTGCCGTCAGGCCTTCATACGCCTGAGCGCTCACCTTGGGCTCGTCCGCGAACACTTCCGCCAGCCAGCCCAAGCGCCGCTCAAGGGGAAACATGGACTGCTTGGCCGCATTCACCCCGATGCCGATGATGACCTCATCGAACAGGGGAAGCGCGCGACGGAGGATGTTCTCGTGCCCCTTCGTTAGGGGATCGAATGAACCGGGAAAGACCGCTCGTTTCATGGGAAAGTTTGGGACCAAATTACAAAACGCACTTGCCGCCGCGGCATTGTGCGCTCACGCCTCGGGATGCTGGAAGAAGCTGAAATGCACTTGGCCGTAATGCCGGTGTTCGAAGAATCCGGGTTCCTCCTCGAAGTGGGTGCGCTCGCCGTGTTCAAGAATCAGCAAGCCGTTCGGCTGCAGCAAGGGGCTGGCCAAAATCGCCGCAGGCAATTCCGTCAGCCGCTCGAGGTCATAGGGCGGATCGGCGAAGACGATGTCGAAACTCGTAACCGGGCGCGTGATGAATTGCCAAACATCGCCCCGCAACACCCGGCAATGCCCCAAATCGAACTGGTCATACGCCGTGGCCAAATGCCGCACCGCCTTCGCATCCCGCTCGATGGACGTCACCGAAGCGGCCCCTCGACTTGCGAACTCAAGCGAGACCATCCCGCTGCCGGAAAACAAATCGAGCACGTCCGCCCCCTCGATGTCCACCCGGGTTCGGAGCAGGTTGAACAAACTCTCCCGCCCAAAGTCGGTGGTGGGCCTTCCCGTCCACCCCTTTACAGGCGCCAACCGCCTCCCCTTCAATGTGCCCCCTATGATGCGCATGACTCCAAGTTCCAGAGCATGGCCCAACGGCCGTGCTTCAATTGCAATTCCGTGGCCTCCCACGTTCGAAACGGCTTCAAGTCCGATGCTTCCTTGAAAAACCGGTGAAACAACTCCTGGATGGCCGGAGCGTCCTCCCCACTGAGGTGCAACCGGACATCGGCGGGATCCAGGTGATCCCGGTGCAGCGCATTGGCCACTTGGTACAGGAGGTTTTCAGGCAAACGCTCCGCGGAAGTCATCGCTCCGCGCAATTCACCACCCGACCAGCGCGACCAAAAGGAACGAGCCGGAGAAACATCCAGGTAAACCGCTGCGTCCGCCTTTCCCTGCTCCCGCCGTTGGATGGCTTCGAGCCAAGCCAAGGTCCCACTCACCACACGGGCCATGGGCCACGCCTTCAGAACGGCCTGCTCCACCCCGTCCTCGAGGGCCTCCCAACACGTCAGTCCATTCTCGAATCGATTCGAACGCGTGGAGCGCAACGTCGGTGCGAACCCGTGTTCCAAAGCGAACGCCGCCGCCCCATCCAACGGCTCCGGAACCAAGGCACACGGTGCATGGCGACGGGACCACAGGACCTCATCGGCTTGCAGGCCCTTTCCTTTCAATTGCGCAATGACCTCAGCTGCGTGCTCGGCTCCGTCCGCCACCTCTTCCCCCGCACTCACGCACCGCCCTTCCCGGCCCACGGCCCATTGAAGCCGCGCACCGTCCCAATGCATCAACAGAAGCGAGGCCTCAGTTGCGCCAGTTACCATCGGTGTGCGCCTCGGTCAATGAGCCGAACTGCAGCGTGTCCTTTTTCACCTTGTCGCGGCCGAACGGCGTCATGTCTTTCACCAAGACCGTGGATTGGACCAAACCGCCCACTTCCACACTGTCCGTAGCGATGAAGAATTTCACGCCGGTCAGCGGGTTGTACCACAAGCTGTCCAAGCTCACCCGCGGCAACCGCTTCTCTGCGCGCTTCTCCGGAGCAAAATTCTCAGCCCAAAACGACGTGTAAAGGGTATCGCGCACTTTATAAGGACTCAAATCGTTCACGATGTCATCGAGGAGCGTGGCCTCTTCCACGCCCAACCGCTTTGCAACGGCACCGACCTCACTCCGGCGCAAGACGTACCCTTCTTCCAACGAAGTGGCTTCAGGCAACGTGTCGTGGAACGAACCCATGCTGTACTTCACCGGCAAGACCGGCTCGTAAACGAAGGCCGCAAGGGAATCGAACTCCGCAGCATAATGCCCGTGCACGTCATAAAAAGCCTCCTGGGCATCCCGAATGTCCTTCAAGCGCTGAATGGTCACGGCCTGCACCTCCTTCTTCGTCTCCTGAAATTGAATCTCTTCATCCACGCTGTAGAACACCGCCCAGGCCAAATACAACGCCGCAACCGACCCCACCACTCCCAATCCAACATAGACCAGGCGGTTCAACCGTTCGAGCACCACCGGCATGGCCAGCAATCCGACCACGATCAGGGCCACCGATGCCCACAACATGGCTTCCGGCTGGCTCTCCAACTCGTCCCCGGAGAGGAATTTGTTCAGGAACATCAGGCCAAACGCCACCAAAATCAAGGTGATGACGTACTTATTGATTTCGCGGAAAAACTTGTCCATGAGATGGAATTCAGGTTTGCAGGTGCGAATCTACGACATCCCTTCAGCATTGCACAACGCATTGATGTGAAGAATCGGGGGCGGCCGCTACAAAGTACCTTTGGGAGGTGAGTTCAGCCGTCGAAGCGTTCGAGCAGCATTTGTTGCATTCCTTTCCGCACTCCCCCACTGCGGGGCAAGAGCGGCTGATTCACGCCGTAGCGCGGTTTGTCATGAGCGAACAACCGCGGTGCGCCCTCATCATTCGCGGCTATGCAGGGACGGGGAAAACCACGTCCGTGGGCGCGATCGTGCGCACGCTGGCGAGCTATGAACGGCCGACCATCCTGCTCGCCCCCACCGGCCGCGCGGCGAAGGTGATGGAGCGGTACGCGGGCATCCCCGCCTCGACCATCCACCGGCACATCTACGTCCAAACCCGCTCGCGCGACGGCATGCCCGCCACCGCGCTTGCGCCCAACCCGTTCAAGCACGCGGTGTTCATCGTGGACGAGGCGTCCATGATCGGGGAGTCCGGCGGCCGGAGCGACGAGGGCGGCTTTTCCTACCGCAGCCTGCTCGACGATTTGATGGAGTACGTCTTCAACGGGGTGAACTGCCGGCTGATCCTCGTGGGCGACGATGCGCAGCTCCCGCCAGTGGGGTGCGAGACGAGTCCGGCCCTTGATGAGAACGGGCTGCGTTCCGGGTTTTACCTGACCATCGCCACCATTCGGTTGACGGACGTCGTGCGGCAAGAACTCGACAGCGGCATCCTCTTCAACGCGCACCGGCTCCGGCTCCAACTCGAAGCGGGCGACACGTCGTTTCCGCAGCTGCAACTGGGCTTCCCCGACTTTCAGAGGCTCGACGGCTACGACCTGCAAGAGAAGCTGGAAGAACTGCACGGGCGGTACGGCGAAGACGGCGTGGTGGTCATCACGCGGTCGAACAAACGGGCCAATTTGTTCAACCAGCAGATTCGGGTGCGCGTGCTTTGGCAAGAAGAGGACCTCAACGCAGGCGACCGCCTGATGGTCGTGAAGAACAACTACCATTGGCTCGCCCAAGCCACGAACCTGCCCAACACGCTGCTCGCAAACGGCGACGTGGTGGAAGTCGTGCGCATCGCCCGGCGGTTCGAACGCTACGGCCAAGCCTTCGCCGAAGCCGAAATCCGCCTCGTCGACCTGCCCGAGGTGCCGGCCTTCCAAGTCGTCATTCACCTCAGCGTGTTGAATTACGAGGGCGCCTCCATCCCGCACGCCGAGTTGCAAGCCCTGTTCGAAGCGGTGGCGGAGGACTACGTGCACCTCGGCAACCGCAGCGCCATCGCGAAAGCGGTCAAGCAGGATCCGTGCTACCAAGCGCTTCAGGTGAAGTTCGCGTGGTCGCTGACGTGTCACAAGGCCCAGGGCGGGCAGTGGCCGGCGGTCATCATCGACCAGGGCTACCTGACCGAAGAGCTGCTGGACGTGGCGTTCCTGCGCTGGCTGTACACGGCGTTCACGCGCGCTGAGCGGGAGCTGTACTTGCTGAATTTCGATGACGCCTTTTTTCCGGCGAGCTGATCGAGGCCAAAACCAAGCCGCTCACCCTTCGCTTCGCTCGAATTGTAATCCCCACTTTTTACGCTTTGGCAGCTCACCGCACCTGTCGCGTCCTTGTCTAACGCAGAAATCGCGAACAAGCGCCAGTCCACTTGCCGACGCCCCCCCCTCTCGCATTGAGATTTGGGGAATAAGATGACAGCGAACACAACCGGACCATGCGCCTCGTGCGCGCAGTTCATCGAGCGCCTGACAAGCACGGTTGCGCCTGAGCTGGACAGCGCCTGATACGTGAAGATCTAATGTATGTGAAGCCGAGAATCTCATTAAGCAGGCGAGGTTAACCCTTCACGACCCTATAAAACCTATTAACAAAATGCTCATTTACAAGTATTTAAGCCAAATGTTTTTCCTTCCCGCAGAACCGAACCCCAAATAGGTGACATAATATCAAATGAGAGGCATCAAGCCACCGCCGCTTGAATGAGCCCGTAAATTCCAATCACTGAAAAACCCCGGTTAATGGGCGCTTTTTCAACCTAGACAGAATTTACACGAATCCATTACCATGTTATCATGAGTCACTTTAACCTCAAAACCGGAGCGCGGTGGATGTCCGCATCTGCACTTTGCTCCCTGTTCGCCCTCTCGATGGGGAGTGCGTCCGCCCAAAACGACTTCCAGCAAGTCGTCATCACCACCACGTCGGGAAACAAGGCGTTCCTGGACGTGGATGGAAAACGATTGCAGCAATCGATTGACTCCTTGTTCAAGTGGGTCGACGATTTGGAGACCTTGACTTCGACGCCGGCGGATCCCGATACGGTATACAACTACCTCAACACCCTAACGGTGCAGCAAGGTGGCTTCCAAGCTTTTTCAACCGAAGGCGGGATGATGGGCATCACCGACATTGACATGAATGGCACCCCCATGCCCGTGACCTTTGGAGCTGCACAAGCGAACATCGAGGCATCCTTTGCCAACCTGCAAGTTGGGGTTTCCAATGTGGGATGGAATTCCCTCGATCTGGATCTCGTGGGTGGAAACAACCCACTTGGGGCCTCACCTGAACTCATCTTGGAGGCATTCTTTTCTGGGGATGAAGGCACCGATGCAGGCAACGTCAGGGCATTCCTCGACTCCGCCGAAGTAGGCCAATTCGCCTTTTCAACTGAATTAGAAGGAACCATCGAAGGCGACCAAATTCTGTGGGCACAAGACTCGCTGCTTTTCCTAGGCAAAAACATCGTCCACGAGGCTGCTGAGGATTTCCGTGTTTCAGCAGGAACATCCTCGAGTTTCATCGAAGTCTCCGATTATCCCTCCGGAACGTATTGGTACGGTTACCCTGACCAAGCTGGACAGATTTTCCTCGAAGGGGAGGGAGGAGTGGCCTTGAGCGTTGATGGCGGTTTCGGTGGTTTGGAAATGGCTTACGACATCAACACCGACCGGATCAACTCGAACATGTGGGCCCATAAAATGGACTTCTATTCCGATGTCAACATGCAGCTCAAATCCTGGGGAGGTGACGTGACCCTTGATGCCGCTGATGGTCAATTGAACCTGAAGGCCGCGGAGCTGATTGAGAGCACGTCGACGCACAACCACATCCAAGTCACAGGCGATGCAGGCATTGACGCTAATGATAATTTGTTCCTCAACGGCTACGGTGGTGTGAACATGTATTCCTTTGACCGAATTCACAGCGAGGTCAGCGACGATGGGGATGCGCCGGCATACCTCGATATCGCTTGGGCCAACAGCACGGATCCCTGGCTGTACGGTGGTCCTGACCAAAACGGGCACATCGTGATGAACGCTTCCGGCGGCATGAACCTGACCGTTGACCAAAAGGCGGGCATGGAAGTCGTAAGCTATGATGGAGGCGCGAACATGGACGTCTATTCCAATTCCCTCGATATCTATTCCGTCAACCCCTCTGCAGGTACGCGGTGGGCTTCCGTGGAAATGGGATACAATAGCATCTCGGGACGAGCCTTCATGGACTTGGAATCTGACGGGGACGTTACCCTCGAATCAGGCGAAGACATCAGCGTCATCAGTGGCAATGACCTCTTCGTCAACACACAGGGAAGCGGATTTGTGAGCACGCTCGGTTCTTACAAAGTCTACAGTGAAGGCGACATTTCCAACACCGCCATGGACGGGGGCCTCAAAGTAGAGCTGGCCGATTACAGTGGCGATGATTTCGCCGAAGGCGATGGCTATTGGCATTACTCTGATCCCAATGAAGACTATTGGGATAATACCATGCCGGTCATCTACATGAATAGCTCCGACGACATTTCGATCTATTCGGAAAACACGGGCGGCTTGGAAATTTGCCGGGACTGCGGGACCGTTTCGCTGTTTGCAAACACCGGCGACATGAACGTGGACGCTGTTGATGGTCAGTTGAACATCAAAGCCGGTGGGATGATTGAGAGCCGGTCGATGCACAACTCCGTTGTGGTCACAGGCGATGCAGGCATTGATGCAGGCGATGATTTGTTCTTCATGGCAGCTGGATCGACCAACATCACTGGCACTGAGGAAGTCGGCATTGGCTCAGCGTCAACGGTTTTCAGCGTCGTCGACGCAAATGGCCCCAATCAAAGCTCGATTGAACTTGCGGTCACCTCGACTGCACCTTGGAAATTCGACTCGCCGGCTGGAAGCGGTCACGTCGTGATGAACGCAAACAGCGGAATGAACTTGACCGTTGACCAAAAGGCGGGCATGGAAGTCGTAAGCTACGATGGAAGCGCGAACATGAACCTTTATGCCAACGACTTCAACATCCATTCCCTCGACTCCGAAGATGCGCCATCAGCTTCTTTGGAGGTCACTCAGCAAACTACCGCAACGTGGGGTTTTGACCAGCCCGACACCGATGGCCACATTGTTTTGAGCGCAGCTGGTGGAATCAATTTAAACGTTGGCGGCGACGAAGCGGGCATCGAAATGGCATACAACGCCGACATGAACCAGGCGAACATGAACCTCTATGCCTATGAATATTTCCTCTATGGCGGCGATGTGCATATGCCACCAACTGGCACGTTGCACGCTCCGACCATTGAAGCTACGAGAACGACCACCGCTTACGTGAATTGGACTACCACGGGTTCCCTGCCCGCAACGCCTGAAAATGGAACCATGATCTTCAACGTCCTTGAAGGATTGATGATTTTCTGGGATGGTGGTTGGTACACCTTCGACTTGACCCTGGTGGAATAATCCTTGAATCTGCGAATGACGTGACCGAACAAAAAAGCCGACTCGAAATCGAGTCGGCTTTTCTTTTTCAATGCGTTGGGCTCAAGCGAGCTCGCGGGTCGAGAAGTAGAACGCGCCTTCGATGGCTGCGTTTTCGTCGCTGTCTGAACCGTGGACCGCGTTGGCCGCGATGCTCTCAGCGAAGTCGGCGCGGATCGTGCCCGGCTTGGCTTCAGCGGGGTTCGTGGCGCCGATGAGTTCGCGGAAGTCCGCCACGGCGTTGTCCTTTTCGAGGATGGCTGCAACGATGGGGCCGCTCGACATGTACTCGGTGAGCTCGCCGAAGAAGGGGCGCTCAGCGTGGACTGCGTAGAACGCTTGGGCGTCCGCGAGGCTGAGTTGCGTCCACTTCATCGCCTTGATGGTGAAGCCCGCTTCGATGATGCGGTCGATGATTTTTCCCGTGTTTCCGGCGCCCGTGGCGTCCGGCTTGATCATGGTGAAGGTGCGGTTCGTGGCCATTTGGTCTTGATTTTGGGCGCAAAAATAGGCCAAACCCCACAACGGCCTCATGACCTGTACCTTAAATTGTGCGCCATGCCCTTCCCCACCGCGCGCATACCCGACCCGCCGCCACCCTCGGCCCGCCTTCGCTTCCGCCGCTGGACGCGCTGCGACGCCGACCGGCTCGCGTACTTCCGGCTCATGGCGGACCCCGCGGTGATGACCTTCATCGACCCGACGCGGCGCTTCGCGAGCGTGCCGGACATCGACGCGTTCCTCGCGAACGACCCGCCGTTCGACGACCACGGTTATGGGTTTTGGCTGGTGGAATGGCGGGACACCGGCGAGGCCATCGGCACCATCGGCATGAAGGCGAAGCCGCACTACGGGTGGACGGAATTCGGCTACCTCTTTAAGCGCGCGTTCTGGGGGCAAGGCGTGGCGACCGAGGCCGTCGCGGCCGTGCTGCAATGGGCCGACGCGGCCGGCGTGTCGCCGCTGTACGCCCGGGTGCTGCCCGACCACACGCCGAGCGTCCGGGTGCTGCAGCGCGCTGGCTTCGAATTCGTGCGCGTCGGGCCGCCCGAGGACGACTTCGACCACGTCTACATCCGTCAAGCCAACCAGTCCAACACGTTCTCCGGATGAATCACCTGGAAGCCCGCTTCAGGGTAGGCTTTTGCGAAGCCTTTGGGCATGCGAGCTTTGTGCGCTGAGTCCGGATTCCATTTGAATTCCGTGGCTTGGATTTGGCCATTGCGCACCTCGATCAAGTCGATTTCCTGCTGATCGTAGGTGCGCCAAAAATGCAATTCCGCGAACTCCCGGCGGTTGCTCAGCTGCTTCCGGCGCTCGGAGATGCAGAAATTCTCCCACAACGCCCCCATGTCCCCGCGCATGGCCGCAGGTGAAAAATCGCGGAGGATGGCGTTGCGAATGCCGTTGTCCGTGAAATACCATTTCGACGACTTCACCACTTCCTTTCGCAAATTTCCACTGTAGCCCTGCACCTTGAAGATGACGAACACCTTGCTCAGGAGGTCCAGGTATTTGGCCACCGTGTCCTTTGAAATCTGCAGCTGATTCGCCAGCTCATGGGTGGACACCTCGCTCCCGATTTGGTAGGCCAAAAGCCGCAACAGCTCCATCAACTTGCCCGACCGCTTGATGCCATCGTACTGGAGCAGGTCCTTCATCAAGTACGCATCCGCCAACTCCCGCAAATAGGCCTCCGCCCCAACCGGATCCAAGACCACCTCGGGATACGTCCCAAAAACCAAGCGGTTCAACAACTGCGATTCGGCTGTGAATCGCCCCTCGTACGCCACCAACTCCGCCATGGAAAACGGAAACAACTCGTGGGTCACTTGGCGCCCAGTCAGCGGTTCCCCGACGGAGGCATTCAAGTCCAAACTCGAGGACCCCGTGGCCACAACGGTGAGGTGAGGAAACTCATCGACCAGGAACTTCAACCGCTTACCCACCTCGGAAATTGCCTGGGCCTCGTCGAGAAACACGAGGGAGCTCGCCCGCACCAACTGCTCGAATCGATCCCGACTTTGCATGGATAACAGGCGTTGGACCCGTTCGTCCTCGGCGTTGAGGAACAAGGGGTTTTCCTGCCCCGATGCCAAATGCCGAGCGAGTTCCGTCTTCCCCACCCTGCGCGTACCGTAAATCAGGAGCACCTTGTTCGATCGAATGCGCTCCATGAGCAGGGAGGTCAATTCCCGGTGAATGAACTGTGAATGCGCGGACATGATGCTAAATTAGTGAATTCGGCGATTTGAAACGCTGAATTAACGTGAATTTGGCGATTTGAAACGCCTAATTTAGGTTTCAAGGCCGCATTCAGCGGGTTCGTCGGTTCGTCTTGGAGGGGTTATCTTCGCAAACATGAGCAACCAGCAACTGAATTCGGCGGCCTTGATGGCCTTGGAAGACCAACACGGAGCCCACAACTACCACCCGTTGCCGGTGGTGCTCGACCGGGGAGAAGGCGTGTACGTTTGGGATGTGGAGGGGAAGCGCTATTTCGATTTCCTGAGTGCTTATTCGGCGGTGAACCAAGGGCACTGCCACCCGCGCATCGTCGGAGCGATGGTGGAACAAGCGCAGCGCCTCACGCTGACTTCACGCGCATTCTACAACTCGAAGCTCGGGCCGTACGAACAATACGTGACGGAGTACTTCGGATACGACAAGGTGCTGCCGATGAACTCGGGCGCGGAGGCGGTGGAGACCGCCATCAAGGTGGCGCGGAAGTGGGCGTATGACGTGAAGGGGTTGGCCCCAGGAACCGCGAAGATCATCACGGCGCAAGAGAACTTCCACGGTCGGACGACGACCATTGTCAGCTTCTCCACCGACCCCGACAGCACGGGCGGCTTCGGGCCGTACACCCCCGGCTTTGAAGTCATTCCGTACAACGACGTGGACGCGCTGGCGGAAGCGTTGAAGGACCCGAACGTGGCGGCCTTCCTCGTGGAACCGATTCAGGGGGAAGCCGGGGTGAACACGCCCGCGGACGATTACATGCAGCGCGCGGCCGCTCTGTGCAAGGAAGCCGGCGTGCTCCTCATTGCGGATGAAATCCAAACCGGCATCGCCCGCACCGGCTCGCTGCTCGCCACTTGCGGCAACTGCACCTGCGAGAACGGGTGCGAACGCCAGCCCGCTACGTACATCAAGGCGGACCTCCTCATCCTCGGCAAGGCGCTGAGCGGCGGGGCGTACCCCGTGAGCGCGGTTCTCGCGGACAACGAGGTGATGGACGTCATCAAGCCCGGCCAACACGGCTCGACCTTCGGGGGCAACCCGATCGCGGCCGAAGTCGCGGTGGCGGCGCTCGAAGTCGTGAAAGACGAGCGGCTTGCTGTCAATGCGCGGGTTTTGGGTCGGCGGTTCCGGGAGGCGATGGAGGCGTTGAAAGGGGAATGCGATTTGGTCACGCTCGTGCGCGGCCGCGGGCTGCTCAACGCGGTCGTCATCAACGACACGCCGGACAGCTCGACCGCTTGGGACCTGTGCATGGCGCTCGCTTCGAACGGTTTGCTGGCGAAACCAACGCACGGCAACATCATCCGCTTTGCGCCGCCTTTGGTCATGACAGCGGACCAAATGGAGGAATGCATCGCCATCATCCGCAAGACCTTCCTCGAATTCGCCCGCTGATCGGAACATTTTTGTCCGCTGGAATTGTAATCCCCACTTTTGCCGCTGCTTCCTGGGATGGCGGATGGTTGCAGGCACAGAATGGCGATTCTAGCAGGGATTTGGGGATTTCAACTCGAGCGCCGCGAATTTTTCAAGGCCAAAGGCGTTAACGAATTGCAGAGGACCGAACGAAAGTGTCCCAGGCCGATTGCAACGCATCCGGGTTGAGGCCGGGAAGGTGTTGGAAGGTTTGGCTGGGAAGCGCGATGTTGGGGCTGAGGTAGCGGTATTCGATGGATGGGATTTGGCCCGTCATCCAGTGCAAGAGCTCCTGAATGGTCGCTTGAAAGGAGGCCAAAAGCATCGGCGTCTCCGCCCCCACAACCCGAGCGACCAACGCGTCCACGACGTCTGGAAGCGCAGCGAAGGCGCGGGATTGCTTGCCGTCACCGTGGACGGCGATGCGGCCTTTCGTGAGCGCTTCGAAGAAAAAGGCGTGCACCACGGTGTCGAAACGCATGGAGCGGTTGGGGCCAAACACCTGACCCGAGCGCAGGATGTGCACTTCCTTGTCCGCATGGCGCAGCTGGGCGAAATATTGCTCCCCGAGCAACTTCGAAACGCCGTAGCCGTTTTCAGGCGCCGGATCGGAATCCGCGGTCAGGTTCGCACGGAACCCATACACCGCGGTCGAGCTCAATGCGATGGCGCGCTTGAGGTCAGGCGACGCCTCCAAAGCGCGCACCACCGACAACGTGCCGAACCCGTTGACCTGCTCGTATTGAACGTGCTGGCTGTGGTGGTACGGCTCGTCAACGAAGGCGGCCAAATGCACGGCGACGTCGTGGCCCCGACTTGCCTGCTCCACCTGCCGGCCGTCGAGCACGTTGCCGTGCACGAATCGGACTTTTCGATAGGGTTCGGAGCGCAGGAAGAACCGCCGATCGCCGCGAGCCAGCGCGTCGAATACGGTGATTTGGTCGATTTCGGGCCGGGCATCGAGGGCGTCGCACAGGGCGGTGCCGATGTAACCGGCTCCGCCGGTGATGAATACGTTCATGGGGTGTTGGTGTGCAAGCCGCACTCGGTTTTCGAACTGCCTTCCCAACGGGCGGAGCGGGCGTCGGAACCGTCCCACTTGCGGGTGCAAGGGAGGCAGCCGATGCTCAGGTAGCCCGCGGATTCGAGGGGGTGCTTCGGCAGGCCGTGTTCGCGGAGGTACTGGTAGATGTCGCGGGCGGTCCACTTCAGCATCGGGTGGTACCGCAGGATGCCGCGGTCGTCGGTTTCGAGGCGGGGTTTGCTGGCGCGGGTGGCGGTTTGGTCCGCCCGAATTCCGCTGATCCAAACATCCCCCGGCCTGAGCAACGACTCCATCGGCTCCACCTTGTTCAAGCGGCAGCACGCATCCACGTCGCGGGTATGCAGGAGCGCCCCAGACGACGTGCACTGTTCGGCATACGTGCGCGTGCTGCGGACCTGCTTGAGGTCGAACCCGAGCCGCCCTTGCAAGTCATGAGCAAAATCGTACGTCTCGGGGAACAAGTAGCCCGTATCGATCAGGACCACCGACACGCCGGCGTGCTGGGAGAGCAGGTGCAGCAACGGAACGCTTTGGGTTTGGAACGACGAGGTCGCGTAAATGCGCCGACCCTCCTCGCGAAATCCGCCCAAGGTCGTCGCCAAATCCGACTCCGTCGCCGCCACCAATTCCGAAAACGCCGTCATGCAGCAAATTTCGGAATGTGACTGAAGTCACACAACCCCAAGCGGGGCTTTTGACACTACCCAGAGAATCCGCTCAGAGCCAACCGTGGCTCCGCATCCAGTCGTCGTTGTACACCTTCCCGACGTAGCGCGAACCGTGGTCGTGGAACAGGCACACCACCACGTCGGTCGGCTTGAGCTCGTCCTTCAGCTGCCGCAGTCCTTGGAAGGTGGAACCGCAGGAGTAGCCGAGGAACAGGCCTTCGGTGCGGGCGAGCTCACGGGCGGCCAACGCGCCGTCCTTGTCCGTCACCTTCTCGAACCGGTCGATCAGGCCGAAGTCGACGTTGGCGGGCAGGATGTCCTCGCCCACGCCTTCGGTGATGTACGAATAGATTTCGGACTCGTCGAATTCCCCGGTTTCGTGGTACTTCTTCAGCACGCTCCCGTAGGAGTCGATGCCCCAGAGTTGGATGTCCGGGTTTTGCTCCTTGAGGTAGCGCCCGGTGCCGCTGATGGTCCCGCCAGTGCCCACGCCCACGACGAAGTGGGTGATGCGGCCTTCGGTTTGGGCCCAGATCTCAGGGCCCGTCGTCCGGTAGTGCCCTTCGCTGTTCGAGAGGTTGTCGTACTGGTTGCACCAAAAGGAATTCTCGATGGACTCGTTCAGCCGCTTCGCCACGCTGTAGTAGCTGTCCGGGTGGTCGGCGCTGACGTTCGTCGGGCACACGTGCACTTCCGCTCCCATCGCCCGCAGGATGTCGATCTTCTCCTTCGACTGCTTGTCGCTCATCGTGCAGATCAGCTGGTACCCTTTCACGGAGCAGGCCAAAGCCAATCCCATCCCCGTATTGCCGCTCGTGCATTCGATGATCGTTCCGCCCGGTTGGATGTCGCCGCGGGCTTCGGCGTCCACGATCATTTGGAGCGCCATCCGGTCCTTCACGCTGTGCCCCGGATTGAAGTATTCCACCTTCGCCCAGACCTCACACGGCAAGTCTTCTGCGATGCGGTTCAGCCGAATCATCGGGGTGTCGCCGATGGTTTGCAGGATGTTGTCGTAGACGCGTGAGGGGTGGGCCATGGTGCAAAAAATGTGGATGCGAAGGTAGGGCGCGTCCGGGGTTTGTCCCAGAAGGGAGCAAGCCAAATTCAATCAAAACCGAAACAACATTCACCCGCACGGACTGCACCGCGTGCCTTTCCCAGCGCCGCCCAAAGCAGCCCCGTTCGCCCAAGCCCAACTCAGCGAAACCGCAGCGCTGAAGCGGGCTGAATGCGAGCCGATGCCCAAGCGGGGAGGACGAGCGCCACCGTGCACACGACGAAAGCGCCCGCTTCGATGCCCGCGATCCGGAGCGCGTTCAAGCGGATGGGCACCGTGTCGACGTAATACGCGGCGGGGTCGAGGTGGATGAGGGCGGTTGCGGTTTGTCCCCAGGCCAAACCCAAGCCGAGCACATTCCCCCACAAAAACCCCCACCCGAGGATCCGCACCGCATGCCAAACAAAAATGCGCACCACGGCACCATCGGACAAGCCCAACGCCTTGAGCAGGCCCACCATCGCCGTGCGCTCCAAGATGATGATGAGCAGTGCCGAGGCCATGTTGATGATGGAAATCAGCACCATCAGACCGATGATGATTTCCACGTTCAAATCCAGCATTCCGAGCCACGAAAACATCTCCGGCGACTGCTCGATGACGGTCTTCGTGGTCCACCCCAGCGGAAGCGCGCTGTACAGCGCCTCGTCGGCTTGCCACAGCCCGTCGAACCCGTCGAGGTAGACCTCGTAGCCGGAAGCATGAAACCGCGCACCGCCTCCTGCCGATCGCGCGACCCAGCCGGTGTCGGTGGGGGTGAACCGAACGGTGTCGGCGGTTTTGTGAGCCGGCTCTGCGCGCTCGCTGAAGACCGCTTCGAACGGAGCCTCTGGCAATGCCGGGGCCGGATGCGGTCCGGGGCCGCGCCACCGACTCACCACCGCATGCCATGCGGGATCCGAACTGGACCACGACCACCGCCCGGGATCCGTCCCGTAACCGAACGCTTCAAACGCCCCCTCGACCGCGGCCCCTTGCGCTTCCAAGCCCCAACCCGCTGAGCGCGTCACCGCCTCAACCGGCGTGAACACGAACTCCCGATCGAATTCGTACAGCCCCGTTTCGTAGATGCCCGCCACCCCCATTCGGCGCGGCCGCGGCACCTCATCGTCCGCCACCAAATACAGCCGCACCGCATCCCCCACTTCCAGCTGCAACTCCCGCGCCTGCGGCCCGCTCACCACCACCGAATCCCCCGCCAACGCAATCCGCCCCGCCAGCATCGACCGTTCCAACAATTCGAACGACAGCCCCTCCCCCACGGCCTTCACCACCACACCTTCATGGTCCTCCTTCGTTTCGAGGATGCCCGGCAGCGTGTAGAACGGCTGGACGCGCCGCACGCCGGGCGCAGCCGACAAATCGGAAGCCACCGCCTCATCGAGCCGGATGCTCCGGGCCGTAGGGTCCGTCGAGAGCACCTGCACATGCGCCCCAAACCCCACCACCAACTCCCTCACCTCGTGCTGGAACCCCTCCACCACCGCGGTGGCCACAATAATCAGCGCGATGCCGAGGGCGACCCCCGCCGTGGCAATGCGCACCACCGGCCGGGACCACGAGGCCCGTGCGTCGGTTCGGGCCATGCGCGCAGCGATGTGTCGGGGCAAGTTCATCGGCCGCAAGTTACGCGCAGAAATCGGCCTAACTTCGGGGCGATGAAGCTTTGGAAAGTCGCTGTTTTGGTCGGGTGGTGCGGGTGCGGCCTCGCCCAGCAGGAGCCCGCTGCGCCGTGGATTGCGCGGGAAACGGCCGCCGAATTGCACCTGCCCGAACGGACGCAGCCGCCGCGGCGGGTCGTGTTGGGGAACGAGCAGCTGAAGGCACTGGTGCCGCTCCTCGGGCGCGGGGGCGTGGCCGTGGTGGCGAATGCGACGTCGGTGCTGCAGGCGGATGTGCGGGAGCGGCCGACGCATTTGGTCGATACGTTGTTGGCCTTGGGGGTCAACGTGCGGAAGGTGTTTGCGCCGGAGCACGGGTTCCGGGGGGATGCCGCCAACGGGGCGCACATCGAAGACGGCCACGACCCGCGCACGGGCTTGCCCATCGTTTCGTTGCACGGGGACCGGCGGAAACCGCGCCCGGAAGACCTCGCGGACGTGCGGACCATCGTGTTCGACATCCAGGACGTGGGGGCCCGGTTTTACACGTATTTGAGCACGCTCGCCCTCGTCATGGAGGCGGCTGCGGAGGCGGGGGCGGCGGTGGTCGTTTTGGACCGCCCGAATCCGCATGGGCACCACGTGGCCGGGCCGATGTTGCAGCCGGAGTTGACGTCCTTCGTGGGCCAGCTGCCCGTGCCGATGGTGCATGGGCTGACGCTCGGTGAGGTGGGCCAAATGATCAACGGGGAGCACTGGCTGCCCGATTCCCTGCACTGCGCGTTGACGGTGATTCCCTGCCGGGGCTGGGTGCACAGCGACCGCTGGGATCCGCCCGTCCCCCCGAGCCCCAACCTCCCCACGGCCAGCGCCATCGCCCTCTATCCCTCCCTCTGCCTCTTCGAGCCGACGGTGATGAGCGTGGGGCGCGGGACGCCCTTTCCCTTCGAGGCGATCGGTTCGCCGGGATTCCCCGATTCGAGCTTTGCGTTCACGCCCGTGCCGATTCCAGGAGCGGCGCCGCATCCGAAGCACGAGGGAATGCGATGCACGGGGCGCGACCTCAGGACGCTCGGGGCGGAGTGGTTGGATGCCCCTTCGGGATTCGATCTGCGGATGGTGCTGGATGCGTTTGAAGAGCACCCCATCTCCGGGTGGGTCCAAAGCCCGAACTTTTTCGACAAGCTGGCCGGCACGGCGGAGTTCCAGCGCGTGTTGGGGGCAGACGCCGCGGAGGTGGATGCCGCCTTTGAAGGGTGGACGCGGGAGTTGTGGGAATTCGTGGGGCGGAGCGAGGCGTATTTGGCCTATCCGCTGACGCGCTAAATCCCGGTGGAAATGCTATCTTAGCCGGCAAACCTCGTCGAAATGAAGCGAATCGCCCTCACCCTGAGCATCGCCGCGGCCGTCGGCCTGAGCAGCTGTTACGAAAGCCCCGAGTTCATCAACCCGGTGTACAACTGCGAGTGCGGAGCGATCACGCTGAATGGCCAGTCGTTCCCACTGAAGATGGCGGAAGCCGTGGTGTGGGATTCCCTCGAGCCGCTCTCGCGCCGGTACCACCTCGTGGCCGACATGCGCACACTGGAACTTGTGGAATCGCATGCACCGGCTCACGACTTCACGGTGACCTTGGAATTCGATTCGATCAACCGTCCGGTGTTCTACATCCCGGACGACGGCATCGTCCATGGCATGCAGGAAATCAACCAGGGCGACGAGTTCTTTCCGGTCCGCGATTTTGTGGCCACCAACGCGGTCATTACGCCGACCCCGGCCTTCCTTGGCGGAACGGAAAGCGTGACTTTCCAAATGCTGCTCAAGGAAGCCGTCAACGGCAATCCCGTCGGCTTCGAAATTCCATTCAGCGGGAGCTTCGTCGTCAACATCGACTGAACTCACCTCCCTTTTTTGATGACGTGTTGGCCTGCGGGGATGTAAACGGCATCCGTGGGGCCCAGTTCGATGCGGTGATTTCCCGTGAAACCGCCGAAGGCAGGAAACACGAGCCGCTCGCGGGGCGTAAAGGGAGCGGAATGCCACCAACATGCGGCCGTCAGCGCCTGCCGGCCCGCCCCCTGCAACCTCACGCCCGGGTGAACGTGCCCACACGCATGCACGTCGAACCCCTCCTTCCAATCTTCGGGCTCGTGGGTACAGGTCAATCCCCCCGCATCCCACCTTTCGGTTACGTCCAATCCAGCCGCCCTCCAATCGCTCGGAGCCAACACATCGTGGTTTCCTTGCACCAACACCGCCCGATCCAACGGGGCTGCATGCCGCCACCGAACGAACCCCTCCCACTCCGCGTTGTGCTCGCTGTGAAACAAGTCCCCCAGCACCACGAGGGTCCGAGCGCCCGTGGCACGGAGGGCCTTTGACAGCCGATCCAGCGTCGCTGCATTCACGCCCTTGGGCACGGCCATGCCGTTCCGCCGAAAATGCCCCGCCTTTCCCAGGTGCACGTCGGCCACCAGCAACGCCCCCTCGGACGGCATGAACGCAGAACGGTCCGGCCGGAGGATCAGCGTTGCGCCCGTTCCCCCATGCCAGACCGTTCCTTCGCGCATGGCGCGGATGAATTAGAAGCCGAAGCCGATGTTCACCCCGAAGCGCAATCCCATGCCCGAATTCTCCGCACCGCCCAACGACGCGTCGATGTACTTCTGACCGAAGTACACATCGCCCTGCTCCACCGAACTGATGTCCTCAGAGAGGTAGTTGCGGGTGAAGCTCACGCTCTTGAACTGCGGACCGATGAATGCTTCCACCATTGCCCCACCCGAAGTGTAGTAAGCATAGCCGATGGTGATGCCCCCGCCGATGACGTCGCGTTGGTCGTCGCGCGAAACGTCGGCCGAGCCTTCCAGCGTGGTCCCCGTCACGTCATCGTAATAGGTGTACCCTTCGTCGCGCACGTCGTTCCAATCCCACTTCGCTGACAAATAACGAACGAAGGCCGCCAAGTAGAGCCCGTGCGGCGCTCCGGTTGCATCCGGTGAGACGTAGTAGCGGAACTCCGGAATCACAATGAATCCCGTCTTCGAACGCTCGAGTCGGTTGTTGTACGCGCCGAGCGACGAGTTTTGCTCGCCGTTGGACGAGATGAAACCCGGCATCAACTGCACGGACATTTGGTCGTTCAACATGTGCTCATAACCGATCATGTACTGCCCCGTGAACAACCCGAACGGGTTCATTTTCACGATGCTCTGATACTGCTGACCGAAGGCCGCCGAGGTGACCAAGGTGCAAGCCCAAGCCAAGCCTGCCAATCGAAGTGTTGCTTTCATGTTCATCATAGTTGGGTTCAAGACGCCCAAATCAAGCTTCTTGTTGCTTGATGAGATTCAAAGCGGATCCCGCACGGAACCAGCCGATTTGCTGCTCGTTGTAGCTGTGGTTCACCGTGATCTGTTCGCTGCTGCCGTCCGCGTGGACGAGCTCAAGGGTGAGCGGCTTGCCTGGGGCAAACGAAGCGAGGTCCACGAAATTGAACACGTCCGCCTCCTGGATCTTCTCGTAGTCCGACTCGTTGATGAAGGTCAGCGCGAGCATGCCCTGCTTCTTCAAGTTGGTTTCGTGGATGCGAGCAAACGACTTCACGAGCACCGCAGTGACGCCGAGGTGACGCGGCTGCATGGCCGCGTGTTCGCGCGAGCTGCCTTCCCCGTAATTCCAGTCGCCCACCACCACCGTGGGAACGCCCGCGGCCTTGTAAGCCCGCTGAACCGCTGGCACCTCACCGACTTCGCCCGTGAGCTGGTTCTTCACCGCATTCACTGCACCGCCGAACGCGTTGACCGCGCCGGTCAAGGTGTTGTTCGCGATGTTGTCGAGGTGTCCCCGGTAGCGCAACCAAGGTCCCGCCATGGAAATGTGGTCGGTCGTGCACTTGCCCGCGGCTTTGATGAGCAACCGCGCGCCCGTGATGTTCTCCCCATTCCAAGGCTGGAATGGATCGAGCAACTGCAAGCGCTCGCTGTCGGGGTTGACCACCACTTGAACGCTGCTGCCGTCTTCAGCTGGAGCGAGGTAGCCCGCGTCTTCCACCGCGAATCCTTTGCTCGGCAATTCGTCGCCCGTCGGTTCGGCAAGCATCACCGCCGAGCCGTCCTTTGCCGTCAAGGTGTCCTTCATCGGATTGAAGGTCAAATCACCGGCGAGGGCCATGGCCGTCACGAGTTCCGGCGATGCCACGAAGGCGTGGGTGTTCGGGTTGCCATCCGCACGCTTCGCGAAGTTGCGGTTGAAGCTGTGAACGATGCTGTTCTTTTCTTGCTTCTCCGCACCGGCGCGCGCCCATTGGCCGATGCACGGTCCGCACGCGTTGGCGAAGACTTCGCCTCCGATTTGCTGGAAGAGGTCGATGAAGCCGTCGCGCTCAATGGTGTAGCGCACTTGCTCGGAACCGGGGGTCACGGTCAGGGTGGCCTTCGCCTCGATGCCTTGTGCCACAGCTTGTTGGGCGATGGAGGCCGCGCGGCTGATGTCCTCGTAGCTCGAGTTGGTGCACGAGCCGATGAGGCCGTATTCGATGGAGGTGGGCCAACCGTTCGCTTCGGCAGCCGCCTTCATTTCGCTGATGGGGGTGGCCAAATCCGGCGAGAAGGGTCCGTTCACGTGCGGCTCCAACTCGCTGAGGTTGATTTCGATGACTTGATCGAAGTACTGTTCGGGGTTTGCGTAGACCTCGGCGTCACCGGTGAGGTGCTCGCGGATGCCGTTCGCGAGTTCGGCGACGTCCTTGCGGCCCGTGGCCTCGAGGTAGCGCGCCATGCTTTCGTCGTAGCCGAAGGTCGACGTCGTGGCGCCGATTTCCGCGCCCATGTTGCAGATGGTGCCTTTCCCGGTGCAGCTCATGGACTCGGCCCCCTCGCCGAAGTACTCGACGATGCAGCCCGTTCCGCCCTTTACCGTGAGGATGCCCGCCACTTTGAGGATGACGTCCTTTGGCGTGGTCCAGCCACTGAGTTTGCCCGTGAGCTTGATGCCGATGAGCTTGGGGAACTTGAGCTCCCAAGGCATGCCCGCCATCACGTCCACCGCGTCCGCCCCGCCCACGCCGACAGCGACCATGCCGAGGCCGCCCGCGTTCACCGTGTGCGAGTCGGTGCCGATCATCATGCCGCCTGGGAACGCATAGTTCTCGAGGACGACTTGGTGGATGATGCCCGCACCAGGCTTCCAGAAACCGATGCCGTACTTGTTCGAGACCGATTCGAGGAAGTTGTAGACCTCGTTGTTCTTGTTGATGGCCTCTTGGAGGTCGGTGTTTGCACCGACTTTTGCTTGGATCAGGTGGTCGCAGTGAACGGTGGAGGGAACGGCGGCTTGGGCCTTTCCGGCTTGCATGAATTGGAGCAACGCCATTTGGGCCGTCGCATCCTGCATCGCCACCCGGTCTGGAGCAAAATCCACGTAGTCCGCTCCCCGCTCGTACGGCCGATCCGTCGTGCCGTCCCACAGGTGGGTGTAGAGGATTTTTTCCGCCAACGTCAGCGGCTTACCGGTCAACTCACGTGCAGCAGCCACCCGCTTGGGGAATTGGCTGTACACCTCGCGAATCATCTCCAAATCAAAGGTCATGGCGCAGTGGTATTTTTTGCTGTTCGGCGCAAAGGTAAGCAGTACCTTCGCATCATGACGCGCGCTCTGCTTCGGGAACAGGTCATTGTGGCGTTGCGCTCCATTCGGGGCAACGCGCTGCGCACGGGATTGACCATCGGCATCATCGGCCTGGGCATCACCGCGCTCATCAGCATGACCACCGCCACGAGTTCACTGGAGGCGAACATCACGCAGCAATTCGCGTCGCTCGGAACGCAATCGTTTACGATTCGGCAAGCGACGAGCGGCGGAATGAACCGGGGCCGCCGCGTCGTGCAAAGCGACCCGATCCGGTTCAGGGAGGTGCAGGCTTTCTTGGAAATGGACCACCCGGATTGGGTGGCGTCGTATTCGCTGTTTGGCTCGGGTTCGGCCGTGTTGAGCCGAGCGGATGAGCAGACGGACCCGAACATCCAAGTCCTCGGAATCGATGAGCATTACCTGACCATCAGCGGGTTTGAAGTGGCGCAAGGGCGCGATGTCAACGCCGATGACGTGAGCAACGCCCGCGCCGTGGCCTTGTGTGGACCGGAATTGATTGAACAGCTCTTCCAACCTTGGGAAGACCCCATCGGCCAGGAGATTTCAGTCGGGTCGACGCGCTACACGGTGGTGGGCGTGCTGGCCGCGCGCGGACAGGCCTTTGGCATGAGCCAAGATAAACAATGCATGGTGCCCGCTACGGCGGCGCGTCGGCAGTTTTCCGACGAAGGACGGAGTTACACCATCACCTGTCGGGTGCACGATTTGGACCAAATCGACGCCGCAGCCGACCGCGCACTCGGCGACTTCCGCACCATCCGACGCGACGCCCCTGGCGCCCCCAACTCCTTTGTTATTGAACAGAGCAACGCGCTCGTGGGCACCCTCGAGGAAGCCATCACCGGCATCACCCTCGCGGCCACGGCCATCGGCATCATCACCCTCTTCGGCGCGGGCATCGGCCTGATGAACATCATGCTCGTGAGCGTCGCCGAACGGACGCGCGAGATCGGCGTGCGGAAATCGCTGGGCGCCACCCCGAAGGCCATTCGCGCCCAATTCCTCATCGAAGTCATGGTCATCGGCCAACTCGGCGGGCTGGCGGGCATCGTGCTCGGCATTGCCGTCGGCAACGTGGTGGCGAACTACCTCGAAACGCCGTTCGTCATTCCGTGGAATTGGATGGCCTTGGGCGTTTTGCTTTCGTTGGTGACGAGCTTCGTGAGCGGGTATTATCCGGCAAAACAAGCCGCCGCCCTCGACCCCATCGTGGCCCTCGGAAGGGAATGAATTTCAGCCCGCGACTTCCCGGTCGAGCAGCCGGATCATGCGGTCCCGTTCGCGCTTGAGCTTCGGATAGGCCTGCTTGCCCTCCGTTCGCAGCTCCGCCAGCAATTCATCCCACGGGCATTCCTCCCGAGCTGGAATTTCCTCCACCTCCCCTGCCACCCCGGGCAACGCTTCGGTTGCCTCGACGAACGCCGCCATGTACCGCGCTTGCAACGAACTCATCGTCGTCCCAAACCGCGCCAACACGTCCGGATCCAACGTACCCGCCATGGACGTCCGCAACCGCAACAAGTTCTCCAAATGCGTCTCGGCAAGCTCCAACGCCCCACCCGCCATCGGCATCAACTCAGGCAACTGAACGGGAGAGCCGAGCGGCTGAATGCCCAACGTGTTGGCGATGTCGCTGAGCTGCATCAACCGGTCCACCCGCGACCGAAACAGCGCCGGGATGACGGGTTGGCGGATGAAGTGATCGCGCACGGAAAACGTCTCCGCATCCAGTTTATCCATCAGCTCCTCATGGGTGGTATCCGGATCCACACCGAGCAAGGTAAGGGCCGTATTTCTGTCCATTGCGCAATCGTTTGGAAAGGTGAAGATACGCAAAGCATGCCGCTTCCCGTGCGGTGTTCCCCGTTGCGTTGCTTAAATTTGGGCCAAACCTCTTTTCAGATGAAAATGATGACGTTCTCGACCTTGACCCTCGCCTTGGCCCTTGCTGCATGCGGAAGCCCGTCCAACGGCGGATCGGACAACGGCTCGGCTCCGGCCACGGAAACCACCGCGGCTGCTGCGGCTCCGGCCTCCACCGCCCAAACCGATGTGGCCTCCTCGAAGCACAAGAACGGCATCACCGAGCGCAACGCCGGGGATGCAACGGGCAAGATGACCATCAACGGCACCATCGCCCGCGCCACCGAAGGACAGGTTATCCTGTACGTCATGGAAGGCCGGAACAAATCCGAACTCGCCCGCACCCCCTTGAAAGAAGGCGCCTTTGAATTCAAGCGCCTCGAAGTCTCTCGCGGCGTCTACACGTTGGCCCTCAACGACGACAAGAACGCGACGGAAATCATCCTCAACCCGGACGAATCGGAAGTGACCTTCAACTTCAGCACGAACCGCCTCTCCGGTCAGAAAACCTCCCCCAACAGCCCCGAAAACACCGGCTACTGGGACTACCAAACCGAAGAAACCCAGAACCGCAACGCCATCCGCGGACTCCGCAAGAGCCTCGCCGACGCGGGCGCCTTCCGCGCTCGGGTGGAGCAGCAGATTGCCGACAAGGAGCTCGAGCTCGTCAAGAAGCAGCACACGCTCATCGGCCAGTATCCGGATACGTATTTGGCCAAACTCATGACCTGGAAGAACCCGAAGTACCCCGACAACCAAAGCCGGTTCTTCGAAGACCTCGACCCGCTCGACAACAGCGCGATGCGGAGCATGGCCATCAGCGACCGCATCCAGCAGTTCATGGTGACCTACAGCAAAGGGACGGACAGCGGGTTCCTCGCCTGCATCGACATGGTGAAAGCCCACTTCGAGCCCAACCCGGTCACCCTCGAAAGCGCCCTGTACAGCATGCTCGAAGGATTCTACAACACGGGCAAGGAGACGATTTGTCAGTACATCCTCGACAATTACATTTTCGACGAGGACTGCGGCGCGGACCTCAGCGACGCCATCCGCATCCGCGCGCAAGGCATCATCAACCTGCAAGTCGGCAACACCCCGCCCAACTTCGCCATTGCCACGCCCCAAGGCAACGTCATCGACTTGATGAAAACGTGCTCCCAAAACAAGTACACGTTGGTGATGTTTTGGGCCTCTTGGTGCCACAAGTGCGAGCAAGAAATGCCGTACGTGGGGCCGATGTACGCGAAGTACAATTACAAGGGCTTCGAAGTCATCGGCGTCAGCCTCGACCAAAGCGCAAAGACGTGGACGGCGGCCATCGAAGAAAAGGGCATGACGTGGCCGCAAGTGAGCCAACTGGAGGCCTGGAACAGCCCCGTGGTCGAAGCCTACAAAGTCACGGCAACGCCGACGTACTTCTTGCTGGACAAGGAGGGGAAAATCGTCCTGAAGCCAGAACGCGCCTTCGAAGTGGATAACTTCCTGAAGGACAAGCTCTGATCAAGAACATCTCTGCATGAAAAAGGGCGGCCTCGCGGTCGCCCTTTTTCGTGCGTTCAATGTTGGACGTTCAGGGCTTCCCACTCAGCGAACTGGGCGAGGATCATGCCATCGGACAGGCCGACCTTGGGGACCAAAATGTGCTCGCTGCCTGCCAAGGCCATCACGCGGAGGTAAATCTCGCCTGCGGGAACGATGACGTCCGCTCGGTCCGGTTTCATGCCGAGCTGCTCCATGCGCTCCTCGTACGTCAACGACGTGACGAGTTCGTGCACCTCTTGGAGGCGATCGCGAGAAATGGGTTCGAACCGCGCTCCGCCCGCGAGGCGGTGGAGCCGGTTGATGTTGCCGCCCGTCCCGATGCTCAGCAACGAATCCGATGGGTCGGTGACCTGCGAAACGAAGGCTTCGACGGCATCCCATTCGCCGTCGGGAATCCGGCCTTTGAGGGACCGGACGGTGCCGAGTTTGAAGCTTTGGGAACGCAGGCGCAAACCGCTGCGGATCAAGGTGATTTCGGTGCTCCCTCCGCCGACGTCGATGTACAGGAAGTCGTCGCTGGCGCCCAACCCCGAGACCGTGGTGAAGCCCCCGAAAATCAAGTCCGCCTCTTCCTTGCCGTCGATGATGTCGATTTCGATGTTGGCCTTCTTTTTCACCCACGCGCGCAACTCCTTGCCGTTCTCGGCTTCCCGCATGGCACTGGTCGCGCACGCCTTGTAATTTTCCACGCCATGAACGTCCATGAGGTACCAAAAGGCTTTCATGGTTTTCACAAGGGCCGCGGATTTCTCCGGGCCGATGGTTCCCGTTTCGAATACGTCGTCCCCGAGGCGCAAAGGCACCCGGGTGAAACTCACTTTCTCCACGTGCACCCGCCCCGAGGGCTTCCTCCGCACTTCTTCCACGAGCAGCCGAACTGCATTGGAACCGATATCAATTGCGCCAAACTTCATCCGCCCGTTCTTTCCGCCTCAAGGTAAGGAAACGAATCGTAGCGTCGGTCAAGGAATGCGATCGGCCCGATCCCGGTACCAAGCGTACGTCTCCTCCTGGGCATTCACGGCTTTTGCGCCCCTGCGCGCCTTGATGGGACGGTTCTCCATCGAAGCATCGATGGCCCGCGCTTTCACCGTGTCGCGCAACTGCAAATCCAGGTACTGAGCGAGCTCCGATTGCAGCATCGGATCCCGGATCGGCACGCTCACTTCGACCCGCCGGTCCAGGTTCCGGGTCATCCAATCCGCCGACGAAATGTACATCTCCGGCTTCCCGTCGTTGCCGAACACCAGCAAGCGCACGTGCTCCAAGTACCGCCCCACAATGCTCCGCACCACGATGTTCTCGCTCATGCCCGGCACCCCCGGAATGAGCGAACAAATGCCGCGGACGAGCAAGGTGACGCGCACCCCGGCTTGGCTCGCGTCATACAGCTTCTCGATCATCTCCGAATCGACCAAGTTGTTCAATTTCAGCGTGATGCGCCCCTCTTTGCCCATCAGCGCCAAGGTCATTTCCCGATCGATGAGGCGCGAAAAACGCCGGCGCGTCCCATACGGACTCACGATGAGGTGGCGGAACACCGGTCGCTCGTAGTTGTTGCTGAAGAAACTGAACAACCGCTCCACCTCCGACGTGATGCTCGGATCGGCCGTCAAGAGCGAAACGTCGCCGTAGATGCCCGCGGTTTTCTCGTGGAAATTGCCCGTTCCGATGTGGGCGAACAGCTCGCGCCTTTTCCCCTTGCGACGGGCCACGAGGAAGACCTTCGAGTGCACTTTCAGGCCGCTCACTCCGAATTCCACCGTCGCGCCCGCTTCTTGCAACACGTTGGACACCTTGATGTTGTGGCGCTCGTCGAATCGCGCCGCCAGTTCCATGACCACTTGGACTTCCTTGCCGTTGCGCGCCGCGTTCACCAACGTATTGATTACCTGCGAGTTGTGAGCTACACGGTAGAGGTTGATGCGGATGCTTTCCACGGAGGGATCGATGGCCGCTTCGCGCAGAATGTCCACCACGTAGCTGAAGCGCTGGAAGGGGTAATGGAGGAGCAGGTCGCGCTTTTGGATTTGGTCCAACAGGCTGGTTTTATGGGCCAAAAGCGGATGCGCCACCGGCGGCTGCGGCGGGAACACCAAGTCCTTCCGCCCAAAATCCGGGAAGCCCATCAGGTCCTTCCGGTTGTGGTAGCGGCTCCCCGCAATCACGTTCTCCGTGTCACCCACCTTCAAGCGGCGCTTGACGAACTGCAGCATTTCCTGCGGCATTTCCGCGTCGTACAGGAACCGAACGTAATGCCCCTTCTTCCGACGCGCGATGCCCCGCGACATTTTCTCCATCAAGGAGCGGCTGAGGTCGTCGTCCATGTCGATTTCCGCATCGCGCGTGACTTTGATGGCGTGCGCGAACACGTGCTCGGGCTCGAAGAGAGCGAAGATGCGCCGGAGTTCAAGGCGGATCACGTCCTCAATGAACATGACGTACTCACCCGTTTCGGACGAGGGGAGGACCAAAAACCGCGGCAGGTGGGCCGGCACTTCAATCACCGCATAGCGCGTGCCCTCCTCGCCCTTCGTGCCCTGCAGTCCCACCGCGAGGTACAGCGTGCCGTCCTTCAAATCCGGGAACTTCGTCCCGCCCCCGACCATGACCGGCACGAGGGTCGGGCGGACCTTGGAGGTGAAGTAGGCGGTGGCGAATTCGGCTTGCTCGGCATTGATTTGGCCTTCGTTCACGAAATGCACCCCTTCCCGCTTCAGCGCGCGCTCCAACTGGGCAAACACGCGGTTGTACTCCGCCTGCAGCTCCACCACCTTCGTGCTCACCTCCGCCAACGTCTCGTTCACGTCGAAGCCCAGCGTCGTCGTCGTCTTCTTGCCGATGAGCGCCGCCCGCATCAAGTTCGCGACGCGCACCCTGAAAAACTCGTCCAAGTTGTTCGAAAAGATGCCGAGGAAGCGCACCCGCTCAATGAGGGGCACGCCCTCCGAGGACGCCTCCTGAAGCACCCGATGATTGAAGGACAACCAACTCAATTCGCGGTTGATGAACCTTTCTTTCGCTGCTGCTGTTTTTCCCACGGCCCGAAGATACGCCCGCACTCCTGCGGCTGTGTTAAGGACCTTATCTTTGCACCCGAAACCACATCAAAACTACCGACCATGGCAGTACTTGTCGGCCGCAAGGCCCCCCACTTTTCTTCGCCCGCAGTAGTGGACGGAAACATCGTAGACAACTTCTCGTTGGACCAGTACCTCGGCAAGAAGTACGTCGTGTTCTTCTTCTACCCGAAGGATTTCACGTTCGTCTGCCCGACCGAATTGCACGCGTTCAACGAGCGCCTCGCCGATTTCGAGTCGCGTGACGTGGCTGTGGTCGCGTGCTCAACGGACACCGCTGAGTCGCACCACGCGTACCTCGGCATCCCCAAGGACAAGGGCGGCATTCAGGGCATCAAGTACCCGATCGTTGCTGACGCGAACAAGACCATTTCGACGAACTTCGACGTCTTGACCGGCGAGTACGAGTATGACGAAGAAGGCAACTTGTCGGCGACGAATGATTTGGTGGCGTACCGCGGTTTGTTCTTGATCGACAAGAACGGCGTCGTTCAGCACCAGCTCGTGAACAACTTGCCGCTCGGACGGAACGTGGACGAAGCCATGCGCATGGTCGATGCGTTGCGCCACGTGGAGGAGAACGGCGAAGTTTGCCCCGCCAACTGGGGTGAGGGCAAGGAAGCGATGGATGCAACGCCTTCTGGGGTTGCCGCATACCTCGCTTCGCACTGACATCCAGCAATTTCATGGAATCCCCGGTGCCCGCGTGGCGCCGGGGATTTTTTATACCCAGAGGTCGCGGTAGGCGCCGTCGGGGTCGTAGCGTTCGGCTTGGCCTTCGGGATTGAAGCGGCGCACCGGGCGGGGGTCGTTGCCGCGGCCTGCGATGTAGAGCCAGTTGCCGGCATTGGAGGCGGGGTCGTGGTCGATGAGGTGGTGTTCGAACCATGCGGCGCCGGCGCGCCAGTCCACGCCGAGGTCGTGGACGAGGTACGAGGCGGCGACTTGGCGGCCGCGGTTGGAGAGGAAGCCCGTGGCGTTGAGTTCGTGGAGGCAAGCGTCGACGAAGGGCTGGCCGGTGGCCCCGCGGCTCCAGCGGTCGAATGCGGTGCGCGCGCGGGAATTCCATGGGGGAGGCGGCGCGGCGGCGCGCAGGCCCGAACCGGCGTAGAGGCGGGGGCCGAATTGCCGTGCGACGAAGGCGAAGTAGTCCCGCCACAGGAGTTCGAAGACGAGCCAGTAGGTGCTGTCGTTGGCGCCGTGTTGGGCCTCGTAGGCGCGGATCGCCTCGTAGGTTTCGCGCGGACCGAGGGCACCGGAGGCGAGCCACGGGCTGAACTTGGAGCTGTAATCGGCGCCGATGAGGCCGTTGCGGGTTTCCTTGTACGTGGAGAGGGCGCGCGTGCCGTCGAGGTAGTGGTGCAGGCGGGCGCGGGCGGCTTGGTGGCTGCCTTCGTAGGTCAAGGCCAAACGCGCATCGACGGGTTCCTTCGCCGTCACCGCTTGGGCTTCCTTCGGCACGTCGACGGCGACTGCGGGGGCGGGCAGTGCAGGGCGGACCTTCCATTTCCGTTCCACCTTATTCCGGAAGCGGGTGAACACCTCAGGGGTGTCGGCGAGGTCGAAGGGGAGGTCGTCGGGATGGAGGAGCGTGGCGCCCTCGTGGCGGACGAGGTCGAGCCGCGCGGCCACGGCGGCCTCGTCGTTGCGCTCGTAGGGCGCGTGGCCGGCGGTGCAGTGGACTTGGGTCGCGCCGTATTCTTCGGCCAGGGCCGCGAGCACCGTGGCGGGTTCACCGCGGCGGACGAGGAGGCCGCCCAGCGCTTCTTGCAGGGCGTGCACGCTTTCGGCCACGAATTGCGCGCGGCGGGCGCCGAGGGCGGGGCGACCGTCGAGCCAAGGACTGGCTTCGGTGCGCCACGGTTCCTCGATGAACACGGGAATGGGGCGCAGGCCCGAGGCGCAGGCCGCGTGCCACGCAGGGTGATCAGTCGGGCGGAGGTCGTTGCGGAACCAGATGAGGACGGAAGGGGTCATAGCGATTCGATTTGGTCCAACACTTCGGCGGCGCGCGCCAGCAAGGCCTGCTGCTCCTCGGTCGACTTCCGATCCCAATTCCGGTACACCATGCCGATGCGCGGATTGGGCTCCAAGAGCGGCCGATTCCGCGCGTGAAAATCCCAGTACAAGCTGTTCAACGGGCACGACTGCGGCCCCACGCGCTCCTTCGCCTTGTACGCGCAGCCGCTGCAGTAATCGCCCTGTTTCTGAATGTAATTCGCGGAGGCCGCATACGGCTTCGTTCCCACGATGCCCCCGTCGGCGAACTGGCTCATGCCGCGCGTGTTGGGCATTTCGACCCATTCGAGCGCGTCGATGTACACGCCGAGGTACCAGGCGTCGACCTCGTCGGGATGCAGGCCGGCCAGCAGGGCGAAGTTGCCCGTGACCATGAGCCGTTGGATGTGGTGGGCGTAGCTGTGCTGCAGGGTTTGGCCGATGGCGTGCCGCATGCAGGCCATGCGCGTGTTCCCCGTCCAAAACCACGCCGGCATCGCCCGCTCCGCCCCGAGTGCATTGAGCTCAGCATACTCCGGCATGCGGGCCCAGTAGATGCCGCGCACGTATTCGCGCCAGCCCAGGATTTGGCGAATGAAGCCCTCCGCGGCGTTCAGCGGCACCCGCTCCGGATCCGCGCGCCACGCCTCCTCCACGGCGCGAATCACCTCCATCGGATGCAGGATCTTCGCGTTCATCACGAAGCTCAACCGGCTGTGGTACAGCGCCCAACCCTGCGTCGTCATCGCATCCTGCAACGCCCCAAACCGCGGCAGCAACTCCGCCACGAAATGCGCCAGCGTCGCTTCCGCCTCCTCCCGCGTCACCGCCCAACCGAACGGCTCCGCCGCCCCGAGCGCCTCCACCCCACTCCGCTCCAACAACTCCACCACCGGCCGCACATCCCGCTCGAACTCCAGCGGCGCCGGCGGCACGTGCCCCTTCGGCCACTTGCTGCGGTTGTCGGCATCGTAATTCCACTTGCCGCCCTCGGGCTCGCCCGCCGCGTCGAGCAGCACCCCATGCCGCTTCCGCATCTCGCGGTAAAACCGTTCCATCAGGTACGTCTTCTTCCCCTCGAAGAGCTGGGCCAAATCCCCGCGCGCCGTTAAAAAATGCTCCGAATCCACCTCGCGCCCCTCCCCGACCCGCTCGCGCAACGACCGGAACTGCTCGTCGAGCCGCCATTCGTCCACTTGCTGGTGCGCCCACCGCTGCGTGCCATAGCGCGCCAACGCCGCCCGCAGGTTGCCTTCGATGGTTTGGGCGTTCTCCCCGTCGTCGAGCGCCACGTAGTGCACCCGGTGCCCTTCGGCGCGCCGCGCTTCGGCAAAGGCGCGCATGGCGAGGAAAAACGCCACGACCTTTTGGACGTGATGCCGCACGTAATCCGTTTCCTGGCGCACCTCCATCATCAGGTACACCACCTCGTCATCGCGCTCCGCGAACCACGAATGCTGGGCGTTCAGCTGATCGCCCATCACGAGGCGCACCTCCCCGCCGCTCATGCTTGGACCGCGTTGCGCTGCGAACGGCACCGTTGGCTGCAGTACTTCACCTCATCCCAAACCCCTTCCCATTTCTTCCGCCACGCGAACGGCCTTCCGCAGGCCGCGCAGTCCTTTTCGGGCAGGTGAAGCTTTTTGTGTGCCATGCCCGATTAACAGGCGGGAGGCAGTCCAGGTTCACGTGTCCGCCCGCGCCCTGAGGGTGGCTTCAAGGTCCGCGTCTTTCGGCAAGGCCAAGCGTTTGCGGATGTTCGAGCGCAGGTTGTAAACGTGCTTTGGCGTGCAGTGCATGATGCGCGCGACGTCTTCGGGGGCCAAACCCCGAACGATGTATCCCGCGCATTCCTGCTCCCGCTCGTTCAACTCCGACCACCGCCAACGCTCCTTCTCGGCCCGCGTTGGAATCAATTGCTCCCGCATGTCACTCATCACAACATCCAAAACCGCCTTCGAAGCCCCCCGCTGCAGCAACACCGCCAACTCCGGCCACCGCGCAAACGCATGCCCCGAAGCCGCCGATGGCAACTCGCGCCGCCAGGCCCACCAGGCAATGCCCAACGCCAAGACGGAAACGACAATGCCCACCACCAAGTACGGCGCTTGCCCCGCAGCCCACCACCACGCCCAAACCGACTCCGCCGTTTCCAAGTGAATCCCCTCGAATTCCGGCTCGATGTGCTCCCCCCAATCCGAGCGCAGCCCATACCACAACCGCATCCCGTCCAAATCGCTCTCCCGCCATTCAAACCCGCGGCTCCAGGGCTCCGCGAACGGCAGGCCCGCCCAATCCGACTGGGCGCATGCCACGAATTCGGCCACCGACGAAGCCTCGGGGCACGGAAGGGAATCAGTCCGCATGGCGGTCGTTTTTGATGGCATCCCAGTTTTGGCCAGGTGCCAAATCCAATTTCGAACGAATGCCCGAACGGATGTTGTACACCCGCTGAACGGTCACCTTCAAGGAATCCGAGATTTCCTGCGAGGAGCGCCCTTCTAAAATCCACTCCAGTACCCGCGCCTCCTGGGCATTCAGCCGGCTGAGCTGTTCGTCGGAAACTCGGCCCATGCCCGACTTGCGATCCAGCCGCTGCGCCAGTGCAGCCACGGCCAATTGGCGGCTGCGATCGCCCTTTTCAGAGTACAGGACCTTTTGCAGCCGAGCGAACAACGCAGCATCATCGGAAGATTCCAACTGCAACCTGGCAGCTCGGAAATGCCGCCACCGCAAGGCAAAGCCCGCTGCAGCAACGGTGCAGAGGACCCAAATCGCCCACGCCCCAGCGTTCATCCATCGGACCTGGCTTACGCGCACGATGGCCTTGGTCTCCTTGTCGGTCTGCTGGCTCACCGTGTGCCGCATCCGGTCATCCGCCTCTGCTCGTGCGAGCACGTCGAACGCGCGGTACAAGCTCCACCCTGCGGCTTTCCGCCACGGGTCGAACAGCAACAATCGGTCGTTGAGGTGCTCCATGGCGTGCGCCGTGTCGGCCATCACATGCGGCCCATACACGTGCACCAAGCCCTCTACTACGTCCTGTCGGTTGCGCCACAGGGCGTAATCCAATTGCGGCCTCAACTGCCGAATGGGGTCATCGATCAATTCGATGGGGCGCAACTGAGCCCAGGTTTGGTCTGCAATCACGGAATCGCTCACGTTCACCGATGACCGGAGCAGGTTGAGCAAAATGAGCGGTTCGATGTCCTCCAAAAACATGTACGCTTGGGTCTCCTCGTTCCATTTGTGCGCCTCGAGGGCGAGTTGAAACCAATGCAACGCTTCGTGCCAGTCGCCCTGGGCACTGTGCACCAGGCCCAAGTTGATGAGGACGCTGGGGTTCGGCTGGCCATCAACAGCTTCATGAGCCCGCTGCCACGCGGATGACGCCTCCTTCAAATCGCCGGCTTGATGGTGCATGAGGCCGACCATGTTCCAGGCGTGGCTGGCCCACTTGGGCGATTCTGCTGCTAGGCCAAATCGCTCCTGCGCCTCCTCCCACCGACCCACCTCCATGAGCCTGCACCCGATGTCGTAATTGAGTCGAGGGTATTCCAAACGACAGCCCGGCGGCAGCGTCAATTCCCAATCCGTTTCGTCGGGTGGCAATTGCAGCATCATCGCGGCCCGAATGCGCAGCGAATGCGCAACGAGCGCAGCTTCGCAATCATCGGCCTCCAGGGCGTCGAACAACTCGGCCCGCGCAAGGCTCTGGAGCTCCATCGGGTTGTCTTGGACCTTGCTGAACAGGGCATGGAACCGTTCGTCCAAGGCGGACCAGTTCGGCTGCGACCGAAGCACGCTGGTGGCGAACACAAGAGAGGTAAAAACGAGCAACCGCATCGGGCGGCAAGTTCACCAAAACTACCTCCATTTTAAGTGAAATTCACCTATTATTCTCAGGATATAAGTTCACAATAATCACACTGCTAGAACCTACAACAAAACACAACTTTCTATTCATTGTCAGCTACTTAACCCCATTAAAGAACCGCTCCTGACCTCCAACAAATCCTTCATGATGCCCCAAGGGAACCGCGTTGGGTGGGGCATGCGGTGCAATCGTCACATTCCGACCTACTCTCGACCACAAAAACAACCATACAAATACCTGACCTTCAATCATTAAGAATCCAAAACAACCCCATCCACTTCACATTCAACCTCCCCCAACATTTCAACGAAAATCCGCGCGAAAATCGACGAGTAAGTTTGCTGAACCGACCCTTGAACTTAAAACTCATCCCCATGAAATCAATTGCTCATCGTATAGCGCTCGTCGCTTGCCTGGTGTTTATCGGATTGACCCAATCGCACGCTCAACAGTATTTGCGCGAATCCTCGACGACGAATCGGCAGTACCAAACCCTGAACAGCCAACGGGTCAGCGATGAACTGGACTCCTTGGTGAAAACCTTGAATTGGGTCGAGGACACGCTCGATCACATCCTGCAAGTCCAAGCGTATCAAGCCATCTCCATTTCGACGGGATCGTTGCAGATCTCCGGCAACTCGCTCATGGACTCGTTGACGGTGATGACCTTTGGTGAATTTGGTGGGGACTTGGAAGTTGGGGGCGATTTGAGTGTTTCGGGGGATGTCTCTGGCATCACGGCCACCATGGTCGGCCTCGGCAACGTCGACAACACCGCTGATGCCGACAAGCCCGTGTCGTCCGCAACCCAAGCCGCCCTCGACCTCAAGGCGCCGCTCGCAAGCCCGACCTTCTCCGGCACCGTCTCCGGCATCTCCGCCACCATGGTCGGCCTCGGCAACGTCGACAACACCGCCGATGCCGACAAGCCCGTGTCGTCCGCAACCCAAGCCGCGCTCGACCTCAAGGCGCCGCTCGCAAGCCCGACCTTCACCGGCACCGTCTCCGGCATCTCCGCCACCATG
>JAUICJ010000002.1 GCA_030427925.1 Bacteroidia bacterium | reverse complement strand
CACGGGCGCATCTGAGCGCCTCACCATCGAGGAGAAAATCCTCGACAAGGGCGAATTGAGCGTGCTCGGCAAGACCCACCTGTCGGGGTTTGTCCAAATGGACAGCAACGTCGTCGTCCTCGGCAACATGGTCGTCGAAGGAGACGCCACCATCAAAGGCACCACCTTTTCGCTCGGAGGCATTGAGACGGACGCCATGAGCATGTCAGGCGACTTGTCGGTCGGTGGGGCAACCGTGATGGACTCGACCCTGGAGGTCCTCCAAGCAGCCTTGCTTCACGATTCGCTCTCGGTCATGGGACGGTTCACCATCGGCCGCGATCGCGTGTTCCAAATTGATACCCTGGGCAATGCCGTCATCAACGGCCAAGTCACCATCCTCGACTCCCTCGTGGCCACGACGAGTGGCACCCGCCTCAGCAACCTCACCGCAGAATCCACGGTGGTTTCCACCCTGAACGCAAAGGGCGACGCTCAGTTCGACAACAACGCAGCCGTCGAGGGCAACGTTCAAGTGGACGGCCAATGGACCAACGGTGGAAACGTCACCGTCAGCGGTGCCCTCGCCGTTGAGGGGGCTGCGGTCCTCCAAGGCATCACGTCCAACTCCATCGCCAACGCGGGGAATGTGTCCTCATCGACAGTTGACAACGCCAATGCGCTGAATTCCGGTTCCGTGGACGTCAAGAACGCGACAACCACAAGCACGTTGAATGCCTCCTCGACTACCGAAGTGGGGGGCACGTTCAGCGTGGTCGGTGATGAACCACTCTTCGTGGTGGGGCGGGGCGCCAACAACGGCGCCCTCGGAAGCGTCGCCCTCCCCGGCGATTTCCGAATCTACGCCAGTCCGACCGCCTACCTCGATGCGCCAGGCAATCCGCGCATTTCCATGCTCAACACCGGGGCCATGGCGGCTTCGGGCACCATCGCAGGCAAGAACCTCCGCACGACGAGCGCTACAGAACTCAGCTCATTCGCCGGGTCGTTGAAAGTGCTCAAGTCCACGGAACTGGTCGAGGGCCTCGTCGTTAAGGCGAACGGAGCCAACGCATTCACCGTGGACAACGCCACCGGCAGCATTTCGCTGTTCAACGCCACCACCTTCAATGGCAACGTCACGGTGGCCGGTGGCCGGACCCTTGCGGCCGGGGGGACCTTGACTGCCTACGGAACGACGGCACTCAATGCATTGAACGTTGCTGGCAGCGCGGCCCTCCAAGGCGGATTGAACGCTTCAGGAACCCTAACTGCGAATGGCAGCGTCACGGCGTCGGGCGACGCCAACGTGGCCGGTAAGTTGGTGGTCGGTTCCTCGACCAACACCCCACCGGATGGGCATTTGGCCTACTTCGACGGTGGCGCAGGCGGAACGGCCACGAACCAAGGCATCGCCATTCGATTGAACCACGCGCACGACCAACCACGGAACGAGGACAATTTCATCACCTTTTACAACAAGAACGCATCGGCGATTGGACGCATTCAAGGCGAGTATTCAGGGGATTGGCAGCAGGACCGGGGCAAGAAGCTGGATTACGACGAGCACGTCGTGGCCACAACGGCTGCGACGGCGCGATTCGCCTGGGAGACGCGCGGTGTCATCGTCGCTACAGCAAAGCTCGGTTGGACCATCGCGGGCAGCATTGCGAAAGCCATTCCGGACTCTTGGTGCTGCAGCATGCTGATTCCCATCGGTTGCATCATCATTCCTTTCCCCGGGTTCCCCATGATCGATTGGGCGGACATCGCGCCCGCGGTGGCTGAGGTGAGCGGTCAGGTGCAGGAGTTGGGCTCCAAGACGAAGGATGTGGTGTTTGCCACGGCATCGTTCATCTCTGCGGCCGCGTTCATGGCCGAGTGGAATGACATCAACAATTCGGAGTTTGGCGTTGCATATTCCACAGGCAGTGGGGATTACGCGGAGTGGATTCCTCGATTGAATCCGCGGGAGGATTACCATTCGGGCCAAATCGTAGCCGTCAAACGCGGTCACCTCTCCTTGCGCACCGACGACTTCGATCACCTCCTCGTGGTGTCCACAGCGCCGGCAGTGCTGGGTAAAATGCCGGCGGACGATGTTGCGGCGAATTTCGAACAGGTGGCCTTCCTGGGCCAAGTTCCGGTGGAGGTCATCGGCCAAGTGAAAGCCGGCGACTGCATCCTTCCTTCAGGCGACCACGATGGATTTGGGGTGGCCGTCACACCGGCGGATTTGCGTCCTGAGGATGCTCGTTTCATCGTGGGTGTGGCGTGGGAAAACGGAAATGACCCTTACTTCAACCGCGTCAATGTCGCGGTCGGCTTGCACAACGAAATCCAAGAGAACCTCGCACTGGACGCCATCCAGGAGGAAATGGACGAGGTCGCGGGGCGCATTGCCGACTTGCGCGCTCGTTTCCTGCCCGGCGCCGGCCACGGTTCAGCGGTCGTTGAATTCGCGGCAGCGGAACCGGTTGCACCTCCGACGAAAACGGAGGCCTTCGTTGCGCCGCTTGCTTTGCCCGAGGCGCTGAGCCCCGCGGTGCCGCTCGAGCTGCCGGATCCCGGGAAGAATGACGTGACGTGGGAGGATTTGGACATCCGGAGGGAGGATTTGATGGACGGTTATTTGGACCAAATCACCGCAGGCCTCTCCAACATCGCCTCCACCGAAGACATCAAGCGCTTCGTGCTGCAATCTGAACAAGCGGGCGTCGCCCCGCGCGTCGACCAAAGCATTCAAAGCTTCACGCGCAGCATGCTCGAGGCGCAGTTCGCTCCTGACGTCGTTCAGGACATCGTGCGTTCGAGCATCCTCGACAACGACGACCTGCCGGCGTTCCGAGGCATCAAGCCAGGCACGCAAGCGGAGCGCCAACTCGTTCAACAAATCCGCGACGCCATTTTCACATCGGTCGAGGAACAGCTCGCGGAAATGAACTGAAGTCAGAACTGGAAGTACACGAATTCCCGAGCCTGCCACAGTCCCTCCACGCAGAGGGCGCAGCCCCACGGGATGAACACGACGGCCCGCACCCAGCCCCAATTTCGCGCCCACCGCGCGGAGGCCTGGATGCGGGCCTCGCTGTAGGGCACGCCCCATTCGATGCCCGCAGCAAGGAGCATCGCGGCGGCCACCGCTCGCGAAACGCCGCTCCAAGGCAAGGCGTCCGCTGCAGGAAAGCCCGCCATCGCCCGCATCAGCGCCCATGCATCGGCGAGGCGGTCCACGGGGAAGAGCTGCGAAATGAAGACAAACAGCCCGATCGTCAAGGCCGAGGCGAGTGCGCCGCCGAAGGGAAAGGGGGCGGTCAGGCGCTGTTGCCAGTTGGTTTGGTCATCCACCCACCAAACGAGGCCCATCAGCACGCCCCACCACAGGAAGGTCCAATTCGCCCCGTGCCACACCCCAATGAGCGCAAACGTCAGGAGCGTAGCCGCGGCCTTGTTCCAACCCCGCTTGCGCAACGGGATCCACAGGTAATCGCGGAACCAGCGGCCCAGCGTCATGTGCCAGCGCCGCCACAAGTCCGGGAAGTTCCGCGCCGCGAACACGCGCTTGAAGTTGGGGCTGAGCTTCACGCCGAGCATCCGTCCGAGGCCCACCGCCATGTCGGAGTACCCCGAAAAGTCCATGTAGATGTGTGTGAGCATCAGCAAGCCGAGCCACCAAGCTTCTGCCGTGCCCCGAAGTTCCGGGTTCAAGTAAAGCACCTGCGCATGATCCCAAAGAACCGACGACACCGCCACTTTCTTTACCATCCCCAAGAGAAACAGTCGGAATCCAGAGGCGGCCTCTTGAGGAGTGGGCCGGCGCAACACGTGGAGCTGGGGAAGCAGGTCCCGGGCGCGTTCAATGGGGCCCGCCATCAGTTGGGGGAAAAAACTGACGAACAAGGCGAACGGAATGAAATGCCGCTCGGGCAGAATGCGTTTTCGGTAGACATCGAGCGTATAGCCCAATGTTTGGAACGTGTAAAAACTGATGCCCACAGGCAGCACAATGTTCAGCGCAATCGGACTCGTTTCAATCCCGAGGGAGGCCAAAACCGCCCCCACCTCCTCCACGAAAAACCCCAGGTACTTGAAGGTCCCGAGGATCCCCAAATTCGTCACCACTGAAACGGCCACCCACGCCTTGCGCCGACTCGTCCGCTCCAGCTGACGGCTGACCACAAAGTCCACGAGCGTCGACAGCGCGATGAGCCCGCAAAACCGCAAGTCCCAGAAGGCATAGAAGGCGTAACTCGCGGCGAGCAGGGCGATTTGGCGCGCCCGCACGTGGCGTTGCGGAAGGGCGCTGTACACCGCAAGCACGAGGGGAAAGAAGAGCCAAAAATCCAGGGAGTTGAACAACATCAGCGCGCAAGTTGGTTCCAGAATTCCAGCGTGACGCGTCGGGCCCCGCGTTCATTCAGGTGCATGGGGTCGCAGAGGTATTCGGGGGTGGAAAACGGCGTCGGGAGCATTCCGCCGTCGAGCACGACCGGGGGGCGCTTGAAGGCTGCCGGGGCAAGGAAGGGGGCGGGGCTCGTGGCGGGGATGACGGGAACCAGTTCGATGCCGCGTTGGGCGCACTTTGCAACGAGGCGATTGACGAGAAAGGCCGGGTAGGAAGGGGGGTGGGCTTCCCCGCTGAGGACCCGTCGGAGGCGGTCCTCGTGCATCCTGAGTTCGGCCACGCGAGCGGAATCGCCGCGCCAAATCCGATTCCGACGAGGCGGGGCGGACGGTACGTCGGCCGAAGGATGCAGCGTCGCGTGCAACCCGCGGGTCGCGCGCATCAGCCCGTGCTCCAAGGCCGATCGGCTCGCTCGAAGGGGCGGGAGGGAGGCAAAGGCGTGGCGGGTGAAGTCGGCAGCGGGGATTTGGCCTGCCAAACGCCAATCCACCCGGCCCGATTCCTCCGGCGCCAAGCACTCAAGCACCAACACGCCCCCGGTGCCTTCCGGCCAAGCCTCCACCCACGCGCACGCCTCACTCAACAGCGCAGCACCGCTCAGCCCTTGCATCGATCGGTTTGTCCAACTCCCCGGAGGCCAACCACTCAACGAGTCCAACAACGCGGCGTCGAGTGCGTACCACACCTGACTCGACCCCACGATGACGCCGTGCGCCCCAGCTTCTGCCCAAGGACCCCGCGGCGGGGTTTGCCAGCGATTCAGGCCGGTAAGACCAGCCGCAAGCAGCCCCCAAGCAATGAGGGAGCGAGTTGCTTTCACCACGTCACTTCCCATGATTTGCAGTTCAAAAAGCACTCCATATACGTCGTGCGAACCGGATCCGAACAGCCGACCTCAACGGTGAGGCGCAAGGGTGGCAGTCGCGCATCATCGACCGCTCCCTGCACCGCCCGCACCACGAGCGGGCACTGCCGGGACGCGTCCGTCGGCAAGCTGAGTTCGTCCAGGGCCACGGTCCGCGGACCTTCATCGGCCAATCGGAGCGTTATCTGCGCACCCGAGACGGGATCCTGCAGCGGTTGCTCCACGCCATCGATGGTCACGGCCACGGTCACGGGGGGAGTCAATCGCTCCGCCCCGAGGACTGCGATTTCCACCTCGTTCCCTCCCAGCGATCGCACCTGCCAATGCAGCGGCGATTGGGCCCATCCGAACAACGGCGCGAAGGCCAGCAACACCATGCCGCACAACCGCATCACACCTTCCGGTTTACCCCGTGCCGCCGCGCCTCGCGCCACCTTCCCGCCGTGTAATCCGGCACCTCCACCCGCGCCGACCCCGCCGCCACCGACTGCTCCGAAAGCGCCCCCACCGCCGACCACAACACCCCGTCGTACACGTTCAAATCCAGCGCCACCCCCTCGTTCAAGCACCGGATCAACTGGTACATCATCACGAAGTCCATCCCCCCGTGCCCCTGCTCGTGCTCCGCCGCCAACGCCTGCAACCGCGTCCAAAGCGGGTGCGCGTACCGATCCCGCATCTCCGCCGATGCCCCCTCATCCAGCCAACCGTGCCAATCCCACGTCGGCCCGTGGTCCACGTACAACCGCGACGGGTAGCCGTAATGCACGGCCTTTGACCCGATGACCTTGTTCAGCCGGTTGTAAGGCCGCCCCACGTGCGTGTCGAATTGCAGCATGATGGACTTGCCCGACGCCGTTCCGATGAGCGTCGTGTTCACGTCCCCGCACTTGACCGCCGACGCCATCGCCTGAAGGCCGGGCTCGGCAGAAGCCGCCAACGCCTCGCTCAACGCCGCCTCCCGCGAGCTCATCGACACCAGGTGCGTGAGCGTGTCCCCGCGCAGGATGTCGAAGTACATGCACACCGGCCCCAGTCCGTGCGTCGTGTAGAGGTTTCCGTCGCGCTGAAGGTGGTGCTTCAGCCGCCAGCGGTCCTCGTAATACGTCGGGTCGAGCATCAGCGCCCGCAGGTCGTGCAGGTACGCGCATTCCGCGTGCGTCAGCGTCCCGAACACCCCCTCTTCGATCATCTTCAGCAGCCCGAGTTCCTCGCCGTTGTAGCAGCAATTTTCCAGCATGATGCAGTGCCGCTGCGTCGCTTCGGCGGTTTGGACGAGGGCCAGCGCATCGTCAAGCGTGTAGGCAATCGGCACCTCACTTGCGGCGTGGAGCCCGTTGCGCATCGCTTGCAGCGCCATCGGCGTGTGCCATTCCCAGGGCGTGCAGATCAAGGCCAAATCCGCCACCTCCACCCGCACCGCCTCCTCCCAATCCGTCATCGCTGCCGGCGCCTTCTGGAACGCCGCGACCTGCTCCACAGCCCGCTCCACCTTCGCCGGGTTGATGTCGCACACCGCCGTGATTTCGGCATGCCCCTGCGTCACCAGCCACTGCAACATGTCGATCAGCCCGCTCCCGCGATTCCCCAACCCGATCACCGCCACCCGCACCTTCGGCAACGCCTCGCAGGCCAAATCAAACGCGCTCCCATCCACCGGCAACACCCCCGGCGCCGATTTCATCCCACATGCATTCAGCAGGCCGCCCAGGCCCAGCGCACCCCCGGCACGCAGAAAATCTTTCCGTCTCATGCCCCCCAAGATAGGGTCAGGGCTTCAACTCGTACACCCCCGGCTTGCGCGGCTCCAAAATCAACTCCGCGAGTCGTTCCCCCTCCTCCGGCCGCGCCACGAAATCCACCTCCGACGTGTCCACCCACAGCACCCGCGACCCGCGCGCATACCGGTAATGCTTGTGGTATCCGTACGCGATTTTATCGAGGTAGTCGCCCGGCAAGTCCTGCTCGTAGGAGCGGCCCCGTTGGATGATTTGGTTCCGGATGCGCTCGCGATTGGGGTCGAGGATGGCCACGACTTCGGGCGCCGCCACTTGCTGTTCCATCAGCCGGTACATCGTGCGGAACAGCCGGTATTCGTTGGCCGGCAAATTGGCTTTGGCAAAAATCAAGCTCTTCGCAAAGCTGTAGTCGCTGACCACGCGTTGACGGAAGAGGTTGCGGGAGCCAAGGATGTCGCGCATTTGGCGATAGCGGTCGCTCACGAAGGCAAGTTCCACCGAGAAAGCGTGGTTCTCGGGGTCCGCGTAAAACCGCTCCAAGAACGGGTTTTCTTCGAAGCGCTCGAGGAGCAGCTCGCCGCCGAGGCGCTCGGACAGCATCGTGGCGAACGTGGTCTTGCCAGCGCCGATGTTGCCTTCGATGGCGACGAACGCGTAAGGGGATGCGGTGATGGGGCTCATGCGAGGGTGACGGGGGTTCGGCGGACCGGAGTCGCGTCGTTGCAGGTGGCCAAAATAGCACCCACCGTTCGATCTTCGCCCGCAATCCACAAATCCGGCGCCACCTCGGCCAACGGCTCCAACACAAACCGGCGCTGCGCCAACCGCGGATGCGGCAACGTCAACTCCGGCGTCCGGAGCGCCAACCCGTCGATCGCCAGCACGTCGCAATCCAGCGTCCGGCTCGCGTACCCGTCGCCCGCGCGCACCCGCCCCGCAGCCTCCTCCAACGCCACCAGCCGCTCCCAAACCGCCAGCGGCGTCGCCTCCACCTCCCAAACCGCCACCGCGTTCAAGAACGCCGGCGTCCCTTCCGGCATGCCCCACGCCTCCGTTTCGTACACGCCCGACACCGCCACCGGAGCGCCCCAGTCCGCCGTCAACGCCTCAAGCGCCCCGCGCAGGAAGCCCTCCCGTTCGCCCAAATTCCCGCCCAGTCCGATGTGCACGCGCATGGCGCAAAAGTACGCGGCGCGGGGTGACGGTGTAACTTTTTTTGGCCTGCCGCGTCTTGCGAATGCAAACTAAATTGCACCACCCAATTCACAACACCATGTCCTTCGGAAAAAACGTTCTGTCCAGCTTTGTTGGATCCACGGTGGCCCTGCTGGTCGCCGGCACCGTCCTCATTTTCATTTTCGTTTCAGCCCTCATTGGTGGGTTGATTTCAGCCTTCGCCGATGACGAGTCCGCCTCAGGCGAAATCGATTTGCCCGAGGCCAGCGTCCTCCAGGTCCGCTTCGATGAAGCCATCATCGAGCGCGGCGAGCAAACGCCCACCATCAATATCAGAAACTTAGACGCCGAGATGCCCATGGGCCTCGACCAAATCCTCAACGGCCTCGATCGCGCCGCCGAAGACGAGAACATCCAAGGCATCGCCCTCAACATCTCGTCTGTCACCGCCGCTCCCTCCACCCTGCTCGACCTCCGGAAGGGCCTCGAGCGCTTCAAGGAATCTGGCAAGTTCATCCTCGCGTACGCCGAGACCATGACCTTGGGCGCGCTCTACTTGAACTCCGTGGCGGATGAACTTTACTTGCACCCCAATGGCGGCGTCTCCCTCTCCGGCATGCGCCTCCAAACCACCTACTACACTGGCATGTTCGAAAAGCTTGGCCTGGACGTGACGGTCGTGCGCGGTCCCGACAACGAATTCAAAAGCGCCGTTGAGCCGTACATCCGCAAGGGCATGAGCGATTCGAACCGCGAGCAGCTCACGGTCCTCCTCGAGGACATGTGGTCGGAAATCCGCCGCGGCATCGCGGATGGTTGTGGCGTCGCAACGGAAGAAGTGGACGCGATGGCCGAGAACTTGTCCTTGCGCTTGGCGGAGGACGCCGTGGCCCTCGGTTTATTCGATGGCCTCCTTTACGCAGATGAGTTCGACGCCCTCATTGAGGAGCGCTTGGAGGAGGAGCCGGAGTACGCGTCTTTGGGCGAGTACACGTTGCCTGAGCGCCTGTTGGGCAAGTCGATGGACCAACTCGAAGAGTTCGTCGCCTTCCTCGAAGAAACCGAAGAAGACCTCGATGACACCACCCTCGGCGGCGAAGTCGCGGTGATTTACGCCGTCGGTGGCATCCAAAGCGGGGAAGGGGACAGCCAAACCATCGGCTCCGAAACGCTCGCCGAAGCGCTGCGCGAAGCGCGCGAAGCCGAGGACGTCAAGGCCGTGGTGCTCCGGGTGAACAGCCCCGGGGGGTCGGCGCTGGCCAGTGACGTGATTTGGCGCGAAACCCAGCTGCTCCAAGAAGCGGGCAAAACGCTGGTCGTCAGCATGGGCGACTACGCGGCATCCGGCGGCTACTACATCTCCGCCGGCGCGGACCGCATCTTCGCGAACCCCACGACCATCACCGGTTCCATCGGCGTCTTCGGCATGATCCCGAACATGCAAGAACTGTTCGAGGACAAAATGGGCCTCGCGTTCGATGAGGTCGCGACCCACAGCCACGCCGGAATGGGCATCAATGCGCCCCTCGACGAGGTGCAGCTCGAAGCCATCAATGAAAGCGTGATCGACATCTACGAAGACTTCGTCGCGATTGTGGCGAAGGGCCGCGGCATGACTGTGGAGCAGGTCGATGAGATTGCGCGCGGTCGGGTTTGGTCCGGTGAAGATGCACTGGCCATCGGGTTGGTCGACGAGCTCGGCAACCTTGAGGACGCGATCGAAGCGGCGGAAGTGCTCGCCGGGCTCGATGCCGGTGCCGAGCGGGTTTACCTGCCCGAGCAGCAAGACCCGTTCGAGGCCTTCATTGAGGACCTCGCCGGGGTCGAGATGGTGTTGGACCGCTTGGGCTTGGCGGGTGCTGAACTCAACGAAGTTCGGTCGCTGTTGCGCTTGGTGAATGAAGGCGACCGCATCCAAGCGCGCATGCCCTACACCATCTCCTTCCACTGAGCCGTCCAAGCATTCTGTTGAAGCAGGCGTATATTGCTCACATGAACGCCTGCATTCCCGTTGCCTTGATCCTCAGTGCGACCCTGTTCGCGGTGGGGTGCAATCCGAAGGGCACCAACGAGACCTTGGTGGCTTCCGAGGAGTGGCCGGAAGCGGCTTTTGAGTTGGTCGATGCCTTCGTTGAAGGCGGAGAACTGCACGTGACCGTTCAATACGGGGGCGGCTGTGCGGAGCATGACGTGACGTTGGAGTCGGCGGGGCCGCTGTTGAAGAGCTTACCGCCGAAGCAACCGCTGCGTTTGGTGCACCGGACCCCGGGGGACCCGTGCCGCGCCCTCATCCAAGAGGAGCGGATTTTTGACTTGAAACCTTGGCGGGGAGCGCCCAACGGCGTCACCGTCATCCTGCTTGAAAATTGGAACGAACCGTTGATTTATGAAAACAATTGAACTGATGCGCGCCGCACTCGTGGTGGCAGCCCTCGCCGTTTTGGCCCCCGCTTCGGCCCAAATCTCACGCGGCGGCACGCCCAACTGGGACGCCGTCGCCTTCGAGGCCATGCCCGTCCTGCGCATGCCCACCATCGACCGCGAGGCGTTGGCGGCGGAGGACGCTGTGACCGACCAGTACAAGGAGGTGCCATGGCGCTTTGGGGTGGAGCATAACGTGGACATCGACCCCGCCACCCACGGCACGTGGACGCAGGAGGGGGGCGAGCGCGTTTGGCGCCTGGCGGTGGAGTGCCCCGAGGCGCTCGGCATCAGCTTCCTCTTCGACGCGTACGAAGTCCCGAAGGGCGGGCGCTTGTTCGTTTGGAACGCCGATCACACGGACTTCATCGGCAGCTTCGATCACCGAAATAACAAGGAGTGGGGGAGCTTGGCTTTGGGCCAAACCCTGGGCGACCAAGTCGTCATCGAATACCGCGAGCGCCTCGACGCGCCCTTCTCCGCGAACCTCCACATCGGCCAAATCGTGCACAGCTACCGCAGCATCCAGCGCCGGGCAGCGGCGGTCGCGGACGAGCTCCTCGATCGCGGTCCGTACGGCAACTCCGGCAACTGCAACATCGGCATCAACTGCCCCGAGGGCGACCTGTGGCAAGTGGAAAAGCGCAGCGTGGCCCTGATCATTTCCGGCGGATTCGCCAGCTGCACCGGTGCACTTGTGAACAATACGGCCCAAGACGGCACGCCGTACTTCCTCACGGCGAACCACTGCCTCGGCAACCCGAACAACTGGACTTACCTGTTCAACCACGAGTCCGCCTCCTGCACCGGTAGCACGGGCCCGACGAGCGACATCATCAGCGGCGGCGTCCTTCGCGCGAGCAACGCCGGTTCCGACGTCGCCCTCGTGGAACTCTCCGAAGTGCCCCCCGCATCCTACAACGTGCAGTACGCCGGCTGGGACAACACGGGCACGCCTCCGGTGAACGTCACCGGCATCCACCACCCGAGCGGCGACCTGAAGATGATTTGCCACGATGAGGACGGCCCCACGACCCAAAACCAGGGAGGCGCTGCCGTTTGGTACATCAACCAATGGGAAGACGGCGTCACCGAACCCGGCTCCTCGGGCTCGCCCCTGTTCGACCAAAACCACCGCATCGTCGGCCAACTCTACGGCGGCTTCGCGGCGTGCAGCGGCTCGGTCAACAACGGCCAAGCCGACTGGTACGGCCGCTTCGACGTGAGCTGGGACGCCGGCTCCTCCGCCTCGACCCGCCTCTGGGACTGGCTCGACCCATCGGGCGGCAACGTGACCGTGCTCGACGGCTGGCCGGAAGGCTCGACGAGCTACGCCTACGACGCGTCCGCGGCCGTCACGGGCCTGCCCGATGGCGTCCTCTGCGGCGCCGGCACCATCACACCGAGCATGACGCTCACCAACATGGGGACGGAGAACTTGACGTCGGCCGTGATTTGGTACAGCTACAACGGGTTGAGCGGCACGAGTTTCAATTGGACGGGAAATTTGGCCCAATACGAAAGCGAAACCGTTGACTTGCCCGCCATGAACGTAACGGATGGCACGAACACCGTGGACGTTTGGGTCCAAAACCCCAACGGCAACACCGACGAGAACGCGAACAACAACGAAGTCCAAGGCACGTTCAGCGCCTTCGCCGGCGAAACGTTCGACTTCCAACTCAGCCTCATCCTCGACGATTACGGCTCGGAAACCACCTGGGAAGTGGTGCGGCTCGGCCAAGTCATTTACTCGGGCGGTCCGTATTCCGACAACGCGGACGGGCAGGAGGTCCTCGTCGACATGTGCCTCGAAGACGGCTGCTACATCCTGAAGGTCTATGACGCTTACGGCGACGGCATGTGCTGCGATTATGGCAACGGCAGCTGGGCCGTCCTCGATGGCGAAGGCGACATCGTGGCCACGGGTGGGGAGTTCACCACCGTGGAGCAGGAGCAGTTCTGCACCAGTGCCGCGGGCCTCGAGGAAACCGCTGCCTCGGCGCTGACGTTGATGCCCAATCCCGCAGCGGATTTCGTGCGCTTGACTTGGGCAAATGAAGGTTGGGCGAACCTGGTGGTGAGGGATGTTCAGGGCCGCGAAGTCCTGCGCAACCGCGTCGCAGGCGGCACGGCCACGTGGTCGGTGGCGGATTGGCCGGAGGGCTGGTACGTGGTGGAGTTGGTGAACGCGGAAGGCGTGCGTTTGGTGAGTCGTTTCGTGGTGGATCCACGCTGACCGGAACGGATGGAGCTGGCCTTGATTTCGGCCCTGATTGGGGCGGTCATTTGGCTGGTTTGGGACGCGTCATTGGCGGTGTACTCGCGCAAAGCGGGGGCGCAGCCGGTGGCGCGTTCGCGGTTGAAGGAGGTGACGGTGGTGATGTGTGTGCGCAATGGGGGGAGGCACGTGCAGGAGTGGATGGCGCGCGACTTCAACGTGCCGGTGGTGGTCGTGGACGATGGGAGCACCGATGGCGCTACGGAAGGGCTGGAGGTGCTGCGGGTGGAGGGCACGCGGCCGGGGAAGAAGGACGCTTTGAGCGCGGGCATCGCGGCGGCCTCGACGGAGTGGGTGGCGCTGACGGACGTGGATTGCCGGCCGGCGCCGAATTGGCCGGGGGATGTGCTGGCGGCAGCGGGGGAGGACACGGAAGTCGTGACCGGCGTGAGTTTGCCGGTGCTGGGACGCGTTCGGGCGGTGCCGCTCGTGGAGGCGGTGGCCGTGACGCGCCGCTATGCTGCCGCCGCGGGGGCGGGCGTCCCGTACATGGGGGTGGGGCGGAACCTGGCTTACCGCAAGTCGGGGTTCCCGGGGTTTGAGCGGCATGCGGCCTGGGCGAGCGGGGACGACGATTTGCTCGTGCAGGACTGGCCGCAGAAGGAGGGCCTGAAGCGTTCGGACCAAATCCGGTTCTCCTACCACAACGTGCCCACCTATGCGCCCGATTCCCTCCGGGCATGGCGGCGCATGAAGCGCCGACACCTCACGACCGGAACGGCTTACCGACCGCAGGTCGTGGCCGCCTTAGCGCTGCCCGCCCTCGCTGCGATGCTTTGGCTGGGCGGGACGATTGCGCTGTGGGCGCTGCTCGCTCGAGCGCCCGAGCCCCAGTCGAACGGGATCGCAGCAGTTTTGCACATCGCGCTATGGATAGTCCACGCGGCAGGGGGCCTCGCTTGGTTCGTGCACGTCCTTACCTTTCGTGCGTTCGCAACGCGGTGCGGCCTCACGGGCTGGGCGGTGTGGGGAGGACTGCTGCAACCGGTGGTCTTTTTCGAGCAGGTGTTCCTGACGATCCAAGTGGCTTGGGCGACGGGATTTGGCCTGAAATCCCCGCCGAAGGACTGGTAGCCGCCAGCGAAGCGAACGCACCCAAATCGCAGCGCAAGCACCCATGGAAATCAATCCCAACCTCTCCGACAAAGCGCGGAAAGACTACGACCTCGTTCTCCGCGCCCAGCAAGGCGATCAGAAGGCCTACGCCGACCTCATGGAGCGCTATCGGGACAGCATCTTCCACATGATCAACAAGATGGTCTTCAGCTCCGACGATGCGGAAGATTTGACGATCGAGGCGTTTGGGAAGGCGTTTCAGCGGCTGGATCAGTACACGCCGGCGTTTGCCTTTTCGACGTGGCTGTTCAAGCTCGCTTCCAACCACACCATCGATTTCATCCGAAAGAAGAAGCTCAACGCCCTTTCGCTGGACCGTGGCTTCACGAGCGAAGACGGCGACACGATGGAAATCCACGTGCGGGACGAGGAGCTCGATCCGATGGAGGCCTTGCAGAAAAAAGAACGCGTGGCGTTGATGCGGGACGTGGTCAGCGCTTTGAAGCCGCGTTACCGTCGGTTGGTGGAGTTGCGCTACTTCGAAGAACTCAGTTACGACGAGATTTCGAAGGAGCTCGATTTGCCCTTGGGGACCATCAAAGCGCAGTTGTTCCGAGCCCGCGACATGCTGGCGGAGGTGATGCGGCAAGCGCGGGAGGCCATCTGAGGTGTTCGATTACCGAGCCTTCCATCCGGAGTTGAGCGATGCGCAATTGGCTCAGCTTCATGCACTTCGTCCGCTCTATGCGGAATGGAATGCCGCCATCAACGTGATTTCGCGCAAGGACTTTGACCAATTCGAGGAGCGGCATGTGCTGCACAGCCTCGCCATTGCGCGGGCCATGCGGTTTGCTCCCGGCAGCCGCGTGCTGGATGTGGGAACGGGTGGGGGATTTCCGGGCATTCCGTTGGCGATTGCATTTCCCGAATGCTCGTTCGTGCTCGTGGACAGCATCGGCAAGAAGATCAAGGTGGTGCAGGCGGTGGTGGACGCCTTGGGGTTGGGAAACGTGAAGGCCATCCACGGCCGCGCTGAGCAAGTGGAGGGACGTTTTGATTTCGTGGTGTCACGGGCGGTCACCCGGCTTGCGGGATTCATTCCTTGGGTGCGGAACAAGTTTGAAGGCCGGAGCATCAACCCGTGGCCCAACGGCATCCTCTACTTAAAAGGCGGAGACCTCGCCGAGGAACTCGCTGAAGTGAAACCTGCAACCGAGCAACTCCCCATCCGAGCGTGGTATCCCCAAGAGTTTTTCGAAACGAAATTCGTGGTCTACGTGAAGATGCAATGAACCGCATTGAAGTAAGAAGGGGAACCCCTTTGGGTCCCCCTTCTAAAACCTGCAAGAAATTGAAACCAACACAGTATCTCGACCGTGTCTGACCTGAAGACGAAGATCGATTTCAGGGGTTGCCTGTTTTTTTTTGAATTCCACTGAAAATATTTCTATGTCATTGAAAAACAAATGATTGCAAGATGAATATTTTCCGTGGATTGTGGCCTTGGGCGGGCACTGTGGTCGGAGGAAGCCTGCTGACCGCCTGTGTGATGGTCATCCACAGCGACCTGACCCATGCCGAAATGCCGTACAACCCCGATCAGGTGCTGGGCGTGACCGTCATGTCCTCCATCGGTGCTTCGATGCTTTCCTTGCCGACGTTGGCGGCCATGTTGGTAGCTCGCCACTTCACCCGGGAACGGACGCAGCGCGTGCAGTGGTGGTGGGTGCAAGGTGCGCAAGCAGTCGGTGCCACGCTCACCTTCGGTTACATCTTATGGGTGGATTGGGACGCGTTCTCGGTCGCCTGTTCGGTCTGCTATCCGCTCGTCGGTTTCGTGCTGTGGCACCGCCACCTTCACGCTTCGAACCGATAGCCCACCCCCCGAACGGAAAAGAAATGGCGCGGCTTTTTCGGATCGGCCTCAAAATACTTTCGAAACGCCAAGATGTAGTTGTCGATGGTGCGCGTGCTCGGGAAGACATCGTAGCCCCAAACCACTTCGAGGATTTCCTCCCGGCTGACCACTTCGCCCGCTTTGCTGGCCAACAACTTGAGCAGCATCGATTCGCGCTTTGAAATGCCCTGCTCCTTCCCGTCGTGTTTCGTGATGCGGTAGGCGGCAAAATCCACGTGGCATTTGGTCCCAAACGACAACTCGGTCAATTCCTCCGCTGCAGGCCCTTGTTGGCTCATGCGGATGAGCTTCTTCACGCGAAGGAGCAACTCCTCCAAATTGAAAGGCTTGCCGAGGTAATCGTCTCCCCCCAACCGCAGGCCCTCCACCCGGTCTTCGCCGGCATTTTTCGCCGTGAGGAACAGGATGGGCGTTTTGTTGCCTTCAAGCCGCACCGTCCGGCAGATGCTCAAGCCATCCAATTCGGGGAGCATGACGTCCAAAATCGCCGCGTCGAGCCGCTGCGAACGGAAGGCGTTCAATGCGGTCGGTCCGTCGGCGGCTTCGGTGACGTGCCAGCCCTCTTGTTCCAAGTTGATTTTCAGCATGCGCCGCAGCGAAGCATCGTCTTCAACGAGGAGGAGGCGGACGGAGTGTGGGGACTGGTCTGACATGCCGTAATTTTCAGACCAAAATTACACCGACCATGGACAAATCCACCGAAGGCTGGGCTCCAAACATTGGCGACGTGCTGGGAATTGAGGTGCTGGAGGTTGCTGAAGGCCGCGTCACCGGGCGCATGCCGGTGGATTCACGCACCCACCAGCCTTATGGCCTCCTGCACGGTGGGGCGAGTGTTGTCCTCGCCGAAACCCTCGGTTCGGTCGGTTCCCACTTCATTGCCGCCGAGCGCGGCATGCACGCCGTCGGCATCGAAGTCAACGCGAATCACCTCCGCGGCGTCCGCTCCGGCCACGTTCACGGCACCGCCACCCTCAAGCACAAGGGCGGCCGGCTGCACGTTTGGCACATCGAACTCGTCGACGACGAGGGCCACCTGGTCTGCACTTCCCGGCTGACCGCGATGCTCGTTCCAGCCCATGGGTGAGGTTCGCCTGTGGTGGCGCATGCCCGGTGAATCCGAGGTCATGACCTTGCTTCCGGCGCCGGATGGCGAGGCCGTTTTTCATTTTGCACCGTTTGTGAACGATGCGGCGCATCCGCATTTGGCCTTTCGCGGTCGCCCCCAAGCCACCACGCCGCCGGAGCCGGGTACCCTGACGTTGCCGCCCCCCGGCGAGGACAGCTTTCGTCCCACATCGCGCACGGAACACCTCGCCGCCATCCGATCGAGCCTCCAGGCCATTGCCCAGCGCGAGTTCGAAAAGGTCGTGCTCAGCCGCGTTGACCTCATTCCCGCGGGGCACAGCAGCCCCGAAGCGGCCTTCAACGCCAAGTGCGCCGAATACCCCGACGCGTTCGTGTACCTGCTGCAGCATCCCGCAGCCGGAACGTGGACCGGCGCCACCCCCGAACTGCTCCTGAAGCGGGATGGCGACGCCTTCGAGACCGTCGCGTTGGCCGGCACCCGCCGCATGGACATCCGCACCGAGTGGACGGCGAAGGAGCGCAACGAGCAGGCCGTGGTGGTCGAGTACATCGAGCGCGTGCTGCAGCGGCTGGGCGTGCGCGAAGTGGAGGTGGGCACCGTGCGCGACAGGATTTACGGACGCATCGCGCATTTGGAAAGCCAAATCCGCTTTCACTCCGCCCAATCCCTCACCCAGATCGCGCGTTCGCTTCACCCCACCCCGGCAGTCGGTGGAGCGCCGCTCCTCGCCGCCCTTCGCTTCATCGAACGGACCGAGCGCCGCTCCCGCGGATACTATTCGGGCTTTCTCGGCCTCGACACGCCCTCCGGCGGTGCCCTCTTCGTCAACCTCCGCTGCATGCAATGGCTCGCCGATGGCGTGCGCGTCCACGCGGGCGGAGGCATCGTTGACGGTTCCGACCCCGACAGCGAATGGGACGAAACGGAAGCGAAGATCGCGAGCATCCTTTCGGGACTGCGGACCTGAAGTACCTTTGCGGCATGTGGACGTCTGAGCACGCTGCGGCGCGGTGGTTGGCTGCCGATTTGGCCGCGATGGGATTGCGTTACGCGGTGATCGCCCCCGGGTCCCGGAATGCGCCTCTGGTGTTGGCGTTTCATCACCAACCCCAGATCGAACTGGCGGTCGCGGTCGACGAACGCGCCGCGGCCCACATCGCCCTCGGCATGGCCCTGCGCACCCGCGTGCCCGCGGCGGCCATTTCCACGAGCGGCACGGCCGCCGTGAACTTCGGTCCCGCCTTGGCCGAGGCCTTTTACCAAGGCGTTCCGCTCATCGCTCTGACAGCCGACCGGCCCGCAGCAGCCATCGATCGCGGCCACGGCCAAACCGTCCGGCAGTCCGGCCTCTTCACCGCCCACACGCGCTACGAAACCACCCTCGACGCCGACCTCCTCGACGAGTCGGCGTTGCGCGCGCGCATCGCCGAGGCGTGGCGAGCCGCAGCCGACGGCCCGGTCCACCTCAACGTCCCGTTCGACGAGCCGCTCTACGGCATCACAGAAGCGACCACCGCACCGTTGCCAGCGACGCAGCCCTCCGCCTCGGCCTCACCGCGCATTGCCCCCATTGCCCCCACGGACCGCGTGCTCGTGCTGCTCGGCCCCGCCCCGCACACCGAACGGCGCCGGGTGCCCGAATCGTGCGCCTTCGAGGTCATCGCGGACGCGTTCAGCGGTTGGTACGGGGTGGAAGCTTCGGCGGACCGGTGGATGCGCCACCGAACCGAACCGTTTCCCGACGTCGTCGTCACCGTGGGCGGACCGCCCATGAGCAAGGCGCTGCGGAATGCGGTTCCGGACCGCACCCGGCACGTGCATGTGGGGGCGGGGTCGTGGGACGTTTGGGGGCGCTTGGAACACGTTCAGGTGGAGGACCCGATGGCCTGGTTGGCGGCGATGGCGGTGGGCCGGCCGGAGCGGGGCCAGGCGATGCCGCTTGCGGAGGTGCCGTTGCAGGACGCGCTTTCGGATGCGGCCGTCATCGCAGCCGTTGGCCAAACCGCGCCCGAATCCGCCAGCGTGCACATCGCGAATTCCACGGCGGCCCGGTATGCCCAGCTCGTCCCATGGCGCGCCCGCCGGGTGCACGCGAACCGCGGGGTGGCCGGCATCGATGGCTGCACGTCGACGGCGGTGGGAGAGGCGTTGGCTCATCCGGATGAGTGGGTGGTGGTGGTGACGGGGGATTTGGCCTTCTTGTATGATTTGAATGGGTTGTGGGTTGATCCCGAGCCGCGGAACGTTCGGGTGGTGGTGGTGGACAACGGCGGCGGGGGCATCTTCCGGTGGTTGAAGGGACCGAAGGAATCGGGGTTGTTGACGCGGTACTTTGAGGGCGGGGATTGCCGGTCGGAGGCGTCGGGTGGACGGCGGTCGTTGGAAGCGGCGGCGGCGAGCGTGGGGGCGGCGTGCCAAACCGCCCGTTCTGCCGAAGGCGTGCGGGCCGGGCTCGATTGGTTGTTCGCGGGGGGAACCCGGGATGGGGTGAAGGTGTTGGTGGTGGAGACGGACGGGGAGGCGAGCGATTTGGCCTACCAACGCTTGATGAATGCCCGACCGAACCAAAACGAAACCCGATGGCTGTGAACGATTGGATCCAAGCTGCGCGGCTGCGTACCCTGCCGCTAGCGAGTGCGTGTGTGTTGATGGGGGCAGCGGTCGGTTATCGGCCGGATACGGAGCGGTTTTACCCGGTCTTTGCCGCGGCGTTGGGGACGGTCTTGCTGCTCCAAATCCTGTCCAACTACGCCAACGACCTCGGCGACGCTGAGAACGGTGCCGACGGCGCCGAACGCACCGATCGGGCCGTGGCTTCGGGACGCATCTCCCGCGCTACCATGCGCAAGGCGGTGGTCGCTCTGGCGGCAGTGGCGCTGGTTTCGGGCGTGGGCACGGTGGTCCTGGCCTTATCGGGAACGGGGTTGCTGACCGCTGCCCTCGGCCTCATCGCCGCGGGCATCGCGGGCATCTACGCGGCGTATTCTTACACGGCGGGCGCGAACCCGTATGGCTACCGCGGCCTCGGCGACCTCATGGTGATGGTGTTCTTCGGGTGGGTGGGCGTGGCGGGTACTGCGTTTCTTGTGAGCGGGGAGTGGTCGTGGGCGTGGTTGCTGCCGGGGACGTTCACGGGGGCGATGAGCGTGGCGGTGCTGAATTTGAACAACATGCGCGACCACGAGCGGGATGCGGCGGCGGGCAAGCGCACGCTCGTGACGCGGATGGGCTTCGCGCGGGCGAAGCGGTACCACTGGGCGTTGCTGGGGCTAGGGTGGGCGGCGCTTTTGGCCTTCACGAATGGGGTGGAATCCGGCCAATGGCGAGGGATGATGTGGATTGCGTTGCTGGGTTTGGTCCACTTCCAGCACGCCCTGCGGGTGGGCCAAACCACGTCCCCCGAAGCCCTCGACCCCGAACTCAAGAAAATCGCCCTCTCCACCGCGGTCGTCGCCCTGTTCTTGTTCCTGGCGGCCACGCGCAACCCGATGCTTCCATGATGCAAGGACTTGAAATCCAAATCGTTGATCATCCCTTGAAATTCAACGTGCCGGCGCGGACCTCACGCGATACGCTGACGGAAAAGCCGACCTGGTTCATCGAAGCGCGGCATCCAGATGGGCGCATCGGGCGTGGCGAGTGTTCGCTCATCCCGGGACTCAGCCCGGAGCACCCCCTGCGCGCTGCCCGTGCCCTCCAAGCGGTGGCGGCCTCGGGAGTCCTCGATCCCGATGCGATTCCGGACTCCCAGCCCGCGGTGCGCTTCGCGGTGGAAACGGCGCTCATCGACCTGCTGACTCCGGGCGAGCGCGTCCTGTTCGACACGCCCTTCACCCGCGGGGAAGCCGGTTTGCCCATCAACGGCCTGATCTGGATGGACACGGCAGAAGCGATGCTGGCCCAAGCCGAGTCGTTGCTCGGGCGCGGCTTCACCACCCTCAAATGGAAGGTGGGCACGATGCCGTTCGAGGAGGAACTCGAACTCGTGCGCGCCATCCGGCACCGCGCGCCAGACGCCGTGTTGCGGGTGGACGCGAACGGCGCTTTCAGCCGGCCCGAACCCGGTTGGACGGCCTTGAAGAAGTGCGAGGCGCTCGCCGAATTCGGGCTCCACAGCATCGAGCAGCCCCTGAAGCCCGGGAACTGGAAGGAACTGTCGGAACTCGTGGCCGCGAGCCCGCTGCCCATCGCCCTCGACGAGGAGCTCATCGGGTTGAACACGACGGAATTTCGGCGCGGGATGTTGGGCTTGGTGAAGCCGGCGTTCGTGGTGTTGAAGCCGAGCTTGGTGGGCGGGTTGAAGGAGGCGAATCACTGGATCGACTTGGCGGCGGAAGTGGGAGCGGGCTGGTGGGCGACGTCGGCGTTGGAATCGAACGTGGGGTTGAACGCCATTGCGCAGTGGACGGCGGATGCGGGGAGTTCTGAGGAGTTGTTGCCGCAAGGGTTGGGGACGGGGGGGCTGTTTTCGAACAACGTGCCGGCGCCGTTGGCCGTAGAGCGGGGGGAACTTTGGGCTGGACGGGGGAGTTGGGGATGAGCGGGCGGCTGGTCATCGGGGGGCGGGAGTGGCCGTTGACGGCTGCGTTGCGGGCGGCGGATTTGCCGGGGGCGGCGTGGGCGCAGGCGATCGGGCGGGCCGTGGAAACGTGGTTTTCGGAGGCGGCGACGGTGGAGCTGCGGACTTCGGGGTCGACGGGACGGCCGCGGCCTGTGGTGCATGGCAAGGAGGCGATGCGGGCAAGTGCTGAGCGGACGGCGGAGGCGCTGGGTTTGGGGGAGGGGACGGTGGCGGGGCTGGTGATGCCGGTTGAGTTCGTGGGCGGGTTCATGATGCTGGTGCGGGCGATCGAAGGGGGGTGGACGTTGTGGGCGAGTGAGCCGAGGGTGGAGGTGGTGGCGCCGGAGGGGACGGAGTTTTTGGCGTTGACGCCGTTGCAGGCGCGGGCGAGTGGGGCGGGGATTGCTGGGGTGGGGAAGGTGTTGCTGGGGGGGGCGGCGGCTGGGGAGGGGGAATGGGCGGGGCGTGAGGTGTGGGAATCGTTTGGGATGACGGAAACGGTGAGTCACGTGGCGTTGCGGCGGTTGCGGCCGGGGCCGGCGGAGCGCGCGTTCAGGGCGGTTCGGGGGGTGACGGTGGAGGCGGACGGGGAGGGGTGTCTGGTGGTGCGCGCGCCGCATTTGTTCGCGGGGGCGTTGGTGACGCGGGACGTGGTGGAGGTGGAGGCGCCGGATCGGTTCGTGTGGAAGGGCCGGGCGGACGATGTCATCAATTCGGGCGGGCTGAAGGTGCATCCGGAGGAGGTGGAGGCCGCGGCGGCGGAGGTGGTGCAGCGGCCGTGCCGGGCGTTTGGCGAGCCGCATCCCGAGTTGGGCCAACAGGTGGTGCTGGCGGTGCACGGGGAGGGCTCGCCGGAGGAGGCGGAGGCGATCCGGGCGGCGCTCGTTGCGATTTTGCCGCGGAATCGGGCGCCGAGAAGGGTGGAGTTCCGAAATTTGGACCAAACCCCATCCGGAAAATGGATCAGACCGCGCGCCCAACCTTAGTTTTCGCCACGCACAACGCCCACAAGGTCGCGGAAGTGCAAGCCCTCCTCGGCGATGCCTACCACGTGAAATCGCTGACCGACATCGGCTGCCACGAGGACATCGTCGAAGACGCGCCTACGCTCGAAGGCAACGCCCGCATCAAAGCGCGCCACGTGGTGGAGCATTACGGCCTCGACTGCTTCGCGGACGACACGGGCCTCGAAGTCCGGGCTTTGAACGGCGCCCCGGGCGTCCTCAGCGCCCGCTACGCAGGACCCGGCAAGGACTCCGAAGCCAACATGGATCGGCTCCTCGCCGACCTCAGCGGTGCCCACGACCGGAGCGCCCAGTTCCGCACCGCCATTTGCCTCATCCGCTCCGGCGAGGAACGCCTCATCGAAGGCGTCTGCGCGGGCGCCATCCTGGAGGCGCGATCGGGGGTGCAAGGTTTCGGCTACGACCCGATTTTTCGCCCGGATGGCCACGACCGGAGCTTTGCCGAAATGACCACCGACGAGAAGAACGCCATCAGCCACCGGGGGCGTGCGGTGCGCCAAATGGTGGCCCTGCTGCACGAAGCCGCGGAATAACCCCCTCGCGGGTTGCTGTTTCCGCGTGGTTGTTCGGATATTTGGCCCTTCAAACCTTTTCGGCCATGAATTACTTGGAATTCGAAGAACCCATCAAGCAGCTGCGCGAACAATTGCAGAAAGCGCAGGAACTGCAGGACCAGAGCGACGTGGACATGCATTCGACGGTAGCGGATCTGGAGGGCAAGATCGCAGAGGTCACGAAGAAGATTTACAGCGAATTGACGCCGTGGCAGCGTGTACAAGTCAGCCGGCATCCCGATCGCCCCTACACGTTGAGCTACATCGAGGCCATTACAGGCGGGCGCTTTGAAGAACTGCACGGCGACCGCACGGTGAAGGACGACAAGGCGATGGTCGGCGGTTGGGGCTTCGTGGACGACCAGGCCGTGATGTTCATTGGCCAACAAAAGGGCGTCAATACGAAAATGCGCCAGTACCGGAACTTTGGCATGGCGAATCCCGAAGGCTACCGCAAGGCCCTGCGCCTCATGAAACTTGCGGAAAAGTTCAATCGCCCCATCGTTACGCTCATCGACACCCCCGGGGCGTTTCCAGGACTCGAAGCGGAGGAGCGTGGTCAAGGTGAGGCGATTGCGCGCAACCTGATCGAAATGTGCCAACTGAAGGTGCCGGTCATTTGCATCATCATCGGTGAGGGCGCTTCCGGAGGGGCATTGGGCATCGGAATCGGCGACCGGGTTTTGATGCTGGAGAACACGTGGTACTCGGTCATCAGCCCCGAGAGCTGCTCGTCCATTTTGTGGCGGAATTGGGACCACAAAAAGGAGGCAGCCGAAGCGTTGCACTTGACAGGAGAAAACATGCTCGAGCTCAAACTCATCGACGGCATCATTCCCGAACCACTTGGGGGAGCGCACGCAAACCGGGAGGCGATTTACGCGACCGTCAAAGCGACCATTCAAGAGCAACTGAGCAAGTTGATGCCAATGGACCCAGCGAAGCGCATTGACGCGCGAATCAAGAAGTTCTCGTCAATGGGCGTGGTCCATAGCGCATAGGTGAGTTCAATTGATTAGTTTTGCACCAAATTTGACCTTTCCCACGAAAGCATGAACGCTACTTTCAAGTCTTACCGCAAGTCCCTTCTCTGGGGAGCCGCATCCCTCGTCATCCTCAGTGGTTGCGCGGGATTGGGGAGCATGGAAAAAGAAATCGAGGCCCTCGGATTGGAGGCGTCTCCCGAACCGCTTATCCTCCGCGGCGACGTGGTGGAGTTGACGGTCACGGGCAAGTTTCCGCCGAAGTACTTTGCCAAAAAAGTAAAAATGGAGGCCACGCCCATCCTGACCTGGGAGGGCGGTTCGGCTTCGTTTGAGCCGCAAGGGTTCCAAGGTGAAGATGCTGCGGGCAACTTCACGGTGGTGCCGTTCGAAAATGGGAAGTCGTTCACGTACACAGCAGAAATCCCCTTCGAAGAGGCGATGGAAGACGCCGGTACGTTAGCTGTTTCCATCACCGGAAGCAAGGGCTCGAAAGAGGCGACCTTCGATCCGTACGTCATCGGTTCAGGGGTCATTACCACGCCGCGTTGGGTGCAGCCCGAGGACCGGTTCATCTTGGTTCCCGATGCCTTCGAGCGCGTGCTGTCGTTTGAGCAAGAAGCGGTCATCAATTACACGGTCAACCGGTCGAACGTGCGTTCGACGGAGTTGCGTGACGAAGATTGGAAATCTTTGCTCGACTTGTTGGAGTTGTCGTTGGCGGCCGATAGCGTGACGCTGACGGGGTGCCGCATCGAAGCCTACGCTTCGCCAGAAGGCGAGATTTCTTTGAATGAAAACCTCGCTTCCGAGCGTGCGGAATCGGCTTCTGAAGCGTGGACGCGGGAAGTCACGCGCCGCAAGACGGAATTGGTGGACGGCTTCTTCCAGTTGGTGCCGAAAGGCGAGGACTGGGATGGCTTCAAGTCATTGGTGAGCGCGTCTTCCATTGCGGACAAGGACTTGATCTTGCGCGTGCTGAGCATGTACACGGACAAGAACAAGCGGGAAGAAGAAATCCGCAACATTGCGAAGACGTACAAAGAAATCGAAGACACGATCCTCCCGGAACTGCGTCGTTCGCGCTTGGTGGTGAGCTACGATGTGGAGGGCTACACCGACGAGGAGCTCATGGACTTGTGCATGTCGAATCCGGACATCTTGACGGTGGAGGAGTTGCTCTTCGCAGCGACGTTGTTTGAAGAATTGAACGATAAGTTGGTCGTCTACCAAAACGCCTCGCGCGTCCACAGCGATGACTTCCGCGGATTCAACAACGCCGGCTGGTGCCTCATGGAGATGGGGCGCATGAACCAAGCGAAGGAGCAGTTCAATGCAGCGTTGGCCATTGAGCGCAACAAGGCGGTTTTGAACAACCTCGGCGCCATCAAGCGGTTGGAGGGCGACATCGACGGCGCGATGGCCCTCTTGAACGAGGCGGCTGGCGCAGGCGCGGAAGTGAACTTCAACAAAGGCATCATCCTCATCCAAAAAGGCGATTACGGTTCAGCGCTCAGCAACATGGGCCGGGAGAACACGGTGAACGTGGCGCTTGCTAAACTCCTGAACGGCGATGCCGCAGGGGCGAAGACAGTGCTCGAGAATGCCGAGGACGACAGTGCTGTTGCTAGCTACGTCATGGCGATTGCGTGTGCTCGACTGAACGACGGAGCGGGTGTGAAGACGCACCTGACGGAAGCCCTTTCGAAGGACGGTTCGTTGCGAGCCAAAGCGGAGCGGGATTTGGAATTCCGTGACTTCCGCGAGCAATTGGGTTTCTGAGGCCCTTACCGAATTGAATTTTCAAAAAGTCCCTGCCGAAGCAGGGACTTTTTTTTGTCCTTGCGCTAAGTTGCGCCTTCAAACGAATCGACGATGATGAAGCACTGGATGTGGAGCGTGGCGCTCCTTTGGGTTGGGGGCAATTCGGCCTTCGCGCAACTCGATGTGACCGAGTTGGAAGGTTATTTGTTCGATTTGCCGGGCGTGCGGTTCGAGGTGCTCCCGACATTGGACGGTTTCGAAGCGTGCTATGCCTTGGAAATCACGCAGCCCGTGGATCATGAGAACCCGAACAACGGCGAAACCTTCCGGCAGCGGGTCTACCTTGCACAAGTGGACCCAAGCCGTCCAACGGTCATGGTGACAGAAGGTTATAGCCGCGGCTTTCAGTACCCTGCGGAGTTGACTACGGCCATTGGGGCGAACCAACTCATTGTTGAGCACCGCTATTATGGGGAGAGCCTGCCTGAGAACGTGGACTACGGATTTTTAGGCATCGAACAAGCGGCGGCCGATTTGAATCGCATTCGCACCTTGTTCGAGGACTGGTTTACGGGGCCGTGGCTCGCATCGGGCATCAGCAAGGGCGGCCAAACCACGATTTTCTACCGCTACTTGTTTCCCGATGACGTGGCGGTCAGTGTTCCGTACGTTGCCCCCGTCAACCTTTCGTTGGAAGATGAGCGCATCTACGACTTCCTGCGTTCGCACGGCGATGATGCGTGCCGGGCAGGCATCGAGGCGGTGCAACGGCGATTGCTGGAGGAGCGCGAGGCCAGCCTGCTTCGGTTGAAGTGGTATGCCAAAGGCGAGGGGTCTGAATTCGGCGAGTACTTGACCTTCGAAGAGGCGTTCGAGTACGCGGTGTTGGAGTATCCGTTCTCGTTTTGGCAATGGGGCGCATCGTGCGAGGACTTGCCGGATGCTGGGGCCCCATTCGATGAGGTGATGGACCACTTCTTGGAGGTGAGTGGCATGGATTTTTTCTCGGACGAAAGCATGGATGACTTCGCTTCCCATTACTACCAATGCGCTCGGGAATTTGGGTATTACGGGTATGAGAAGGCGCCGTTTGGCGATTTGATTGTCGCGTTGGCGGGATCCGAGAATCCCTCGGCAATCTTTGCACCCGAGGACGAGCCGGTGCGCTACGACGGCGGCGTCCTAGCCCAGCAGGTTTGGAATTGGGCGGCTGAATCCGCCGACCAGTTCGTGGTCATCAACGGCGCCGATGACACGTGGAGCGCCACCGGCCTGACGGCAGAGCACTTGGCCGATCGCGACGCACTGGTTTACCTCATGGAGGGTCAGCACCATGGATCGGCGCGCATCAAGAACTTGTCCGATCGCGAGAAGAAGCAACTGGTCAAAGCCCTGGAACGCTGGTTGGGCGTTCCGGTGACCGGTTGGTTGGTGGAGGATTAAGGCCTTCCGATGTGGTGGACGGCATGCCACAAAACGATGCCGCCGCACACGCTGACGTTCAGGCTTTGCTTCACACCGAATTGGGGCAATTCCAGCACCACGTCCGCTGCGTCGCACGTGCTCGGTCGCACCCCGCGCACTTCATTTCCGAAGGCGATGGCCCACCGTTCACCGGGCTCGGGATGCCAGGTGTCCAAGTCCACGCTGCCCGCGGTTTGTTCCACCGCTGCGATGCGGTAGCCTTCGGAGCGCAGCGTTTCGATGGCTGCTGCAGCGTCTTGAAAGGCACGCCATGGTACGTGGTCGGAAGCCCCAAGGGCGGTCTTCAGGATGTCCTTGTGCGGGGGGTGGGCTGTGTAGCCGCACAGCGCGAGGCCCGCAAGGCGCAGGGCGTCGGATGTGCGAAAGAACGAACCGACGTTGACGCCGGAACGAATGTCTTCGAGCAGCACAACGATGGGAGCCACCGCCGATTCGGCGTAATCTTCGGGGCGTTCAAGCCGTTCTCCTAAAGGGGGCATCAGCGGGTTTTAATGAGTTCATTGAGTGCGAAGAATTCGTCGCGCAATCGAGCGGCTTCCATGAATTCCATTTCCTTGGCGGCTTTTTCCATGGCGCGTTTCGTGGACGCGGCGAGCTTTTCGAGTTGGGCCTTCGTCATGCTCGCTACGACCGGATCGGTCGCAGTCAGGGATTGGGGGGCGGGCTCTGCCGCGTAGTTTTTCGGCCGGTCGTCGATGAGGTCCGATTGCTCGAACAAGGTGCGCCGTTTTTTGATGATTTGCTTCGGTTCCAGCCCGTGTTCGGCATTGTAGGCTTCTTGTTTGGCACGGCGGCGCTGGGTTTCTTCGATGGTTTGGGCCATGCTGTCGGTGACGGTGTCCGCGTACATGATGACGCGGCCGTTGACGTTGCGGGCAGCCCGGCCCGCGGTTTGGGTCAACGACCGGTTGCTTCGGAGGAATCCCTCCTTGTCCGCATCCATGATGGCCACAAGCGAAACCTCGGGCAGGTCCAGCCCTTCCCGCAACAGGTTCACGCCGACCAGCACGTCGAACGCCCCATCGCGCAACTGCCGCAGGATTTCAACGCGGTCCAGGGTTTTGACATCGCTGTGGATGTAACGCGTCGGAATGTTGAGCTGTTCCAGGTATTTCGTCAGTTCTTCCGCCATGCGTTTGGTCAACGTGGTCACCAAAACCCGCTCGTCCGCTGCAATCGTTTTCCGGATTTCCCCCACCAGGTCGTCCACTTGGTGCTCGCACGGCCGCACCTCGATGGGGGGATCGAGCAAGCCTGTGGGCCGGATCACTTGCTCCACGATGACCCCTTGGCTTTGCTCCAATTCGTAGTCTGCCGGGGTGGCGGAGACGAACACCGTTTGGTTCAGCAACCCGTTGAACTCATCAAACTTCAGCGGCCGATTGTCCAATGCCGAAGGCAGCCGGAAGCCATATTCCACCAGCGATTCCTTGCGCGACCGGTCCCCGCCAAACATCGCTCCGATCTGCGGCACCGTCACGTGGCTCTCGTCCACAACGAGCAGGAAGTCCTTCGCGAAGTAGTCGAGCAGGCAAAACGGTCGCTCCCCCGGCTGCCGGCGGTCAAAGTACCGGGAGTAGTTTTCGATGCCGTTGCAGAAGCCGATTTCTTTGATCATCTCGAGGTCGTACTCCGTTCGCTCCTTCAGCCGCTTGCCTTCAATGTGCCGCCCGGCGCCGTGAAAGAAGTTCGTTTGGCGCTCCAGGTCTTGTTGGATTTCCCAAACCGCGTCCTTCGTGTTTTCCTTGCTCGACACGAACAAGTTCGCGGGGTAGATGGCGATTTCGTCAAACGTGTGCAGGGTTTGGCCCGTTTCCACGTCGATGGTGGACAGCGCCTCGATTTCGTCGCCCCAAAACGCCACCCGCAGCGCGTGGTCGGCGTACGCGAGGAACACGTCCACGGTGTCGCCTTGCACCCGAAAGGTTCCGCGCTTGAACTCCGCGCGTGTGCGGTGGTACAGGCTTTCGGTCAGCGTGTACAACAAGGCGTCTCGCCGGATGCTTTGACCGACCTTCAGCGGAATGACCGTCTTGTGGAACTCCACCGGATTGCCGATGCCGTAAATGCAGCTGATGCTGGCCACCACGATGACATCGCGCCGACCGCTGAGCAACGCGCTGGTCGTACTCAGCCGCAGCTTTTCAATCTCCTCATTGATCGCGAGGTCCTTTTCGATGTAGGTGTTCGTCGCTGCGATGAACGCTTCCGGTTGGTAGTAGTCGTAGTAGCTGACGAAATACTCCACGAGGTTGTTCGGGAAGAACTCCTTGAATTCGCTGTAGAGCTGAGCGGCCAACGTCTTGTTGTGGCTCAAAATAAGCGTTGGGCGTTGCGTTCGCTCAATGACGTTGGCGATGGTGAACGTCTTGCCTGAGCCAGTGACTCCGAGCAACGTTTGCGCCGGGGTGCCCTGCTCGATGCCCTCCACGAGTTCGGCAATGGCCTTCGGTTGGTCGCCGGTGGGTTGAAAATCACTCTGGAGTTCGAAGCGCATGGTGCGGGCGGTTGGGCAGGCCAAATTTACGGATGAAAAAAGCCACCCGGAATCCCGAGTGGCTTTCGTACAATGTGCGTAGGTAGAATCAGTCAGCGACCACGTCAAACTTGACGGACGCTTTGATGTCGCGGTACACCTTCACCGTGGCCTCGTATGAGCCCAACTCCTTCACCGCGTCTTCGGCGAGGGCGATTTGCTTGCGCTCCACATCGTAGCCCGCAGCCTGGATGGCCTCGGCGATTTGGATGGTGTTGACCGAACCGAAGATTTTGCCGCTTTCCCCAGCCTTGGCGCCAATGCGCAAGGTGAGTTTCGACAGCGCTTCGGCCAAGCCGTTTGCTTGTTCGATTGCTTTTGCCTCTTTGTGCGCCTGCTGGCGGACCACTTCAGCGACCACTTTGCGAGCGGACGGAGTGGCTGCGACGGCCATGCCCTGAGGAATCAGGAAATTCCGTGCGTAACCGGCTTTCACGGTCACGATGTCGTGCTTGTTGCCGAGTTTCTCGACGTCTTGCTTCAGAATGATGTCCATGATCGTCGGGATTAACGGAGGTTGTCGGCGACGTAAGGAAGGAGGGCCAAGTGGCGCGCCTTTTTAATGGCCTGCCCCACTTTCCGCTGGTACTTCAACGAAGTACCGGTCAAACGGCGGGGGAGGATCTTGCCTTGCTCGTTGCAGAGCATCAACAGGAAATCCGGATCCTTGTAATCGATGTACTTGATGCCCTTCACCTTGAAGCGGCAGTACTTCTCCTTCTGAGTATCGATGTTGATCGGATTCAGGTAGCGTACGTTCTTGTCAGCCATAATCGGTGGTTTAGGGGATTAAGCTTGCGCTTCGGGTTCAGCCGCAGCGGCGTTCGACGACTTGTTGCGACGCGATTCAGCGTAGGCAACGTGGTGCTTGTCCATCCGGGTAGAAAGGAAGCGGATGATGCGCTCGTCCCGGCGGAATTCAGTCTCGAAGGGCAAGATGACGGAGGGATCGGCTTCGAACTCCAACAGCTGGTAGAAGCCCGTAGACTTCTTCTGGATGGGGTAAGCCAATTTCCGCAATCCCCATGCTTCTTCGTGAACGATGGCGGCGCCATGTCCTTTGAGGAAAGCACGGAACTTCTCAACTGTTTCCGCTACCTGCTCGGCAGACAGCACGGGAGTCATGATGAAAACAGTTTCGTAACGGTTCATAGGAACACTTTTAGATTAGTGGGGCGCAAAAGTACATCCTCTTCCATTGAATTCCAAGCCAACAGGTTTAAGTTCGTCCAGATGAAGCATTCCCTTGAATGGAAACACCGAATGTTGCGGTTTGCTGAGCGATTGGGTTTCCTCCACACCGGTCGTACAAGCGAACGGTTGAACCGCCTGATCGAACAGCTGCGTCCTGAAGATACAGGCATCCCGTTGATTCGAATGGGTGAGGCGCACGATGGGGGCTATTTGGTGCCAGATGACCTCGGTTCGTTGGCCGCGTTGTTCTCACCGGGCGTTGCTCGAACCAGTGCCTTCGAGGCCGACGCGTTGGCCCGCGGCATGGAGGTTTTCCTCGCGGATGCTTCCGTGGATGGACCGGCATCGGGAATCGCTTCCTTGCCGGGCGTGCACTTTCGAAAGGAATTCGTCGGCGCCCGTGGGCGGGCCGATCGATTGAGTTTGCAGGATTGGGTGAACGAGTCGGCGGTAGATGCTACGGCGGATTTGATGGCCCAAATCGACATCGAAGGAGCCGAATACGAGGTGCTGTTGGACGCAACGCCCGAGTTGCTTCAGCGGTTCCGCATTTTGGTCATCGAATTCCATTCCGTTGAATGGTGGGCAAGTCCGGGCTTGCTCCCGGTAGTGGAGGCGGCGCTGGGCCGGCTGTTGAAGACCCACCGGGTGGTGCATGCTCATCCGAACAACTACATGGCCACGAAGCGCGTGCGAGGGGTGGAGGTGACGCCTTTGCTGGAGCTGACGTTTCACCGACGCGACCGAGCAGCGTTCCGCGATTGGGCTCGCCAAATCCCGCATCCGCTCGACGCCGACAACGTGCCGGGCAGGCGAGAGGTGGTGCTCCCCCGGAATTGGTGGGGCGGGCCGAAGGGCCGTTGATGGGGGTGTGGGGCGATTGTGGAAAACGCGGGTTGGTTTTGGCCTGAAAGCCCACCGATATTCGCAGAACGAACACGCACATGGAGCAAGCGAACTACACCGTCAGCGCGAGGAAATACCGCCCGCAAGATTGGGATGCCGTGGTGGGCCAAGCCGGCATCACCCGCACCCTGCAGCAGGCCATTTCCAGCAATCAAATCGCCCAGGCGTACCTGTTCTGCGGTCCCCGTGGCGTCGGAAAGACGACCTCTGCTCGGATTTTCGCCCGCGCCATCAACCAGTTCGAAGCCGGTCACGACGAGGACCAAGCGTTCAATGTGTTCGAACTTGACGCGGCGAGCAACAACAAGGTGGAGGACATTCGGTCGATTGTGGACCAGGTGCGCATTCCCCCGCAGAGCGGCAAATACAAGGTGTACATCATCGACGAGGTGCACATGTTGAGCCAAGCTGCATTCAATGCCTTTTTGAAGACGTTGGAGGAGCCGCCGGCGCATGCGGTATTCATTTTGGCGACCACGGAGAAGCACAAGATCCTGCCCACCATCTTGTCGCGCTGCCAGATTTTCGATTTCCACCGCATCACGGTGGACGACATGGTGAAGCACTTGCAAGGCATTGCGGAGAAGGAGGGGGTGACGGCGGAGGAAGCCGCGTTGCACGTGGTGGCGCAGAAGGCCGATGGTGCGCTGCGGGATGCGCTGAGTATTTTCGACCAATTGGTGGCGTTTGCGGGGCGGAATTTGACCTACGATGTGGTCGCAGAGCACCTGCACGTGCTTGACCACAACACCTATTTTTCGATAGTGGACCACGCCTTGGCAGGCGAAGTTGCGCCCGCCCTCTTGGTGTTGGATGAAATCGTGCGGCGAGGATTCGATCCGCACCATTTCATTTCGGGATTGGGTGCGCATTTGCGAAACGTGCTCGTGGCGAAGGATGCGGCAACGACTTCGCTCATCGAAGGGCCGGACGATTTGAAGAAGCGTTATGCCGAGCAGGCCGCGAAGTGCTCGTTGGTGTTCCTGATTCGGGGTTTGGACCACGTCAACCAGGCCGACGTGCAATACCGAGGCAGCCAACATCAGCGGTTGCTGGTGGAACTGACGCTGATGCAACTCTGCTCCCTCTCGGAAGCGGACAAAAAAAAAATAACCTCATTGGTTCCGGTGCTGGCTGACGCATGGCGCAGTCGGCGACCTTCGGAATCTGCCCCGTTGAGGGCGGATGCAGCGCCCCCCGTTCAAGCGGCTGCCGCCCCTTCGTCGGCGCCGGCTCCGGTCCCTGAAGCGCCACCCATGCGGGTCGGGGGCTTGAGGAAGCGCGCGGTCAAAGTGGTCGTTCCGGACTCCTTGGTTGTCGGGACGGACCGCGAACAAAAGCCGGAAGAACTTCCGCCGATTCCGGATGACTGGCGAGATCCCGTGACGATGGAGTCCGTCCAGCAGGCCTACAACGCGTTCGCCCAGGGGCTGCAAGCGGATCAACGGGCGAACCTGGCCGCCACCTTGCGGAGTGCAAAACTCGAATTGCACGGGGAGACCGTGCAGCTCGAAGTCATCAACGAGGTTCAACTCGGACAGCTTTCCGACGTGCGCCCTGACTTGCTCGATGCCCTGCGCCGCAACTTGCGGAACGGGGGGCTGGAACTGCGCGTCAACGTCACCGAACGGGATGAGCCCACCATGAAGTTCATGACCGACCGCGACCGCTACGACGCCATGGCCGCGGCGCAGCCCGGATTGGACGTGCTGCGTCGGCGGTTGGATTTGGATTTGCGATAACGGGACCCTGACAGAACCGTGACGAACTTCAGTTGTTTTCACGTCATGAAGAATTTGGCATTTCGCAGCGTCGTGCTGTGTGCGTTGTTGCTGCAGGGCTTGCTGGTGTGGGGCCAAACCGGAGCCATCCGCGGCTTCGTGTTCGACGCCGTATCCAACGACCCCATTCCCTTTGCCACGGTCGTTCTCGAAGGCGAAGCCTCCGGGGCTTCCACGGATTTTGACGGCGCGTTCGAGTTGATCAACGTGCCTGCGGGCCTGCGCAACGTGACCGTCTCCTTCGTCGGCTACGAAACGAAGACCGTCTACGAAATCGAGGTCACTCCCGCGCGCCCGGCCGTCATTCGGGTCGGATTGACGGAACAAGCCGTCGCCATCGAGGCCGCTGAAGTCGTCGTCGAACGCCGGGCCACCCAAGCTGAGGCCCCACTCAGCGTCCGCAGCCTCGGAACCAACGAAATCAAACGCAACCCCGGGGGCGGTCGGGACATCAGCCGGGCCATCCGCACGCTGCCCGGCGTCGCCGCCATCCCGAGCTTCCGCAACGACATCGTCATCCGAGGCGGTGCGCCCAACGAGAACCGCTTTTACATCGACGGCATCGAAATCCCCAACATCAACCACTTCGCCACCCAAGGCGCGAGCGGTGGCCCCGTGGGCATGATCAACGTCGACCTCGTCGAGAACATCGACTTCTACGCCGGCGCCTTCCCCGCCGCACGCGGCAACGCATTGAGCAGCGTCCTCGAATTCAAGTTCAAGGAGGCGCGGACGGACGAATGGACGGCCAACTTGGTCGTGGGGACGAGCGATTTGGGCTTGACGCTTGAAGGCCCCACGGGCGAGAACAGTTCGCTGATTGCCAGCGTTCGCCGCAGTTACCTCCAGCTGCTGTTCAAGGCACTCGGCTTGCCGTTTCTGCCCATTTACAACGATTACCAGTTCAAATGGACTGCGCGCCCCGATGACCGCAACGCCATCACCGTCCTTGGGCTTGGCGCCTTGGATGATTTCGAACTGAACCTCGCCATCGCGGAGGACACGACGGCGGACAATTATTTGGAGCAGGTCGCGATTTTGGGCTTCCTCGATGTCCAAACCCAGTGGAATTACACGCAGGGCGCCAAGTGGGATCGCTACCAAGACGACGGCCGGTGGACCTTCGTGGCCAGCCGAAACATGCTGAACAACCGGGCCTACAAGAACGCCGACAACAACCCGGATTCGACGTTGCTGCGCGATTACGTTTCGCGCGAAATCGAAAACAAATTCCGGGCGGAGCGGCGGCGGACCTTCCCGAATGGGATGGAGGCCACCTACGGTTTGGGCGCGGAATACGTGAAGTACACGAACAGCACCTTGAGCCAAGAACTCGATGCGAGCAACGTGCTTCGTCCGGTCGAATTCAGCTCCGCGTTCAAGGCTTGGAAGTACGGGGCGTTCGCGAACGCGAGCCAGCGGATATGGGACAACCGCTTGACGTGGTCCGCGGGCCTGCGACTGGACGGTTCGTCCGCAGCTGAGGGGTTGCGCAATCCCCTTGAATACACCTCGCCGCGCGCCTCACTCAGCTGGGCCTTTGCTCCGGGCTGGACGTGGAACGCGAACGCCGGCATCTACCGGCAGCTGCCGGCCTACACCATCCTCGGGTTCGCCGATGCAGGCGGCAACCGGATCAACGCGGGCAGCGAGGCGCGGTATTTGTCGAATCGGCAGCTCGTCACCGGATTGCGTTGGGAGAGCGATGCGACGAACCGCGTCATTTCGCTGGAAGGGTTTTGGAAGAAGTACCTGAACGCCCCAGTGAGCGTCAACCGCGGCATTGCCTTGGCGAACCTCGGGGCGGACTTCGGGGTGGTCGGCAACGAAGCCGTGACGTTTGATGGCGTCGGTCGGGCCTACGGAACGGAGCTGCTCATTCAACAGCGCCTGAACCGCGGATTTTACGGGTTGCTGGCGTACACGTTCGTGCGGAGCGAATTCGAGCAGTCGGAAGATGAATGGGTGGCTTCGAGTTGGGACAACCGCCACATCCTCAGCATGACCGGCGGGAAGAAGTGGGAGAGCGGTTGGGAGCTCGGCGCTCGTTTGCTCGTGAGCGGTGGCCTGCCGTACACGCCTGTGGATCCGCAGTCCTTCGCCGTGGACCAATGGAATTACTTCGGTCGTCCGCTCCCCGATTACACGCAATTGAACGCGGAGCGCAACGGGGCGTTCCACCAGCTCGACATCCGCGTGGACCGCAAGTGGTTCTTCGAGCGCTGGTCGCTTGACGTCTTCTTCGAAGTCCAAAACGCCACCGGAGCCGCCGTTCCGCAACCGCCCGTCAACGACGTCGTGCGCAACCCCTTCACCGGTGCTCCGATCCTGAGCGACGACCCGAATTTTTATGACCGCCGCGTGCTCGACCCGAGCGCCGGCACCGTCCTGCCCGCCCTGGGCATCATCGTGGAACTGTGATGGAGGAGCAGACCTGGGACGATGGGGTGCAAGGGGCGGGGCTGATGCTCGGCCTGGTCCCGTTGGTCTCGGTCTTCGTGGCGCTCCGTTACCAGGTGTGGGGCGCGCTGGCGGCCGCGCTGGCCTTGACGCCTTGGCCGTTTCTGCTCCGCAGCGGAGGCCAAATCCGCAACGGCCGCTTCCGCTCATTCACCGGCTGGCGCATCGGTTCCCGCTGGGTGCGTTGGGGCCGCTGGCACCGCATCGAACCCGGCGACCGCTTTGCGAGCGTCCACCACAAGCAGTCCCTGATGAACCGCCGTGGCGCCCCGCGTGCCTCGGCCGTGGAGTACTGGGATGTGGTGTGCGTGCGGGGCGGACGGGAACGGGTTTGGCATGCCTTCGCCTCCCGCCAAGCCGCCGAATCCGCAGTCGTTTCGCTCACCGCCCTCGCGTAACTTGCCCCCATGCGCATCGACAAGTACCTCTGGGCGGTCCGCCTCTTCAAAACCCGCTCGCTCGCGACGAAGCATTGCCGCGAGGGCAAGGTGTTCATTGCCGACAAACCCGTCAAGCCGTCGCTCGAATTGAAAGGGCAGGAGCGGATCGTGGTGCGGAAAGGCGCGGTTCATTTCACCTACGAGGTTACGGGATTTCCGAAGAGCCGAGTCGGGGCGCCGCTCGTTGACGCCTTCGTTCGCGACATCACCGCACCGGAGGAAATCGCCAAGCTCGAACAAATCCGCGAGGCCCAAAAAGACCTCCTTCGTCCCGTCGGCCGCCCCACCAAGCGCGACCGCCGCGACTGGGAACGCTACTTCAAATGACGGTACACCGCATTCCTTCCGCCGAAACCCGCTCGGTCCGTCACCGCGTGCTGTGGCCTCACCGGCCCGACGTGGCGTCGTGCACCATCGACCTCGACGACGCGCCGGACGCCCTGCATTTCGGCGCGTTCAGTCCGGCGGGCGAAATCGTCGGGGTCGCTTCGCTTTTCCACCAGCGCTCCGATCGCTTCCCCGAAGCCCTTCCCACGGATGCCCCCGTCCGTCGCCTGCGCGCCATGGGCGTGCTCCCGGAGTGGCGCCGACAGCGCGTCGGCGAAGCCCTCATCGAGGCCGCCTGCGAAGCCGCGCGTTCCCAAGGCGCTGCATTTCTGTGGTGCGACGCCCGCGAAGTGGCGCTGCGGTTCTACGAGGCCCAAGGGTTTCGGTTTTTGTCCTCCACGTATGAAATTCCCCTCATCGGTCCCCATCGAATGATGGCGCGACCGCTCTAAATTTGCGCCGCCATGCCCACCCTCTCTCAAAAAGGCCTGTCCATGCCGGACAGCCCCATCCGCAAGCTCGCTCGCTTCGCGGTGGCTGCAAAAGCGGCCGGTCGTGAGGTCATCCACCTCAACATCGGTCAACCCGACATCGCCACGCCGGAAGTCGCGTGGGATGCGGTGCGGAAGTCGGATTTGTCGGTCCTGGAGTACAGCCCTTCGGAGGGCTTTGCCTCGTACCGCGAGGGGTTGGCGCGCTATTATGCAGGGGTCGGTGTGGACGTGACCCCAGACCAAATCCTGGTCACCACCGGCGGATCCGAAGCCCTCGTTTTTGCCTTCATGTCCTGCCTGAACCCGGGCGATGAAGTCATCATCCCCGAGCCGTTCTACGCGAACTACAACGGCTTTGCCGAAATGGCGGGCGTGCGCATCGTTCCGGTAACCGCGCGGCTCGACGACGGGTTCGCGCTGCCGCCCATGTCGGCCTTTGCCGAACGCATCACCGACCGCACGAAGGCCATCCTCGTGTGCAATCCCGGCAATCCGACGGGGACGGTGTACAGCGATGAGGCGTTGGCGGCGTTGGCGGATTTGGTCCGGGAACACGACCTGTATTTGTTCGCAGACGAAGTCTACCGGGAATTTGCCTATTCCGGCATCCTGCCGAGCAGCGTCCTCTCCCTGCCCGGTCTGGAAGACCACGCCATCGTCATCGACAGCGTATCGAAGCGGTACAGCATGTGCGGCGCGCGCATCGGTGCACTGGTCACGCGCAATGCGGCGGTTTACGGTGCGGCGATGAAATTTGCCATGGCCCGACTGAGCCCCCCGACCTTGGCCCAAATCGCCTCCGAGGCAGCGCTCAACACTCCAGCGGCTTACTTTGAGGAAGTCCGCGCCCAATACGTTGCCCGCCGCGATGCCTTGGTGGACGGATTGCAGTCCATTCCCGGCGTGACCTGTCCGCGCCCAGGAGGGGCATTTTACGCCGTGGCACGGTTTCCCATCGACGACGCGAACACCTTCTGCCAGTGGTTGCTCGAGTCGTTCGATTGGCAAGGAGCGACCGTGATGTTGGCGCCCAACAGCGGCTTTTATGCGACGGAAGGGGCAGGACGCGATGAGGTGCGGATGGCGTACGTTTTGGGGGTACCGAAGATCCTCCAAGCAGTGAACATCTTGCGGGAGGCCTTGGCGGTGTACCCGGGGCGCACGAACTGATCGAGGTCAGTTGACGGTCGCTGGCGGACTGCGCCGCCTCAGGTGGCATCGGGTGGAGTGTCCGCACCTTGCGTGCCATGAACAAATGGATGGCTTTCATCGGTTTGGGGGCGTTGCTCCTCCTGAATAGCGGCTTGAAATTGGCCGAAGTGTTGAACTTCTTCGAGCACCGCGAGGCGATTGCAGCCACGTTGTGCGTGGAAAAGGACGTTCCGGGCAGTTGCTGCGCGGGCAGTTGCCACGTGGCGGCGCGCACGGGCGCTTTGGATGGCTCGGCCGGTTCATCGCCCATGGAGTCCACGCCCATCGCGCGGCTCGTGGAACAGCCGTATGTGGCCGAAACGAAGCGCGTGCTGCGGCCGTGGGGGTGGGCGCGTGCGGTGCGCCTGTTCCGGCTGTGGACGCGGCCGGGAGTGGATTTGGCCTGATTCCGAAATGAAGGCACCCAAGTTCGCGGCGGCTGTGCGAACTTGCGCCCATGAATTGGGGGAGTCTTGCGGTGCATGTCATCATTCCAGCGCTGAATGAGGAGGAGGCCATTGGGCGGGTGATTGCGGACATCCCGAGTGGGGTGGTGCGGGTTTGGGTGGTGGACAACGGTTCTTCGGACCGGACTGCGGAGGTGGCGGCTGCAGCGGGGGCGCGCGTGCTGCACCAACCGGAGCGCGGATACGGCGCCGCGTGTTTGATGGGCATCGATGCGGCGTTGGAGGCGGGCGCGCAGACCCTCGTGTTCCTCGATGGCGACTACAGCGATTTTCCAGGCCAAATCACCGATCTCCTTCACCCCCTCGCCACCCAATCCGCCGACCTCGTCATCGGTTCCCGCGAGCTGGGACACCGGCAGGCCGGATCGCTGATGCCGCAACAGCGCTTTGGCAACTGGCTCGCCACCACCCTCATGCGCTGGATTTACGGCGTTCACTACACGGACCTCGGTCCCTTCCGAGCCATCACCCGTTCCGCGTACGAACAACTCGGCATGCGGGACCGCAATTATGGCTGGACCGTGGAAATGCAAATCCGGGCCGCGCAGCTGGGCCTTCGCGGCGTCGAGGTCCCCGTCGATTACCGTCCGCGAATTGGCCAGTCCAAAGTCAGCGGCACCCTGAAAGGCACGGTGCTCGCGGGCTATAAAATCCTGTCCACCTTGTTCATCCTCCACTTTCGACGCGGATGACCGCCCTCTGGATCGCATTCGTTTCCCTGTACTTCCTCGCAGGCACGGCCATGCTCGTTCAGGGCGGCATGCAGCTCGCCCTGCTGCGCGCCTTGCGCAAGGCGCCTCCTCCGCTGGTTGATGCTCCCCGTCCTGAAGGCAGCCTCCTCGTTCAGCTCCCCGTTTATAACGAGTCCGCCGTGGCGCAGCGCTTGCTCAACGCCATCGCACGACTCCGTTGGTCGGGAGGCGATTTGCACATCCAAATCCTCGACGACAGCACCGATGCCACTCCGGAATTGGTGGCGGCCTGGCTCGATGTCCACGCGGCGACACATCCCGCTCGTTGGTCCCACCTTCGGAGAACGAACCGATCGGGATTCAAGGCCGGGGCGTTGGACGCGGGCCTGCGTGCCGCACCCGATGCGGATTTTGTGGCGATCTTCGACGCCGACTTCGTCCCCGAACCCGATTTCCTCGAACGCGCAACTGCAGCCCTCATCGGCCAACCCCAAACCGCAGCCGTCCAAGCCCGTTGGGCGCATTTGAATCGGAGCGAAAACGCGTTGACTTCCGTCCAGGCCTTGAACCTCGATGCCCATTTTACGGTGGAGCAGGGGGGGCGTTCGGCCTTGGGCGGCTGGGCGGCATTCAACGGAACAGCGGGGGTGTGGCGGCGCTCGGCCATCGACGAAGCCGGGGGCTGGATGGGGGATACGCTGGCCGAGGACTTTGACCTCAGCATTCGGGTGCAATTGGCGGGCTGGCGCGTTGCCTACCTCGATGACCTGGAAGCACCGGCCGAGTTGCCCGCGCGGTTTGGGGCATACGCTTCCCAACAACACCGCTGGACCGCGGGCGGAGCGGGCTGTGCACGCAAGCACGTTCGCGCCATTTGGAGGAGTTACCGCGGGGCGCGCCGGCGGCACGCCCTCGGTCAACTGTTCGCCAGTTCCATCCACGTTCCGGTTTGGCTCATGACCACGGCCTCGGTGCCGCTCGTCGCAATCGAAGCATGGTCCGGGGCATTCGGTTGGGTGCTGCCCACCGGAGCCGTTTTCGCCGCCGCGTTGCTGGTGCTCATCGCCCTGTACGCGGAGGCCCACAAGCGCCGGGGATCCGCTTCGTGGTTCCCGCGTCAACTGCTCGGCATGTTGCTCCTCGGAACCGGAATGACGTGGCGCAACGTGCGATCGGTTCGGCAGGGTTGGCGGGGCAGGGCGGGTGGCTTTGTGCGCACCCCGAAGGGCGGGATGGCCTCGGCAGTGGTGTCGCGGTCGGTGACGGCGGAGTGGTTTTGGTCCCTCTATTTCGCGGCGGGCATCGCGCTGGGCGCGTGGGTGGGCGAGTGGGGACTGTTGCCGTTTCACGCGCTCCTCGCGGCGGGTTACGCCTGGGTGGGCCACATGTCCCGCACCCCATGAAGGCGGTCTGGATCGTGGGCACGCCGGTGGTGCTGTTGCTGACCTGGTGGGTCGTCGGAGAACCCCGGTCCGCCATGCCTTCCCTGCTCGGCCACGCGGTGGTGACCCTGCTGTTCGCTTGGACGTGGAGCCGCCGCGGTCCGAACTCCGCGGCTTGGTTGATGGGCGTTGCGGTCGCGCTGCGGTGCGTGGTGTGGTGGGCGCCCGCGATGCCTCAGTTGAGCGAAGATTGGGTGCGGTATGCATGGGACGGGTGGGTCCTGGTTCAAGGGCATTGGCCCACCGGCGTGGTTCCTTCGCAGTGGCAGGCCAGTCTGCCGGTCCCTTGGTCTCCCCTCGCGGAGTCGATGCTCGACGGCATGAACAGCCCGGATCATCCGGGAGTTTACCCGCCTTTGGCCCAGCTCGTGTTCGCGCTTCCTTGGTGGTTCGGAGTGCAGTCCTTGTCGGCGTGGTGGTCGGTGTACCAGGGGCTTGTGCTGTTGGCAGACGCGGCGGTGGTTGCGGGCTTGGTGCGTTTGTTGCAACGGTGGGGCCGGTCGCCCCGCGAGGCTGCCGCGTATGCGTTTCACCCGGTCGTGCTGCTGGAGGGCGGGGCGAATGGGCATTTGGAATGGGCCGTTGTGGCGGTGGGCGTGGCGGCGGCTTTGAGCTGGCCGCGGAACAGGGCGGTGACGGCCCTGGGTGCTGCCGCCGCCATCGGCCTGAAGTGGTTGCCCGTGTTGGGGTTGCCGGCGTGGGCGTGGGTCCGTTGGTCGGAACGGAGGCGCGAGGGGTGGGTTTGGGCAGTGCTGGCTTTGGGGGCTGCGGGGTTCGCGGCGCTCGCTTGGGTGAGCATGCGCTTGTTCGTGGACCGGTTTGAGTTCCACGCAGGCCCGTATTACCTCGTGCGCAATGGGGTCATGGCGTTTACGGGGTACAATCCGATTCGGTGGTTGGGACCGGTGATGACGGCGGCAGGAGGACTCGGGGTGTTGTGGGCGGCCACGCGCACCCGCTGGACTCTTCCGCAGCGGTGGGTGGTCGGTTGGGGGCTGTGGTTGGCCCTGTCCACGACGGTGCACCCGTGGTATTTGATGTACCTCGTGCCGTTGGGTGCGTTCACGCCGTGGAGGTGGCCGTTTTGGGTCGCGGGAGCGGGCGTGTTGAGTTACGCGCACTATGCACGGTTGCCGGTGGACGCGGGGGCCCTTGGGGCGTTTTGGGGCGTGGTGGGGTTGGCGGTGGCGTGGGACATTTGGCAGGCCAAATCCCGCAAGCCTCACCGAATCCCCGTCACGATGTAATCGAACAACGGGTCGTTCAACTCGGGGCTTGGATCCGTAAACGGCAGCGGCATGTACTTCGGCGGATGCAACAGCCCCCGCTGCATCATTTCCTGCAGGGTGTCGTAGAATTCCATCGAGCATTTGCCCAGCAGCAACGGGCTCAAATCTTCCTGGTTCCGCCACAGTTCAAACACCTCCCGCAGCCCCTGCAGATACAGGTAGTCCTTCGTGAGTCCGCCTCCGCGGTACACGCGGGTGGTGAGCGAGAAGGCGGAATGGGCTTCGAGTTCGAGTTCCCGCGTGAGGTGGCGGTACGTTTCGACGAAGTCCGCACCACCGACCATGTGGTCAACGGCAATGACCCGGTAGGCGAGTTCTTTCAACCGCCGCAACGTCGTATTGCCACTGAGGTACTCGGCCAACACCGCGAGGCCTTCTTGCGTCCGCGTGGCCACCCGGGTGCCGATGCTGAGCAGCTTGAGCGGCTGATGCGCAGCGTTCATGGTGGTGACCATGTGGACTCCGATTTCGTGGTGAACCAAATAGCGCAATTCCTTCGGACGGAAGGTGGCGCCCTTTTTCAACAGCACCTTCCGCTCGGCGTTGTTCACCATGGCGTCAGCCACGATGCGCGAGGTGACTTGGACCTTGCCTTGAAAGCCGTAATGGGCCATGCCTTCGAGGAAGGCTTGGCGCGCGACGTCGGTGCCCACCCGCTTTTCCGGCCGGACTTCTTCTTCCACTTCCGGAAGGTGCAGCAAATACTGGGCATTCTTCAAGTCCTGGTCCGACGGCGCGCCGTAGTACCGCAAGGAGTTGTAGAGGAAATTCGGTGAGCCGAGGGTGGCCAACAAATCCACCTTGTCGAGGTAGGCGCTGATCGTGGCTTCGTACAGCTCGCGGATGCTGTCGTCCTCGATGCGTTCCACCGGAATGCGCAAAAGCTGGCGCTTCAGTTTGAACGGTTCGAGTTGCAGCGGTCGGTAGGCGAATTGCGGATTCGTGGCGCCTTTCGACGCGAAAAAGGCCCGGCGTTCCCGCTCGACGTTGATGGGGTTGACGTGGTTGAGGACCTCGAAGCCGCGCACGAGTTGGTGGAGTTCCGCGTCCACACGGAGGACCTGGTCCGTCGGTTCGGATGAGAGCAGGCGTGCGGCTTCCGGGCTGGAGTAGCGCGTGTGGCGTTTGGCAAATGCCCAGGCGTGCGACACGATGGCCTGCTTGAACACCTGCTGCAAGGCGCGGGTGATGACCGGGTACCGCTCGCCGGTTTCTTCGTCGCAGTAGACCTTTTTGACTTCGGTGGCGAGCACCAGCGTTTGGTCAAAGCGTTCACTGATGAAGGCCAAATTGTATCCCCTTCCCATGAACACGTCGTTCACCGCGCACGCCGTATCGATTTCATGTGGGAGCTCCTGCTCGGCCAAATGCCCCGCAAACGCCTCCACCTCCGGGGCCCACTTCGGGTCCAACCGTTCCGATCCGATGTTGAACGTTGGCACGGGGCGGTCCCACCGCTTCCAATTGTAGCTGTGGATGTCGTACACCACGCACCCCCCAAACCGCCGTTCAATTTCCCCGACCAACGCGGCCATGACCTCATAAAATCGCCGGTGCCGCGCCAACGAGCGTTGCCGTTCTTCCCGGTTCAATGGCCGGCTCCAGACCTTCCGCCCCCACGCTTCATCGAACACGGCTTGGTCCGGGGCCCGGTTCAAGTCGTAGGCATAGCGTGAATCCAGCCCCACCACCGTGATGGGCATGGCGGCGATGAAGGTGTCCGTATCCGGGTCCTCCTCTTGCCACCGGTCGAACTCGTCCAGCGCGCATTTGAGTTGGAGCTCGTGCCGCATGCGTCCTCCCGCATGGATGGCGGTGCACACAAATGGCACGTAATCGGTAATCCGAATGCGCAACCCCGTGTCGGTGGCTTCGGCTTCAAAGTCGCGACCCGCCCGAATCCGTTCGATGATTTCGGCGCTGGTCAATTGCAACGGCTTCCTCACGCTTCGTCCACGGTTCTTCTGAGTGCAACCCGACGCTCTTGGCTCCAAGCCTGGTGCCGTACCATGTCCTCCGCCCAATCGACGATGCGCTTTTGCAACTTCACCTTGTTCAAGCGGTTGATGTTCACAATGCCACCGGGGCTCAGGACGTTGACCTCGATGAGCTTGCCTCCGATGAGGTCGATTCCGACGAAAAACAGCCCGTCTTTAATGAGCTTCGGGCCGATGAGTTGACACACCCGCTTTTCCTCGGATGTGAGCACGTGCTTGACGGCCTTGCCGCCGGCGTGGACGTTGGAGCGCGCTTCGCCTTCTGCCGGCACCCGACGCATCGCGCCGATGGGCTCACCGTGCAGCATCAACACCCGCACATCGCCCTGGTCCGCGCCTTCGACGTAGTCCTGGATGATGACGTAATTCGATTCGTTCCCCTTCCCCGAGATGTAGAAGTCCAAAAGCGAATTCACGTTCTGGATGGCGTTCTTTTCGATGACGATGACGCCGCTGCCCCCGAATCCGTTCAGGGGCTTCATGATCATCTTTTGGGAGGTGTTGTCCCGAATGACCCGCTGGAGGTACTCCTTGTTCTTCGACACCCAGGTTCGCGGGGTGATTTCAGCGCCAGGACCGTTCATGGCGGCGGTGTACAGCTTGTTGTTCGCTTCGCGCAGCCCGAGGACGTTGTTCACGATGAGGACGTCGTCCTTGACGGAGTCCAGGAAGTTGAGCACCGTGGCGTCCAAAGGCGGATTCGCCCGCATGAAGATGACATCGAAGCCAGCGAGGGGGAGCATTTGCTCCTTGAATTTGGCCTGCTTGTAGAACGTTTCAATCGACTTCGAAGGCTTCACCGCTGTATCGTACATGCGACAAAACGCCATCGTCGTGGAATCGCGGATGGTCAAATTGGGTGCCGTCGTGAGGCCCACCCGATGTCCTCGGCTGGCGCACTCGTGGATCATGCGGAGCGTGCTGTCGGAAGCCGGGGTGATGGCCTCCCAAGGGTACATGATGAAGCAGACGTTCATGCGGTTGTGTTTCAATCGTTATCGCGCGGGCGAAAGTACACCAGCAACCCAGAGGTTGTTCTCGCCTTAACGAAAAAAACACATGCCCCGCATTCGGATGGAAATTGGCACGTTTTCAATCCATTACAGGTGTGCCCAATCCGGCACAGCGGTATGAGTCGAAATCGCACGAAATCAAGCAGTTGTGCGTCGGGTATGTGCTCCGTTCACACAGTTCACTTAATTCCCTTAGGACGAAGAAAAGTGAGCTTCGATATTTCGATATCCCAAATTCAAGGGATTTTCTAAAGATGTGTGCGATGAAATCAATGCGTTGGTTGTTGTTGGTGTGTTTCGGATGGGCTGCGACGATGGTCCACGGGCAGGTGCGCCCGGTGGGGGCTCAGCCCGCGGGATCGGGATCCGCGGGGGGCGATTCGGGCAAGGAGGATGGGCGGTTGTTGTATGAATTTGGGAAGGTGCCCACGTTCGAAGACCACGACCTGGAGGCTGCGCGCAAAGAATCGGAATTGCCCATTCGATTTCCCGTTCTTCCGTTGTTTCAAGTGAGTTTGGATTTGCCCGGATACGTGGACCCGTTGCGGCGCATGAGCATGTTGGCATTCGATGCGTTCGAGGAGGAGCTGGATGGTCGGTACAGCCATCCGGACCAATGGGCTGAGGACCTCGCGGCCACCGAATTCCACGGTGCGGAATACGGCGGCGAGAAGGTTCCGATTTCGCTGACAACCACGACTTCGGCGTCGGGCAAGCGCTACTATTTGGCGAAATACCGCATGGAATTCGAGGGGGAGCGCTGGGAGCAGTGGCAAATCATCCACGCCGAGGCCGTCGAAGGGGGGGGGGTGCGGCTCATTAAAGTGGTCGCGCACTGGCCTTCGGAGTTTGCAGACATGTGTGCGAAGGAGATGAGCTACTATTTGGACCAAAGCCGAATCAATCCCCGCAAGCGCTGAGCCATGAAGCAGTTCGTTCCCGCCCTGATTCTGGTGGCGCTTGCCCCAATCGGAATCCTTCAGGCCCAACAGGTTGACACGCTCGATTTCGTCATCCAAGGCCAAGAACTCATGTACGGCGATGGCAGCATCGACGCCGACAACGTCATTGTGGATGAAGCCATCAACTTCAGCTTGAGCGGCAACACGTCGTTCACAGCGAGCAACTTGGACGCGTGGGGCTTGAAGAACCAACCTCCGTCGGATTATGGATTGCCCAATTTGGGGTTCACGTTCGAACTGCCGGGCATTGACTTGAGTCCCATTGGCGGCCCGAATTGGTCGCTGGGCACATGGGGCATCGAAACGGTCGCCAATGCTTACGCGGGCTTGGCGTTGACAGCACGCACGCACGTGGAAGATTCGGAAGTGCGGGTCGATTACCCCTTCGATTTGCGGGTGAAGATCCCGGCTTACAACCGAGGCGACTTGGTGACCATCGAGGTCGAAGGGCGACCGAAGGCGGAACTGCAGAGCGATGCTTCGCGGTTCATTGATTTGGTGACCCCCAACCTGGAGAAATCCATCGAAAACGCGTTCGGGGTGGGAGCGGAAGTCGGATTGGACATTCACCTTGGTCCGTTCACGAACAACTCCGAATGGGGCTATCGCGTCATCGATTTCAACGTGCACGATGAGTGGACGGTGGTTCGAGTGGCACCGGACGGCTTTTACGGTGGCCTGGGCATGATCGCGCGTCCGGAGCTTTCGGCGTTGAATCACGAGATGGTGTCCACGGCTTACGATGCGGGCAACACGGTGCTCGGGGCCACGCAGTCCGCCATCAACGAAGTGGCGAGTTCCATCAATTCGGCCTTGCCGAGTTTCTCCTTCAGCGCCTCGCCCGGGCCGTTGGATGGCGCGGTGGAATTCATCAACTGCTTCGTGGAGGACGATTTCGACTTGACGTGGAACTTCAGCCCCTCGGTTCCCGGCGTGGAGTTTACGCAGTTCGAATACCCTGAAATGGAGTTTCACATCGGGCCATACGATGAATCGAACTTCAAGTTGGGCAACAGCCCGGCCTTCTATTTTTACGAAGACGAGGACGGCGATACGCTGTATTACTCGAATTTGTGCATGAGCCAAATGCCGCTCCTCGAGCACCTTCCAGCCATCCGCATTCCCAACGGCAAGTCGCGCGCAGCGAATACCCAGCAGAGCCAGAAGACCGCCGGCCGCTTGCAGCGCTACCAAACGAAGCCCAAAACGAAGAAAATCCCCGCCTGGATGTTGCTGTGCTCGCCGACGATGCCCGAGGCATTCAGTGGGTTGATGCCCAACGGGTTCTCCACGCCGATGTCGAGCGGTTTTTTGGGTGAAGCTGCCGGCCTGGACGATTTGGTCGAGGGCATCAACGTGCCGACGTTTCCTTCCATGGTGTCGACGGCTCCGTGGTTCACGACCGCACCGCAGCTTGACATCGAAGACATGTACGGGTTGAGTTTGACGCTGCGCAGTCCAAGGACGGAGCTGCTCGAAGTGCCGCGCATCGGGTCGGATTTTGGCCTAACGGCTCGGACGACGAACAATTCGAGTTGGCTGGAGCTGCGGCACAACTACTTCGACACGTTCGAGGCGGTGTTGGAGCAATACTGTCCCATGCCGGTGTTGCCGACACCCCACTGCATTGCGCTTGCCGGCCTGGAAATGCGCAAGAGCGCGGACAACACGCTGTTGCAGTTTGCAGAACTGGCGGACGAGGATGGGAGGATCAGTATCTGGAAGCTGTCGACGGGGGGATTGGGGTTCTTGCAGAACGTGGTCAACGCGTTGGATGCGGTGAACTGTGCGACCGAGGCGGTCGGTTCGAACCCGCCGGGCATCAACAATTCCCTGATCAATTTTGCGAACTGGGGTTTGGCCAACCTCAGCGACTTGCAGCTGCTGAACATATGGATGGAATACAACCTGTTCGACCTCGAGAACAAGTTCAGCATCCAGAATGCGTTCAACATCGATTACGATCCGCAGGTCCAGTTGACGCTTGCGTTTACGGACAGCCTGGGCCAGCCGATTGCGCGCGACGTCATCCGCGCGGACGGAACGGTGTTGGCAGATGCCACTTCGATTTCCCTTGCGCTCAATGAAGAATTCAAGTTCCAAACCGAATGCGACGACCACCACGTGGAATTCGTGCCTTCGTTGACCATCCTCGACGATCCGGTCACGGTGCGCGGCGAAGACATTTTCGCGGACAGCTTGTACCTCAAGTTGTTCAACTTCGATGCGGGCATTGATGGGGTCCAAATCATCCCCGGCTTTGGATTCGATTTTCCCTGCTCCGGCAGCATCGGGGAGTTCGCGGCCAGCCTCGGTTCGTGCGCCGCTTACGCCATCGAGAAGTTCGGGTGCAAGGTGTTGAGTTGGTTTGGCGTGAAGTGCAAAACGCGGACGAAGTGCAAGACGTGCAAGTACGGCTTCCCCGGACTTCGCACCCCATCGTGGAGCATTGCCCGCAACATCGGGCGCATCGGATTGGATCGGGCCTACAACGTGGGCACCACCTCGCTCGAATACGCGCCGGAGTCGACGTACCAATTGAACGAGACGGCCATTTATCAGTTCGTCCCAGGTGCCGAGTTCGAACAAGCCCCCACGGCGTTCGAACCCATCGTCATGGAGGCGCGGCTGTTCGGGTTGCGCGGGGTGGAAGTGCGGCGGTGGGCGGATGAATTCGTCGGCGTGAATGGCAACATTCGGGTGGACGCTGAAATCGAAGGCATTTCGGATCCGATTTTGGTCTCCTTCGAAGAAGTTTCAACCGGCGACAGCACGCTCTCCTTGCAGCAATACATGAGCGATGCCCAGTCCATCTTGGTCCGCCAAGGGCGCTATCAGAATTTCAACCTTTCCAACTCCGCGGGCTGTCCAGCCGATCGCTTGGAGGTGGGGGAAGGCCCGAGCACCCTCGATCAATACCAAGTGGTGGCCTACATCCCCGCTGAAGATGCGAATTGGTGCAGCGACGTGGACAACGACAAATGCAACGATTGCAACAGCGGCTCGTACGACCCCGCAAACGATGGTCAGGACAGCGATGGTGACGGGTTGTGCGATTACGGAGATCCCGACGATGACAACGACGGCATCGAGGACGCGAACGACGGGTTTCCCTACGACTCGGCGTTGTGCGGCGACAAAAACAACGACGGCTGCGACGATTGCGCCAATGCCACGGATTACGACGGGGACGGGCTGTGTGACAGTTCGGCTTCAGAGCTGGACCGAGACAACGACGGGCGCTCCGATGCCACGGAATGGGCGCTCGGTGGCACGGCCGACGTGGAGGATCCGAGGCATTGCGGTGACGCGGATGGAGACGGCTGCGACGACTGCACCGTCGCCTTCGACGCTTGGTGGGCTGTGCACGGCACGGGAACGGCGTTTGAAGCGGCCCTCCCAGGCATGCCGATTCGTCCCGATTTGGCGGGCTTGGACGGCTTCGCCCAACCGATGAACGACGGCCCCGATTTCGACCAAGATGGCTTGTGCGATTCCGGCGATCCCGATGACGACAACGATGGCGTCGCCGACGCGGACGATGCTTCTCCATTCAATCCTTCGCACTGCATCGACGCGGACGGTGATGGCTGCAACGATTGCCGTGCGCATTGGTTGGTCTACGTGAAGTCGCGCCATGGGGCGTGGGTGGGCGACCAGCTGACGGATGCCGATTTTGCGGCGGCTTGGGGGGATTTGGATTCCTTGGTGTTGCCAAATTTGGATGACCTTTTCAACGGGGCGTATGCTGACGCATCCAATGATGGAGCGGGCGATTTTGACCAAGACGGTTTGTGCGATGAGCACGACGACGACATCGATTCGGACGGGGTTCCGAATGCCCTGGACGGTCCGTTGGGAGACCTGACGTCGGCGTTTGACGCCACGCGCGACAGCTTGCAATGCGCCGATGTGGACCAAGATTTGTGCGACGATTGTGCGTTGGGCATGGGCGCGGACCCTGCGAACGACGGGGCCGACTTCGACGGTGATGGCCTGTGCGATCGCGGCGATCCCGATGACGACAACGACGGGGTGCTTGATGAAGACGACGTGGCCCCGCGGGACTCGTTGCGCTGCACGGACGTGGACCTCGACGGATGCGACGACTGCGCTTCGGGCACCTTCGATCCGCTGCGCGACGGCCCCAATTTCGATTGGGTCGCCTCGCTGACGAATCCAAATTATGCTGCGGGAGTGGCCGATAGTTTGGCGGATTACTACCTCGAGGTGTGGAATGCCACTTCGAATGTGCGCCTCGATAGCATCCGATTCCAATGGGTGAACTTGGGGGTACCCGGAGCGGGTTATTGGCGCGATGTCGCCGGTTGGGTGACCAATGCGACGGGCGACTTCACCCCTGAAGGTGGGGCAACAGGCGCCCCGAATGAGTGGGTTTCCGGCGGCATCACCTTCCGGTTGGACACGGTTGAGGCAGGGGACCACGACAGCGATGGCGATGGCGTTCCGGAAGTGCTGCTCATCACCGAGCACATGCGCCCGTTGGATGGCGGCCCGGTGGTGCACGCCATCGAATCGGTGGACAGTTTGCCTGCAAATTCGGCCTATGCGGGCTGTACGGGCTTCGTTGGCATCATCGTTCCGGAGGACGAATCCGTTGAATCGGACACCCTTTGCGGCATGGGCCGACGCATCAACCGGGTGCTCAATACCACGCCCATGAAGGGCCTGTTCGTCCGGTATACGGCGTGGAGTGGTGGAACGGCTTCCGATGTGACCGAGCAGTACAACGCCTACGACGGGGTGTACGCCACGGCAGGCGACGACGTGATCCATTGGTATGAAGTGGACCAAATCCCAGCCGTGGATAGCCTCACGTCCAGCCTGGATACCCTCGTTGTGGAATCGGGAGATTACCTCATCCAAATCCGTGAAATCCCATTGGATGCGAACGATTATGACGCTTCCATCTGCCTCGATCACGATGAGGACGGGTGCGACGATTGCGCCTTCAATTTCAATTCGGGGCTGTTTTACGAGGTGCCCGATGTCACCCCTGCGAGCGGGGGGTATTGGGACGAAGCGAACGACGGACCCGACTACGATGGGGATGGCCTGTGCGACGACGGCGACGACGACGACGACAACGACGGCGTCCTCGACGTCAACGAGGCCCCAGGCGAATCGCAGAATCCGGCCGCTTGCGGGGACAGCGACGGAGACACCTGTGACGACTGTGAGGCGGCCTTCGGTTTGTGGTGGGCCGATCACGGCACGGGCTCGCCCTTCGATGTGGCCGATCCCGGTGTCGCCCTGACTCCCGACAGCGCCTTCTTCCAGCCGGCGCACGACGGCCCCGACTACGACGGCGATGGCCTGTGCGATGATGGCGATGACGACGACGACAACGACGGCGTCCTCGACGTCAACGAGGCCCTAGGTGAATCGCAGAATCCGGCCGCCTGTGGAGACAGCGACGGCGACACGTGCGACGATTGCGAAGCGGCATTTGGCCTGTGGTGGGATGCGAATGGCACGGACGAAGCGTTCGATGCGGCCAATCCGGGTCAACCGATTGAGCCTGTGGCTTCCTTCCAACAACCTGCTGCGGACGGAACGGACACCGATGCGGACGGTTTGTGCGATGTCGGTGACCTGTGTTCCGATGTGACCGCGGCGAACTGGGACGATCCTGCGAACGGAGCGTGTTATTTCGAGCCGATCGTGACCACGGGCTTTTCATCCGGAGTGACCGAGTCGGCGGCGACCCTGTCTGGAACCCTCGTGTCCGATGGGGATGCGGCGATCAGCGCACGGGGATTCCGTTACGGCACCACTTCGGACTTGACGAGTGGGGCGAACACCGTTGCAGGAACCCAAACTGGAAGCAGCATCACCGCGGATTTGACGGGTTTGAACCCAGAAACGACCTATTACTATCAGGTATTCGCCACGAATGCAGCAGGAACCGCTTTTGGGAATGTTGAGCAATTCACCACGGACATGCCGAATTGATTCCAGGGCCTGCGCGGGGTATATTGGCGCGACAATTCGTTGACCATGAGAATCCCGTTCCTGTTGGTTGTGCTGTGCGCGACCGCATTTGGCCTGAAGGCGCAAGACACCACGTGGGTGCAAACGTACACTTGGGAAGCCCAAAACAACCCCGCGACCGCCTACGACAGTCCTGGCCGTCGGTGGTTTGAGTTTCCCGCTTCGGACAACGGGCAATCGTATTCGAAGGTGCTGATGTACCACACGTTGAAGTGCTTCGAGGACGGCACGGCGGGTGGTTTGGGCTTTCCTTGCGGCGAGTGGGATTACTTGACGTATTCTTATTTGTTCTACCACACCGGGGTGTTGGACAGCAGCTTGTTCTCGGTGCCGAGGTGGAAGATCAACGCGCTCGATTTCGAAACGGATTCGCTCTTGCTTGCGCCCACGAACGGCACCGCCGACACGGTGCGGTACGCGTTCGAGCATCCGACCATGCTCGGGGCGGAAGCCCTGTTTTCGGGCAGCTCGAACCCCGAACAGCCCGGGGCGCCATTCGCCACGGGCGCCGGACGTGCGCAGTGGCTTTGGACGGCGGGTGAGCTCGTTGCGATGCAGCTGCCGGCTGGCCCCATCGACGGATTTTATTTGCCGTGGGATGCCGACTTGATCCCCGACACGCGGGTTCAGGTGCGCCTTGCCCACGCCCCCGCCGACACGCTGGCCGGTTTCGTGGATGCGGATTGGGCGACGGTTTACACGGGCTTGGCGGCGAATGGGACGAGTTATTGGGCGTTCGATGCGCCGTGGACGTGGGATGGCGCTTCGCCGGTGGTCGTGGAGTGCGCTTGGGATGGCGCCGGGTGGGACGCGACGGGGTTTTGGGCCACGGAATCAGCTGTAGGCCAAACCTGGACCGCCTCCGCCGCCGGCAACTACTTGGCCCTCAACGGCGGGGACCACGTGGAAATCGACCCCGATGCCTTCTCGGCCTTGAACGACCAAGTCACGGTCGAATGCTGGCAGCGCGGCACCCCCGAATTCCAACCCGAGAACAACAGCATCTTCGAAGGCCACAACGCAGCGGGACAGCGCGAACTCAACGTGCACCTTCCCTGGTCGAACGGCCGCGTATACTGGGACGCCGGCTACGACGGCGGCTACGACCGCATCGATGCGGCGGCTGGAGCAGCCGACTACGAGGGGCAATGGAATCACTGGGCGTTCACGAAAGACGCCTCAGCGGGCACGATGGCGGTTTACCTGAACGGCGAACTCTGGCACTCCGGCACGGAAAAGGACAATGCGTTCGGAGAAGTGGTGCGGTTCGTGCTCGGTTCGAATTCGTTTTCGACGAGCAATTTCTACCGCGGGGATTTGGAGGAGTTTCGGGTGTGGACCGTGGCCCTCGACGAAGCCACCATCGACGCGTGGAAGGCCGTGACCGATTTGGCGGGCCATCCGGCGCTGGCGGACCTCGCGGTGCACGAATCGTTCGACGCGCCCAACGGTTCCCCGGCCGATGCGGGCTGGTTGCACGGCGATGCCGACCGCCAGCAGCACCTCGGCGTGGAGGCCTTCCTGAATGCCGGCCCCTACGCCACCCAGGTCAAGCCATCGTTCGGCTGGGCGACGGGCGCGGCGTACGGCGAGCCCGCGTCGTACACCGTGGACGTCCTCGATCCGATTGCGCCCGTGAGCGTGTCGGAGTGGGCGGCGGTGGGGAATTCGGCGCAGTGGGTGGATTTGGCCTACGGCTATCCCGTGGAAACCCAAATCACGACGCGCACCCCCGACGGAGAAGTCCTCGCCACCGCGCCCATGCTCGGTGAAATCACGCCCTACGAGAACGAGGAAGTCACCTATTATGGCGTGCCCTTCGAAGTGGTCGATCGCTACGAGCTCGCCCGGTACATCACCCCGTACGGCATCAACCTGACCCTCGACGACGACGGCTGGACGTGGGTGGTGGACGTGACGGACTACCTGCCGCTGCTGCGCGACAGCGTCGAACTCGAGGCCGGAAACTGGCAGGAGTTGCTGGACTTGAAGTTCGCGTTCATCCACGGCACGCCGCCCCGCGATGTGAAGCGCGTGGAATCGTTTTGGCAGGGCACCATCAACTTGAACACCTTCGATGACCAAATCGTCGAGCACACCTTCACGCCCGCCCCGGACGAAAGCATGTTCCGGCTCGTGACCCGCGCCAGCGGCCACGGCTTCGGCAGCGGCAACAACTGCGGCGAGTTCTGCAACAACTTGCACACGGTGGAAGTGAACGGCGAGCCGCAATGGACGTGGCAGATCATGCGCGAGTGCGCCGACAACCCGCTCTACCCGCAAGGCGGCACGTGGATTTACGACCGCGCGGGCTGGTGCCCCGGCGACCTCGTGGACACGCGAACCTTCGAGCTGACGCCGTTGCTCACGTCGGGCGAGCCCTTCGACGTGGATTACGACATCCAGTGGGATCCGGATGGCAACTACCGGATGGAAGGCCAAATCATCGCCTACGGCCCACCCAACATGCTGGCCGACGCCGAAATCGCCGACATCCTTTCCCCGACGGACTTCAAGCTCCGGAGCCGGGTGAACCCGGTCTGCGAGTCGCCCGAAGTGGTGTTGCGCAACAACGGGTCGGCGCCGTTGACGGCCTGCACCTTCACCTACGGCATCGTGGGCGGCGTCGAGCAGACCTTTGAATGGACGGGCGAACTCGGGTTCCTCGAAACCGAGGCGGTGGCCTTGCCGTTCGACGACCCGATGTTCCACGAAGGCGGCGACGACGAGCTCCTCACGTTCGAAGTGACGGTCACGGCCACCGGCGATGAAGAGCCCGGAAACAACACGGCCCGTTCCGATTTCCATCGCGTGCCGACGTGGGCGTACAACGATTTGGACGACAACCGCATCGTGGTGTGGACGAAGACGAACCTGTTTCCAATCGAGACAACGGTGGAGTTGACCGATGCGGCGGGGAACGTGGTTTGGTCTCGGGGGTACAGCGAAGTCAACGCCACCGTCCGCGACACCATCGCACTGAACCAAGGCTGCTACCGCTTCACGGTGAACGACAGCGGCGACGACGGCATGAGCTTCTGGGCGAACAACGATGGCGCGGGGTACGTCCGCTTGAAGAAAGTGGCCAGCGGCAACTTCATCGTGTTCGAACCCGATTTTGGCAAGTCGATTTCGCAGGCGTTCTTCTTCCAAACGAACATCGTGTCGGTCGACGAGCCCGAGGTGGCCTTGAATCCGCAGGTCCGCGCCTTCCCGAATCCGGCAACGGACCGGGTGCAGGTGCAGTGGGATGCGATGTTCCAGCCGGATCGGTACGTGCTGCGGGACGTGCGGGGGGGCTTGGTTCGGGAGGGAACGGTTCGTCCCGGCGATTCGGGGTTGACGTTGTCGGTTTCAGGTCTTGCGCCCGGGACGTACCACATCGAAGTGGTGGGGGCCTCGGGGGGTGACGGTACGTGGATCCAGGTGAATTGATCCGCGGGGTCGTCCTGGAGAGGGGTGTGCGCGGAAAAATTGTTGTTTTTTCGTGCGGGCCCCTCTTTTTTTAGGGGGTGTTGATAAAAAACTTGTTTTTTCGGGGATGGGGGTGTGTCGTTGAGGGGTAATTTTGCCCGCAACAACATTTTCTCCCATGAGCATCGCACGCCAGCAAGCCTTGAAGGATGTTTTGGAACGGGTTCCAAAGCACCGCGAACGTCCTCACAACAAGATCTCGGCCTACTACGGCGAGAACGCGTTCCACCTGCACAACATGCGGGAGTACTTGACCGATGAAGCGTTCAAGAGCATCGTGGAGGCGATGGAGCGCCACACGCCGCTCGACCGCAAGGTGGCTGACCAGGCTGCAGCAGCCATGAAGGAATGGGCCATCAGCCGCGGTGCCACGCACTACACGCACTGGTTCCAGCCGTTGACCGGAGCGACTGCGGAGAAGCACGACAGCTTCATTGAGCCCGTGGGCGATGGTCGCGCCATCGAGCGCTTCGATGGCACGTTGTTGGTGCAACAAGAGCCGGACGCGAGTTCTTTCCCGAACGGCGGCATCCGGAACACGTTTGAGGCGCGCGGTTACACCTTGTGGGACCCGACGAGCCCGGCGTTTGTGGTGGACAGCACGCTCTGCATTCCCACGATTTTCATCAGCTACACGGGCTTCGCACTGGACAACAAGATGCCGTTGCTCAAGGCATTGAGCCGCATTGACCGGGCCGCTACGGAGGTGTGCCAATACTTCGATAAGAACGTGACGAAGGTCAACGCGACGTTGGGATGGGAGCAAGAGTACTTTTTGGTGGACAAAAGCTTGTTCGCCGCGCGCCCGGATTTGCAGATGACGGGGCGGGCGCTGTTTGGTGCGCCTCCAGCGAAAGGACAGCAGCTGGACGACCACTATTTCGGAAGCATTCCCGCGCGGGCCACGGCGTTCATGAAGGAGTTTGAATACGAAGCGCACCGCCTGGGCATTCCGGTGACCACCCGCCACAACGAGGTGGCACCGAACCAATTCGAATGCGCTCCGGTATTCGAGGAAGCGAATTTGGCCAACGACCACAACCTCCAGCTCATGGAGATCATGGAGAAGGTCGCGCGCAAGCACGATTTCCGGGTGCTCCTCCATGAGAAGCCTTTCCCGGGACTCAACGGAAGCGGCAAGCACAACAACTGGTCGCTCGGCACGGACACCGGCGTCAACCTGCTCAAGCCGGGGAACACGCCGAAGACGAACATGCGCTTCTTGACGTTCTTCGTCAACACCTTGGCGGCCTTGCACAAGCGCGCCGATGTGGTGCGCGCGTCCATTGCCAGCGTGGGCAACGACCACCGGTTGGGAGCCAACGAGGCGCCCCCGGCCATCATCAGCGCGTTCATCGGCACGCAGCTGTCGAACCTGTTGGACGAGCTCGAGGCGAGCATCGGGGCAGGGGCTTTGACGCCAGATGACAAGACGGCATTGAAGTTGGAAATCGGTCGCATCCCCGAGGCGCTGTTGGACAACACGGACCGCAACCGCACGTCACCGTTCGCCTTCACGGGAAACAAGTTCGAATTGCGCGCGGTGGGCAGCACCGCGAATTGTGCGGTTCCGATGACCGTGCTCAACACCATCGTTGCCGAGCAACTCGAAGCGTTCAAAGTGGCGGTCGACGAACGCATTGCGGGGGGCGAAAAGAAGGACGATGCCATTTTGAAGGAATTGCAAAAGCTCATCACCGCGAGCAAGGCGATCCGCTTTGAAGGCAACGGGTACTCGGAGGAGTGGCGACAGGAAGCGGAGCGCCGGGGGCTTGCGAATTTGCGCACCACGCCGGATGCCTTGGAAGTGTTGATGCGCCCCGATGTGGTGAAAATGTTCGACGACCTGAAGGTGCTGCGTCCGGAGGAGGTGCACGCGCGGGTGGAAGTGGAATTGGAGGCTTACATCTTGAAGCGCCAAATCGAATACCGCGTGCTCATGAACATGGCCCGCAGCGTCATCATGCCCGCGGTCATCAAGTACCAAAACGGCCTCGTGACCAACATCCAAGGCTTGAATGCCGTCCTCGGAAGCGAGGTGGGTGAGCTCTCGGCTGCTCAACGGACCCTGTTGCTCCGCGCTTGTGAACTCACTCAGGAATTGCACGGTGCAGCGAATGCCCTCGAAGCGTTGCACGACCAAGCGGAGGCGCAAGACGCTGTCCTGGACAAAGCGAAACGCTACGCCCACGAGGTGATGCCCCAAATGGAAGCCCTCGCGGCAATTTGCTCCGAATTGGAGCGGGTGGTGGACGATGCGATTTGGCCTTTGCCGAAGTTCGCGGAATTGTTGTTCACTCGCTGATTGCACAGGATTGAATGAGAAGGGCCCGGCGATGCCGGGCCTTTTTTCGTCAATTTTCCCAACATGTCCCGCGGAATTGAAGCCATTGTGTTACTTTCGGCAATTGTTATAAGCGATTCAGAATGCCACAGACCCTGCAAGTAGTTCTATCGCGGATGGGCGTTGCCCTCCTGCTTTTCCTCGTGGGCGCGACGTCCGCCTTTGCCCAATCGGATGCCACCGCTGAAGCGGATGGACATTTCGAGCGGGGCGGCTATTACGAAGCCTCAAAGGAGTACATCAAAGCGTACCCGCGCATCAAGGATGACATCGAAGAGAAAGCGCGCTGTGCCTACATGGTGGGCGAGTGTTTTCGGTTGATGCTGACACCGGATGCGGCTGAAGAATGGTACGACAAGGCCATCGGCTTGCGCTATGGAGAAGATCATCCGGAAGTTTATTTGCACTACGGCGACATCATGATGGCGCAACAGGAATTCGACGAGGCCATCGAGTGGTTCCAGACCTATGCTGAAAAGGGCGGAGACGCTTCGGTTTCTCGAGCCCGCATCCAGCAAGCCGATGACGATGCCTTGGCGTTGGACGAACCCCCTTCGCGTTATGTGGTCCAAAACCTGTTGCTGCTCAATTCTGACGCCTACGATTTCGGTGCGGGCTTCGCATCCAAGAAATCCGATGAAATCGTGTTCGCCTCCTCCCGCGAGTCTGCTACCGGATCGGGTGAAGATCCCATCACGGGCCAGAGCTTCATGGATTTGTTCCGCGCAGAGCAGGATAAAAAAGGCCGTTGGAGCACCCCGGAACCCCTGAACAACACGGTAAACACCCCGTCGAATGAGGGCACGGTAACCTTCGATAAGAAGTTCAAAACGATGTACTTCACCCGGTGCATCGTCGAAAACGACAACAACTACGCCTGCGACATCTACCGTTCCAGCGTCATGGGCACCCGAATGGGCCCGTCCGAATTGGTCGATTTGGTGAACCGCGAGGCGAATGACAGTTCGCAAGTGGGGCACCCTGCGATGTCGCCCGAAGGCGATTACCTGCTGTTCGTTTCAGACATGGAAGGAGGGCAAGGCGGTAAGGACATTTGGTACGTGAAGTACGACGATCGCGAGGACCGTTTCGGTGAACCGGTGAATTTGGGGCCAGGCATCAACACGCCCGAGGACGAGATGTTCCCGGCCATGCGCTACGACGGTGCACTGTACTTCAGTTCTCATGGTTACGGGGGATTGGGCGGACTCGACATCGTTCGGGCCATGCCCATGGAGGGGGAGATGCAGTTCGGTGAGGTGGAGGTTTTGCCTTACCCTCTCAACAGTTCATCGGATGATTTTGGCATCATCTTCTACGAAGGTCAAGACGGCGGAATTTTCACCTCAAGCCGTCCCGGTGGAAAAGGAAAAGACGATTTGTACAGCTTTGAACTGCCGGACATCGAATTCTGCTTCCGGGCGAACGTCTACGATTACGATACCGGGATTCCATTGATGGGTTCGATCACGGTGCAGGGCAGCGATGGCAATTCTTGGGCATTGACTGCGGATGCGGACGGGGGTGTTTCCCTGTGTGAAGATGAAATCCAAAAGAACACCACCTACACCGTGGAAGTGAAGAACGATGGTTACATCGGCACGGGAGACAAGTTCTCGACAGTCGGACTGACCGAAAGCACGACGATGGCTCGGGAATACTTCCTCAAGGAGATTTCTGAAAAGGAATACCCCATGCCGTTGGTCTTGTACCCGTTCAACCAGGCGAGCTTGCTCATCAACGAAGAAGTGAATTCGGCGGACTCGCTGAATTACTTGTTGGAATTGCTGCAGGTGAACGAGACCTTCGTCATTCAGTTGGAGGCTCATACGGACAGCCGCGGTGGGAATGCATCGAACATGGACCTCAGCCAACGCCGTGCCCAAACGTGTGTGGATTACCTCATCAGCCGTGGCATCGAAGCCGAGCGCTTGGTGGCTGTGGGACGCGGGGAGGAGCAACTCTTGATTTCCGATGCGGAGATCAACGCCATGGCAACGAACGAGGAAAAGGAGGCCGCTCACCAAAAGAACCGCCGAACGGTGTTCCGCATTTTGCGATTCGATTACGTACCCAAAGCCTCGGAATGACGGAAGCAAGCCGGTATGCCAGTCGCGGAGTGTCGGCAGGCAAAGAAGATGTCCACGCCGCCATTGCGGACGTCGACAAGGGGCTTTTCAGTCGGGCGTTTTGCAAAGTGGTTCCGGACTACCTCACGGGGAGTTCGGAACACTGCATTGTGATGCATGCCGATGGGGCGGGGACGAAGTCCGCACTGGCCTACATGTATTGGAAGGAAACGGGCGATTTGTCCGTTTGGAAGGGAATTGCCCAGGACGCGCTCATCATGAACGTGGACGATTTGCTTTGCGTTGGGGCGTTGGGGCCCATCTTGGTGTCGAGCACCATTGGGCGCAACAAGCATGTGATTCCCGGCGAGGTGGTGAAGGCCCTCATCGAAGGGACTGAGGAGCTGCTTCAAGAGTTGCGCGCAGAGGGCTTGGACATTCGTTCCACCGGAGGAGAAACGGCGGATGTGGGAGACCTCGTTCGCACCGTGATCGTGGATTCGACGGTGGTGGCTCGGATGCGTCGGGATGAGGTCATTGACAACGGCCGCATTGCCCCGGGCGATGTGGTGGTGGGCTTGGCGAGTTTTGGGCAGGCGCGTTGGGAGTCCCGGTACAACGGGGGAATGGGCTCGAATGGGCTCACGAGTGCGCGGCACGACGTGTTCCGCAAGGAATTGCTCCAGCGTTTCCCCGAGAGCGTGGACCCGTTCACTGACGAACAGTGGGTTTACACGGGGACGAAGGGGCTGACGGATGCGGTGGAAGGGGTTCCGCTGGATGCGGGCCAATTGGTTTTGTCCCCAACCCGGACGTACGCCCCCATCATTCAAGCCATCTTGCCCGAGTGGCGGCATCGCATCCACGGCATGGTCCATTGCAGCGGTGGTGCACAAACGAAAGTGCTTCACTTCATTGAGGGCGTGCACGTTGTCAAGGACCACTTGTTTCCAACGCCGCCGCTGTTCCGCATGATTCAAGCCGAGTCGGGAACGGACTGGCGCGAGATGTACACGGTGTTCAACATGGGACATCGCATGGAAATCTACACGGATGAACAGGCGGCCGAGGCCATCATCGCCACGGCGCAGTCCATGGGGGTGGAAGCCCAAATCATCGGCCGTTGCGAACCCTCGGACGTCCCGAAAGTCACCGTCAGTGGTGAGCACGGGACGTTTGTCTACCCGAGTTGATGGCCATGGGGGAAGTGGAGGCGCTGTTGGCCAAACTCGCTTCCGTGAAGGATCGCTTTCACGAAGTGGAAAAGTCCGTCGGGGACCCCGATGTCATCGCGGACCAAACCCGCTACCGGGATTTGATGAGGGAATACCGCCAACTGGAGCCCATCGTGCTTCACGCGGATGGGATGCGACGCCTCCACGAGGACCTGATCCAGGCTCAAGAATGGCTGAAAGGGGCGGACGCCGACTACAGGGAGTTGGCCCGCGAAGAATTGCCGGTGTTGGAAGCGCAGTTGCGGGCGAGCTTTGAGGCGGGGCGCATCATGTTGTTGCCGCGGGATGCAGCGGATGACCGCTCGGCCATGCTCGAGGTGCGAGCGGGGACCGGAGGCGATGAGGCAGCACTCTTCGCAGGTGAGGTCTACCGCATGTACGTGCGGTACGCGGAACAGCAAGGTTGGCGGTTGGAGTTCATTTCTGCACAGGAAGGCACGGTGGGGGGATTCAAGGAGGTGGTGGCCCGCCTGGATGGCGATGGGGTGTACGGCCGATTGAAGTTCGAAAGTGGTGTGCACCGCGTGCAGCGCGTTCCCGAAACGGAATCGCAAGGACGCGTCCACACGAGCGCGGCCACGGTGGCGATTTTGCCCGTGGCCGAGGAGGTGGATGTCGAGTTGAATTTGGCCGATGTACGCCGCGACACCTTCCGAGCAAGTGGGGCAGGCGGGCAGCACGTGAACAAAACCGAATCCGCCGTTCGGCTCACGCACCTGCCATCCGGAATCGTGGTGGAATGCCAAGACGGTCGCTCCCAGCACGCGAATTACGATCACGCCCTCGAAGTCTTGCGAACGCGCCTGTTCGAAGCCGAGCGCGACCGCCAAAGAAGTGCCCAAGCCGCCGAACGCAAGTCCCTCGTTTCCACCGGCGACCGCTCTGCCAAGATCCGCACCTACAACTTCCCGCAAGGACGGGTGACCGATCACCGCATCGGGCTGACGCTGCATGACCTGCCGGCCATTTTGGGCGGAGAGTTGGATCCCCTCCTCGACGCCTTGCACCTCGCAGAACAAACCGAATTGCTGAAACATGCTTAATTCCACTCCCAAATCCCGACTGGTCCAGGCCATCCGTTCGAAGCAATCCTTCTTGTGCGTGGGCTTGGACCCGGTTCCCGAACGCATGCCCGACGGCATTGAGCCCACGGTGGATGGCATGGAGCGCTTTTGCCTCGAAGTCATGCGCGCAACCGCCGAACACGCCGTGGCCTTCAAGCCCAACCTCGCCTTCTTCGAGCAATACGGCAGCGCGGGATGGGCGGCGTTGGAGCGCATTGTGGCGGCAGCACCGGAAGGCTGTTTGGTCATCGCCGATGCGAAGCGGGGCGACATCGGTTCCACCGCAACGTGTTACGCTCGGGCCTTCTTCGATTCGTTGAACGCAGGGGGCGTCACGGTGGCTCCCTACATGGGGGCCGATTCGGTGACTCCATTTACGGCGTTCGAGGATCGCTGGACGGTGCTGTTGGCGCTGACGTCGAATCCGAGCGCGGACGATTTCGAATTCCACGGCGAGCCGCCGCTTCACGAGCACGTCGTGGTCACGTCCCAATCGTGGGGAACTTCGGACAACTTGATGTACGTCGTTGGGGCCACTCGCCCGGAAGGCCTGCGGCACGTGCGTTCCCTCGCGCCGGATCACTTTTTCTTGGTTCCCGGCGTAGGGGCGCAAGGCGGAACCGTTCGGGAGGTTGCTGAGGCGGGTTGGAATGCCGACTGCGGCTTGCTGGTCAATTCGTCGCGCGGCATCTTGTATGCGTCCAGTGGTTCGGATTTCGCCGAAGCGGCTCGCGCTGCTGCGTTGGAATTGCATGCTGAGATGCGCGAAATTTGTCAAGAACGCGGATTGTAACCCATGCGACGCATCACCGACGTCTTTTTCAATGTTCGGCTGTCCACCCACGTGGTCATCGCCGCATCGTTGATCATTGCCGCACTGGTGGTCGGGGTGTTGGGGTTCATGAGCATCGAAGGGTATTCCTTGAGCGATGCGGTTTACATGACAGTCATCACCGTGTCGACGGTGGGATTCGGCGAAATCCGGCCCTTGTCGCCGCTGGGGCGTGCGTTCACGAGCTTGCTGATCTTCGCAAACTTGGGCACCGTTGCCTATTCGATTACGGTCTTGTCGAATTACTTTTTCAACGGCGAGTACCGAGACCAAATCCGAACCCTGCGATTTCACCGAACCCTTCAACGAATGGAGAATCACGTCATCATTTGCGGAGCCGGCCGGGTGGGCGAGAAGGCCATTGAAGAGCTGCTCGAGCACCACCATAAAGTGGTCATCATCGAAAACGACGCGGAAAAAGCGAATCGACTCAAGGCGGAAGGTTGCTTGGTCATCCAAGGAGACGCCACCCGCGATGAGCATTTGATCGCAGCGGGCATCGCCCGCGCCCGCGCCCTGTTGACCACCCTTCCCGACGACGCCCAAAACCTGTACGTCGTCCTCGCAGCGCGGGAGCAGCACCCGGATTTGCTCATCATTTCGCGAGCGTCCGATCGCAACGCGGTGAAGAAATTGCGGGTGGCGGGGGCGCGCAACGTCATCATGCCGGACCGCGTAGGCGGTGCGCACATGGCCACGTTGGTCGCCATCCCGGACGTCATGGAGTTCATGGATCACATCCGCATCCAAGGAGCGGACGCGGTGAATTTGGAGGAAGTCCCGGTGGGCGGATTGCCTGCTCGCATCAAGGTGCCGACCCTGGGAGAGTTGGACGCGCGCAACCGCATCGGAGTCAACGTCATCGGCTTGAAGCGGGCTACGGGGGAATACGTCATCAATCCGGGGCCGGAGACGCCGTTGGATGATGCGTGCAAGTTGTTTGTCCTGGGCAATGTGGACCAAATCAACAAGCTCAACCGCATCCTCGGAGTCACCCCACCTGCGTACTGACCCCCGCCCACAAATTCCCGTTCCTCGTTGATAAAGTGGTGCACGCGTGAGGCGGGTCACATTCGAGCCTCGTTGTATATTCGGCGGTTCGTGTTCTGAAACCGACCCTTCCCCGAGGCGGGAGGGGGCGTTTTGGAACTGGAGAATCCATGAAAATCAACACCATGCCACGTTTAATCGCAGCACTTTCAACGTTGTTCCTCGCTTTGATGCAGGTCCCTGCTCGCGCCCAACAAACCGAGCTCACCTTCGATGACCGCATCAATTCCGTCATGGAGCCCATTACGGGCGCGATCATGAAGGTCATTTTCTTCGAGCTCACGTTGCCGGGAGGGCGGAGCGTTCCCTTCGTGTTGATTTGGTTGTTGCTCGGTGCGTTGATCTTCACTGTTTACTTCCGGTTTGTAAACATTCGCGCCATTCGCCATACGATTGAGGTGGTTCGCGGCAAGTACGATAACCCCGCTCATGCCGGCGAAGTGAGCCATTTTCAAGCGTTGACGGCTGCCCTTAGTGGGACGGTCGGGGTAGGAAACATTGCTGGCGTCGCGTTTGCGGTTTCCTTGGGAGGTCCCGGTGCTACGTTTTGGATGATCCTGGCCGGCTTGTTGGGCATGAGTTCGAAGTTTGTCGAGTGCACGTTGGGCACGAAATACCGCCGCCAGAATCCGGACGGGAGTGTTTCTGGCGGACCGATGTATTACTTGCGGGATGGATTGAAGAAGCAAGGGAAAGCGGGCTTGGGTAAGGTATTGGCCATCATTTTCGCAGTGGCGTGCATCGGGGGGTCCTTCGGTGGGGGCAATATGGTCCAAATCAACCAAGCGACGCAGCAGTTGATCGAAGTCACGGGGGGGGAAGCGTCCTTCCTCGCGGGGCAGGGTTGGATGTTCGGCGCTGTCATGGCCGTGGTGGTGGGGCTCATCATCATCGGGGGGATTCGGAGCATCGCGCGCGTTACCGATAAGGTGGTGCCGTTGATGGTAGGCATCTACGTAGCCGGCGCGTTGGTGGTCATTTTTGGCAATCTCGGTGCTGTTCCTGGCGCGTTTGCTACCATCTTCGAGAGCGCATTCTCACCGGACGCCGCTTACGGAGGATTGATTGGTGTGCTCATCGTGGGATTCCAACGCGCTGCTTTTTCAAATGAGGCAGGCATCGGTTCGGCCTCCATTGCTCACAGTGCAGCGAAGACGGACGAGCCGATATCCGAGGGCCTTGTGGCGCTGTTGGAGCCGTTCATCGATACCGTGGTCATTTGCACCATGACGGCCTTGGTGATTGTGATTTCTGGCTACGGTTCCATCGGCCAAGAGGCTGCGATGTTGGCCGCTCAGGCAAAAGAGTTGCAAGCCATCGAACTGACTTCGAGTGCGTTTGAGCAGACCATGAGTTGGTTTCCCGTTGTGTTGTCTGTGGCGGTCATTTTGTTTGCGCTTTCCACGATGATCAGCTGGAGCTACTATGGATTGAAGGCGTGGACGTTCTTGTTTGGAGAGTCCCGCGCTTCAGACGTATCGTATAAAGTGATCTTTTGCTTGTTCGTGGTGGTTGGCAGTGCCATTTCGGCGAGCAGCGTATTCGATTTTGGGGATGCCATGATTTTTGCGATGTGCTTCCCGAACGTGTTGGGGTTGTATTTCTTGGCATCTGAGGTGCGCGCGGATTTGCAGGATTATTTCCGTCGAATTCGTTCCGGTGAAATCCAACGCTTTGGTTAAACTTCAAAAGATGGACGGACATGAGGAGAATGGTGGGGCGAGGAGGATTGTTGTTGGTCCTGATTTCGTGGGGAATTGCGTGGGTGTGGTCGTTGGTAAACCAATCAGTACCGCTCGAGGAACCGGATTGGCGGGTGTCGAATTTGATGGCCTTTCTCGAAGCGGTTCCCCCGCAGGGTCGGCCGTTCAGGCAACGCCCTTCCCCGTCCAAAGCGGCTCCGGCATCGCGGCCAGTGAAGCGTGCTGGCCCCGTTGAGTTGAATGCTGCGGATTCGGCTGGGCTAGAAGCGTTGCCGTTCATTGGGCCGACGCTCGCGGGGCGCATCATCCGATTTCGCTCCGCGCTGGGCGGTTTTTTCGAAGTCGCCCAATTGAGCGAAGTGTATGGGATGGACTCCTTGGCTTTTGCCGTGGTGTCGCAGCGCGTGGAAGTGGACGCCACCAAGATTCATCCCCTCTGCGCAGACACGGCCTCATGGGCTTCCCTGCGACGCCATCCGTACATTGGCGTGCAAGGGGCGCGCTCCATCGAGCGCTATCGCAGCGCACATCCGATCACTCAGCTAGACGAATTGGCAAGCCACCCGCCGATTGGTGACAGTTTATTCTCCAAGTGGAAACCCTATTTGCGGTGCTGCACCTGCGTCGACTGATCCATCGCGCACGACGTATCTTGGGCCCATGGATGAAGGCACGATTCAGCGGTTCAAACAGGCGGTTCGGGATGTCACGGATTTTCCAAAGCCGGGGGTGGTGTTCAAGGATTTGTCCGGGGTTTGGGCCGATCCGATTCTTTGCCAGAATGTGGTGAAGGGGTTGGCCGCAGATGCCCGCTCTTGGCGGGTGGATGCTGTCGCGGGGGTAGAGAGTCGCGGGTTCCTGATGGGGCTTCCGCTAGCCATCGCGCTTGAGGTGCCCTTTGTGCTGGTTCGCAAACAAGGCAAGTTGCCGGGGCCGGTGTACCGACAGGCCTATGCACTCGAATACGGTGAGGCGGTCATGGAACTTCAGCAGGATGCCTTAAAGCCTGGGCAACGCGTTTTGGTGCACGACGACGTGTTGGCCACGGGGGGGACGGCGGCCGCTTGTCGTGAATTGGTGGAGCAAGCTCGGGCCGAGGTGGTCGCGTGGTCTTTTTTGGTGGAATTGACTTTTCTTTTCGGCCGAGACCGACTTGCTTCGGGAGCAGAATTCACACGACCTTTACTGAAGGTATAGTGCAATGATCACCCGAGCCTTTACGTCATGAATTTTCGACCGACCGAGCAGCAACAGCTCATTCTTCAATCCGTAAGTGCGTTTGCACAGCAATCCATTTTGCCGAATAGGATGGTGTGGGACGAGTCCCAGGAGTTCCCTCGGGCATTGTTCGCGGAAATGGGCCAAATGGGGTTAATGGGCATGCTCGTCCCCGAACAGTACGGAGGAGCGGGTTTGGGTTACTTCGAGTACAAAGTGGCCATCCAAGAGTTGGCGCGTGTTTGTGGTTCCATCGGCTTGTCCATGGCTGCACACAACAGCTTGTGCACCAATCACATTTTCATGTTTGGAACCGAGCAACAAATGCAGCGTTGGCTTCCTCGGTTGGCCTCGGGTGAGCACATTGGGGCTTGGGGGTTGACGGAAGCCAACACCGGGTCCGATGCCATGCGCATGCAATGTGTGGCGACCCGTGATGATGCCCGAGGCGGGTGGGTGTTGAATGGCGCGAAGAATTGGATCACCCACGGCCTGTCAGGAGACGTTGCGGTGGTGCTCGCTCGGACAGGTGAATTGTTGGACAGCCGGGGCATCACAGCCTTCGTGGTTGAACGCGGTGCTCCTGGTTTTTCAGGCGGCAAAAAGGAAAACAAGCTCGGGATGCGCGCAAGCGAAACGGCGGAAATGATTTTCTCATCGTGCTTAGTTCCCGACGATCAGGTGTTGGGCGAGGTGGGGGAAGGCTTCATCCAAGCAATGAAAATCCTGGACGGTGGGCGCATCAGCATCGCTTCGTTGGCATTGGGCATTGCGAAGGGAGCATTTGACACGGCTTTGGCCTATTCCAAAGAGCGCGAACAATTTGGGCAGCCCATTTCCAATTTCCAAGCCATCGCCTTCAAATTGGCGGACATGCGCGTCCAAATTGAAGCTGCAGAACTCCTCATCGATCAAGCGTGCGACTTGAAAGAACGGGGATTGCCCGTGACCAAGGAGAGCGCCATGGCAAAGTACGAGGCCAGTGAGGTGGCCGTGCGGGTGGCGACCGATGCGGTGCAGGTGCTCGGGGGGTATGGCTACACGAAGGACTATCCAGCGGAGAAGTACTACCGGGATTCGAAGTTGTGCACCATCGGTGAAGGCACCAGTGAGATCCAAAAACTCGTCATCAGCAGGGAATTGCTCAAAGCGTGATTTTTCATCCTAGTTTTTGGTCAGTCAAGCTGTCTAGCTTATCTTCGCACCCCAATTAGAAGACCATGCTCTCGATTCAAGTAAAAGAAGGCGACAACATCGAACGCTCGCTGAAGCGTTTCAAGAAGAAATTCGACCGCACGAAGAAGATGCGCGAGTTGCGCAATCGTCGGGAATTCGTTAAGCCGAGCGTGGTTCGGCGTGAAGCCATGAAGAAGGCAGTATACAAGAATGGACTGAACTTGAAGAACGAGTAAAAAAGGTTTGTTTTCTTGTGAAAAAAGGGCGAAATTGTCAAGCGACTTTCGCCCTTTTTTCATTTTGCCAACTACGAACCAACATATCGCCGAATTCCTCGCATTCCTTCAGAAGGAGAAGCGTGGTTCCGTTCATACGTTGCGGTGCTACCGTTCTGATTTGAACCAGTTTGTTCGTTTTTTGGAGCAGCGCTTCGATGTTTCGGATTTACACAACGTGAAGTCGGAGTGGCTCCGGACCTGGGTGGTTGAGATGATGCGGGAGGGGAAAGCTCCGCGTACGATACATAGGAAAGTCTCTGCCTACCGCACCTTTGTGCGCTTTGCGAAGCGCACGGGTGAGATGAACCATGATCCTGCCGAATCGGTGTCCTTACCTAAATTGGAAAAGCGACTTCCGCGCGTTGTGCCGGAGCACGCGATGAGGGATTTATTCGATGAGGAGGTATTCGGTTCGGATTGGAAGGGGAGGCGCGATCGCAGCATGATGGCGTTGCTTTATGAAACGGGCGTGCGCCTCAGCGAGTTGATTGCATTAAAAGTTGTCGATGTGGATGCGAATCGACATGAATTGCGCGTTTGGGGTAAAGGAGCCAAAGAGCGAAGGGTTCCGTTATTGCCTGAAACGTTGAACAGCATCCAAGACCATTTGAACACTCGGCCATATGATGTGGAATGGCTCTTCATTTCAGACGCTGGACGCTCGATGTATCCATCGTTTGTTTACCGAAGAGTCAATCACTACCTTAAGGAAGTGAGCTCCCTGCAGCAATGCAGTCCGCACGTATTGCGTCACACGTTCGCTACCCACCTGTTAAACCGGGGGGCGGAGTTGACGGCGGTGAAGGACTTGTTGGGTCATTCCTCGCTCAATTCAACCCAGGTTTATACGCACCATTCGCTTGCACGGCTGAAAGAGTTTCACCAAGCCAGCCCTTTGGACAAACGTTCTAGGGAGGGTGATTAAAACGCACGTGCCATGCAGGTACAGATTCACTCCATTCATTTTGACGCGGACCAACGTCTGCTTGATTTCATCCAAAGCAAGTTGGAGAAACTGAATACTTTCCACGATCACCTGATTTCAGGAGAAGTATTCCTTCGCTTGGAGAAGGATGCGGAGAAGGGAAACAAGGTCACGGAAATCAAGCTTCATATTCCAGGAGCGGACCTCTTTGCGAAACGTCAAGCGCCCAGTTTTGAGGCGGCCTGTGACGAGACTGTTGAAGCCCTGCGCAGGCAATTAAAGAAGTCCCGAAAGCACATCGCCTAACCAGCTGCTCACACCATCGCTCGGCACCCTCAATTTTTTTCGATAAAAATGGTGCCGAGCGTTTGGTCTGAGAAGATTGTTGACTACATTTGCCGTCCTGAAAACAGGGCGGCTTTTTTTGTCGCAGTTCTTTGAAACGTATGCCGGTGTAGCTCAGTTGGCCAGAGCAGCTGATTTGTAATCAGCGGGTCGGGGGTTCGAATCCCTCCATCGGCTCCACCAGGATACAAAAAGTACCATCGGGGGTACGCCGGAGTTGGAGAGCCGGGGCAGACTGTAAATCTGTTGTCTACGACTGAATAGGTTCGAATCCTATTACCCCCACCACCATCGACCGAACGCGGTCGATTTTGCGGAAGTAGCTCAGTTGGTAGAGCATCAGCCTTCCAAGCTGAATGTCGCGAGTTCGAATCTCGTCTTCCGCTCCACCCTTCGGGGTTTGTTTAAAGCCGATGTAGCTCAGGGGTAGAGCGCATCCTTGGTAAGGATGAGGTCACGGGTTCAATTCCCGTCATTGGCTCTTGTCTCATTCAAAGTGTAATCACACAGTTAATCAAAACAGCTAGGCTATGGCTAAAGAAACGTTTGACCGGTCCAAGCCGCACGTGAACATTGGTACCATTGGTCACGTCGACCACGGGAAGACCACCCTTACCGCGGCAATCACGAAAGTAATGGCAGACGCTGGTTACAGCGAAGCCCGTTCGTTCGACCAAATCGACAACGCCCCTGAAGAAAAGGAGCGTGGGATCACGATCAACTCGTCGCACGTCGAGTACCAAACTGCGGCTCGCCACTACGCGCACGTCGACTGCCCCGGCCACGCTGACTACGTGAAGAACATGGTCACGGGTGCCGCCCAAATGGACGGCGCTATCCTCGTGGTCGCTGCAACGGATGGTCCCATGCCACAGACGCGCGAGCACATCCTGCTCGGACGTCAGGTGGGCATTCCGCGCATCGTGGTCTTCATGAACAAGGTTGACATGGTCGACGACTCCGAATTGCTCGAGCTCGTTGAGATGGAAATCCGCGATTTGTTGAGCTTCTACGAGTACGACGGTGACAACGGTCCTGTGGTTCAAGGTTCTGCACTTGGTGCATTGAACGGTGAGCCGAAGTGGGTTGAGACGGTCATGCAGTTGATGGAAGCTGTTGATTCTTGGATTGAGATCCCACCCCGTGACAACGAGAAGCCTTTCTTGATGTCTGTGGAGGACGTGTTCACGATCACGGGTCGTGGTACGGTGGCAACCGGCCGCATTGAGACCGGTGTCATCAACACGGGTGACGAAGTTGATATCCTCGGCATGCAAGAGGAGAAGATGAAGTCGACCATCACGGGTGTTGAGATGTTCCGCAAGATCCTCGACCGCGGTGAAGCAGGTGACAACGTTGGTTTGTTGCTCCGCGGCATCGACAAGAAGGACATCCGTCGTGGTATGGTGATCGCGAAGCCGAACAGCATCACGCCGCACACGGACTTCAAAGCTGAGGTCTACATCTTGAAGAAAGAAGAAGGTGGCCGTCACACGCCATTCCACAACAAGTACCGCCCACAGTTCTACTTCCGTACGACGGACGTGACTGGCGAGATTTCGTTGGAGGAAGGCCGCGAGATGGTCATGCCTGGTGATAACGTCACGATCAACGTGAAGTTGATCAGCCCGGTTGCGATGGACAAGGGCCTCCGTTTCGCTATCCGTGAGGGTGGCCGTACGGTGGGTGCTGGTCAGGTCACCGAGGTGATTGCCTAATCCCAGGCTTTCGATGAATTTCACGGAAGAAGGCGCCTCCGATGGGGTCGCCTTCTTCCTCATCTACGGGCGTAGCTCAATTGGTAGAGTAGTGGTCTCCAAAACCATTGGTTGCAGGTTCGAGTCCTGCCGCCCGTGCTAAAATCAGATACGAGATGTCTCAAATCACCCAATACTTCAAAGACTCCTACGAGGAGTTGGTTACGAAAGTGACCTGGCCGACGTGGCGTGAGCTGCAAGGTTCATCGGTGCTCGTGTTTGTTGCTTCAATCATCATCGCTGCGGTGGTGTTCATCATGGACTGGGTCTTTGGTGTGAATAGCGACGACAGCATTTGGAGCGGTTTGGTGGGGTTGATTTACAAGCTCTTCTGATTCGTGTCTTCAACGATGAGTGATATCGAAAAGAAATGGTACGTAGTGCGTGCCATCAGTGGTCAAGAGAAGAAAATTCGTGAGACCATTGAGGCCGTCATTGCAGCTGAAGGGTTGCAGCACTATGTAGGCCAAATCTTGATCCCCGTTCAAAAGGTTTTCCAAATCCGCAACGGTAAAAAGGTCAGCAAGGAAACCAACATGTTTCCGGGCTACATCTACGTTGAGGCGGCTTTGGTTGGAGAGGTGCCTCACCTCATCCGGAATGTGACGGGGGTAATTGGTTTTCTAGGCGCTGAGAAGCGTGGGGAACCGTTGCCGGTTCGGCAGAACGAGATGAACCGCATCCTCGGTGTGATCGATGATTTGGTGGATGCGGAGGAGGAAATCAGCATCCCGTTCAAAGTGGGTGAGGCGGTCAAAGTGACCGATGGTCCCTTCAACGGCTTCACGGGCAACATCGAAGAGGTTAACGAAGACAAGAAGAAACTGAAGGTGATGGTCAAAATCTTCGGTCGGAAGACTCCGGTCGAGTTGGGCTATCTCCAGGTGGAAAAAGAATAACATGGAACAGACAGCCTGGGCGGTCGCAATGTCCCTTTAATGCTTCCCTTTGCGCGTGTCGAGGACTGTTCACTATATACATGAATAATGGCTAAAGAAGTAGCTGCACTCATCAAACTGCAAATTCGCGGTGGTGCTGCCAACCCATCACCCCCCGTAGGACCGGCTCTCGGTGCGAAGGGTGTGAACATCATGGAGTTCTGTAAGCAGTTCAATGCTCGGACTCAGGATAAGGCTGGGAAGGTTTGCCCCGTGATCATCACGGTTTACAACGACAAGTCGTTCGACTTTGTCATTCGCACAGCTCCTGCCGCTGTTCAACTCATGGAAGCCGCCAAATTGAAAGGCGGTTCAAGTGAGCCGAACCGGAAGAAGGTTGCGAAAGTGAACTGGGATGTGATCCGCACCATTGCAGAAGACAAGATGGCCGATTTGAACTGTTTTTCTGTTGATTCCGCTATGCGGATGGTTGCAGGAACAGCGCGAAGCATGGGCATCGTTGTCGAAGGTGAACGACCCTTCTAACGTCAGAAAACGCGCAAAATGGGACGATTAACTAAGAACCAAAAGGCCATTGCCGAGAAGTTCGACGCTGACAAGGCGTATTCGCTGTCGGAGGCTGCTTCCCTCGTGAAGGAGTTTTCGCGCACGAAGTTCGACGCTTCTGTGGATCTGGCTGTGCGCCTCGGCGTGGACCCGCGTAAAGCGAACCAAATGGTTCGTGGCGTCGTTTCCCTTCCTCACGGAACGGGTAAGGATGTCCGCGTGCTGGTGTTGTGCAACCCTGACAAAGAGCAGGAAGCAAAAGACGCTGGCGCAGATTACGTAGGACTCGACGAGTACGTGACGAAGATCAAGGAGGGTTGGACCGACGTGGATGTAATCATTACCACCCCCCAGGTCATGGGCAAAGTGGGTGCGTTGGGCCGAATTCTCGGACCGCGCGGTCTCATGCCAAATCCCAAATCGGGAACCGTGACCATGGAAGTTGGCAAGGCTGTGAACGAAGTGAAGTCCGGTAAGATCGACTTCAAGGTGGACAAATACGGCATCGTGCATGCCTCAGTTGGCAAAGCTTCTTTCGAGGCGAGCAAGATTGAGGAAAACGCGCACGAACTGTTGTCAACCTTGATGCGGTTGAAGCCGGCAGCTGCAAAGGGAACCTATGTCATGAGCATCTTTTTGAGCTCGACCATGGGACCCGGTATTCGGGTGGACTTGAAATCTGCAATCGCTTGATTGCCTAACCTGAGAAAACATGACTCGAGCAGATAAAAATCTCCTGATCGAAGAACTCTCGCAGGTCTTGGCGGAGCGGAACGTGGTGTACTTGGCGGATGCGTCCGGCATGAACTCTGCGCAGACTTCCAATTTCCGACGCGAGTGCTACAGCAAGGGCATTACGGTGCGTGTGGTGAAAAACACCCTCCTCCGTCAGGCCATGGAGCGCATTGAAGACAAAGACTTCAGTGAGTTGTACGAGACCCTGAAAGGCCAAACCGTTCTCATGACCTCTGAAGTGGGCAATCTGCCTGCTAAAGTGATCAAGGAGCTTCGGAAGAAGTCTGAATTGCCTAAGTTGAAAGCGGCATACGTCGACTCAGCTTGCTTTATCGGTGACAACCAAATTGACGCCCTTTCGTCCATCAAGTCGAAGGAAGAGGTCATCGCAGACGTCGTTGCATTGTTGCAATCGCCTGCGAAGAACGTCCTCGGAGCGTTGCAATCCGGTGGTCATACGATTTCTGGTTTGGTTAAGGCCCTCGAAGAGCGGGGTGCTTAATCGCAATCCAACATTAAACGAACAACTCAAAAACACGAACTATGGCTGATTTGAAAGCAATGGCCGAAGAGCTGGTAAACTTGACCGTCAAGGAGGTTAACGAGCTGGCTGCGATTTTGAAAGACGAATACGGCATCGAGCCTGCTGCTGCTGCAGTGGCGGTCGCTGGCCCAGGAGCAGGTGGAGACGCCGCAGCTGCTGAGGAGAAGACCGAATTCGATGTGATTCTGAAGTCTGCTGGAAGCGCGAAACTCGCGGTTGTGAAGGCAGTGAAAGAATTGACCGGTCTCGGGTTGAAAGAGGCTAAGGAAATCGTCGATGGTGCACCTGCTCCGATTAAGGAGGGCGTGACCAAGGACGAGGCTGAAGCCTTGAAATCGCAACTCGAAGAAGCCGGTGCAGAAGTTGAGCTCAAGTAAGCACAACGACTGATCCTTTTCGAAGGTCCAGGTGGGGCGCAGGTCCCCGCCTGGACCTCTTTTGCCTTGTCCGAACCTGCATCACCACCGCCGTCTGTTCTCATCCTTGATTGCATCGCACCATGACCTTGGTGAAAACCCCAAAGCCGGAGCGCTTTAGCTTCACGTCCGTTGAACTGCCTGCCGATCGTCCAGATTTCTTGGACATCCAATTGCGTTCCTTCCAAGAGTTCTTCCAGTTGGAAACCAACCCGGAGAATCGTGAGAAGGAAGGATTGTTTAAGGTGTTCAGCGAGAACTTCCCCATTTCCGACACGCGCAACCAATTCGTGTTGGAATTCCTCGATTACTTCGTAGATCCGCCGCGATACAGCATCCAAGAATGCATTGAGCGGGGATTGACGTACAGCGTGCCTTTGAAGGCAAAGCTGAAGTTGTACTGCACGGATCCGGAGCACGAGGATTTCGAGACCATCGTCCAGGATGTGTACCTCGGCACGATTCCGTACATGACTCCCCAGGGGTCATTTGTAGTCAACGGTGCTGAGCGTGTCATTGTGAATCAGTTGCACCGTTCACCGGGGGTTTTCTTTGGACAGAGCCGCCACGCGAACGGTACGAAGCTCTACAGCGCGCGGATCATTCCGTTCAAGGGCTCGTGGATTGAATTCGCCACGGACATCAACAGCGTCATGTACGCGTACATTGACCGGAAGAAAAAGTTGCCCGTGACCACGCTCTTGCGTGCCATCGGTTACGAAACGGACCGGGACATCCTGGACATCTTTGACTTGGCGGATGAGGTGAAGGTCAGCAAGGCAGGCCTCAAGCGCGTCATCGGTCGCCGTTTGGCTGCTCGGGTGTTGCGCACGTGGGTGGAAGACTTCGTTGATGAAGATACCGGAGAGGTGGTCAGCATTGAGCGGAATGAGGTGATTCTGGATCGGGAAACGGAGCTGGAGAAAGAGCACGTTGATTTGATTTTGGAATCGGGTGCAAAGAGCATCATTCTCCACAAGGAAGACATCAACCAGGCGGATTACGCCATCATTTACAACACCCTCCAGAAGGACAGTTCGAATTCGGAGAAGGATGCGGTGGAGTACATCTACAAGCAATTGCGGAATGCGGAGCCACCCGATTTGGAAACGGCACGCGGGGTGATTGATAAGCTGTTCTTTTCGGAACAGCGGTACGATTTGGGAGAGGTTGGCCGTTTCCGGATCAACCGGAAGTTGGGCATTGAAGACGATGTGCAGGATCGGACCCTGACCACGGCCGACATCCTGAAGATCATCAAGTACTTGTTGGACTTGGTGAATTCGAACGCTGACGTGGATGACATTGACCACTTGTCGAACCGTCGGATTCGCACAGTCGGTGAGCAGCTGTACAACCAGTTTGGTGTCGGCTTGGCACGGATGGCGCGGACCATTCGCGAACGCATGAATGTGCGTGACAACGAGGTCTTCACGCCAACGGATTTGATCAATGCCAAGACCCTGAGCTCGGTGATCAACAGCTTTTTCGGAACGAACCAGCTGTCGCAATTCATGGACCAAACCAACCCGCTGAGCGAGGTCACGCACAAGCGGCGGATTTCGGCCCTCGGTCCGGGGGGACTTTCGCGCGAACGCGCAGGTTTTGAGGTTCGTGACGTTCACTACACGCACTACGGTCGTTTGTGCACCATTGAGACTCCGGAAGGCCCGAACATTGGTTTGATCAGTTCACTTTGTGTCTATGCGAAGGTGAATCGGCTTGGCTTCATCGAGACGCCCTACCGCAAAGTGTCGGAAGGGAAGGTTTCAACGGATCCCGGTGACATCATCTACTTGAGCGCGGAGGAGGAAGATACGCACTTGATTGCTCAGGCGAATGCCCCGGTTTCAAAGGACGGCACGTTCTTGAATCCGATTGTGAAGGCCCGTATGGAGGGGGATTTCCCTCAGGTGGCGCCGGATCAGCTGAACTACATGGATGTCGCTCCGAACCAAATCGCGTCCATCGCTGCATCCCTCATTCCGTTCCTTGAGCACGATGATGCTAACCGCGCCCTGATGGGGTCGAACATGATGCGCCAGGCCGTTCCATTGATGCGCCCTGATGCGCCGATTGTCGGCACGGGCATTGAGAAAGGCGTCGCTGAGGATTCGAGGGTCTTGCTCCGCGCCGAGGGCGACGGGGTGGTGACGTACGTGGATTCGGATGAGATCCACATCCAATATGACATGGACGAGTCGGATCGCTTGGTTTCGTTCGAAGACGATACCGTGGTGTATCCCGTGACGAAATTCATGCGCACAAACCAAGGTACCTGCGCGAATTTGCGCCCCTTGGTCACGAAGGGCCAAAAAGTCAGCGCAGGCCAAATCCTGGTCGAAGGCTACAGCACCGACAACGGTGAGTTGGCTCTCGGCCAAAACATGAAGGTCGCCTTCATGCCGTGGAAGGGCTTCAACTTCGAGGATGCCATCGTGATTTCTGAGCGTGTAGTTCGTGAGGACGTCTTCACGTCGCTTCACATCGATGAGTACGTGCTCGAGGTGCGGGACACGAAGCGTGGAGTGGAGGAATTGACCAGCGACATTCCGAACGTTTCGGAAGAAGCGACAAAAGACCTTGACGAACACGGTTTGATCCGCATCGGAGCCGAGGTGAAAGAGGGCGATATCCTCATCGGAAAGATCACGCCGAAGGGCGAATCCGATCCGAGTCCCGAGGAAAAGCTGCTTCGCGCCATCTTCGGCGATAAGGCGGGAGACGTGAAGGACGCCTCCCTTAAAATGCCCCCTTCAGGACAAGGTGTGGTCATTGACAAGAAACTGTTCTCTCGTGCCATCAAGGACCGCAAGTCGAAGGCGGCTGACAAGGCCATCCTCGAAAAAATCGACAAGGAATTCGATGGAGAAGCCAATGACCTGAAGAAAATCTTGGTCGACAAGCTCATGAAGCTCGTGGGCGGTAAGGTTTCTCAGGGCGTCAACAACTACTACAAAGAAGAACAGGTCAAGAAGGGCGTTAAGTTCACGCAACGCATCTTGGGAAGTTTGGATTACCTGACCATCAACAGCGATGGCTGGGTGCGCGATGACGAAACGAATGCGTTGGTTCGCCGGTTGATCCACAACTTCCACCTGAAGTACAACGACCTGCTCGGGGCATACAAGCGCAAGAAGTTCCAAGTAACGGTTGGGGATGAACTCCCAAGCGGAATCATCAAGCTCGCGAAAGTGTACGTGGCGAAAAAGCGCAAGCTCAAGGTCGGAGATAAGATGGCCGGTCGCCACGGAAACAAGGGCATCGTTGCCCGCATCGTCCGCGCAGAAGACATGCCGTTCCTCGAAGATGGTACGCCAGTGGACATCGTGTTGAACCCGCTTGGCGTTCCTTCTCGGATGAACCTGGGTCAGATTTACGAGACGGTGTTGGGTTGGGCTGGCCAAAAATTGGGCCGCACCTACGCCACGCCGATTTTCGATGGTGCAACCCTGGAGCAAATCACCGAAATCACGAACGAAGCGGGCGTACCCGAGTGCGGCGTGACCTACCTCTACGATGGGGGCACGGGCGAGCGGTTCGACCAACCGGCGACAGTTGGCGTCATTTACATGATCAAACTGAGCCACATGGTCGACGACAAAATGCACGCGCGTTCCATCGGCCCGTACTCCCTCATCACCCAGCAACCGCTTGGTGGTAAGGCGCAGTTCGGTGGGCAGCGTTTCGGGGAGATGGAGGTTTGGGCGCTCGAGGCGTTCGGTGCCGCCAACATCCTCCAAGAAATCCTGACCGTCAAGTCCGACGACGTCATGGGCCGGGCTCGCGCCTACGAGGCCATCGTCAAGGGCGACCCCATGCCGACGCCCGGCATCCCGGAATCGTTCAACGTGTTGTTGCACGAACTCCGTGGCTTGGGCTTGACCGTTACGTTTGAATGACCCCTTCGCAGCAAAGCATTTCCATGTTTCAACAAAAGCAACCCCAGCAGCTTTCGAGCGACTTCAATACCATCACCCTGTCGTTGGCGTCTCCGGAGAGCATTCTCAAGGATTCGCGCGGCGAGGTGTTGAAACCTGAGACCATCAACTACCGGACGTACAAGCCGGAACGCGATGGCCTGTTCTGCGAACGCATTTTTGGTCCAGTAAAGGACTTTGAATGCCACTGCGGCAAGTACAAGCGGATCCGTTACAAAGGCATCATTTGCGACCGCTGTGGCGTCGAAGTGACGGAAAAGAAGGTGCGCCGCGAGCGCATGGGACACATCCAATTGGTCGTTCCGGTGGCTCATATTTGGTACTTCAAGAGCTTGCCGAATAAAATCGGTTACCTCTTGGGCCTTCCTTCGAAGAAGTTGGACCAAATCATCTACTACGAGCGCTACGTGGTCATCCAGCCGGGTATCGCAAAGAGTGCCGAGGGCAACGATTTGGAAGTCAATGACTTCTTGACTGAAGAAGAGTACCTCGACATCCTCGACACGCTGCCGAAGGAGAACCAGTACCTCGATGAAACCGACCCCAACAAATTCATCGCGAAGATGGGGGCGGAGGCGCTGTACGACTTGCTCCAAAACCTCGATCTCGAGGAACTTTCAGACTCCCTCCGTATGAAGGCGGAAGAAGAGACGTCGCAACAGCGGAAGACGGAGGCACTCAAGCGATTGCAGGTCGTTGAAGCGTTCAACGATGCCAACAAGCGCATTGAGAACCGTCCTGAGTGGATGATCGTCAAGGTCGTTCCAGTGATTCCGCCTGAGTTGCGCCCGTTGGTGCCGCTCGACGGCGGTCGATTTGCGACCTCGGATTTGAACGATTTGTACCGCCGGGTCATCATTCGGAATAACCGATTGAAGCGTTTGGTCGAAATCAAAGCACCCGAGGTCATTCTGCGCAACGAGAAGCGGATGCTGCAGGAGGCGGTGGACAGCTTGTTCGACAACAGCCGGAAGTCCTCTGCCGTCAAGACGGAGAGCAACCGCCCCTTGAAGTCCCTCTCCGATAGCTTGAAAGGCAAGCAAGGTCGTTTCCGCCAAAACCTCCTCGGTAAGCGGGTCGACTACTCCGCTCGTTCGGTCATCGTCGTGGGCCCCGACTTGAAATTGCACGAATGCGGCCTGCCGAAGAACATGGCAGCCGAGCTGTACAAGCCGTTCATCATCCGCAAGATGATTGAGCGTGGCATCGTCAAGACGGTGAAGTCGGCGAAGAAAATCGTCGATGCGAAAGAGCCGGTTGTTTGGGACATTCTTGAGAACGTCATGAAGGGCCACCCGGTGTTGTTGAACCGGGCACCAACCCTGCACCGATTGGGCATCCAGGCGTTCCAGCCGAAGCTCATTGAAGGGAAGGCGATTCAATTGCATCCGCTGGCCTGCACGGCATTCAACGCTGACTTTGACGGAGACCAAATGGCCGTTCACTTGCCCCTCGGCAGCGCGGCCATTCTTGAAGCTCAGCTCCTTATGCTCGCTTCGCACAACATCCTGAACCCAGCGAACGGCGCACCGATTGCCGTCCCGTCTCAGGACATGGTGTTGGGCCTCTACTACATCACGAAAACGCGCAAGTCCACGCCGGAAGTTCCGGTGAAAGGGGAGGGCATGGTGTGCTATTCACCCGAGGAGGTGAAAATTGCCTACCAAGAGGGCAAGCTCGATCTCCACGCGGCCATCAAGGTCCGTTGGAAGGACGCATCGGGTCAAATGAGCCTCGTGGAAACCACGTGCGGTCGCGTGCTCTTCAACGAGTACGTTCCGGCCGAGGCGGGATACATCAACGAGTTGCTGACGAAGAAGTCTTTGCGGGGCATCATCTCGCATGTCTTGAACTGCACCAACGTACCCCGTGCCGCGCAGTTCTTGGATGACATCAAGAACCTCGGATTCTACATGGCCTTCAAAGGAGGATTGTCGTTCAACTTGAACGATGTCATCATTCCACCAGAGAAGGACGAGTTGGTGGCCAAGGCCAATGCGCAAGTCGCAGAGGTCATGGAGAACTACAACATGGGCCTCATCACCAACAACGAGCGGTACAACCAGATCATTGACATCTGGACGCACACGAACTCGCGGTTGACGAACATCCTCATGGACCGCATCGAGACGGACAAGCAAGGCTTCAACTCGATTTACATGATGATGCACTCGGGCGCTCGTGGTTCCAAGGAGCAGATCCGCCAGCTTTCCGGCATGCGGGGCTTGATGGCCAAGCCGCAGAAGTCGTCTGCTACGGGCGGTCAAGACATCATTGAGAACCCGATCTTGTCGAACTTTAAGGAAGGACTTTCCATTTTGGAGTACTTCATTTCCACGCACGGTGCGCGGAAAGGTTTGGCGGATACGGCTTTGAAAACCGCTGACGCGGGTTACTTGACGCGTCGTTTGGTCGACGTGGCCCAAGACGTCATCGTAACGGAAGAGGATTGCTTGACCCTCCGTGGCGTCATTGCCACGCCGTTGCGCCGCAACGACGAAATCGTTGAGGGCATCGGTGAGCGCGTGGATGGTCGCGTGCCATTGACGGACGTGATCCATCCTGAAACGGGCGAGGTCATCGTTGCCGAGGGCGAAGAAATCACTCCGTTCGCTGCCCAAGCCATCGAGGCTGCGGGAATCGATGAATTGGAGGTGCGCTCCGTATTGACCTGCGAGTCCCAAGTGGGCGTCTGCATCAAGTGCTACGGGAAGAATTTGGCGAACGCACGCACGGTTCAAGTGGGTGAGGCAGTCGGCGTCATCGCGGCGCAGTCCATCGGTGAGCCGGGTACGCAGTTGACGCTTCGGACCTTCCACGTCGGGGGTACGGCATCGAAGATTTCGGATGAGAACACCATGACCGTGAAATACGACGGTGTGGTTGAAATCGACGACCTGCGTTCTGTCATTCGCGTGACGCCTGAGGGCGAGAAGGCGACCATCGTCGTTTCGCGTTCCGCGGAATTCAAGGTGGTGGATCCAACAACGGAGGTGGTGTTGTCCACCACGATCTTGCCTTACGGTTCCACCTTGATGAAGTTCCCAGGTGACCAAATTACCAAGGGCGAGGCCATCTGCAAGTGGGACCCCTACAACAACGTCATCGTCAACGAAGAGGCGGGAACGGTCAAGTTTGAGCACATTGAGGAGGGCATGACCTTCCGTGAGGAGCTCGACGAACAAACCGGCTTCCGCGAAATCGTCATCACGGAGACCAAAGACAAGAAGAAGAACCCGGCAGTCCTCATCGTGAACAAGAAGGGCGAAGTGCTGAAAACGTACTCGTTGCCGGTGGGAGCCCACCTTTCAGCGAAGGAAGGAGACCCTGCAAAAGTCGGTGACATCCTCTGCAAGATTCCGCGTGTTGCGGGTAAGTCCGGTGACATCACCGGGGGTCTGCCGCGTGTGACCGAGCTCTTCGAAGCGCGGAACCCGTCGAACCCCGCTGTGGTTTCTGAAGTGGACGGCATCGTGAGCTATGGCAAGATCAAGCGCGGAAACCGCGAAATCGTTGTCACGCCGCGGATGGGGGACATCAAGAAGTACTTGGTGCCACTCTCGAAGCACATCCTCGTTCAAGAAGGCGACTTCATTCGTGCGGGCATGCCGCTCTCCGATGGAGCCATTACGCCGACCGACATTTTGGACATCATGGGACCAACAGCGGTGCAAGAGTACATCGTGAACGAAATCCAGGACGTTTACCGACTCCAAGGGGTGAAGATCAACGACAAGCACTTCGAGGTCATCGTTCGCCAAATGATGAAGAAAGTCGTCATCGACGATGCCGGAAACACGCGCTTCCTCGAGAAGCAGCTCGTGGAGAAGGCGGACTTCATGAAGGAGAACGACCGGATGTTTGGTTTGGTGTTCGTCACCGATCCGGGCGACAGCGATTTGCGCGAAGGCAGCTTGGTCAGCGCTCGAATGATGCGCGACATCAACAGCTCCCTGAAGCGCCGCGACCAGAAACTCGTGGAGTTCCACGACGCGCGGCCAGCAACGGCTAGCCCATTGCTGCAAGGCATCACCCGGGCTTCATTGCAGACGAAGTCCTTCATCTCCGCTGCTTCCTTCCAGGAAACAACGAAGGTGTTGAACGAAGCTGCAGTGAGTGCCAAGCAAGATCACCTCAACGGCCTGAAGGAGAACGTGATCGTGGGACACCTCATTCCTGCAGGAACGGGAACTCGCGTGTTCCTTGATAACAAGGTCAAGTCCATCGAGGCGCCGACGGAAGAACAATTCGTTGACGCGACGGAGGCCTGAGGCTTACCGATTTGAATAAAAAAAGACCGGGCTCATCGCCCGGTCTTTTTTTTACCATCTACTGCACGAAGTCAGTTGGACGTGTCGTGGTCGATGGCCCGCGCTGCCGCCGCCGCGATTTCGTCCTTGTCCATCGGCTTGGACGGTGGCGTGGAGCCGCAGTAACCGAACAGGCATTTGTCCTTGATGATTTGATCCACAAAGTCCGGCACCATGGCCTCCCAGCCTTCCTCGCCTTCGCGAATCCGCTGCAGCGCGGTCCGGCTGAAAATGTCAAGGATCTCCGGGTCGTAGTCCTCGATGTCCACGATGCGCTTGTTGAAGAGCAGGTACTCGTACAACGGCTTGAGGCGCGGATGGATGGGCGTTGTGGTGGATGTCCAGAGCGCTTCCGAAGATTCGTCCTTCCACGGATACAAGTAAATCTTCAGGTCGCGCGAAAACAAGATGCCAAAGGATTCGAGGATGCCTCCATTCAGGTCGCGGTAATACTTTTCGTTGAACACTTCTACGAGCGATCCCGCACCGAGGATGAGGCCCATGCGCTTCTTCGTGTACCGGGAGAAGAACTCGATCAGTTTGTAGTACTTCTGGTAGTTGGAGATGAGCACGGTTTGGCCAATGTTGCACAGAATGTCCGCTCGATCCAAGAAGTCCTGTTCGTCGATGTCGCCTTCGGATGACAGGTTATTCAGGGTGATTTCGAAGAGCACTTGGAGGGACCTGGGGTCCACTTTGCACTCCTGCTTGAACTTGCGCAAGCCTTTGGCAATCATATCGATGTTCACCTTCGTGACCGGTCGGAAGGAGCCGCGGATGGCCAAAATGTTTTTCTTGTACAGCACATCTGCCGCTTGCAAATTCCGCCCGTCCGGGCTGAAAATCACCGCATCGGTCATTCCGTTCTTGACGAGTTGCAAGCTCAACAACCGGTTGTCCACGCCTTCAAAGTCCGGGCCGTTCATTTGGATCATGTCGATTTCCACCTGATCCCGGTCCAACTCATCGTACAGCGATTGCAACAAATCCTTCGGGCGCTTGTGCAAGAACAACGACCCGTAAATCAAATTCACCCCGAGGATGCCGACCGTTTGCTGCTGCAACAGGGCATCCTGCTCATGCAACCGCGCGTGCAAGATGACTTCACTCGGTTCGCGCTCCGGCGCCGTTTGAAACTTCAAACCGAACCACCCGTGCCCTTGAATCGTCTTGTGGTAATTGATGGTCGCAACGGTGTTCGCAAAGGCGAAGAAGTGCTTCGTCGGATGGTCTTTGCGGTCAAGCCGCGTGGTCATCAAACGGTACTCGTGTTGCAACATCTTCACCAAGCGGGCCTCGCAGACGTAACGGCCTTTCGCCTCCTTGCCGTAGATGGCATCGGAGAAGTCCTTGTCGTAGGCGGAGATGGCCTTGGCAATCGTGCCCGAAGCCCCGCCCGCGCGGAAGAAGTGCCGCACGACTTCTTGGCCGGCGCCGATTTCCGCGAACGTTCCGTAGAGGTCCTGGTTGAGGTTGATGCGAAGGGCCTTTTGTTTGGCCGAGAGGATGACGCGATTGGGGTCCAAGGCGCGAGGATTCAGGGTTTCAACATCCGTAGTCAAAGGTAAAGGTACGCGCTTTCAAGCCAAATTTTCCTGCCCCCAAGCGTACCTTCGTCCCATGCGTGTTGAACTCACCTTTACGGGCACGGGCACTTCCCAAGGCGTTCCCGTCATCGGCTGCACGTGCGCCGTCTGCACGTCATCCGACCCCCGCGACCAAAGGCTTCGGACCTCCGCGGTCGTTCGGGCGGGCGGGCGAACCAGCTCCATCGACGCGGGCCCGGATTTTCGCCAACAGATGCTTCGCGAACAGGTGACGGACCTTCACGCGGTCGTGTTCACCCACGAGCACAAAGACCACGTCGCGGGCCTGGACGACGTCCGCGCCTACAACTTCATCCACCAACGCGACATGCCCGTCTACGCGACGGAAGCCGTGGAGCAAGCCCTTCGCCGCGAGTTCCACTACATATTCGCACCCGATGCATACCCCGGCATTCCGCGCATCGCCATGCACCGCATCACCGAGGCACCCTTCGAAATCGGCGACGCCCGCTGGTGGCCCTTGCCCGCCTTGCACGCGCGCATGCCCGTGATGGGGTTCCGCATCGGTGGCCTCGCTTACATCACCGACGCGAATCACCTCGAACCATTGACTTGGGAACGGTTGCAGGGCGTCGATGTGTTGGTCATCAATGCCTTGCGTCGAGCACCGCACGTCAGCCACTTCAACTTGGAGGAGGCGTTACAAATCGTGGAAAAAGTCCAGCCACGCGCTGCCTACCTCACGCATTTTTCCCACCAAATGGGCCTCACCGCCGACGTTGCAGCCGAGCTGCCGAAGGGCGTCTTCCCCGCAGTGGATGGCCTCTCGGTGACGAGCGACGGGCCGGAACACACGCCCACCGCATGAAGGCGCTGTTCTACCTTGTGCTTCGGCCACTGAGCCGATTCCCGTATGCCCTGCTATACGGAGCGTCTTCCATGCTGTCGCTGGTGGTCATGCGCGGTTTGGGGTACAGGAGAAACGTCATTCAAGGAAATTTGAAGCGTTCTTTTCCAGGGCGTTCTGCGTCGGAGTTGAAGGAATTGGAACGGGAGTTTGGTCGGCATTTTGGGGACTTGGTGGTGGAGGTCATCAAGCACTTCACGGTGAGGGAGGACGTGGTGTCCAAGCGGATGCGGTATGAAGGAACGGAAGTGCTGGATCGGCTCCATGCGGAGGGGCGTCACGTGGTCATCGCCGGAGGACACCTCAACAACTGGGAACTGTATGCGGTCACCGCGGACCGTGCGCTTCGCCACCAAGTGACGGCGATTTACAAGCGGTTGTCCGATCCGCACATGGACCGCGTCATGCGGCAATCTCGGGAGCGGTTTGGCTTGAAAATGATCCCCACCATCGAAGCCAAATCCTGGGGCGCCGAGCGGTTGAGCCCGGAAGCGGAGCCGAAGCAGGCGGTGGTGTTCGGTTTTGACCAGAGCCCGGCAGACCCGCAGAAATCGTGGTGGACGCCCTTTCTGAATCAGGAAACCGCTTGGTACTGGGGCTTGGAGCAGTTCGCTCGCCAACACGACATGCCGGTGGTTTTCGGCCACATCACGAAGGTCAGTCGCGGCCACTACGCGTGCCGCTACGAACTCGTGACCGAGGCCCCACGAAGTTTGCCGGAAGGCGACATCTTGCGGCGGTGCATCGATTTGCTCGAGGCGGACATCGTTCAGGAACCCGCCCATTGGCTCTGGACGCACAAACGCTGGAAGCACCGACGGCCTGCCGACGCACCCCTCCACCCGCGAACGACATGATGCACAACGAATCCACCCCTTTGGCGGAACGCATGCGTCCGCGGACTTTCGAGGACTACGTGGGACAGGGGCACCTCGTCGGCGAAGACGCGCTTTTGCGCCGAGCGCTCAAGCAGGGGAGCTTGCCGTCCATGATCTTGTGGGGACCGCCTGGCGTCGGGAAAACCACGTTGGCCCGCATCCTCGCCGAGCATTCGGGCCGACCGTTCCATCAGCTCAGCGCCATTCACAGCGGAGTGAAGGAAGTTCGCGAGGTCATCGCCAGCGTGGAGCGCGCGGGGCTGTTTGCGGGTCGAGCCATCTTGTTCATCGACGAGATCCACCGGTTTTCGAAGAGCCAGCAAGACAGCTTGCTCGGTGCGGTGGAAAAAGGACTCGTCACGCTCATCGGTGCCACCACCGAGAATCCGTCGTTCGAGGTCATTCCAGCGTTGCGCAGCCGCTGCCAAGTGTACGTGTTGCAAGCCTTCGATGCCGAGGCGTTGAAGGCCTTGGTGCACCGGGCGATCGCAGGGGACGACTGGCTGCAAGCGAAGGAGGCCCGCGTCGAGGAGTGGGAGGCGTTGCTGCGGGCCTCAGGGGGAGACGGCCGCCGCTTGTTGAACGTGTTGGAATTGGTGGTCGGCGGATTGGGCGCCACACCTGCCGTGGTCACCAACGCGGCGGTCGAGGCCGTCATCCAAGCGAATCCCGTTCAGTACGATAAGACAGGAGAAGCGCATTATGACATCGTTTCGGCCTTCATCAAAAGCATCCGGGGGAGCGATCCGAACGCCGCCGTTTACTACCTCGCCCGGATGATCGAAGGGGGAGAAGACGCCAAGTTCATCGCCCGTCGGCTCGTCATTTCCGCTTCAGAGGACATCGGCCTAGCGAATCCCACGGCGCTCGTCATGGCGAATGCGGCCTTCGAGGCGCTCGAGCGGATTGGCATGCCTGAGGGGCGGATTGTGTTGAGCCAATGCGCGGTGTATTTGGCCTCGAGCCCGAAGAGCAATGCTTCGTACAAGGCGATTGGAAGTGCGCAGGCCTTGGTGCGCCAAACCGGAGACCTGCCCATCCCGATGGCCCTGCGCAACGCCCCCACAGCGCTGATGAAGGAACTCGGTTACGGCGCATCGTATGCCTACGATCACGACGCCGCTGGCGGTTTCAGCGGCCAGGAGCTCCTTCCGGAAGCCATCGCAGGAACCCGGTTGTTCGAACCCGGTGACACCCCCCGAGAGGCCCAAATGCGCGCCGAATTGCGCCGACTCTGGAAGGAAAAATACGGTTACTGAACGATCACCACGCCGCGCCCTCGCTCGCCGATTTGCGGGTCCACAATGAGCACATAACCTCCTGGCGCAACGTTCACATCGATCCATCCAGAAGCCCCGTCTTCCGTGGCCCAGAGGTAGGCGGTTTCGTCCGCGATGAGCCGGCCGTTGAGCCCGAACCACCTCACCCGAGCCATCCCCTCCGTCCCGCCGGACAGCGTGAAGCGCACGCGGTCGGTCGCGGGGTTGGGAAACACCTCCACGGCAGCAGGGGCTTCGGTGACTTGTGGACGAAGCAAGGCGCGCGCAATGCCGAAGTCGGGAATGCCATACCCCATGCTGTCGTTCGGGGCGGTGGCGAGGTGGGCAGAAGTCCGGATGGCCCACCGCACATCGGCTGCAGTGGCATGGGGCGCTGATTCCCAAAGGCAAGCTGCCAAGCCGCACAGGATGGGGGAGGCGAAGGACGTGCCGTTTCCGGTTTTCACCAACGTGTCGTGCGTGGGGTAAGCAGCGGCCACGCCCAATGCCATGACTTCGGGCTTCACGCGCCCGTCGGCCGAAGGACCAAACCCGCTGAACGACGCGTGCGTTCCGTTGGCATCCACGGCCCCCACGGCGAGGATGTCGTGGGCGTCCGCAGGGGTGGTGATGCGGTGCCATGCGCTGTTGCCGCTGTTTCCCGCACTCGTGACGCACAGGATGCCCTTGGATGCGGCGAGGGACATGCCTCGGGCGATGTGGGTGGTTTGGCCATCCAAATCTTCCCACGAATGGTTCATCTCCGGGTCGTCGAACAGCGAATACCCGAGGCTGGTGTTCATCAAATCCACCCCCAAGCTGTCCGCGTGCTCCGCGGCCACGACCCAGTAGTCTTCCTCGATGAGGTACTCGCTGTATGCATCTTCCGTCCGGTACAAGACGTAGGTGGCGTCCGGAGCGGTGCCGATGAGGCTGTCGGGCCACCACGCCGCCATGGTTCCGAGGACGCTCGTGCCGTGCCGGTGGTGGGCGAACAGTCCGCCCTGTGACCGCATGGCGTCGATGCCTTCCACGATGCGTCCTTCCGCGAACGCCCGATCGAAGACCGGCAATCGGTCCGCCGCATCGTACCCCGCGTCGAGCACCGCGATCCATTTGCCGGCTCCGCGGTAGCCGAGCGCATGCAGGGCTTGACCGTTCAATTGGTTCAGCGCGACCCAGCCTTTGCCGTATTCCGAGGGAGCGACTTCGGGGCCCCGAGGTGACGCAACTTCCGGCGGACGCGCATCACCGGCCCAAACCGCCACGCTCCGCACCTCCGTAACAAAGGGCAGCGCCGACAAGGCTTCGGTGGATGCCGTCGAATCTGCGGCCCGGACCGTCACCGCGTTCAGCCACTTGCTCTCAAGGACCACCTCGAATCCCGGCACGGCTTCGACCGCTTGCACATAAGCCGCAGCCACAGGCAAGTCCGTTTCATCCAGCGCAATCCCTTGCGCTGCCCGCCGATTGAGCGAACGTTCTGACAAGAAAGCCTCCGGAGCTTCCAACGAATGCACATACCCGGGCGCATCGGTTTTCCCCGTGAAATGCACCCAATACCGCAGGGGAGCGGTCTGCGCCGTGGCCGCCCAAGCCCATGCGCTGGCCACGACCCATGCCACACCCCGTTTCATTCGGTGCGGTCGATCAACTGCCCGTGATCGTAGGTCTCGCGCGCCAACAACCGTCCCGACACATCAAAGCTGAGCACCACCCCGTGGAGTTCCCCGGCGAAGTAGGTGCCTTCGCGGGCCGTGGTTTGGCCTTGAATGATGCGCCGGCTTTCCGACTCGCCGGTGGCCGGGTCCGTCTCTTCGGTGATGACCCATTCGCCGTTGTCGTGCCATTCAACGAACGCTCCGTGGCGCTTTCCATTCTCCCAATGCACTTCGAGCTTCGGACGCTCGTCCTTGAAGAACTCGGCTTGGAGTCCATTTTCGTAACGTTCCATCACGACTTCGCCGTCCTCGAACTTGCGCACCACGTGCACCGTCCGGTCGGAATTGTATTCGACCCATGCACCGATGGGCTGGCCGTAGGCATGTCGCCCCACCACCAAGTTTCGGCCCAAGTCGTCGTTGACTTCATAATCTCCATGGAACTGCCCGCCCGCGTACTGCACGCGGTTGAGCACCTTGCCGCGCTCGTTGAAGGTGACCCAGGTGCCATTTTTCTCCCCGTTCGCGTACTCCCCCTTTTCGACCACCTTGCCGTATTTATCGTACGCGGCGTAAATGCCATTCAATTCGCCTTTCGCCCACTGCTCCTCGATGCGCAACGTGCCCGCTTGGTCGTAATACTTCCAATCGCCGTCTTTGACGCGGATGGGTTCACCCGCCTCGTCGAGCACATCGGAGGTCCAGTAGCCTCCGGTTGCGCGCACGTTGCCGTTGGGGGTGTAGTGCGTTGCCTGCATGGAACGGGGGTTCTCCGCGTGTTCGATGCGCGACATCACTTCGCCGGTTTCGAAATAGAAGGTGAAGGTCCCAGTGGGCGCGTCGTTCGCGAATTGGCCTTCGTAGTACAAGGTGCCATCAGGCCAAACCCGAACCCACTTGCCCTGCCGAGCCCCCGCCGCATCGACCACGTTGTAGTCCACCCCCAATTCCCCATCCGGCACGCGCCCCAACTCCCCGGCCCCGGGCTGGGCCCACGCCCCCCAAGAAATCAACGTCGCCGCCCAAGCGGCCATCACTCCAAACTTTTGCATGCCACGAATTTAAGCGAACTGCGCGGGTGGCATTCGCGCCCCGCTTCGAGTTCAACGCGGTTTTGTCCTTTTTTATGCACAAGACCCGATCTGTGAACCCTTCGAACCGTTGAGGGTGTTGTAGTTTTGCAACGCAATTTTTCGATCACTTAACTCAACTCCATGAAAGTTACCGTAGTAGGCGCTGGAAATGTGGGGGCCACGTGTGCCAACGTGTTGGCCACTCGCGAGGTCGCCAACGAAGTCGTCCTGTTGGACATCAAAGAGGGCTTTGCTGAAGGCAAGGCGCTGGATATTTGGGAAACCGCTCCCATCAACTTGTACGACACCCGGACGGTGGGCGTCACCAACGACTACGCGCGCACGGCCGGATCGGATGTGGTGGTGATCACGAGCGGTTTGCCGCGCAAGCCCGGAATGAGCCGCGACGATTTGATCGCGACCAACGCGGGCATCGTGAGCAGCGTGACGGAACAAATCATGCAGCACAGCCCCGACGCCATCATCGTGGTGGTTTCGAACCCACTCGACGTGATGACCTACTGCGCTTACCTCTCCGCGGGCATCGACTCGAAGCGCGTGGTGGGCATGGCGGGCATTTTGGACACGGCGCGTTACCGCGCGTTCTTGGCGGAAGCCCTCGACGTCAGCCCGAAGGACATCCAAGCGGTGTTGATGGGCGGACACGGCGATACGATGGTGCCGCTTCCCCGCTACACCACGGTCGGCGGCATTCCCGTGACCGAGTTGATTGGAAAGGAGGAGTTGGACGCGATCATCGAGCGCACCCAGAAGGGAGGCGGCGAAATCGTGAACCTGCTCGGCACCTCCGCTTGGTATGCGCCGGGTGCTGCGGCGGCCCAAATGGTCGAAGCCATCGTGCGCGACCAGAAGCGCATTTTCCCCGCTTGCGTTTGGTTGACCGGCGAGTACGGCATCAACGACCTGTACATCGGGGCGCCTGTGAAGTTGGGCAAGAACGGCGTCGAAGAAATCATCGAGCTCGACTTGAACGACGATGAAAAGGCCCTGTTGGCGAACAGCGAAGCGGCTGTGCGTTCGGTGGCCGACGTCCTCGACCGCATGAACGCGGAAAAGGCCTGATCAGTCCTGAACGAACCAACGAAATGACACGGGGGCCGCAGGTGCGGCTCCCGTTTTCGTTGGTGTAAACCGCACGAGGTACGCACCGGGCGCCACCTCGGGCAAGGCCCATTCCGTCCAGCCCTCGGGGAGGGAGGCGCCCAGCAGCTGACCGCCCAGCAGCGTCCACACGTCCACCGTGCCGGCTTGCCCGTTTCCATGGAGCGGACGGAGCGCACTGGGGCGGTCGGAAGAGCCTGGATTGGGGTAGACCGCGAAGTCCGCAGGCGTCCGCTCCGATTCATCCACCGACAACGGACCGCTGGCGTACAACCTGACGCCGCCGTTTTGGATGCCAATGGCCAATTCCGGAAGTCCGTCCCCGTTCAAATCGCCCATGGACGCGGCCGCTCGCAAGCCCGGAGCGAATCCTCCGATGGCGTCGTCCACCTCAGGCAATTCCGCGGCCCAGTTCGCGGCGTCCACCACCCCGAAATCCTGAACGCGCCCGGTTTCATTCGCCACGAACACGCGCAGACCCGCCGCATCTTCGTACAAACACGGCACGCTGTATCCATTGATGCCCAATTGGTTGTCCACTTGAATACCGGCCCAATCCCCCTGCGAGCACCACCCGCTTTCGCAACCGAGGAAGAGCTTCAGGGTGCCGTTTTTGTGCCCCACCACGAGGTCCAGCATCCCATCGCCCTGCACATCCACCAGCTGCGGCGCCGCGAATTGGCCCACATCGATGAGCCCTCCATCGGAGTCAACCAGTGCCAATTGGTCCAATTCGAACTCCGGCCACGCTCCAGGACCCGCCACGTTGACGTAACTGTGCAGCACGCCGAGTTCATCTCCCACCACCGCATCCAGATCTCCGTCCCCGTCGAGGTCGCCGAACGCGGGGTATGCGCTTTCAATGCCGTTGGTCGCAAAATCGATGGCGCTTTCCGTCCACAACTCGAAGGCGGCTTCCTGCGCCGTTCCCGTATTCTTGAAAAGGGCGAGCTCCGTAGGCGTCATGCCGATGCCTTCATACCGCTCCTTGTTTGCCAAGGCCAAATCGAGCAACCCATCCCCATCGAGGTCCACCCAAACCGGCGCCGCCCCGCGCCCCACATCCAGCATGCCTTCCTGAATGAACCGGTCCGTCACCCATTCCCAAACCGGCGCGGTCTCGGTGCCCGCATTCCGCCAAACGTGCACCGAAGCATCGTCGTCCGTTTCGATGTGCGTGTTCGGCGAAACCACCAAGTCCGTGATGCCGTCCGCATCGTAATCCACCGGATAGGCGGCGGGGAAGCGCGGCACGCTCAGCGTATCCTCGGGGCCACTGTGCGGAAGGAGGGAAGGAAAGTACGGGTCGGCGAAGACCGTGCTGTCTTGGCCGTCCACCGCGTCATCGAGCAGCAACGCCACGAGCGTTGGGTACGACACATCGCCCACGAGCAAGTCCGGCAACGGCGTTTCGTCGTCCAAGTGCAACAGCGAAACGGTGCCTCCTGCATGCCGGTATCCGCCGCCGCTCGCTGGGCGCGCCGCACGCGGGTCGACCACATTGAAGCTGCACGAATGGTCCGCACCGATGAACACGCTGTTGTCCTCGAACCCCTCGTTCCACATGCCGAAGCACCGGTTCGTGCACTCGAAATCCAATCCACACGCCGTCAGTCCCGTGAAGGCGTAGAGCGTGGAGCTCGTCTCCGTGAAGGTCACGATGTCCAACGCGCCGTCGCCGTTGAAGTCGCCGATGGCGGGTTTGTCGATGGTCAGGCACAGCACGGACAGGTCCTCGTCTCCGCCTCCGAAATTCCATGAAGCCATCAACGGTTGGGCCGCCAATTCGAACGCCGGCGTGCCCGCAGTCGCAGGCGTCATCACGTTGCGGTACACGTGGACGCTGTTTTGGAATCCGGTAAACAAGTCCGCCTGCCCATCGCAATCGTAATCGCGCAGCAGCACCCAATGCTGCAAATCCGGCCACCCCATTTCCCAATCCAACCGCTCGACGAATCGCCCATCCGGAAGCCGCTCGAAAAGCAACACCCGCTCCCCATCGCGATCGAACGCGAACAAGTCGTCGTCACCGTCCAAGTCAAAGTCGATTGAAGACCATTGCGGCGCCGTCAACCCTCCGGCAAATGGGTGATCCAGCGCGTTGCCGTTGATGGAGACCACGGGACCTGCGGAAGGGGACCAGGAGAAAGGGGTTTGGGCGGTCAAGGTCAGCATTCCGCTGCACAAGGCGCTCCACAGCGACAGGGTTCGGGTGTTCATCGGATTCAATTTCATCCGAAAGATGCGGAAAATGCGGCGATTCCAGGTGCGGCGGGTCAGGAAGGTTCTGCGCGGCGGACATTAACTTCGCAGTCATGGAACGGAATGCGCAAGGACGGTGGGCGGCTGTGGGGGCGATTTGGGTGGCGTTGGGCATCGCGGTGGGTGCCGTCGGCGTGCACGCCTTGGAGGCGCGGGGATGGACGGAAGGGGCAGAGCGTTGGGCGTTGGCGGGGCGGTACGCGGTGACCATGGGCGTGGGCACCGTGGCGCTGGTCGCGTTGCGGCCGTCGTTCATGCCGCAGGCCGCGCCTTGGCCAGAGCGCTTGCTCACGTTGGGCCTTACGGGATTTGCGGGCGGACTGCTCGTGAAGGGGGTGAATCCCGAGTCGGCGTTTGGGGCCGTGATTCCGTATGGCGGGGCACTGATGATCGGGGCGTGGGTTTGGGCCGCAGGCCAAATCTTCTTCCACCTCACCCCCCGCCCCCGCTGATTGCCTACCTTTGTATCGGGAAATGCAATGAACAGTTCTCTATGAAACATGTTGGAAACACACCGTTCGACGCCTCGTTGGAGGCCATCGGACTGGAAGGCGTTGCACGCGCACACTGGAACCTTCCACCGGCCAAATTGGTCGTTCAAACCCTCCTTCGCGGTGAAGGAGTGCTCACCAACAGCGGAGCCCTCGCGGTGGACACCGGGAAGTTCACCGGGCGCTCTCCGAAAGACCGGTTCATCGTAGACGATGGCCTGACGCACGACGAGGTTGATTGGGGCGCGGTCAACCAACCACTCAGCCCGGATCACTTCGCGCAACTGCATGCGGACATGGTGGCGCACCTGGACGGGAAGAGCGTGTTCGTGCGGGATGCAGCGGTGGGAGCCGATGCGTCCACCCAGCTCCGGGTCCGGGTGATCACCGAAAAAGCATGGGCGAACCTGTTCGTGCACAACATGTTCGTGCGGTTGGAGGATCGGGAGGTGCTGGTTCCCGAATTGGACTGGCACATCGTTTGTGCCCCGAGCTTTGAAGCCGATCCAGCGCGCCACGGGGTGCGCCAAGCGAACGTTTCTGCCATCGATTTCACGCGCAAGACCATCCTCATTGCCGGATCTGCGTACACGGGGGAAATCAAGAAGGGCATGTTCTCGGTGATGAATTTTGTGCTGCCGACGGTGCACAGCGTATTCCCGATGCACTGCTCGGCCAACTGCGATGCGGAAGGAAACACCGCAATTTTCTTTGGTTTGTCGGGAACGGGCAAAACGACCCTCAGCAGCGACCCGGATCGGTTCCTCATCGGAGACGACGAACACGGTTGGGGCGATGCGGGCGTCTTCAACATGGAAGGGGGGTGCTATGCGAAGACCATCGACCTCTCACCGGAGAAGGAGCCGCAGATTTACCGGGCCATTCAGTTCGGGGCGCTGCTCGAAAACGTCCGCTTTGAAGCCGATGAGGTGACGCCGAACTACGCCGATGCTTCGGTCACGGAAAACACGCGGGTTTCGTACCCCATTGATCACATTCCTGGCGCCGTGGCGGAAAGCCGAGGCGACCACCCGAAGGACATTTTCTTCCTCACCTGCGATGCCTTCGGGGTGTTGCCTCCCATCAGCCGACTCGATAAAGGCCAAGCCATGTACCACTTCCTGAGCGGCTACACCGCAAAGGTGGCGGGCACCGAAGTGGGCATCACGGAACCCACGGCCGCGTTCAGTGCGTGCTTCGGTGCGCCGTTCATGCCGTTGCATCCGACGCGGTATGCAGAAATGTTGGGCGAACGGATGGAGGCGCACAGCGTGCGGATTTGGTTGGTGAATACCGGTTGGTCTGGAGGCGGATACGGCGTGGGCGAACGCTTGAAGTTGAAGTACACCCGGGCCATGATCGGCGCGGCGATGCGCGGGGAACTGGATGACGTGGAGTTGCACACGGATGCCACCTTCGGGTTGTCGTTCCCAACAGCCTGCCCAGGTGTTCCGAGCCAGTTGATGAATCCCAGGGACGCGTGGTCCGATGGTGCAGCCTACGATGCGGCGGCCGCTCATTTGGCGGGGTTGTTTTCGGAGAACTTCAAGCCGTTCGAAGCCATGGCCTCGGAGGCGATCCTCGAAGCGGCGCCGACGGCCTGATTGAACGATTGGGAACGCTGTGGCGGGGCGGGTCGATTTGGCCCGCCCCGCTTATTTTCGCAGCATGCGATTTTTTTACGCTCCGGAGGTCAGCACGCCGTTCCACGAGTTGGATGCCGAGGAAACCCGACATGTCGTGAAGGTGCTGCGCGCGCAAGTGGGCGACGCCTGCGTTTTGACGAATGGCCGCGGCGCGGTGTACGAGGGGGTCATCCATCAGCTGGACAAACGCACATGCATCCTGCAGACGAAATGGGTCCGCGAAGATGCGCCATCGGCCCGTCCGCTCCAGCTTTTGGTGGCGCCGACGAAGGCAACCGACCGGTTCGAATGGATGCTGGAGAAGGCCATGGAGTTGGGGGTGGAGGGGATTTGGCCCCTTGTGACCACGCGTTCGGAGCGCACCCGAGAAAAGCCCGATCGTTGGATGCGCATCTTGGTGGCCGCATTGAAGCAGAGCCAGCAAACCCGCTTGCCTGAACTGCATCCCATGATGCCATGGAGCGACGCGCTGGCCGCGCAAGGCCAACGCCGGGGGTTCATCGCGCATTGCTTGCCGGCGTTGGGCGATTCGGGAAAGCCGCACTTGCTTCACGCGGCCGCGGGGCCCTTGGGGGCATGGGTGGCCATCGGGCCGGAGGGCGACTTTACGCCTGAAGAAATTCGAGAAGCCCTCGCGCTGGGCGCGCAGGAAGTGACGCTAGGTGAACACCGATTGCGCACGGAAACCGCAGGCGTGGCCGCGGTTCACAGTTTTCACCTCGCGGCGCTTTAGGCTTTCGGCGCATCCGGCAGCGGAAGCCAGTGCGTCACGTCCCTGAAGAAGTGGTTGCTGTTCCCTTCACCGGACCAAAAATGCACCCCGTGCCGCTCCGCTTTCTCCGGATTGCCCGCATAAAAGTCCTTGCAGAACCGCAACACAATGACTTCACGCACCTCGAATTCCAAGGACTTCCCAGGAAGGAACACCCGGTTGCCCGGAACAAAGGCCAGGACGCGCTGGTCATCTTCAGGGAGGCGTTCCGCACACGCAATCCAGTCCATCATTTTCCCGTGAAGGTGGCGGCTCGCTTCTCTAAAAAGGCCGCGACTCCTTCTGCATAGTCGGCCGTTTCCGAAGCGGTGATCTGCAAATCCCGCTCGGTCGTCAAGTGCTCCGAAAGCCCGGACTCCCAGCCCGCATTGAACGCCCGCTTCGTCAATCCCAATCCACGCGTGGGCATTGCGGCCAGCTGGGCGGCCAGTTCCGCCACCGTTGACTCGAACGCATCCGGTTCCACTGCTTTGAAAATCATGCCCATCGCTTCCGCATCGCGCGCTTCTACGGGCGTGCCGAAGAAGGCCAACGCCGTCGCGCGTTGTTGCCCGATGAGCCGCGGCAACATCCACGTCCCGCCGCTGTCGGGAATGAGCCCGATTTTCGAAAACGCCTGAATGAACTTCACACCGTGTTGGGCGAGGGTCAGGTCGCAGGCCAACGCAATGTTCGCCCCGGCTCCTGCCGCCACGCCCTGGACTGCGGCGATGACGGGCTTTTCCATGTTGCGGATGCGGCGCACGCTTTCGTTGTACGTTTCTTCGACGATGACCCGGAAATCGGGCGCGTCGGGTGCCGTGACTTCCTTCAGGTCTTGGCCTGCGCAGAACGCCTTGCCCGCACCGGTGATGACCACGCAACGCACGGAATCGTCGGCTGCCGCTGCATCGAGGGCGGCTTGGAAGGCCTTGCCCATGTGGCGGTCGAAGCTGTTGAACACCTCGGGGCGGTTCAGCGTCAACGTGCGCACCGCACCGCGGTCAGAAATCAAGATGGAATCCGCCATGGGATCAGGGTTGGGTGATTTGAATGCGTTTGCGGACGTCGCCCGCTGCCAAGATGTACATGCCCGAAGGCAAGGAGGGCAGGTTCCATGAGGTCCGGCCGAAGAGTGTCCGTTCGGCAACGATGCGACCGCTCACATCGAAGAGCCGGGCGCGGCATCCGTCGGGAAACCCTTGGAGTTGGAGTTGATTGCTGGCGGGATTTGGCCAAACCCACGCCCGCTCATCGGACTCTGCAACGCCCGTCCAATAACCTTCCGCGGTGGCCGCACATCCAAGCGCGTCCACCACCGTAACGTTCACGTAATACCCGGAGAGCGTGACCAGTTCAAAGAAGCCATCGCACAGAACAATCAGGTCCTCAAAGAACGGCAAGGAGGGTGCGGTGCAGGTGTTGCCGAGTTCGTCCATCCAAGTGATTTCGAACGGAGCGGTGCCACCGGCGATGTCCAATTGAAAGCCCGTGCCATCCGACTCCACCGAGACCTCAAGGGCACACGGCAAGCAAGCGGGCAGGGGCTCCGGATCGAGTTCAATCACCGCAGCGTCCAGGCCGTCGAGCCCGTCGAAAATGGGCAACACCGCCGGATACCGCGTCGCTCGGAACGTCATGTTGGCCGCGGGCAGCAATTCGGTGCCTTGGGCCACCGGGACACCGCCTTGCAACGGCGTCACATATTGCCAAACCGTATCCCCCGCCAAGGTGATTTCCGAGATCCGCCCCGCGCGCCCCTCGCACACCAAGAACCGCGGCCCAGCGAGCGGCTGGAAGCTCGAAAGTCCCCCACTTGAAAAGCTCAACGGGTCTGCGGCTTGCCAGTTCCAATCCGGAACTGCGGGTGCGAACACCCCGTCCTGAATGAGGTACGCGTTTTCGTATTCGTCATAAGGCGGCGCCACCACGGTCAAGGCCGAACGCTCGCCTTCTTCGCCTGGAACCCGGTTGTTGAAGATGGAAATCTTGCCGAGGAAGGGCGAGCCCATTTGGTAAGGCTCATCCACCCAGTTCGCATCGTGCTGGTAATGCAAGTGGTGCTGCGTCGAGTCGGCCACGCCGTAGGCTTCAGGGTTGCCCCAACGCCACTTCAGATCGCCGTTGCTGAACGGACTGTGGTCGATGACCCACACTTCATCGTATTCGGGCGCGCTCACTAAAATGTGGTCGTTCAGCGGATTGTAATCGATGCTGTTCATGTGGACGAAATCCGCCGGCACGTTGCCCGGAGTCGGATAATTCAGGTCCACTTTGTGCGGGTTTTCAGCGACCACGCCAAAATTCGCAGCCGCGGGATCCACGTCCTGGACGAGGTGATCCCACAACCGCCATTCCCAAACGACCTGCGCGCTGCCCATCCCGTCCGGCGCCAACTCCACAATTTTCTCACTCCACAACCCCATCCCTGTCAAGGTCTCCGGATCCGCTCCGGCCGCGAGCGCCGCCGTCGAATCGATGGCTTCCCAGCAGATGGCGAGCACGTTCCCGTTGGGCATCGGAGCGATGTCGTGGTGGAAGCGCGCGCTGTCGTCGTTTTGCGTGTAGCTCCAGATCACCTCGTTGTCCCACGTCCGCCGTTCGATGGTGGCCCCGCCGCCCCCGGCCCAAATCGGATTCCCCGCAATCGACGCCGGCCGACGCGTCATCAGGAGGTCGCCGGTGGGCATGAGGTAAGCCGTGTTGCCCGGTCGGCTGTCGGCCTCCCCGGTCCATTGGTGCACCACTTCGCCACAGAAGTTCAGCAGGTAGGCGTTCGGTTGGTTGTGCGGGTAAATGAGGGTGTAACCGTCGAAGACGTTGGTGGGGTCGAAAACGGTGGTGCCCACGGTGTTTTGGGCCCAAAGCGAAGCCGCCCATCCGCCGAGCAACGTCACCAACAATGCAAGGTTTTTCATGATTTGATCCATTTCGTCCGAGTGCAGTCCGCGGGCGATGCCCCAAAGGTATGCACCACGTATTGCCCCGAAGGCCACATCGACGCATCCACCAGTCGGGCGCTGGTCCAAGGCCCTTCTTCCACGATGCGGCCCCACAGGTCGTACACGACAAATCCCCCGGTGCGACCTGTGGGTGCTGGCAGGTGAACGGAGTTGGTGCCGGGATTGGGGTGCAGCGCCAGGCGACCTGGGGCGAGGTCAGGGACCGCGGTGAAGGTGGAGCATGCGCTCAAATCCGGGTTCAGTTCAAGGGGGGCTCCCGGGGTGAGGTCCCGGCCCGCGAATCCGGAAAAGTCCGGCGCGTAGCGGCGGGCGAGGAAGACCTGGTTGTTAAACGGCGCCGTTCCTTGGACCAGCGGCCCCACGCCCGTGACCGGATTCACGTACTCCCAAACGATGGAACCGTCCGGTTCCACTTCGAACAGGCGCCCGCGTGCGCCTTCGCAAATGAGGGTGGTGCCGCCGGGCAGCCGTTGTGCACCGGAGACGTTGCCGGAATAGAAATCAACCGTTCCCGTTTCGGGGTAAATCCAAGCGAGGTTTTCAGGCCCGAACGGGGCGGTGGCGTCGAGGGCGTAGGTTCCGTTGGAAAGGAGGGGAGGAGCCCATTCTTCGACCGTGCTGTACGCCCCCTCGGGCCGCCCCGCGCCGTTGTTGAACACGAGCAGGTGGTCGCCGACCCAATGGACATCGTGTTGGCCGTAAAAGCGCCGGTCGGCTTCGGTGCCCCGGCCGTACGATTGCGGGTTGCCGTAGCGGTAAAGGAGGTCACCAGCAGGGCCCGCCGCTTCTTCCGTGGTGAGGCCGTGGTCGATGATCCAGATTTCGTCGAATTTGCGGGAGGACAGCACGATTTGGTCCAAATCCGGGTGGTAGTCGATGGCGTTCACGTGCAACCAATCCGCAGCAGCCAGCTCGCCGCCCCCTGGCCCCGCTCCCCCCGCCAACGCCGTCGCATTGAAGTTCACGTCGATCTTTCCGGGATGCGTCGCCGGCTCGCCAAACCCCGGCAACGCCGAATCGAAGTCCTGCACCAAGTGATCCCAAACCGACCACGCCCACACCACCTCGTCCTCCGAATTCCGCTCCTCCACCCGCGTCACCCACACTTCCGGCGAGGTCAACTCCGGATCGCGGCCGCGGGCAATCGCCTCCTCCCCGCTGTGCCGCTCCCACGCAATGAACAGCACGTTGCCGTTCGGCAGCACGGTGAAGTCGTGGTGCGCATGGAGCGAATCCGTCGCCGCATTCCACGAGCGCACGAGGTTGCCCTCCCAGTCCCATTGCTCGAACCCACCCCCGATGCCACCTCCCACGAAGACGTTGCTCGGGAGCTGCACCGACCGAATCAGGTCGCCATTCGGCAGCAAGTACGCAGCAAGCCCCGGGCGGTAGGCACTCTCCCACGACTGCACCACCTGCCCGCAATTGTCCAGCAGGAAGGTTTCCGTGCTCCCAATCGGTGCCAGCAAGGTGTACCCGTCGAAGCTGTTGGCGGTGTTGAGGAGGGTCCCCAGGGTGTTTTGGGCGGAGGCGGCATGTGCGATGCCGATGGCCAACAAGGCCGCGTTAATCCGCCGCCATGGCGCGTTCAATTTTCTCATGATCGATGAAAGATGCTGCGCGCGCCCAGGCATTGAACTGCTCCAAATCGGCGCGCGTGACTCCTAAATGTTCCACCATCAAGGCGTATTCTCGGCTCAAGTTCGTGTCCATGATGCCGGGGTCGTCCGTGTTGACCGTCACCTTCACCCCGGCGTCGCGCAATTTCAACAGCGGGTAGTCGTCCAACGAAGCGACCGCTTGTGTCAGTCGGTTGGAGGTCGGGCACAGTTCCAAGGGAATGCCGCGATCGGCAAGGAGGCGAATGGCTTCGGGATCGTGGATGGCTTGAACGCCGTGGCCGATTCGGTCCGCGCCCATGCCCTCGATGGCGGTGATGATGTTGCGTGAAATCCCAGGCACTGCAGGTTCACCAGCGTGGATGGTGATGCCGAACCCCGCTGCCTTCGCCCGCTGAAACAACGGAATGAACGGTTCGGGCTCGCAATCCACCTCGTTGTCTGCCAAATCCACGCCCACAAACCCATCCCGATGCGTCAGGGCAAAGTCCAGCCACCGCGCGTTCTCCTCGGCGGTGTGCGTGCGCTGCAAAATGCAGATGAGCCCTGTGGCCAATGGGTAGCGCGCTTCGGCTCGTGCGCATCCGCGGAGGATGGCGGCTTGGAGCCGATCGGCGTTGAGGTGCGTGTGTTTGTCCAGCAGGAAACTCGGCGCATAGCGGAGCTCCAAGACGCGCACCCCGTGGTGCACGTGCATGTCCTCGCAGACTTCGAATGCCAGTTGCTCGAGCATTTCTTCGGAGGCCAAAAGGTCCCGCACGTCCAAGAACTTCCGGAGCACAGTGGGCAAGTCGCTCATGGGCTCTTGGATGAGGAAATGCCGCGCGAAGTCTGCATCGCTTTCCACCGGCAGCCCCGCTTGAAGTGCCCAATGCTTTAAGGTGGATGGGCGGAAGGCGAGTTCCAAATGGCAGTGGAGTTCCACTTTCTTCAGGTCGGCGTAGGCAGCGTGCTCGTTCATGGGAGGCGAAAGTTACGATGGGACCGGGCGGCGGAGGCTTCTCCGCGTATTTTTGCCCCATGGCCGTTGAAATCAAGAACAAAAAAGCGTCTTTTGAGTTCTTCCTCACCGAGGAATTCACGGCGGGCCTGCAATTGGTCGGCTCGGAAATCAAGTCCATACGAGCGGGCAAGGCCAGCATCACGGAGGCGTACTGCCGGTTTCAGAACGGCGAGTTCTTCGTCTTCAACGCCTACATCCAAGAATATGCGAACGCCGGGTACGCGGGGCACGAATCCCGCCGCCCCCGCAAGCTGCTCCTGAACAAGGTCGAGCTGAAGAAGTTGGAGAAGCGCCTCAAAGACGTCGGGGTGACCGTGGTGCCCACGTTGCTCTTCATCGCGCCCTCCGGTTACGCGAAACTCCGCATCGCCATCGCCAAGGGCAAGAAGCTCCACGATAAGCGGGAAACGCTCAAGAATAAGGACGTGGCGCGGGACCTCGATCGCCGCTTGGACTGATCAGACCTCCAGCTTCGGCTGTGCCTTCACCCGGTACGTTTCGACGAATTCCTCCCAGTCCCAGAGGAAGTGCACCATCATTTCGCGCAGCTCTTTTTCCAATTGCGGGTGAGGCGTCGACATGGAAGAGAAGTAATCTTCCTGGTGGTTCATCAAATGGTACTTGTAAAGCACCAACCTCGCCATGCCCCGGTCCAGCTTTTTCGAGGGTTGGTTCACCTGCTTCATGAAGGAGCGGTAGGCGCTGATCTTGGTGGTGAAATCGTGGTTCGAGATGCCGATGGCGCGAGCGAATTTGGCGCAGATGCGTTGAACCAAACGCCGGTCCACTCCCGCTTCGAAATGCTTCGGAATCGATTGCAAATTGGCCACCACCACCGCCAACAAAAACCGCCCATAATCCTCGGGGTTCAGCTGCGGAGATTGCACGAAGTGGGGGCATTCGTTCAGGAACTCCGCCACCAATGGCCATCCGGCTTCCACGCTATCGAACGTCGTTTCGACGAACAGTGCGGCGACCTGCTCCTCGGTGAGCTTTTGCTTCACCAGCTTTCCGAAAATTCCCCAATTATTCATCCTTGGGAATCAAATCTACGGGCTTCATTCAGGGGCTCGACGGGGATATAATTCCACACTATTCACAGGGTTATTCACAATGGACGGGCGCGGCAAGGGGTCGGATTATCTTTGCGGCCATGTACAAGTGGTTGAAACCGTTGATTTTCCGGATCGATCCGGAGCGTGCGCATTACATGACGATGGGGTTGCTGCGGTTCGCGTGCGCCATTCCCGGGGGGGCGAGTGCGTTGCGGGCGTTCTTCCGAGCGCCGCAAAAGGAAGTGGAGGTGTGGGGGTTGCGCTTTCCGAACCCGGTGGGCTTGGCGGCCGGATTCGACAAGGATGCGCGGTGGTTGCACGAGTTGGGCGTGCTCGGGTTTGGCTTTGTAGAAATAGGTACGTTAACGCCGGTAGGCCAAAGTGGAAATCCGCAACCGCGACTCTTTCGCTTGCCCGCCGATCGCGCCCTCCTCAACCGAATGGGCTTCAACAACGGTGGAGTCGAACCCGCTGTCGAACGCCTGAAGCGCCGTCCGTCCGGCCTCCTCGTTGGGGGCAACATCGGCAAGAACAAGGTCACGCCCAACGAGGACGCCATCGCGGACTACTTGGCGTGCCTCGACGCCCTCCATCCGCACGTCGACTACTTCACCGTCAACGTCAGTTCTCCGAACACGCCCGGTTTGCGGGCCTTGCAGGACCGCGAGCCGTTGGAGGCCTTGCTGCGCGCGGTGGTCGATCGCAACCGCACGTATCCTCACCCGCGTCCCGTGCTGTTGAAGATCGCCCCCGACATGACCGACGGCCAACTCGATGACGTCATCGCCATCGTGCGGGAAGTGGGGGTGGACGGGGTCATCGCTGCGAACACCACGATCGAACGGCAAGGGCTCGCCTCGGACGTCGAGCCGTTGGGACCGGGGGGCATCAGCGGAGCGCCCGTTCGCGCCCGTTCGACTGAGGTCATTCGGTACCTGCACGAACGATCGGGTGGGGCGTTTCCCATCATCGGAGTCGGGGGCATCGACGGGGCCGAGTCCGCCCAGGAGAAACTGGATGCCGGCGCGACGCTCGTTCAGGTTTACAGCGGTTTGGTGTTTGAGGGACCGGGACTGGTGAAGCGCATTGTGCGCGGTTTGCGCTGAGTTCAGGCGGTGCCGAGGAGGGACTCCAGCGTAGGAGCGCGTTCGGAAACGCGCACGCCTTTTTCCGTGAGCGACACCGTGCAGGCCGCGTGCTGGCCATCGTGTTCGAGGAACAGCACCCAATTTTCTTCCGCAGCGTTCCGCAGGAACAGGTCCTTCTCTTCGAGCGTGAGGAGCGGGCGGGTGTCGTAGCCCATCACCCACGCGAGCGGCACGTGGGCCGCACTGGGGAGGAGGTCGGCCATGAAGGCGATGCGGGTGGAGCCTTGGGTGAGCACGGGAATCATTTGGCTTTCCGTGTGCCCGTCAGCAAAAAAGAGGTCCAAACCCGGGAACGCCGCGCCCAACGCCCCCCGCGACCACCGCCCATCGCGCGGCACGAAGCGCAACCGGCCGCTCGCCTCCAGGGGCAGGATGTTCTCGGCGAGGAACGACGCCTTCTCCCGCGCATTCGGATTCACCGCCCAATTCCAATGCCGTTCGCAGCTCCAAAACGTCGCATGGGGAAAGGCCGGAACGAGTTCGCCGTCCTGCGTGCGCTTGACGGCCCCGCCCACGTGGTCGAAATGCAAATGCGTCAACAGGACGTCCGTGATGTCGTCGCGGTGAAATCCCCGCTGGGCCAGTTCGCCATCCAAGGTGTGGTCCCCGTGCAGGTGGTAGTGGCTGAAGAACTTTTCGGACTGCTTGTCCCCGATGCCGGTGTCGATGAGCAGCAGCCGGTCGCCTGCTTCCACGAGCAGCAACCGCATGGACCAGGTGCAGAGGTTGAGGTCGTCGGGTGGGACGTGCTGGGACCAGAGTTGCTTGGGAACCACGCCAAACATGGCGCCGCCGTCGAGTTTGAAGTACCCGGTTTGGATGGTGTGAAACTGCATGGTGCGAAGGTACGTCAGGCTTCGGGTCGGCGCAGCCGCGCGGCCGCCCCGAGGGTGCCCAGGGCCGCCCCCAGCAGCGCTCCTTGGATGCTCCCTCCGACCCAAGCAAACCGAAGCAACGCGGTCCCTTCAAGGCCCGCCGACGGAGGAAACGTCGCCGTGAAAAAGTCCGCACTCAAGGCGGCGAATCCGCAGCCCATCCCGCCCCCGACCAACGCGCCCGCCGCCCACCAGCCCACGATGCCCGGCAACGCCCGACGACCCGGCCGGTCGCCCCCGCCCCGCATCCAACTCCACCCCAAAACCAACGCCACCAACACCGCATACAACGAGCCCTCGAAAACGCCTTGCAACATCGCGGCCGCTGCAACGCCCGGAAAATCCCAGTGAAGCACGCGTTGGAAATAGGCGGGGCAGATTTGGCCATTCAAGGCGTTCAACAGCGCGCCACTCGCTGCACCCACGGCCCAACAGGCCACCACCAAACGCATCCACGTCCGTTGCATGCCCCCAAGATACACCCGGCGCAGGTCGGTCGCATGAACTACTTTTGCGCCACAAACTCGCCCGCATGGACCTCAACGCCCTGACTGCTGTTTCTCCCGTGGATGGCCGATACCGCCGCCACACCGCTGCGCTCGCGCCCTTTTTATCGGAATTTGGTTTGATGGCGCACCGCGTGGAGGTGGAAGTCGAGTACTTCCTCGCGCTGGTGGCGTTGCCCTTGCCGCAGTTGGCGGGCTTTCCCGCAGCCCAAACCGATGCCCTCCGTGCCCTCTACCGCTCCTTCACCGAAGCCGATGCCTCCCGCATCAAGGAACTCGAACGCACCACGAACCACGACGTCAAGGCGGTCGAATACTTCATCAAGGAGCGCATGGCGGACTTCGGCCTCGCCGCGTTCAGCGAATTCGTGCACTTCGGCCTGACTTCCCAAGACGTCAACAACACGGCCATCCCATTGAGCCTGAAGCGCGCCACCGAGGAAGTCCTGCGCCCGCTGCTCGCCTCGGTGCGCGGCGTCCTCGCGGAACAAGCCGCCGAGTGGCGCGACATCCCCATGCTCGCCCGCACGCACGGCCAAACCGCTTCTCCGGTCACCCTCGGCAAGGAGTGGGCGGTGTTCGTGGAGCGGCTCGATCGGCAGTTGGCCGCGCTCGATGCGGTGCCGTATGCGGCGAAATTCGGGGGAGCCACGGGCGGATTCAACGCGCACCACGTGGCCTACCCCGCGATCGACTGGATCGCCTTCGGCAACGACTTCGTGGAAGTCGGCCTCGGCCTTACGCGCAGCCGCACGACGACCCAAATCGAGCACTACGATTACCTCGCCGCTTGGTGCGATGCTTTGCGCCGGGTGCACACGATCTTGCTGGACTTGGACCGGGACGTTTGGACGTACATCTCGCTCGACTACTTCAAGCAGCGCATCAACGCGGGTGAAGTCGGGTCGAGTGCGATGCCGCACAAAGTGAACCCCATCGATTTCGAGAACAGCGAGGGCAACCTGGGCGTTGCGAACGCGCTCTTGATGCACTTTGCCGAGAAGTTGCCCATCAGCCGGTTGCAGCGGGACCTGACGGATTCCACGGTGTTGCGCAATTTGGGCGTGCCGATGGGACACAGCCTCATCGCCCTGCGCTCCCTAGAGAAGGGACTGGGCAAATTGTTGCTCAACCGGGACCGCCTGGCTGCGGACCTCGAAGCGAATTGGGCCATCGTCGCGGAGGGCATCCAAACCGTTCTCCGGCGCGAAGGCTACCCCCAACCGTACGAAGCGCTCAAGGCCTTGACGCGCACCCACACAGCCATCGATGCGGAAGCCATTGCCACCTTCATCAGCGGCTTGAACATTGCGGACGACGTAAAGGAGGAATTGCGTGCCATCACGCCGAGTTCGTACGTGGGGCGCTCCGCAGACCTCGTGGACCAAGCGCTGTGAACCGGTTTCGGGAGCTGTGGCAATGGGTGGGGCGGTATCGCCTGAATTTGGTGGCGAACGCGGGATTCAACGTGCTCAATGCCGTCCTCTCCTTGTTCACCTTCCTCAGCGTGGTGCCCTTTTTGCGCATCCTGTTTTCGGGGACCCCGGAGGCGCCGGAACTCGCCGCGGACGCCTCCCTGTTGGAACGCGTGAACGGAGCGTTCGACGCCTTTGTGTTGGAAGTGGGGCCCAAGCAAGCGCTGGTGACGCTGTGCGTGGCGATCGTCATCTTGGCGGTGTTGAAGAATGCGGTGAGCTACGCGGCCCTGTACAGCCTCGCCACCATCCGAACCGGCGTGGCCCGTGACTTGCGCAAGGAATTGTATGACCGCTTGCTGGTGCTGCCCGTCGGTTGGTACACCGAAGCCCGAAAGGGAAACGTCATGTCCTTGATGACCAATGATTTGATGGAAGTGGAATTCTCCATCATCGGCACGATCGAAGTCCTCTTTAAAAGTCCCATCATGTTGCTGGTGTCGTTGGGGACGTTGTTTGCCATGAGCTGGGAGCTGACGTTGTTTGCCCTGATTTTCCTGCCGTTGAGCGGGTTCCTCATCAGCCGGATTGCAAAGAGCCTGAAGCATGCGGCGAAGCGCGGCAAGGACCGCTTGGGGGAATTGATGAGCGTCATTGAGGAGACCCTTGGGGGCATGCGGGTGGTCAAGGCCTTCCACGCTGAGGCGGCGTTTTCTCGCCGTTTTGATGCCACGAACGAGCGCTATTTCGAGCTGATCCGAAAGCTCTACAAGCGGGAGTACCTGAGTTCCCCGATGAGTGAAACCATCAGTTTGACGGTGATGGCCATCTTGTTGTGGTTCGGCGGGGAACTCGTGTTGGAAGGCCGCGGTGGGCTGTCGGGCGATTGGTTCATCGGTTATTTGGTGGTGTTTTCCCAAATCATTCCCCCTGCGCGCGCCTTGAGCGACGGGTGGTTTAAAGTCCAAAAAGGCGCCGCCTCCCTCGACCGCCTCGACGCCATCCTCAAGGAACAGGCCCGCATCCCGGAACCGGCACAGCCCGCCCCGTGGAACGGATTCACCTCCCGCATTGCCTTCGAAGGCGTTCAGTTCGGTTACGCCCCCGACGCCCCGGTGGTCCAGGCCATTGACTTCACGGTGCACCGGGGCCAAACCGTGGCCCTCGTCGGCCCATCCGGCTCCGGCAAAACGACCTTGGCCTCCCTGCTCGCTCGGTTCCACGACCCGCAATCGGGCCGCATTGCGCTCGACGGGCACGACCTCCGCAACCTCGACATCGCCACGCTCCGCGCCCAGCTCGGCGTCGTCACCCAGGAGGCCATCCTGTTCAACGACTCGGTCGCGGCGAACATCGCACTGGGCGAGACCTCGCCCGACCCCGAGCGCCTGCGCGAAGTGGCCCGAGCCGCGAACGCCCTGGAGTTCATCGAGGCCTTGCCCGGCGGATTCGAGGCCTTCATCGGCGATGGCGGTGGCCGACTGAGCGGCGGGCAGCGGCAGCGCCTCTCCATCGCGCGCGCCTTGTACAAGGACCCACCCATCTTGCTCTTGGACGAGGCCACTTCGGCCTTGGACACGGAGTCGGAGCAACTGGTGCAGCAGGCCATCGATCGGCTCATGTCGAACCGAACGGTGCTGGTCATCGCACACCGGCTGAGCACGGTCCGCCACGCGGATGCCATCCACGTCCTTGACGGCGGGCGCATCGTGGAGTCCGGGACGCACGATGAGTTGATGGAGCGGGGAGGGGTGTACCGAAGGTTGGTGGAGATGCAGGATTTGGCCTGACCGGGCAGCGCGTGACCCAAGTTCCCGAAACACCGGGTGTTTTGCGGTACTTTCGCGGCATGGCGAAACAACGTTCCCTCCTAGGGGCCATTTTGGCCTTGAAATGCCCTCAATGTCGCGAGGGCAACCTGTTTCAATTCCCCAATGCTTACCGCTTGTCCACCACCTCGAAGATGAACAAATCGTGTCCGGTTTGTGGCGAGGATTTCGAGCGGGAGCCGGGGTTTTACTTCGGGGCAGCGTATGTCTCGTACGCGCTGACGGTCGCGTTGTGGGTCGCGGTGTTGGTCGCGTTGTACACGTTCGATGCCCTGGGCTGGATTGAGTTCTCCTTTTTCACGCACGTGACCTTGTTCCTGACCACCGGCATCACCACGCTCATTGTGCTGCTTCCGCCGGTATACCGGGTGAGTCGAGCGATTTGGATCCAGTTGTTGACCAAACGCAAGCCGGTCGAGTGAACCCATAAAACGTCAAAAGGGGACCTCCGTTGAGGCCCCCTTTCTCACCAAATCGCCTGATTTCTGTTATTCTCCTTGGGAGAATGGCAAAACCAAAACCAAGTCCCTTTACGGCACGTGCTGAAAAGAAGTTTCCTTTTCGAACGAGAAAAATGAAAATTAGTTCGTAACGAACTGGAAAACAGCGACTTATTCGGCTGATTTTTTTTCGTTCATGACCTCCGTTTGCACGCGGATGCTCTCGTTGTGCACGTGTTCAAGGAGGTTCATCATGAAGGTTTCGCCCAAACGCAGGTCCTTGCCCCACCGGCTGCGGCTCGCGAACACCTGTTTCCAGCGCTCCAACTGCAGGATGGTGATGCCGTGTTCCTTTTTAAACTGGCCGATGGACCGCGCCAAATCCATGCGCGCAGCCAATAGTTCCACCAACTGTTCATCCACGGAATCCATCTGCATGCGAAGCGCTGCCAAGCCATCGACCAAGTCCCCTTCAGGCAATTCCGCGCGAATGGTCAGGTGGTCGAGCATTTCGACGAATCGCTCGGGCGTGATCTGTTGTTCCGCGTCACTCCACGCCTCGCTTGGTGTGGGGTGCACTTCAAGCATCAGTCCGGCCATGCCCAAATCCATGGCTTTTTGGGCAACCGGTTCCAGCAAGTCCCTGCGGCCGCCGATGTGGCTCGGGTCGCACAGGACCGGCACTTCGGGTTTCTCGGCACGCAGGGCAATGGGCACTTCCCACATGGGGGCATTCCGGAATTCCTTGTGCTGGTATCCCGTGAAGCCCCGGTGCAACGCCCAAACCGGACCATCGACCAAGGCCTGTACGCGTTCAATGGCGCCGATCCAGAGCTTCAAGTCAGCGTGCATCGGATTCTTCACCAGCACAGGAATGTTGGTGCCTTTGAGGGCTTCGGCAATTTCCTGAACAGCAAAGGGCGACACCGTGGTGCGTGCCCCAATCCAAACAGCATCCAGCCCCGCCTCCAAGCACGCCTCCACGTGCCGGGTGTTCGCCACTTCCGTGCAAATCGGCAACCCGCTTTCAGTGCGCGCTTTCACCAACCAGTTCAACCCATCGTCTCCAACCCCCTCAAAGGTTTGCGGCCGCGTCCTGGGCTTCCAGATGCCAGCGCGCAACAAGTGAACCCTGCCCGTTGCCGCCAGCGCCTTCGCCGTTTCCACGACCTGCGCTTCGGTTTCGGCACTGCATGGGCCGGCAATCACCAACGGATGAGGAAGGCGTTCGGCGGTCAGGTCCCGATGGGGTTGTGGGCTGTGCAGGTTCACGATGCGAAGATAACCGATGGAGGCGGGTGGATGTTCCCAGAAGGGCCCAAATAGCGGCCACAAAAAAGCCCCGCATGAGCATGCAGGGCTACCGTACCCGGAACTGGACTCGAACCAGCACGCCCGAAGGCACAGCCGCCTGAAGACTGCGCGTCTACCAATTTCGCCACCCGGGTAGGTGAAAAACGAAGTGCCCAGGGCGGGACTCGAACCCGCACGCCCTAAACGGACACATGGCCCTCAACCATGCCTGTCTACCAATTTCAGCACCTGGGCGGTGCCACCTCGTTACAAGGTGAAATGTGATCCCGCTGGGACTCGAACCCAGGACCCTCTCATTAAAAGTGAGATGCTCTAACCAGCTGAGCTACGAGATCGGATTTCAAAGATTTCCCGGGAGGACCGCGCTTCGCCGTTCCGTTTCGGGGGGGCAAAGATAGACAGAATTCTTGTGAAGCAAATTCCGATGCGTTTTTTTTTCGTCCAGAGGGTGCGAACGGCAGTTTTACGGAACCCCATGCAACCGCAGACGGTTAAATTCGGTCTATCTTTCGCACGATGAAAACGAAGGCAATTCACATCTTGGTGGCGGTTCTGTGCTTCGGATTGGGTTCCGAGGCGATCGCCCAAACAACGCGCCCCAATGCATTTGTGGCGGATTTGGAAACCACGTGGTCCGAATGGCAGCAGGACCCGAAGCGCATGGCGTTTTGGGAAGAGCGCGGATGGGTCTTTGAGCCGACCATCAAGCAGCTGCAAGATCGCACCGCTCCTTGGTGGCCCGTGGAAGCGCGTCCGTGGGAGGATGGGGTGCTCAAACCCTCTGAGTTGCCAACCGGGGTAGAGCCCGATCCCATGAATTACCAAACGTGGAACGTAGAAGGGGGAACCTTTCACCTCGTGAGCCTGATTCGATTGGAAACCTTGTTCGCCCGATCAAACGGTTCCCGTTGAACCTTCATTTTCTTCCCTGCATGGCATTGAAATCAATTTCCCGTTCGATCATGACGCGATTTGCGACGTTGGTTCTGTTGTTCTCTGTTTTGGCCTTGAATGCCTTCGGTCAAGCGCTGGAAACGCCCATCAGCAATACGACCCTCACCACCTGTGGTGGATTCCTCGTGGACACGGGACTGAGTTCCGGTGACTCGAGTCCCAACGAAGACATCACGATGACGCTGTGCCCGGAGGCGCCTGACACCATCATCACCCTGTACTTCGCCCTAGCGAACCTCGGCCCGGGCGACGTGTTGGAACTGTATGACGGACCGGATACCGACTCGCCTCTGTTGGGGACGTTCACCGAATACGGTGCGCAGGGGCTGGAAATTTATGCGGGCCCATCGAACACCGGAGGATGCCTGACGCTGCACTTCACAAGCGACGCAACCGGGAACAGCAACTTCGTTGCCGAGATGAGTTGTGGATTTCCATGCGAGCGGCCGATGGCTTACTGCACGACGGGAGAGGAGGTGCCGAATTTGGTGTGCCCTGGGGAAGAAATTACGTTCAATGCGTCGGGTTCGACGGCTGCCGATGGCTTTGAAATTGTGACCTGGGAGTGGGATTTTGACGACGGCAACACCGACAATTCGGGCAGCATCGTCACCCATGCCTTTGAAAACCCCGGCGCCTACAAGGTCCAGTTGAACATTGCGGACAACAACTTCGACGAGGACAACCCGGAAGGGTGCACGAACAACAACCTGATCGATCACCTCGTTCTGGTGTCCACGGAGCCGGATTGGTCGGGGTCGAGCCTGGATGCGACGATTTGCTCAGGTCAAATCTTTCCCCTCGATGGTGTGGTCAATGGCGTCACCTACGATGCGACACCGGATGCCGATTTCGGCGGCGGCTTGTTCATTCCCGACGACCAATCCCAGTGCTTCTCGGCATCGCTGACGTTCACCGGATTCAACCCCGGTGCGACCATCACCGACGGGAACAGCGACATCGTGGATTACTTCATCAACTTCGAGCACAGCTACATGGGGGATTTGACGATCAGCTTCATTTGTCCCAATGGCCAATCGATGACGGTCCACGAACAAGGCGGTAGCGGTACGTTCCTCGGTGAGCCGGTGGACAATGATGCCACGCCGAATGCGGAGGGCGTTGGGTACGATTATTTTTGGTCCCCCACATCCACGAATGGCACCTGGGCGGAGAACGCGGGAGGCACCTTGCCATCGGGAACCTACGAGGCCACGGGGCCGTGGAGTTTGATGGAGGGCTGCCCGTTGAATGGCACGTGGGAAGTGGAGATCTGCGACTCGTGGGGCTCGGACAACGGATTCATTTTCGACTGGACGATCCACTTTGACCCGAGCTTGTACCCGGATCCCATCGTGTTCACGCCGATCTTTGGCCAACAATGCGACAGCACGTCGTGGAGCGGCCCTTCCATCAGCAGCACGAGCAGCGATTGCAACGAAATCGAAATCCAGCCGAACTTCGTGGGCACGGAGACCTATGTATTCGAGGCGACCAACAATTTCGGTTGCACGTATGAATACCCGGTCGAGGTCACGGTGGTGCAAGGCCCCAACATCGAATTGTCGGCTTCCGCGGACTACTGCGGTTCCCCAATCGACTTGAGCGGGACCGTGACGAACGTGACTCCTGGATACAGCTACGCGTACAATTGGTCCCCTGCCGGTCCGTTGAATACAACAAGCGGCCCCAATGTGACCGTGATGGACTTGGATGAACTCACGAATTTCTTGCTGACCGTGACGGTGACGGGCGGGGAATTGGAGAATTGTTCAGGGACCGAATCGGTGTTCGTGGATGTCATGGACCCGCCGGTGCCGTTCGACTTGGTGGAGTTGGAGATTTGCCTCGGTGAAACAGCCGCTTTGGTGATTCCCGATCAACCACAGGGTTGGGACGAGTACGTGTATGAGTGGACCTATTCCTACGAATGCGACGATCCGACGACGCCAGAATTGGAGGTTTGTTCTGAGCCCGCAGGGAATGACCCGAACATCGCGGTGGGGGAATCGGGTGTGTATTCGGTCCTCATCAGCATGCCCGATCCGTGCGTTTGGACGGCGGAGGGGGCGTACGAAGTGATTGCTGAGCCGTGCGAGTTGACCATTCCCAACGTGTTCTCTCCGAACAACCTGGGCGATGGGAACGATGCGTTCCGGGTGGACGGATTGGACGGTTACCCCCGCAGCACGGTGCGCATTTACGACCGGTGGGGAGCGCTCGTTTATTCGCACGATGACTTCGGCAACTCCGCAGGTTGGTCGCCGAAACCGGACGAAGCCAGCGAAGGAACCTACTACTACGTCCTCGGAGTGGCCCGCAACGAGTCGGCCCTGACGGTGACGGACGAGGAAGGGGAGTTGCTTGAATACGGCGGGACGGGGATGAAATACTTTCAAGGCACGTTGACCTTGGTCCGCTGAGCATGGAGCCGTTTTGGCGTGGCGCTGCGGTGACGGGGTCACCCGATGAGGAACTGGGCGCCTTGGCCACCGCGTTGGTGCGCGAGCAACAAGCCGAACAGGAGCGCATGCGGTCGATGCTGCAAAGCGCCTCAATTGCGGTGCGCCGTCAGGAGGGCTTGACGTGGTCGCCGGTGGAGTTCACGGCGATGAAATTTGCCGCCCGGGGTCGCCAGGTGGTGACCTTGACGCCGCTACCGGGCGGTGGTGAGCCACACGCCTTTCGATTGGGGTCGCCCGTGGAGTTGACGGCCGTTGATTCGGAAGGCCAAACCGAACCCCTCCGTGGCGTGGTGCGCCGGGCAAAGGCCCTTGAACTGGAAATCGTGTTCGAGGGCGCCCCGTTCGACGCCCAGGACCAGCATCGGAGGTGGACGGTCGATGCGTGCCTCGATGAGCGCACGTTCGCGGTGATGGCCATGGCCTTGAATCGCTGGATCAATGAGGAGGATTCCCAGCGAAAGCGACTGCGCGATGTGGTGTTGGGGCGGCGTATGGGGCGAGCCATCGAGGTGGGACCGGGTCAGTGGCCTCCGTTGAATGGTCCCCAGAGCGAGGTCGTGAATGCCGTGCTCGCACAGCCTGAACTCACCGTCATTCAAGGGCCGCCGGGCACGGGAAAGACGACCACCTTGGTGGTGGCCATTGCGGAATTGGTTCGGCGCGGAGAGCGGGTCCTTGCCGCAGCACCGAGCAATGCGGCCACGGACGTTTTGGCCGCCAAGTGCATCGAGGCGGGACTCAAGGTGGTCCGCATTGGAAATCCCGTTCGGGTGGACGACGAAGTGGCCGATCACAGCTTGGAGTCCCTCGTGGAACGCGATCCAGAATACAAGCAGGTCCGCGATTTGCGCCGTCGAGCTGAGGACGCATGGCGAGAGGCCACGCGCCATCGGAGGCAATTCGATGCGGAAGCTCGGGCAGAGAAGCGCGCGGCGCGCGCCGAGGCCAAGGATTTGCAGTCCGTGGCGTTTGAGTTGGAGCAGGGATTGGAGGAGCGGGTCATCCGCCACGCAGAGGTGGTGTGCGCCACCTTGACGGGCACAGCCGATGCGGACTTGCGCCCGTTTCATTTTCCCGTGGTGGTGGTGGACGAAGCGGGGCAGGCCTTGGAACCGCTGGTTTGGGCCGCGTTGTTGAAGGCTGATCGACTGGTGCTGGCGGGCGACCCCCAGCAGCTTCCGCCCACGGTCCATTCCACGCAGGCTGCGCTCCTTGAAGTCAGCCTGTTGGAGAAGCGGATGGCGCGTTTGGTCCAAACCCCAGCCCCCGGAGGCCTGCTCACCATTCAATACCGGATGCACGCCGGCATCATGGCGCCCATCAGCGACCGGTTCTATGGAGGCCAACTTCAAGCCGATGAATCCGTCGCGGAACGCGGCTATCCCGACCTGCCGCCTTGGACCTTCCTCGACACCGCAGGCTGCGGGTTCGATGAGCAACGCGAGCCCGAAGGGGAAAGCACCTTCAATCCCGACGAGGCATCCTTTGTCGCCCAGCGCCTTGCTGAACTCCGCGCTAGCCATCCCGAGGCCAGCATCGGCGTCATCGCTCCGTACCGCGCCCAAGTTCAAGCCCTCGAGGCGGCCACCGTTCCAGATGAGCTCACCGACATTTCAACGGTGGACTCGTTTCAAGGCCAAGAACGGGACATCATCGTGCTCTCCTTGACCCGCAGCAACCCCGATGGCACCATCGGTTTCCTCGCAGAGCACCGGCGCACCAACGTCGCCATGTCACGCGCGCGGCGCCACCTGCTCATCGTCGGGGACAGCAGCACGGTCGGGAGCGATCCGTTCTTCAGTTGGCTCGTGGAACAAGCCGAAGCCGCGGGAGCTTACCGCAGCGCGTGGGAATGCCTCTGATTCAATCCTCGTCCACCTCCGCGTCAAGGTCTTCCGTGTACTCGGAAACCGCGGCCGGCTCAGGGGCACCAAATCCCACAGGACCGGCATTCGAACCGCCTTCTTCGTCAAGCGGGAACACTTCGGTGATTTTCAGGAAGCCGATGGACGGGATGACGTATCCCACGCCCAACGACCGCATGTGCTCCGCCACTTTATCGTAGGCGTCGCGCACGTCCCGGGCAGACAGGAGGATGTACTCGTTGGTCTCTTTTTCGCGCCCTTTGTCCTCATCGAACGTGGTGAGCGCAATCTTCACCTTGAACCACAAGTCCGCATCTTCGAAGCGAATGACTTCCGAGAAATTGCTTTTCGTGATTTGGGTGATTTCGAACGGACGAATGCCCTCGTTTTCGCAGATCGCCGTCATGCGCGTTTCCGCCTCCGTGTAGTTGAACGCATCCAACACAAAGGATTCGGTGGCCTTGACTTCCGCGCCCTCGCTGTCGAGGCGGGTGTACTTGACCTTGCAGGTGAACCAGTGCTTCGTCATGCGGCAAAGGTAGTCATTCGGCGCGCTGAGGGGTGGGGCTTGGGGTGGGTTTTGGTCCAAAATTTCCTTCCTTCAAAACCCCGCGCCGCGTATCTTGTCCACGTGGAACTGATCGACGATTACCAGCACCAAGGACAGCGCAAAAAGCTGCTTCAGGAAATTCGTGAAATGGGCATCGCTTCAGAAGCGGTCCTCGAGGCGATGAACCGCGTGCCGCGGCATTACTTCCTGTCGTCTGCCTTCGACCGGTTTGCCTACCAAAACCAAGCGTTCCAAATCGGTGCCGGTCAAACCATTTCCAAGCCGTTCACCGTCGCCCGACAGACCGAATTGCTGAACTGCGCGCGCGGCGCAAAGGTGCTTGAAATCGGAACCGGAAGCGGCTACCAATGCGCCGTGCTGTGTGCCATGGGCTACAAGGTGCACTCGATTGAGCGCCAAAAAGAACTCTTTGACAAAGCGCGCCCACTGCTCAAGGCCATGGGGTGGCGCCCTGAGCTGTACTACGGGGATGGCTACAAGGGCAAGGAAGTGTTCGCTCCCTTCGATGGCATCATCGTCACGTGCGGCGCACCAGAGGTTCCGGAGTCCCTGTTGGGACAGCTCGCCATTGGTGGGACCTTGGTCATTCCAGTGGGGGACGGGGAGGGACAGCGCATGTTCACGTTCACCCGCATGACCGAGAATGAATTCACGCGACAGGAGCACGGGGAATTCGCATTCGTGCCGATGCTCGCGTCCCGGGCGCCGAAGGCGATGCGTTAAAGGATGGCGTCGAGGGGACCGCGTCCTTCCCGGATGACCTGAACCTCGCCGCCGGTGCAGTCGATGACCGTTGACGCTTCCAATGCTCCGAATCCGCCGTCCACAACGGCGTCGACGGTTTGGTCGAATCGCTCTTCAATCAGTTCGGGGTCCGTGGTGTATTCCACCACCAAGTCCTCGTCGTGGACGGAACTCACGACGAGCGGGCTGCCGAGCGCCGATACGATGGCTTGCAACGCGCCGTGATCGGGAACGCGGATGCCGATGGTTTTTTTATTCCCGCGGAACCACTTGGGCACCTGGGTGGTCGCTTCAAGGATGAACGTGTACGGGCCTGGCAACGCCCGCCGCATCATTTTGAACACGTCGTTGCTGACCGGTTTCGAATAGACGCTGAGTTGGCTCAGGTCCGCGCAGGCCAAACTGAATGGCGCCTTTTCCGGCTTCACCCCCTTCAACCGAGCAATCCGCTCCATCCCCTTGGTCGACCCCAATCGGCACGCAAAGCTGTACACCGTATCGGTGGGCACCACCACGACCCCGTCGCGCTCCAACAGGTCAACGGCCTGCTGGACGCGACGCGGATCGGGGTTTTCCGAATGGATTCGAATCAGCATCCTCGGTTCAAGCTTGGGCTTCCACCTTCGCGTGGTCGGCGAGGAACTGCTCCAAGCCGGCATCGGTCAGGGGATGCTTCAACAGCCCCAAGATGGCGCTCAGCGGACCGGTCATGACATCGGCACCGAGTTCCGCGCATTCGAGCACGTGCATCGTGTGGCGCACGCTCGCGGCCAAAATCTCCGTTCCGAAGTCGTAGTTGTCGAAAATGGTCCGGATTTGCTCGATGAGTTGCAACCCGTTGGCGCTGATGTCGTCGAGTCGGCCGATGAACGGACTGACGTACGTCGCGCCGGCTTTCGCCGCGAGGAGCGCTTGGCCGGCCGAGAAGATGAGGGTGCAGTTCGTGCGGATGCCGTGGTCGGTGAACCACCGGATGGCCTTGATGCCTTCCGCAATGCACGGCACCTTGACCACGATGTTTTCGTGGAGGTCGGCCAGGATTTGGCCTTCCGCGATCATGCCTTCAAAGTCGGTTGCGATGACTTCGGCGCTCACGTCGCCGTCGACAATTTCACAAATCGCTTGGTAATGCGCGTGCACCGCTTGCTCACCTGCGATGCCTTCTTTGGCCATCAGGGACGGGTTCGTGGTCACTCCGTCGAGGATTCCGAGGTCTTGCGCCTGGCGGATTTGGTCCAGGTTCGCCGTGTCGATGAAGAATTTCATGGCGCGAAATTACGCCTTTCGTTGAAGCGGCTTGGCGCGATGGGTGCAACTTGTTGAAATGTTGTCCTTTGAGGGAAATGCACCCGGGAGCAAGGCCCATCCGCCCTTCCTGTTCGGTGGTGCGTTGCCGGCTTGTTGACGCCCTGTCGATGTGATTCCGTCGAGGCGGAACGCTCCGGCGCCCGTGGCGCGCATCCGCTCGGGAACCGTCCCGTGTTCATAAGTGAAGCGATTTTGTGGGCAATGCGCAATACGAATTCAATGCCGTGCACGTTTCAGGCGTGGTCGCCCATTATTTTTGCCGACCGAAACGCCGATGGTGAACCGCACAACAGCAGGAATTTTTGGTCTGTCCGCCCTCGCCCTCGCGGCGGGATGCGGCAAATTGCGGGACGCCGAGGTGCCCCACCGCATCCACGTACCGCGCATCGACGTGGTCCTCGCGGCGGGAGAGGGGTCCGAGTCCGCTCGCGTCGAGGAGGTTTGGGTGTACACGCCGACGGACGTTCTGGGGGCGTTCCCCTTGCCTGCAGACATCCCGGTGTTGGCAGGCGAAGAAGGCAGTCCCGTGGAGTTGACGTTTTCAGCGGGCATTCGCGCGAATGGCATCGCCGCCACGCGAAAGCCCTATCCACCTTATGAGGTCATTCGTCAGGTGGTCGATTTGACGCCCGGAGGTTCCGACACCCTTGCCTTTGAGGTGGGGTACGCCGATGGATTTGAAGTGCTGTTCGTGGAGGACTTTGAGACCGCGAACCGGTTTGCGGAATCTTCGACGTCCACGTCGGAGGTGATTCGGACCACGGCTGCCGACCAGGTGTTCGAAGGCATCGGGTCAGGAAGGGCGGAGCTGCATGCTTCGGCGGCCGTGGTTTGGGCCCAAACCAACGAACAGCAATACCCGCTCAATCCCACCGGATCCTGCTGGCTCGAATTCGACTACGCGTGCACCCAGAACTTCGCCATCGGCCTCAATCCCCAAAACCTCATCCAAGACAACCCAACGCCCATCCTCGTCTTGAACGATTCCGAGGGCGAGTGGAAGAAAATCTACCTCGACCTGGGGCCCGTAGTGCGGAGCGAGACTTCCGCCGCGTGGTTCGAGGTGACGTTGGAAGCCGTTTGGGACGGGTCAGCGGACACCACGTTTTTCGCGGTCGATAACCTGAAAATCGTTCAGGCCGAATGACGCACCATCCCCGAAGCGGTGCCTTGCGCGTGGCTTACGTGCTGACGGATTGGTTAGCGGCAGCCGCTTCGTGGTCGGTGTTGTTCGGGTACCGCAAGCTGTGGTTGGAGCCGGAAGTGATCGGGCATGCACCGGTGGAGCCGTTTGGGGGGCGGTACCGGATCGGGTTGATGCTTGTGCCGCTGTTCTGGCTGGGCTTGCATGCGGTGTTGGGCATGTACCAGCGTCCCTTGAAGCGGCATCGGATTTTGGAAGTCGGCAACACCCTCACCGCGGCGTTCATCGGCGGGGTGGTGCTCTTTTTTGCGCTCATTTTGGACGACACGATCGCCAGGTACCAGCAGTATTACGCCTCTTTCGCGGTCTTGGTCACCGCGCAGTGGGTGTTCACGCTCGTCGGTCGAATGGTGTGGACGACCCGAACGGTGAAGCGCATTCACCGGGGGCAATGGAGTTTCCCGACCCTCGTCATTGGCGGGAATGCGCGGGCCGTGCGGATGGTGGAGGAGATCCAGCAGGCGCGGAAGAACTTGGGGTACCGGTTCGTCGGGTTTTTGCAGGTGAACGGGAAGGACACGGATTTGGCCCAAATCATGCCCCGCCTAGGCACCGTCGAAATCCTGCGCGAAACGGTCCTCGAGCACGGGGTTGAAGAGGTCATCATCGCCATCGGTTCCGGCGATCACGAAGTGCTCGAGCGGCTGCTCAATGAGCTGGGCGGGCTGCCCGTCGCCGTGCGCATCATCCCGGACATCTATGACATCTTGAGCGGTTCGGTTCGGATGTCGAGCATCTACGGCACGCCGCTCATTGAAGTCGATCGCATCATCATGCCGCAATGGCAGGTGGTGTTGAAGCGGGTCATGGATTGGGTGGTGTCGACGGTGGCGTTGGTGCTGTTGGCTCCGGTCTTTTTGCTCATCGCCCTGGCGGTGCGGTTGAATTCGAAGGGCCCCATCTTCTATGTTCAAGAGCGCATCGGCTTATACGGCAAACCGTTCCAAATCATCAAGTTCCGCACCATGGTCCAGGACGCTGAGCGGCTTGGACCGCAGTTGAGCAGCGACGAGGATCCGCGCATCACGCGGGTGGGGCGGTTTTTGCGCAAGTCGCGGTTGGACGAGCTGCCGCAATTCTTCAACGTCCTGCGAGGGGACATGGCTTTGGTCGGACCCCGCCCCGAGCGCGCGCACTTCATTGCCCAAATCATGGCCCGAGCCCCGCACTACCGTCACTTGCAGAAGGTGCGCCCGGGCATTACGTCGTGGGGACAGGTCAAGTACGGCTACGCGACGAACGTGGACGAGATGATCCAGCGGTTGCGGTTCGATTTGATTTACATCGAAAACATGAGCATCGCGCTCGATTTGAAGATCCTTGCGTACACCGTCATCACGGTGCTCAAAGGCCGCGGCAAGTGAATCTTCGTTGGATGTTCGTCGACGAATAATTAACTTCGGGTTCTCGCATTGGTGAATTTACCGATTCGAAAACCAAATTCGTCCTGATTTTCAGTCGATTCACACGTTGGTGGCTGGGGTGGTCCCTGCTGTGCGCGGCGCCGTTAAGCGCGATGGGGCAAGCTGTGCCCGATTGGAGCGGCATGCCGCCGGATCGGGCGGCACTGGCGCAACAGACCATGGTCATGAGCATGCGGCTCTTGTTGCAGTCGCAAATCGAGGTGGAGGGAATGGACGTCTCCTGGGGACAAACCCCACGCACCCTTCGCCGAAGGTTGGACGACGTGGTCGAAGGTGTTCTGGAATTGCAGGACGAGCGCTCCCTTCCTGGATTTTATGGGTTTTCGGAGACCGTGGAGTGGTTGTTGGAGGACGTTGCGGAACTCGACGAACGCGACGTCTTGCGCGGAGGGGGGAGGCTGGATCGTTCTGCGGAGGAGCGGTTTTATGTGCTCGTGCAGGGGCGGCTGTATGAGATTGAGTTGCAGCTGGCTTTGGAATTGGGGGCGATTGAGCGAACGGGGCTTTGGGAGCGCATCGTTGCCGCCGCGGGTTGGCAGTTGCCGGATGACCCGGGGATGGGGCAGGCGATGAACGCGGTGAACATTCCGTTGTCGAGCCAAACGTTGGACCTCCTGTCCGCGGAGGACGAGGTGCCTTTGCCCCGGCCTCCCGCCGCAGCACCGGAATGGGTGGGGCAACTGGCGGAAATGTTGGGGCCGGCCCGATCTGCAACCTCGGCGCTCGATGTGCCTGAACTCGCGGCGTTGAACCTTCCCGAGTCGTTTGACGTACCGTTTGCTGCGGGTTCGGCCGTGTTGGACTTGAATGCGCGGATGCAATTGGCGGAGGTGCGGGACCTCATGGGGGCGCATCCCGAACTTCGGGTGGTGTGCACGGGCCATGCGGATGCGAATGGAACCCGGCGGACGAACGAGGAGCTGTCGAAGGTGCGTGCGCAGGCCGTTCGTGCGAAGCTCTTGGAGTCCGGGGTGGACTCCAGCCGGGTGCTCATGAACTACTTCGGGGAGGACCGGGCGGGTTGGTCGCCCGAGGAGGACCGGCGGGTGGAGGTGCGGTTTTATTGGGAGGTGCGCTGAACTGGGGTTTGGTTTGCACCTTTGCGGAATGAAAATCATCTGCATCGGTCGCAATTACGCGTTGCACGCCGCGGAACTGGGCAATGCCGTGCCCGCGGAACCGCTGTTTTTTCTCAAGCCGGACAGCGCAATTCACTTGCATAAGCATCCGTTTTACCTGCCCGATTGGAGCGATGACATCCACTATGAAGTGGAGGTCGTGGTGCGGATCAACCGTTTGGGAAAGGCGATCGAGCCTCGGTTTGCTCACAAGTATTACGATGAGGTGGGGTTGGGCATTGATTTCACGGCCCGCGATGTGCAGGCGGAATGCAAGGCAAAGGGGCACCCGTGGGAGCGCGCGAAGGCCTTCGATCATTCAGCGGTGGTGTCGCAGCAGTTCTTTCCACTGGCGGATTTTACGCAGGGGATTCAAGGGTTGGCCTTCACCTTGGAACGCAATGGGGAGGTGGTCCAAACAGGCAACACGCGCGACATGCTGTTTCCTGTGGATGAACTGATTGCGTATGTTTCCCGTTACATGACGCTCAAGGTGGGGGACCTCCTGTTCACGGGGACGCCGGCGGGCGTGGGACGCGTGGAACCCGGGGATGTGCTGGAGGGCTTCCTCGAAGGGGTCTCCTGCTTCCGGGTGCCGGTGAAATGAAAACGGGCCGCCCGCAGGCGACCCGTTTCGCGCGTTAGGCTACGGCTGCTTCTTGCGGCGTCAGGTCCCCGATGCGCACGCACCGGTCGGATTCGAGTTGGTCGCGAAACACGACCTCGTGGTCGAAGACGTCGAGCACCTTGGGTCCACCTTTAGCCAGTTCGCCGCCAAGGAGCGCCTTGCTCAACCGATTCAGCACTTCGCGTTGAATGAGCCGCTTCATCGGTCGCGCACCATAGGCCAAACTGTATCCCTGGTCCGCCAACCAGCCCATCGCCTCTTCGCTCACACAGAGTTCGATGCCGGCCGCTTCGAGGCGCGGATGAAGCCCGGCGAGCTGGATGCGCAAAATGTCCCGGACGTGGTCGCGACTCAGCGGTTCGAACAGCACAATCTCGTCGATGCGGTTGAGGAATTCGGGGCGCATTGAGGCGCGGATTGCGGCCAAAGCGGCCTCTTCCATTTGGGCTTTCACCCGAGGATTTACGCGCCCATTGGCCTCCTCAAACAACGCCTGAACCTGCTCGCTGCCCGCGTTCGAGGTCATGATGATGAGGGTGTTGCGGAAGTTGACGGTTCGGCCCTTGGAGTCCGTCAACCGCCCGTCGTCGAGCACTTGGAGGAGCACGTTGAACACATCCGGGTGGGCTTTTTCCACTTCATCGAGGAGCACCACCGAGTAGGGCCTGCGGCGCACCGCTTCGGTGAGTTGCCCGCCTTCGTCGTGTCCAATGTAGCCGGGAGGCGCCCCCACTAAGCGCGAAACGGTGTGTGATTCCTGAAACTCGCTCATGTCAATGCGGGTCATGGCCTGGTCATCATTGAAGAGCACTTCGCTGAGGGCTTTGGCCAACTCCGTCTTGCCGACGCCCGTTGTGCCGAGGAACAAAAACGACCCGACAGGGCGTTGGGCATCCGCGAGGCCTGCGCGCGATCGGCGCACCGCGTCGGAAACGGCGGCGATGGCTTCTTCCTGACCGACGACCCGTGCGTGCAAGCGCTCCTCGAGGTGCAGGAGCTTCTCCTTTTCGCTTTCGACCATCCGCTGCACGGGAATGCCCGTCCAATGCGCCACGACCGAGGCGATTTCCGCAGCGTCCACTTCTTCTTTGATCAGCTTCGAGGCGCCATCGAGTTCCGCGAGACGGGCTTTTCCGGCTTCCACAGCGCGCTCTGCTTCCTGGATGCGCCCGTACCGGATTTCCGCAACCTTCCCGAAATCGCCCTCGCGTTCCGCCCGGTCAGCTTCCAGCCGGAGTTCCTCGATGTTCGATTTCTCACGGGCAATTTCGTCCGCAATGCCTTTTTCATGACGCCATTGGGTTTCCAGCCGATCGCGGTCCTCTTGAAGCGATGCCAATTGCACGCCCAATTCCGCCAGTTTCACTGGGTCGTCTTCCCGCTTGATGGCTTCCCGTTCGATTTCAAGCTGGAGCACCCTGCGGTCGAGTTCATCCAGGGCGGCGGGCTTTGAGTTCATTTCCAACCGCAGCTTCGAAGCCGCCTCGTCGATGAGGTCAATGGCCTTGTCCGGCAGAAACCGATCGGCCACGTAGCGCGTGCTCAAGTCCACGGCGGCAAGGATCGCTTCGTCACGGATTTGGATTTGGTGGTGCTGCTCGTATTTCTCCTTGATGCCGCGCAGGATGGAAACGGCCGATTCGCGGTCGGGTTCTTCCACGAGCACTTGCTGGAATCGGCGTTCGAGGGCCTTGTCCTTCTCGAAGTATTTCTGGTATTCTTTGAGCGTGGTGGCACCGATTGCGCGCAGTTCTCCTCGGGCCAAAGCCGGCTTCAAGATGTTCGCGGCGTCCATGGCCCCTTCACCGCCTCCGGCACCGACCAGGGTGTGAATTTCGTCAATGAAAAGGATGATTTGGCCTTCCGCATCTTGCACCTCCTTCACCACGGCCTTGAGCCGCTCCTCGAATTCGCCCTTGTACTTCGCTCCCGCCACCAAGGCGCCCAAATCGAGGGAGTGGATGGTCTTGTCGAGCAGGTTATCGGGCACATCGCCGTTGATGATGCGGTGGGCAATGCCTTCCGCAATGGCGGTCTTCCCCACACCGGGTTCGCCGATGAGGATGGGGTTGTTCTTTGTTCTGCGGCTGAGGATTTGGAGCACGCGCCGGATTTCTTCGTCGCGTCCGATGACGGGGTCCAGCTTGCCGTCTTGGGCCAACCGGTTCAAGTTCTTGGCGAACTTTCCGAGGGCTTCGTACGTGTCTTCTTGGCTGGAGGACGTGACCTTGGCACCTTTTCTCAAATCCTGAACGGCTTGCCGCAAGGCGTCTCGGGTGGCCCCGGCGTCCTTGAGCATTTGTGCCGTGGAATCCGTTTCCTCGAGCAGCGATTCGAACAACCGGTCCGTGGGGACGTACTCATCGCCCGCTTTGCGTGCGAGGGCGAGGGCGCGTTGAATGACTTGGCCCGCGTTGCGCGACCACTGAGGGGAACTGCCCTCCACCTTGGGTAGGTGCTCCACTTGCCGTTCAACCGCAGCTTTCAGCGGGGCGGTGGCGACCCCCATGCGGCCGAGCAATCCGGGAATGACCGGGTCTTCCACGTGGAGCATCGCATGGAGGAGGTGCAGCGTGTCGATGCTGGGATGTCCACCAGCGAGCGCTTCTTGTTGAGCGCGCGCGATGATTTCTTGGCTTTTCAGCGTGAATGCGTTCGAGTCCATGATTTTTTTTCCTCCCTCAGGACAAATCCCAATCCAAACCCCATTATGCGCCAAATCGTCAGGGTTGAATCCTTTTCGGTGTCAAAACGGCGCAGTTGGAGTAATTTTACGCATGCACCTTTTTTTCATCGGCTTGCCGGGGGCGGGAAAATCGACGGCTGCGAAGGCCCTTGCCGAGGCGTGGGGATGGCCTTTGTGCGACTTGGACGCGTGGATTGAAGAGGATGCAGGATGTTCAATCGCGGAGCTGATTGAAGCGGACGGGTTGGAGGCTTTTCGCGCTCGCGAACGCACTGCCCTTAAAGGGGTTTGCGCGCATTCCGTCCCGCATGTGGTGGCGTGCGGTGGAGGCACCCCGTTGGATCTCCGCAATCGGGAGTTGATGCAGTCAGCCGGTGCGGCGGTGTGGCTGGACCCTCCGGTGTTGGAATTGGTAGAGCGGCTGCGGCAGGCTCCGAATGCACGCCCCTTGCTGGCAGGCATTCAATGGGAAAAGGAGGGGGTGGACCGCATCGAAGCCCTGCGCCTTGAGCGAAGCCCAGCCTACGCCTTCGCTGCTTTTCGTGGTGCTGACTTGGAAGCCGTCTACGATGCGCTTTCTGCTTGGGCCTTGTCTTCGAGGTAGGCCGAATTCGAACCGTCTTCGCGGAAGGACACCTCGATGTGTTCCTTCACTGTGGTGCTCAACGTCAAGCCACAAAAATCCGCACGAATGGGGAAGTTGCGGTGGAACCGGTCGATGAGCACGGCCGTGTTCATGGACTTCGGCGAATGGTCGAGCAAGTACTTGACGGCGTAGATGAGTGTTCGGCCTGAATTGAGCACATCGTCCACGACCACGACATCGCTTCCGCGCAAATCCGCTTCGTCTCCGGAGTAGGCGATGGGATGTTCCAGCGGTGCATCCTTGTGCAATGTAAGCTGTTCATGCGAAATGTTCAGGTCGCAAATTTCCCTGAGGATGTCGACCAAACGGCGGCTCATGTGCATGCCTTGTCCAGCGATTCCGATGAGGATGAGGGCTTCGGCTTGGTGATGCTGCTCGACGATTTGGCGCGCAATCCGTTGCAGCTTGCGCTCGATTTGTGCGGCATTGAGGATCAGCGTACGGGAAGCGTTCATGCGGTTGGGATCTTTTCGAACACGGCGACGGATTCGACGTGCGCGGTGTGCGGGAATTGGTCCACCAATTTAAACGATTGCAACGCGTATCCCCATTCGGCGAGGGTTTTCAAATCACGCGCTTGCGTGGCGGGATTGCACGAAACGTAAACGATCCTCGGTGCGTCCAATCGGATGACCTTCCGGAGCGTCTTCGGGGAGATGCCCGCTCGCGGCGGGTCCAAGACGATGGTTCGAATGCGGCCCACGTATTCGGGATACTCCAGCAAGAACGTGCCGACATCTGCAGCGAAAAATTCGATGCCGCGATTTCCGTTGCGTTCCGCACTCACCCGCGCGTCGGCGATGGCGCTTTCCACGAGGTCGACGCCGATGATGGGCCGTCCGGTGGCCTGAGCCAGCAACTGGGCGATGGTCCCCGTCCCGCAGAACAGGTCCATGATGACCTCGCCGTCAAGCCGTTCGTCATCGCGCACCACGGCTTCCACCACTTCGGCATACAGGCGTTCTGCGCACTGGGGGTTGGTCTGGAAAAAGCTGGACATGCTGATGTCGAAGGCCAAACCATGCAACACCTCCGTTATGCGTTCCTCACCGTCCACCAAACGCGTGGTTCCGGCCCGCGCCTCCACGCGTTCCCCCGTGTCGTCGTTGATCGTGTGGAGAACGCCCGCCACGCGGCCCGGCCACAATTCGTGGAGGAGCCGAACGAATCCGTCCATGTCCCAGCGCTTCAACCCTGTGCTGCTCGTCACGAGGTTCACGAGCAGGGTGTTGTGCGCAACGCTTTTCCGAACCACGAGGAACCGGAAAAACCCTTCGCGCTGAGGGGGATGCCAAGGCGGAAGGCCGCTTGCTTCGCAAAAGGCTCGGATTTCGTGCAGATCGCGTTCCACGTCTTCGTCGAACAAGCCCGAATCCCGGTCCAGGTCCTCCACCGCCCACCACGTGCCCCGGTGCTTGAAGCCCAGCCCAAACCGATCCACCTTTTCGCCCGATTCCAAATCGTGCACAATGGCCGAGAAGCTGTATTCCATCTTGTTCCGGTAATGCCAATGGCTCGGCGACGCGACGAAGCCACCATACAGCGCGTCCACGTCCTCGACCTCGCCGATGCGCCGAAACAACTCCAGGGTCGTGGATGCTTTCAAGGCGTGCTGCCGTTCGATTGGCACGAGTGCGTAAGGCGCGCCGGGGATGGGCTGGTACGGCCTTTCCACTTCGTCAGGGGCGCGTTGCAGCACCTCGTCCAAGCTGCATTCCGCATAGCGGGCTTTGCAGTTGGTCACCCGCGCGCGCACCCGCTGACCTGGGAAGGCGTTTTGGACAAAGACCGTGAACTGGCCTTCCTCGGTTTCGATTTTTGCGATGCCTTTTCCTCCGAAGGCGTAGCCCGTGATGTCCAAATCCAAGGACGCGCCACGGCGGTATTTTCGAGCTCTTCCCACAGCGCGCGAAGTTACGCGGCGCGTGGGGTATCTTTCGCCCATGCTCAAGGAATTTCCCGCAAAATGGCTCCTGGTCTGCAGCGTTTTCGCCTTCGCTTCGGGTTCGATGGGGGTAAGTTGGGGCCAGTCTCCGTCCGATTTGACGGTGGTGACGTTCAACGTGCGTTATGACAATCCCAAGGACACCCTGCCTTGGGAAGACCGCAAGGAGGAGGTAGCCCGCTCGGTGATGTACTACGACGTGATCGGATTCCAAGAGGTGCTTCCCCATCAATTTGCTGACTTGAAATCGTTCTTGCCGCGAATGGATTCCTACGGAACGGGGCGGGATGCGGATGGAGGAGGGGAAGCGTGTCCGGTTTTTTGGCGTCGCGATCGGTTCGATTTGCTTCACGCAGAGACCCGCTGGCTTTCGCTTACTCCGGACGAACCCGGCAGCGTGGGGTGGGATGCGGATTTGCCTCGAATCGCGACCATGGTGCTGCTGTTCGATCGCAAGACCGGCGCGCGCATCCGGGTCATGAACACCCACTGGTCCCACACGGGTGAAGTCGCTCGCGAGGCATCGGCGGCCTTGTGTGCGGGGTGGATGGGGCGCTCGGAGCAGGGACTGGTGCGGGTGATGCTGGGCGATTTCAATGAGGAGCCCGGAGGTGCGGCGCACCGCTACTTGGCAAGCTTGGACGGTTGGGTGGATGCGTATGCGAATCCGCGAACCCGATGCCGCCGGGAGTTCGGAACGTACACCACGTTTTTGACGGACCGAACCGTCGGCGCGCCGCGCATCGACTACATCTGGGTCGATGGGGCAGACGTGAAGTGGCATTGTGTGGATGAGGTGATCAAGTGGGGGGTGTTCATTTCCGATCACGCTCCCGTCCATGCGATCTTGGAAATTGAGGAGAATCCATGAACTCCCGACTGAAGGTGTTCTCAGGGCCAATGGCTTGTGTGCTTGTGGCATCCACCGGTTCGTGGTTGGGGTTGTCATCGGAACAGGGATTGACGCTGGCTGCAGCGGTTTGGATGCTGGTGTGGTGGATCAGCGAAGCCGTGCCCATTGCCGTCACTTCGTTGCTGCCCATCGTGCTCTTTCCCGCATTGGGGCTCATGGACGTAGGGGAGGCTGCATCTTCTTACGGTTCGCATTATGTGTTTCTGTTTCTGGGAGGTTTCCTCATTGCCATTTCGCTTGAAAAGTGGAACCTCCATGAGCGGCTCGCGCTCGGGGTCCTGCTGCGAGCGGGCAATTCGCGCCGTCGCCTGGTGGGCGGCTTCATGGTGGCTACTGCTTTGTTGAGCATGTGGATTTCCAACACCGCCACCGCCCTGATGATGTTGCCCATTGCCCTTTCCGTGATTTCCCAAGTTCCTGGGCCAAAAGGAGATCGGTTTCCATTGGCGCTTCTCCTCGGAACCGCTTATGCAGCCAACATCGGCGGGTTCACCACGCTGGTCGGAACCCCGCCCAATGTGGCCATGGCGGGCATTTATTTCGACCAAACCGGGAAGGAAGTGCCTTTTTTTGCTTGGATGCTTTTCGCATTCCCGATGGGGGTGGTGTTGCTGTTGGCGGTGCATTGGATGTTGACGCGTTGGTTGACACCGGTGGCGAAGGGGCCGATTGGCACCTCGGGGACGTGGTTTCGCGAGGAGTTGGCTCGGTTGGGCTCCGTGACGATGGCCGAGCGGCGTGTGGGATGGGTGTTCGGTTTGACGGCATTGCTGTGGATGATCAGGCGGCCCTTGAATGAAGGTTTGGGCCTGAATTTGGACGACACGGGCATTGCCATGGCAGGCGGCTTGGCCTTGTTTTTGATTCGTTCGGACCGAAGGGGTGGGGCTCCTTTGCTGGAGTGGAAGGATACCCAGCGCCTTCCGTGGGACATCCTGCTGCTGTTCGGCGGCGGGCTGACGCTGGCCCGGGCATTGGGAAATGCGGGGTTGATCGAGGCGTTGGCCGATGGCCTTGCGGGGTCCGGAACCTGGCCTTGGTGGGCGGTTGCGGCCGCATTGACCGCAATGGGACTGCTGTTGACGGAAGTCATGAGCAATTTGGCCTTGACGGTCGTGTTCGTTCCCGTGGTCATCGGGCTAGCTGAGCGCTTGGGTTTGCCCCCACTGCTCTTCGCGGTTCCGCTGACGCTGGCCAGTAGCTGTGCCTTCATGTTGCCGATGGCAACCCCCCCGAATGCCATCGTGTTTGGAAGTGGCCAGGTGCGCATCCGTGACATGGCCCGTGTAGGGCTGTGGCTCAATGGTTTGGCCATTGCATTGATCGTAGCCATCAGCTGGTTGGCGTTGCGCCCTTGGATGGAGGCGTTCTGTTAACTTCGCATCATGAAGTCGATTTTGGTCTTGCAAGGTCCCAACCTCAACCTCGTGGGCCAACGGGAACCCTCGGTGTATGGAAGAGAATCCCTGACGGATTGGATGACCGCGCAGCTTCCGAGGTGGGCGCGTGAAGGCGCCGAAGTTCACATCATTCAATCGAACCACGAAGGCGAATTGATCGATGCGTTGCACGCCCATGGATTCAAGGCCGACGGCATTGTGTTCAATCCTGGGGGGTTCACGCACACGAGTGTGGCCTTGCGCGATGCCGTAGCCGCCATCGATGCCCCGGTGATTGAGGTGCATTTGACGAACATCTATGCGCGTGAACCCTTCCGGCAGCATTCCATGATTTCCGGGGTGTGCGCGGCGGTCATCAGCGGCCTTGGTTTTGCAGGATATGAGGCCGCTGTTCAATACGTCTTGCATCATTGAAGCCAAATCCAAGCCGTTTCCCGCCCAAGCGTTCCGTCCCAAGGAATCCATTCGATGAGGTGGATGCCGCTCGCGAATTCAGGGCAAGCCCAAACAATTTCCTTTACCGGTTCTTCCACAGCGGTTTCATCCAATACCCTCCCCGTGACATCGTGCAACCGAAGGGTGCCTGCGCTGGGAGAAGCCGGGTGCCAATGGAGTTCCCGTCCGTGCTGCACCCAGGCCGACTTGGGCGAGTCATTGATGGGGTTGGGGTGGGGACTCGGAGCACATGAGGTGGGACCGGGGGCTTGAGGAAGCGTCGAGATTTCCATGGGTGGTCCAGTAAATCCATTGTAGTTCAATCCATTATGCCAGTTGTTTTGCGTGGCGTCGAGCACTGGGGAAAAGGTCGAGGACGCAAAGTCCAATTCTCCAGTGAAGCCCGCCACATTGAACGGTCCAAAGTCGTTGTATCCTCCTGCGCAATTCCACCAAGGACCACTTTCCCAATCCGCGTGCACATCGTTCATCTCGAAACGGTTGTGGCCTCCATGCGCGCCCGTCAGCCACGCGTTTCCTCCGTCGGCAAGGGCGATTCCCGTTTCGTTGTGGATCCAGGATGAACAGGCAAAATGTGCTTCAGCGTGGTCCAAGCGCACCCCGGTTTGGCATCCGGAAAAACCACAGTCTTCAACCCGCACGTCCCCCGTTGAATGGGCGATGTGCAGGCCCGTATTCCCCCCGTTTCCCGCAAAAGCACTGCGCTTCCATTCCCCGCCGGAGGCGAACCACGCTTCCCATTCTGTGTTGGTGAATGCGCAATCCCAAATCCGCGGAGCACTGAACTCCGTGAGGACTTGAGCCGAGGTGAGCTGGACCTGGTCCCAAAAGGGGTCAGCATTGCCCGGTCGACTGTGGTGAATGTCGAGGCGGTCTCCTGACCCGACTTGCCACCGCCAACGCGCATGCGATGCGATGGCCGACGACCCGTCCGACCAAACATTCACCGCGTTCCACCGCTGGTCCGCATGGAAGTCAATGAAGCTCCCGGGATCTTGATGCACTTCAAGCCGTTGCCACCTCACAACACCGGTTCCCACGCACTCGGTGGCGCCAGATAGGACGACGTTGAGGGGCAAATCCATTCCCTGCAGGCGCCATTCCGCATATTCTCCTACCTGCACGGTGCCCGAGAGGAATACGGAACTGGCTGCGTCTCCCACCACGACGAAGGAGGTTCCGTACGCGCAATTCAATTCACCGAATTGGGTCCATGCAGCCGAATGGGGCAACAGGAGTTCCGTGTCCCCGGCCACTTCAATGCGTCCTCCAGGCTCCACCTCGAGGGATGCACCTTCACTCAATTGCAACGCGCCTCCGTTGCAATAAAGCGTTCCGCCAGCCCGAATTCGCAAGCAACTTCCCGACCCGATGTGGAGGCTTCCTCCAGGTTGCAATCGCACGGCATTCCCTGAGTTCACTTGGAGGGTGCCCGTTCCTTGTCCGCTGGACTCTCCGATGACCAAGGTCCCCCCCTCGTCGATGATCAAGCTGGAAGCACACGGGGCGAGGTCCACCGTAAAGGATGGCCAACCCGAGCCCCAACCGCCGTTGCCCAATGGGGTCGCAATGGTCCAGGCTTGGCCATTTTGAATCGCCCCACCTCCCATGAAGGTCCGCATCGGTCTCAGGTGTCCCCAATGCGGGAAGCCGACTGCATCGTCCGAAGAATGGGCGGCTACATCCGCTCCCTCGAGGATGAATTCCAGCAAATGGTCCACGTGCCCCGTCAGGTCGCAATGGGGCGCGGGTGCTGAACCCACAGGTTCATGCCGTCGCATCACCGATGCCGAGCCGCCTTCATCCAGGGCAGACGCGACGGGCACGAAGACCGTCCAGTCCACGCTGTTGACGAGGTCAAATCCGAGGTTGACCAGCCCTTGCGAGAGGGCTTGGATGTGCGGAGAGGAGCTTCCCGGAACGTCTTCCCAAGCGGGTGCGGCGGGATTGCAGTACGCGGTAGAGGACAGGACGGGATCTGTCCACCACGTTCCATCGAGGTTAGGCAGGCTGCAATCGAACACCACGGAGGCGGATGGTGTGGCAGCGGAATGGTAAGGGTTGCCGGGCAATGGCCAGAGTTGGATTTGGGCCCAATTCACGCCCCATTCGTTGACGACCCCTTCGAGGAGCGCGGATCCGCCCTGATTCATCGAGACCAGCGGATGGCCGTTCGAAATCGCCAAACAATGCGGAACCAAGGGCCAGCCGAGTTCGTCCAATTCGGCCTTGAGGGCCAGGTGCTCGGGCAAGGCTCCATCCGGTGTAAGCAAGAGCAGTTCACGAGCCGCGGGCGAATTCAAGGCTTCCAACAAGGAGGCCGCTTGAACGTCTTGCTCGGCGAAGAAGGCGAGCGCTTCTTGAAGGGCCAACGGCAAGTAGGCCCCTTGGTGTGGCGTATCGAGCGCAACAAATTGGCTTACGCAATCAGAAATGCCGTCGAGTTCCCGCTGGCGCAAGGCCAATCGGCAGATCGCTCCCCCCATGCTCGCCCCGACCACCACCGAATTCCCACCCCCCGTCACGGATTCGCTGACCAAATCCAGAACCCGAGAAAGCAACGCCGCTTGCGCCGCTGCAGGGCGTGTCCCGTCCGCAAAATCCACGTAAACCAAATCAAATCCCACCTCCGTTAGCGAGTCCAGCAGCACCGCCATCGCCGCCGTATTGGGATACGCCAAATCGCTGCAGTCCCAAATCGCATCCCAGTTCATGGTCCCAAACCCATAACTCGGCGATGCGTCCGTCAAATCCGGATCGAAGCCCTCCACCACGATCAGCGGCCGGTCAAAGGCGCCGTCCGAACCCAGTCGCGTGAGGGCCATGCCCTCCACCGTGCCGCTCCCGTGCGGCACGGTGATCCACCATGGATTGGAGGGCGTGCTGAAAGGCCAGGGCGGCAGGTCAGGGGCGGGGGGCACGCACGTCGACTTCAGGGGAATTGCAACCGACCAGCGAAGGGTATCGGCACTTCGAGGAAGCCGGACTTCAACCCACGACAAATCCGCATTCGATGCCGCCACAAACGGCAACGGAACGTTCCAGCCCGTCCCTTGGAGCATGCCGTCCACCCAAAGTTGCGGCTCGTGCTGACGCAGCGTGTCGGGCAGGCCGTCCGGTAAGAGTTCCCAGACCACCGACTCGCCGTTTCGCAACGTCATCCGGCTGGAGACCATCCCGCCATGCGAGGAACGATCAGAATGGCAAGGAACCAGTGCCGCAAGCAAAGGCGTTGCCGAGTGCCGGTCCAAGGCTGCCCGAACGGCCGGCCACCGCTCGCCTGAGGCGAGGAAGGCTTCCTGCCGCATGGAGGCAGGAGCATGCTGTGCGTGCAGCGCGCAACTGTTGGTCCACATCAGGGCAGCACCGATCAGCCCCTGAAGCCAGGGGCGCAATGAATTCGAGAACATGCGCCGTCAAATGGAGGATTGAACTGCTACGGTGGAGCCTGCTTGGGCGCGGGAAATGACGAACACTTCGGTCCTTAGCGGTTCGATGCCCCCGGTGTTGGGCTGCCAATACCATTGGACATGAACCGGCCAGCGATCGACTCCCACCGGGAACTCAAATTCCAACAGCAGGGGACGCGGAGCGGCATGCGGAGCCATCACGGCCGTTGCCGAAGAAGGCGCGTCATCCAACCACGTACTGAGGTCGGGCTCGCCCATCCCTTCGCTCAACCGAGCGTGAAGTCGGCCACCGACGAGCCTCGGTCGGACGATGTGGAGTGCCAGTAAGGTGGGGGTGGGCAATTCGATCACGGGGCTTTGGGTCCCGTCGATTCGAATTCCGGAGCGGCTTTGGGTGCTCCCGTTGGGGTGCTCTGCATGCAGGTTGATCGCGACGGGCTGCTCCGAAGCGGGCCATTCACCGCGGCCTTCGTGCAGCACCACGGTTCCTAACAAGGACCCGGATTCGATGGCCCATCCCGTCTCCGATGCGGCTCCAATGGACCACACTTCCGCCTCGCCCGATGGGGGCAAGGAGCCGTCCAAATAGCGCACTTCCCACCTCCAATCGTCGCCCTTCGATTCGCGCTGCGGGTGACATCCCATCCCCACAACGCAGCCCATGACCGCAAAGGCCCAGGCCGTGTTTCGCTTCATCATGTCCCGAAACAACGCATGAATTCGTTCGCAGCGAAGCAGAGTTCACCGATGGGGGAGGGGACTTTGTGGCCGGGAATTACCGGGATTTGTTCAGCTTGCGAATCGCACCGTCCATCGCTTTTGCCAGGGCACCGGCTTCGCGTTCGCTCAGTTGTTTGCCCAATGGCAAACGCCGCACACTGCTCCGCACCACCAAACTCTCCCCGCCCATGATCCAAAAGCTCTGATCCAGCGTCTGGAGGAATTTCGTCGGATCGCGCTTCACGACCTCCATGCGCTCGACGCTGGCCAAGGGCACCGCGACCGCCCGACCGTACGAACCGAACGCGTTCTTGACGCTCAATTCCGTGGGCGTGATGCGGATGAGTTCCCTTCCCCATTTGCGCCACGCAATGACCTTGCCTACACGGAAGGCGAAATAAGCCCAAAACGCCAAGGAGATGGAAAAAAACATCCGTTCATCGGGGATTTCGGTTTGGGCCCATTCCCACAGGAACACCGCTCCGATGCCCCACCACGCCAGCCACCAGCCGATGAGCAGCAGGAACGACATGCGCGGAATTTCTTGCGTGATGACGACGGTGAATTGATCGCTCGTTTGTTCGTACGAAATGCGGGATCCAAGGGTGCGCATGGGTCAAAAATTGAGGACGCGTCGGTAAATCCGCTCGTATTCAGGAAGGACGCGTTCGATGTGGAATCGGTCAGCGGATTGCAGGGCTTGCAAGGAAAAGCGTTCGAGGCGCTCGGGATCGCTGAGCAGGTGCAAGGCGGCTGCAGCCAGCGCATCGACATCGCCGATGGGGCAAAGGATGCCCGCGACTCCGTCCTCGACGACTTCCGAGATGCCCCCGGCCGTGGAAGCCACCACGGGAACGCCCGCTGCCATGGCTTCCAAGGCCGAGAGTCCGAAACTCTCCGACTCGGAGGGCAGCATGAACAGGTCGCTGATGAGCAGCGCTTCGATGGGGTTCTTCACCTTGCCCAAGAACAACGTGTCCCGATGGACGCCCAACTTTTCAGCGAGGACTTCAGCCGCATAGCGTTCAGGGCCATCACCGATGAAGAGCAACTTGGCGGGTTGAGCGGCGCGGACCCGAGCAAAGGCTTGCACCACGTCCTGCACGCGCTTGAGGGGGCGGAAGTTGCTGATGTGCGTGATGATGGGCTCATTCGCTGGAGCGATCGCAGCGCGCAAGTCTTCCTTGACGGGGATGGCGAAGTGGTTGGGACAGAAGAAGTTGGGGACCACTTCAATTTCCCGATTTACGCCAAACAAATGGCGCGTATCGTCCTTCAAGCTTTCCGAAACAGCGGTCACGGCATCGCTTTGGTTGATGGCAAACGAGATCACCGGCTCGAAGGAAGGGTCCCGCCCGAGCAACGTGATGTCGGTGCCGTGAAGCGTCGTGATGTAGGGCACGCGAAGCCCTTCCTGCTCCAGAATGGCCCGCGCCGTGAACGCGGCGCTGGCATGCGGAATCGCATAGTGCGCGTGAATGAGATCGAGCTGGTGCTGCCGCGTGACTTCCACCAGCTTGCTCGCCAGCACCAACTCGTAGGGCGGGTAATCGAACAGCGGGTAATCCAACACGCGGACCTCGTGGTAGAACACGTTCGCGTGGAAGCTCCCCAGGCGAGCGGGTTGGTCGTAGGTGATGAAGTGGATTTCGTGCCCTTTCGCCGCCAGGCCCTTTCCGAGTTCGGTGGCCACGACGCCGGAGCCGCCGAAGGTGGGGTAGCACACGATGCCGATGCGCATGGGCCGGGTGGAGTTGGGGTCAGTCATGGAGGGAAAACCGCTCGGGGCGCTGTAAGGTTTGGTAAATCACCCGCTGAATTTCCGTCCGAACGTTCAGCTTCACCAGCTTCCAGTTTTCCGCATTCGGGTGCACGCGATTGCTCAAAAAGATGTAGACCAAATCCGCATCCGGATCCGCCCACGCGACCGTCCCCGTGAACCCCGTGTGACCAAAGCTCGCCCAACCCGCCTCGTTGCACGTGGGCCCTTCATCGGGTTCGGCCTCGGGCCGATCGAATCCGCACGCCTTGCGGTGCTTGGGGTCCGGATCCACCCGCTGGGTCCAGGCGTGGATGGTTTCGGCATCGAGCAACGCTTCCCCACCGTAATAGCCGCCTCGCATGAGCATGTAGAACAGCCGCGCGAGGTCGTACGCGTCGCTGAAGAGCCCCGCGTGCCCTGCCACGCCGCCCAGCATGGCGGCACCGGGGTCGTGGACGTGCCCGTGCACGGTTTGCTCGCGGAAGACCTGGTCCATTTCCGTCGGTGCGATTTCACGGGGAACGGCCCAGTTCATCGGCTGGTATCCGATGCGCGCAAGGCCCATGGGCTCGTAGAACCGGCGGGTGACGAATTGGTCGAGGGTTTGGCCTGAAAGCCGTTCCACCACTTGCTGCAGCAAGTAATAGCCCAAATCGCTGTACCGGTTCGTCCCCACCGGATCCACCTCCGCCTCCACAATGCGCTGCAAGACCGTGTCCCGGTAGCTGTCCAACTGGTACACGCCATCTGCAACTTGGGTCCGGTGCGTCGCGTCCGGCTCCCGCACGAAGACGCCCGGCTGTTCGAGCGCCTCGAGGTAAAACGGAATCCACGCCTTCAAACCCGCCCGATGCGCCAAGATGTCTTCCACGATGCGCTCGCCAAGTTCGGTGCCCACCAGTTCAGGCAGGTGCGCATCCAGCCGATCCTTCCGGCTCAGTTTTCCCGCTTCCTCAAGCGCCATCAAGCTGATGGTCGACGCCGCCACTTTCGTGATGCTGGCCAAATCATACACCGATCCCGGCTCCACAGCCTGTCGCCCATCCAGCGTGCCGTAGCACCCATCGTGCACGATGCGACCCCGGTGCACCGCCACGACCCGGCACCCCGGCATCGCCCCCTGCGCCATCGCCGCCTCCACAATCGAGTCGATGGCCGCCCTCCCCGCAAATGGTGCATCCGCAAACCCCAACCGCACTCCACCCAACGCCGGAACGCCCCAGCCCACCGGGAATCCGCCCGCCGAAACCGGCAACGTCCCCGACGCGCCGATCGCCCCACCGATGAGCTCGCCCGCCACGGCCTCCGCCACCGGCTCGTCCTCATACGCCACCACCACGGCATCGCTCAACGCAGCCACCCGCGTCATGCGGTCGAGCAAGTACGGCGACCCGAACACCACGACCACCAGCGGCGGACTGCCCGGCGCCGCCGAAACGCGCGCCGCCAAATCCTCCAACCCCGCCAGTTCCTCCGCGCTGACCCCATAACCTTTCCCCACCCGCCGGTCCGTTCCGCTCACGGCCACCACGATGGCGTCCCCCCGTTCCCCCCGTTCCCACCACTTCGCCACGTCCGATGGAAACGCCGCATCCTCCACGCGCACCGCACCGCCCATGACCCGTCCCAACCGCTCAGCCAACGGCCCCTCGCTCGACCCCAGCCGCAACACCTTCACATCCCGCACCCCCGCGCCCAACGGCAACACGCCCCGGCGATTCGTCACCACCGTCACCGCCGCCTCCAAAATCGCCCGATGCACCGAATCGCGAACCGCCCCCCCCTCCAGCACCTCGCCCCAAACCGGCAGCGCCTCCATGGCGCGGCTCCAATGTTTGGCCTGCAACACCCGCCGGCACTTTTCAGCCACCACCGCCGAATCCAGCCTCCCCTCGGCCACCGCGGCACGCACCTCCGCGATCACGACCTCCGGATCCGCCGGAAACAACAGCACGTCATTGCCCGCCAACAGCGCATCCACATTCGGCGTCTCCGTCTCCGCAAAATCAGCAAAGCCCTTCATGGTCATCGCGTCCGTAAACACCAAACCCTGAAAGCCGATTTCGCCCCTGAGCAGGTCCGTCACGATGCCGCGCGAAAGCGTAGAAGGCAAGCCCGGCGTCGGCTCGAGCTCCGGAATGTTCAGGTGCGCCGCCATCACCGCGCCCACCCCCGCATCCGACAACCCGCGGAACGGCACCAGCTCCACGCTGTCAAACCGCGCCCGATCGTGCTTCAAGGTCGGCAAGGTCAAATGCGAATCCGCGTCCGTGTCCCCATGTCCAGGAAAGTGCTTGGCCGTGGCCAAAACGCGCCGCGATTGCAGCCCATCGCTGTACGCGATGCCCAAGCGCGTCACCCGTTCCGGATCTTCCCCAAACGACCGGAACCCAATCACCGGGTTCGCGGGATTCGAGTTGATGTCGACGTCGGGGGCGAAGTTCACGTGGATGCCTAGCATGCGCAGGTCTTCCGCGATGAGCTGGCCCATCCGCCGCACCAGAGCGGGGTCGTCCGTGGCCCCGAGCGTGATGGCGCGGGGATAACCGTGCGTTTCCGTGAACCGCATGGACGCGCCCCATTCGGCATCCGTGGAGACCATCAGCGGAATCGCAGAGGCGTCTTGCAGCCGGTGCATCCGTTCGCGTTGGAGTGCGGGTTGGCCCTGCATGGCGATGACCCCACCGATGCCGAATTCCCGGCACCACCTTTCCTCACGGGCCCAATCGGCGGTCTGCTCGCGGGAGTAGACGGGAGGCATGAGGAGCTGGGCCGTCATGCGGTCCAACGACAAGGTCGCCAAAACCGAATCCGCCCAAGCCGTGCCGGCTGAATCGGTCAAAAATGCCGGCACCTGCTGCGCCCAGCCCGTTCCGGCTGCCGCCAATGCCCAGGCCATCGCAACCGCCTTCATCCGAAAAGCTCCAATTTCTTGCGCACGGTAGCGATCATGAAATCGAACTGTTCATCCAGGGTCAATTCGCTGTTGTCCAACACGATGGCGTCATCTGCTTGGCGCAACGGGGCGGTTGTACGCGTGGAATCGATGCGGTCGCGGAGGAGCAGGTTTTCGAGCACCTCTTCGTAGGTGGTGGCCTTACCCGCAGCTGTGAGTTCCGCATGGCGGCGCTGAGCGCGCACTTGAGGCGATGCGGTCAAGAAGAACTTGACTTCCGCGTCCGGCAGGACCACCGTTCCGATGTCACGCCCGTCCATGATGACCCCGCCGTCTTCGGCCATGCGCTGCTGCAGCGTGACGAGTTTCTTGCGAACGGCGGGCACAGTCGCCACGAGGCTGACGCGTTTGGCCACCTCCATGTTGCGAATTTCCTTCTCCACGTTCACCCCGTTGAGGTGAATCTCCGAGGAGCCGCTTGCAGGATTGAACCGGAACTGCAAATACATCCGCTCGAGGGCCTGTTCGAGGCCCTTCGTATTGACTTCGGTCGGCGTGACCAGCCGCTCTTTCATGGCAAACAACGTGGCCGCCCGGTACATCGCACCGGTGTCGATGTACGTGTAATGGAGGGCGCGAGCGACTTGTTGGGCAAGCGTGCTTTTTCCGGAGGAGGAATGCCCGTCGACGGCGATGTTGATGCGTTTGCGGTTCATGCGGCGAATTTACGGGTTTCGCAGTGGAAGCGGCCGCAGTCAGAGCCAGGCGCTCAAGGGAATGTTCAAGGCCAAATGCGTGCTCGATCCCGCAAAGTGGTACGTGTTCCGGCTCAACCTCAGCTGGAACTGCTTGACGGCGAACGACGTGCCGATGGAGAACCCGTTCGTGCCGGTGCGTCCGTTCGCGGCGAGTTCCGCCCGGCGCCGGTAGTCGAAGCCGAACTGCAGCCGCAACGATTCCGACAGGATGAGCTCGGTTCCGAGGCCCACGTGCCGCATCAGCCGGTCACCGAACGCCCATTTCCCGCTCGGGATGGACTCGCCCGTGAGCGGGTCGATCAACGGATCGTACGTTCCCGGCGGAGCGAGGTCCCAGGTCAGCAAGTCGCTGAGGCGCAGGTGCAGCTGAAACGGAGCGTGGGCGAACCCTTTTGCGAGGCCGATCTGAAGGTTGGGTTGGAGCGGGCCCGTGGGTTGGTTGCCGTCGATGTTGAATTGGCCTGCCCAACCCGTGAGCGCGGCGCCCACGGCCAAGTTTTGGTCAGCGAACAGGCCGTGCGCTCCCAGTTCCAGCCCCATCAGTCCCGCCGTTTCCCGGTCCAAATTCCGCATGCCCAGTATCCCCCGAGCCGCCACGCGCCACCGGTTGTTCAGCGCGCGGGAGGCCGTGCCTTGAAGCACCGTTTCGCCTCCGCTGAATTCCCCCACGACGTTGCCTGAAGCATCGGTTTCATCGAAAGCCCCGTAACCGGTAAAGCGTGCCCCCGTTTCCCACGTCCACCCGTTGCGCGTGCCCCACGTGTAGCCCACGCCGCTCGCGTTCATGCCGCCGAAGTAGCGCACGTGATCGAACGCGATGCGTTGGGCATTGGCCGAATCCACGAAGGCGGGCTGGTACAATGCTGCGTGGGCATCCGGCTCGAGCGACGCCACGAGCCGCCCACCGAGTGCTGCAGAGCGCGGATCCGTTGGGACGTCAAACACCGCCCACGGGCTGACGACCGTTTGGGCCGAAACGGCGGATGCGCACAACGCGATGCCCCAAGCGAGCACGTGGGACTTCACAGCTCCAAGAGGGTTGGGGCGGCTTGCTCTTTGAGCAACGCCCGTTGCAACACTTCCGATAAGGTCTTCACGTAGGTGAATTTCAATCCTTTCAGGTACCGTTCGTCGATGTCTTCAACGTCCTGGCGGTTTGCTTCGCTGAGCAGGATTTCCTTGATGCCGGCGCGTTTGGCGGCCAGGATTTTCTCCTTGATGCCGCCGACGGGCAGCACCTGTCCACGCAGGGTGATTTCACCGGTCATGGCGAGGGCACTGCGCACCTTGCGTCCCGTCAGCGACGAGGCGAGGGAGGTCAACATGGTGACGCCCGCACTCGGGCCGTCCTTCGGCGTGGCGCCTTCGGGCACGTGGATGTGGATGTTCCGTTTGCTGAAGATCTCCGGGTCGAGGTCCAGGGCGTGCGAATGGGCTTTGAGGAAACTCAAGGCGATGCTCGCGCTTTCCTTCATGACTTGGCCGAGGTTGCCCGTCAGTTGCATTTGGCCTTTTCCTGGCGAAAGTTGGGACTCGATGAAGAGGATTTTGCCTCCCACTGAGGTCCAGGCCAACCCCGTCACCACGCCGGGAACGTCGTTCCCCTGATACCGGGTGCGGTCGTGCGAGGGGCCGAGGATGTCCTTGAGTTGATCGGCGGTGACTTCGACCTCGTAGGGCTCTTCCATGGCGATTTGGCGAGCGCGGTTGCGCACGATTTTGCCCAAGCGCTTGTCCAATCCCCGCACCCCGGATTCGTTCGTGTAGCGGTCGACCACCACTTCCAAGGTTTTCTTCAAGACCTTGATTTCCTTCGGGGTGAAGCCGGCTTCACGCACCTGCTTGGTCAGCAGGTGCCTCCGTGCGATTTCGACCTTTTCCTCCATCGTGTAGCCGCTGACGTGGATGATTTCCATCCGGTCACGCAAGGCGGGCTGGATGCTGCTCAAGGAGTTGCACGTCGCGAGGAACATGACGTTGCTCAAATCGTAATCGATGTCGAGGTAATTGTCGTGGAAGGTGCTGTTTTGTTCCGGGTCGAGCACCTCGAGCATGGCCGAAGACGGATCGCCGTGCGCGTCGCGGGCGAGCTTGTCGATTTCGTCCAGCACAAACAGCGGGTTCGACGTGCCGGCTTTTTTCAAATTCTGCAACACCCGTCCAGGCATGGCGCCGATGTAGGTCTTGCGGTGCCCGCGGATTTCGGCTTCGTCGCGCAAGCCGCCCAAGCTCATCCGCACGTACTCGCGTCCGAGGGCCTTGGCGATGCTGCGCCCCAAGGAGGTCTTGCCAACGCCCGGAGGTCCGTACAAGCACAAGATGGGGGCCTTCAAATTGCCTTTCAGCTTGAGGACCGCCAGGTGTTCGATGATCCGCTCCTTCACTTCCTCCAGTCCATAGTGGTCCTCGTCGAGCACGGCTTGAGCATGCTTCAGATCGAAGTTGTCTTCCGACCGGCGGTTCCAAGGCAAATCAAGCAGCAACTCCAGGTAGTTCGCCTGCACGCTGTACTCTGCGGACTGTGAGTTCATCCGCTCGAGTTTGGCCAATTCCTTGTCGAACGTTTCGCGGGCGTGGTCCGGCCAGTCCATCTGCTCAGCGCGCGCACGCTTCTCCGCGATTTCCATCGCCTGCGGGTTGTTCCCGAGCTCCTCTTGAATTTGTTTCAGCTGTTGGTTCAGGAAGTACTCCCGCTGTTGCTGGTCGAGTTCGCCCTTCACTTTCGTGGCGATGTCGCGCTTCAAGGACAGCATTTGGCGTTCCTTGTGCAGCAATTCCAGCACGCGGTTTGCCCGCGCTTTGATGCCTTCCACCTCCAGCAGGCGCTGCTTCTCTTCGACCGAGGCGTTCATGTTCGAACTGGTGAAGTTCACCAAAAAACTCAGGCTGTCGATGCTTTTGATGGCAAACCGCGCTTCCGATGGAATGTTGGGGCTGAGTTGGATGATTTCCAGGGCGAGCTCCTTGAGGCTCTCCATCAAGGCCGTGTGCTCTGCGTCTTTGGGGGGAAGCTGCTCGGCATCGTATTCGGTGACGCGCGCTTTGAGGTAGGGTTCTTCTTGGACCAAATCCGTCCAGTGGAACCGCTTCAGGCCTTGCAAAATGACGGTGTTCGTGCCATCGGGCATCCGCAGCATCTTCAACACGCGGGCCACGGTGCCCACCTTATTGAGGTCATCGGCAGCCGGGACTTCGATTTCGTCATTCTTTTGGGCCACCACCCCGATGGTGGTTCCCGAGGAATGGGCCTCTTTCACCAGCCGAATGGAACGGTCGCGCCCCACCGTGATGGGAATGACCACCCCCGGAAAGAGCACGGTGTTGCGCAAAGACAAAATCGGCAGCGCCTCGGGCACTTCTTCCCGGTGCATCGCCTCCTCGTCCTCACTGGAAATGAGTGGGATGAAATCGTGGTCGTGTTCCTCGTTCAACAGCCACAAGCCTTCTTCGGCCAAATCGGATTCTCGCATGGTGTAAAGTTCGGCCCCATTCGCGGCAATTGCCATGCCACGCCGAGCACCCGCAAAGAAACGCGCCAAACCTGCTGATAGTATGCCGCCTTCCCGCCAATCTGTCAGCCCTGCGCCGCTCGGTGCGCCGCGGCCCACCGCACCCGATCGTCCGCTGTCGGCACCACGTTGCGCCGCGCCATGACCGCCTCCGCGGTCCGTTCAAACCGCTCGAAATCGTACGCTTCGAACCCATCGGCCCCGCCCCACGAGAACGACGGCACGTGCTTCGGCGGAAAGCCCGACCCGATGACCTGCGCCGCGGTCCCGACCGTGGTGGCGGTGTTGAACATCGTGTTGATGCTGCACTTCGCGTGATCGCCCATGAGCACGCCGCAGAATTGGAGGTCCGTCTCTTCGAAGGCCTGTTTTCCGTGGTGCCAAATCCGAACCGGGCTGTAATTCGATTTCAAGTTCGAGCTGTTCGTGTCCGCTCCGAGGTTGCACCACGATCCGAGCACGGAATTGCCGAGGAAGCCGTCGTGGCCTTTGTTCGAATAGCCGTGCATGACGACGTTGCTGAGTTCGCCCCCGAGTCGGCATTCGGGACCGAAGGCGGAGGGACCTGCAATGCGGCACGCCATTTTCACCACGGTGCCAGCGCCCAAGGCGAGCGGTCCGCGGAGGTGGGCGCCTTCCTGAACTTCCACGTTGGGGCCGAGGACGATGGGCCCCGTTTCGGTGTTGAAGGTGCAGGCCAGGGCGCGTGCGGTGGGGTGCGCGCGCAGCTGGTCGGCCGGACCGATGACCGTGACGTGCGCGGGCCAGTCCCGTTCCGCCACCGCGCCCCACGCTTCGGCCGTCCCTTCCCAATCGGCTTCGAGGGCTTCACCGCACCGCAAAAACAGGTCGGTGGGCCGGGTGATCACATCCGGAGTGACGGGAACGGGCGACCAGCGGGTCGAAGTTCCTTCATGGGGATGCTCGGCCAAGGGTTCGCCCGCATGCGTCCAGCCGGTGCCGGGGGCGAGGGAACGGACGAGGCGGACCGACTCGGGAGAGGGAATCCAGAGGGGATTGAGGGCGCGGGGCCCTGGGATTTGGCTTGCCCATTGCTGCCCCAAGGTGCGCCCACCCCACATCAAATCCTGGGCATCCCGCGTCTCCGAGAACGGGTAAAAGTCCGCCAGAAACGACACAGGAGCGAGGAAAGTCAGTCCATTCATGCCCGCAAAATACGCGTGAACCGAATCGCAAGGCAACTTGTTCTCACCCGGTAGCGAAGGAGCATGAAGCAATTTTCAATCAAGGACCTCGAGCATTTATCCGGCGTGAAAGCGCACACGATCCGCATCTGGGAGCAGCGCTATCAAGTGCTCGAGCCCCAGCGTACGGATACGAACATCCGGTATTATGCGGGGTCGGAGCTGAAGCACTTGATGAACGTGGCGACGTTGGTGGAGAGTGGGAAGCGGATTTCGAAGGTGGCGGCCATGACGCGGGAGGAAGTGGCGCAGGCCGCGGGAAACTTGAACTTGGCCGATGCGACAGCTGCGGGGATCGCAGGCCAAATGAAGCAGTCCATGCTCGAATACGACGAGCGCCTTTTCGTGGAACTTTCCGATCGCTACACCGCAGAACACGGATTCGAACGCCTCTTCACGGAGGTTTACCTGCCCTTTTTGGAGGAAGTCGGGCTGCTGTGGCTGTCGGATGCGATCTGCCCCGCCCAGGAGCACTTTTTGAGCCAACTCATTCGACAGCAGCTGTATGCGCGGTTGGCGGCCATGCCGATGGTGGCGAATCCGAAGCGCGTTTTGGTGCACTACTTGCCTGAGCAGGAGACCCATGAGCTGTCGCTGCTGTTCCTGCATTACCTCGCGAAGGCGCGTGGGGACCACAGCCTGTTCTTGGGGTCGAGTGTGCCGTTTTCCGATTTGGCGCAGTTCGCGCACCATTTTCCTGCGGTGGACTTCGTGACGTACTGCACCGTGCACCCGGATGCCGATCGGGTGGGGGGGTATGTGGACCAAATCAAGTCGCATTATGGCGACTCGCCGCATCGCTTTTGGCTTGCAGGTCGGCCCTTTGCAGGCGTGCCCCCCCAAGCCCCGTTCCTCCAAGTATTCGAGAACGGCCACGGCATCATCAGCGCCCTGCACCCCGGTCGACCCATCGGCGTTTCTTAGCCCGTTACACAAGAATTCGAAAGAACAACCCGCTGGTTTTCAGCGGGTTGTTCTTTTTTGTGGAATTTTTAGAAAACATTCTTCCACAAAACTGAGGTTGCGCGCGATTTCTGTTTAATCTTTGTCGGGAATCGTTACACAAAACCTGCGCCATGAGTACTCTTGAATTCAACAACCTCCTCGTAGGACACGCCACGTTCCTCCGGGGCTTCGCTTTGAACCTGACCCGAAATGCGGACGATGCGGACGATTTGATCCAAGACACAATGGTCAAGGCGCTTCGGTACAAAAACTCCTTCCGCGAAGGGACCAACTTCAAAGGCTGGTTGTACACGATCATGCGCTCCATCTTCCTGAACAACCGGAAGAAACTCAAGCCCGTGTACGCCGACCTTGGCGGTGAAGATTCGTGGATGATGGGCAGCGAGGGTTCGCGGGACGTGGAGAGCCAGTTGACTGAAAAGGACATTCGGGAGGCCATTCAGCGGTTGCGTCCGGATTTGGCCCGGGTCATGGACCTGTACCTCCAGGGGTACCGTTACGAAGAAGTCGCGGAGCAACTGGGCATTCCATTGGGAACGGTCAAGAGCCGCATTTTCCATGCGCGGAAGCAGCTCATTCCCCAGTTGGAAGTGTTTCGAAATTGAGTCCAAGCAGAGGCAACCCTTTGCTATGTTTGGGGGTCTAGTTGGCGGACTCCACTCACGGAGCCGATTTCAGACCAAAACACATCCAAGATGATGAAAAGGGCTTTGCCGTTACTGATTGCATGCTGCTGCGCCGCAGGAGCCGTAGAGGCGCAGGTCATCACCCAAGGACTGACCCTCGAGGAGTACGTGAACGACGTGCTGCTGGGAAACGGGGTTCAGGCCACGAACATCACCTACACCGGAGGCAGCGTCCAATTGGGCTACATGACCGATGGAGAGGGAACGTTCTCCGTTGCCGAAGGCTTGGTCCTGTCAACCGATAACTCCTCCAACCTGGGATGTGAGGCGGGAGCCTGCACGGATTGCCTCGGCAATGGGTTCAATGACCCGGACTTGCTGTCCGTGGCGAACTCAGTACCTCCCCTCATCGGCCAGAACTTCAACGTGAACTCGGTCAACGACGGGTGCGTTTTGGAATTCGACTTCGTTGCGGCCGGGGACACGGTCTCGTTCAACTACGTTTTCGGATCGGACGAATACCTCACGTGGATCAATACCGACTACAACGATGTGTTCGCCTTCTTCCTCAGCGGTCCGGGCATTACCGGTCCGTATGACAGCCCAGCGGGTTTCCCGGGCGGCGCCGTGAACATTGCGGCGGTTCCAGACACCGACCCAGCCATCCCCATCACCATTTCCTCGGTAAACCCGCAAACCAACGACGCGTACTACATCGACAATCCGGGTTCCACTGAAGCGCCCTGCATCAACGGCTACACCGTGCCCTTTACCGCATGGCACGAGGTCGAATGTGGCGAGACCTACCACATCAAGCTCGCCATTGCCGATGGCTCGGACACGGCATTCGAAAGCATCGTGGTGCTGGAGGCCGGTTCGTTCCAATCGAATGCCGTGGTTCAAATCGATTTGAGCATCGACGTAGGCGGTCCTGAAGCGAACACCATCTACGAAGATTGCGGAACGGCTACGTTGACTTTTGAGCGCCCGTTGGAGACCATTTTGGAACTCCAGGAGATGGTCTACATCGATTACAGCAACAGCACAGCGACGAACGGCGTGGACTACGGCCAGCCGCAGCCGGATGGCTCGTTGCTTCCCTTGCCCGACTCCGTGGTGTTCGACCCCTTTGTGAGCGTGGTCTCGTTCCAACTCGTTGCCCCCGTTGACGGCATTCCGGAGTCGGATGAAATCGTTGAAATGGTGATTGACAACGTGGCGGCCTGCAACGGAGGCGGATTGGAGACCTTCTTCACCTTCACGATCGCGGACGACCCACCTCCATTTGAGGTTTCGGGATACACCACGGAGGCCTGCTTGGGATTTGAGCAGCCCGTTTCGCCCATCATCTCAGGGGGCTATGGAAATTACACGTTTGAATGGGAGTGCACCGGTGAAACGGCTGCGGAAATCGTCGTGACTCCCGAGGACGACTGGTCTTGCTTTGTGACGGTCGGTGATACCTGCGGTACGCCGTCCCAAACGGTCGAAATTGAAGTGGAAATCCTGGAGTTTCCCCCCTTCGTGGTGGACATCGCGCAGGAATCCGTGGAGCTCACGTGCAACGGGTCCACGACCATTTCGGCGAATGCCGAAGGTGGCAACGGCCCCTCCACGGGAGGGAGCTACGATTACGATTGGTACGATCAAGACGGGGGCAACATTCCGCCCTCCTGGTGGATGCCGAGCGAGGTGAACTTGGGGGTGTGGCAAGGCGCCGAGATGGTGTACGTGACCGTCACGGATGCATGTGGCTTCGAAGAGACGGACTCGGTTGAGGTCACCTATGACATTCCTGAGTTGGTGGTTGATTTGGATCCTGTTTTGGAGGTGCTCTGCAACGAGCAGTTTACGGTAGGGCCGTCGGTGACCGGGCAAGGTCCGTTCAACTACCAATGGTTCGAGAACGGCAGCCCCATGTGGGTCTGGAACCAAAACTACACGACCTCTACCGATTCGGACCTGGTGCTTGAGGTGCTGGTATCCGACGCCTGTGGCCAAGAAGAGTCCGTGGAAGTGGACGTCCAAGTGACCGCGCCGGACGTGGTGGTGGTCACGCCGACGGAATTGGTGGGGCCTTGTACCACGGTGTTCGAGGTGGAAGCAGATGTGACCAGCGGATCAGGCGGGTACACGTACCTCTGGTACCAAGATGGGAACTTGATGGGCGGCCAAGGCAGCGATGCCGTGTTCATCGAGTCCTTCGTGGACACCGAAATTGAAGTGGTCGTCAACGATGGTTGCGGTCAAACCGGTGGCAGTTTCACCGACATCGTCATCGAGAACCCACCGTTGGTCATCGAGTTGGGGGATGCCATCAACGCCTCGTGCGTGGACAACACGCCCATTGCGGTGGACATCCTCAGCGGGTCTGGAGCGTACGAGTACGCTTGGGTCGTGAACGGGGAACCGTACAGTTCGGACGAGGAGATTTTGGTCCAAAGCTTCTTCACCATTCCCATTGCGGTCAATGTGCAAGACGGATGCGGCGGTGAAGCTTCTGACGAAGTCTCGTACATCATTCCGAACATTCCGTTGGACATCACCATTTCCGAGGACATCACCATCTGTGCGGGCGACGGCATCAGCATTCAAGCAAATGCCACCGGAGGCGAGGAGGGATTCGTGTACTACTGGCCCACGCTCAATGCTTACGGGCCGACGCAATACATCGTTCCGACGCAAACGGCAACTTACCCGGTAGTGGCCTCCGACATTTGCGGTTGGGAAGTGGATGAGGCGACGGAGGTGGCGGTGCAGTATTTGTTCAGCAACTTCACCGTTTCGATGTTGACCCAAACCCAGGCACAGTTCACCGCGACGCCTTCACCAGCAGAGCCGTTCGAAGGGGCCTTCAGCTACTCGTGGAACTTCGGTGACGGGTCGACGTCAGATGAACCCAACCCCGTTCACCAATACGATGGGTTGCAGGATTACACGGCCAGCTTGGAAGTCATGAGTTGGATTGGTTGCCGCGATTCGGCATACACCAACATCCCAGGACCGGTGAATTTGTACGTCCCGACGGCTTTTACACCGAACAACGATGGATTGAACGATGCGTTTTCCGTTCACTTGTCGGGCGTGAAGGACTTCGAGATGTGGGTGTTCAACCGATGGGGCGAAGAAGTCTTCCACACGCAGGATCCGCTCGAACCTTGGATCGGTGAAGTCAATGGGGGCACCCATTACGCCCCGAATGGCATCTACAACTGGGTGGTGCGTTTGAAGGGATTCAACACGGACGCTCAGGAATATACCGGTACCGTGCAGTTGATGCGCTGAGGTCGCTTTCCAGCACGAAAACGCCCAATGAGCTCGGTTCATTGGGCGTTTTCGTTTGCACAACGCCTGCACCGCAGGTTTCAGCGTGGGGTTCCGTCGCTTGAAGCGTTCTGAACGTTGATTTCCGTGGTATTTTTCGCGCCATGGAACAAGTGAAATCTCCCTCGCGCTACCTGATGCCCTTTTTGGTCATGACGGCGCTGTTTTTCATGTTGGGCTTCATCACGGTGTTGGTGGATGCGCTCATCCCGCGGTTGAAGGAGGTATTCGAATTGACCTACTTGCAGGCGGGATTGGTCCAAATGGCGTGGTTCACCGCGTACGGGGTGTTCTCCATTCCGGGGGGCGGCTTCATTGCGCGCTTTGGTTACAAAACCGGGATCATCGCGAGCTTGGCGATGGCAGGTCTGGGGTGCGCGTTGTTTTATCCTGCGGCGGACACCCGGCTTTACGGCTTGTTCCTGCTGGCCTTGTTCGTGGTGGCTGGGGGCTTGGCGATTTTGCAGGTGGCCATCAACCCGTACATCAGTGTATTGGGCCCCAAGGGCGGCGAATCCCGCCGCTTGAGTTTGGCCCAAGCCTTCAATTCGCTGGGGACCACCATTGCTCCCATCGTTGCGGCCACCTATTTGCTGAGCGACCAGATCATGTCATCAGATGGGATTGCCCAACTCGATGAGGCTGCGAAGTCCGCCTACTACGCGCAGGAAGCGGGGGCCGTTCAAGGGCCGTTTTTGTGGCTAGCGGGGGCGTTCGTCGCATTGGCCGTCCTCGTGGGCGTCATCAAGTTGCCCCAGGTATTGGCCCAAAAGGCGGGTGCCGCATCCCATTACCTGGAAGCTTTGGGCAATCGCCGATTGCGCTACGGAGCACTGGGCATCTTTGTCTACGTGGGCGCTGAGGTGGCCTTGGGCAGTTACATGGTGAGCTATGGCTTGTCGTTGGAAATCGCGGAGGCCTTGCGCGAAAACCCGGTGGTGGGCGCCCTCGTGGAATTTGCAGCGAGCATCAAGGGCTCGGAGGTGGCAGGAATGGATGCCAAAGCCGTGATTGGGGCCTTGCTCACCTTCTACTGGGGCGGTGCCATGGTGGGGCGTTTCTTGGGTTCGGCGTTGATGACGCGCATAGCACCCCATAAATTGCTGGGCTTGTTCGCCCTTTCGGCTATGCTGATGGTGCTCATCAGCATCAACGCGTCGGGCATTCCCGCACTGCTCGCGTTGCTTGCCGTCGGATTCTTCAACAGCATCATGTTCCCGACCATTTTCACCTTGGCCATCGACGAATTGGGGGAGTTGAAGCCGTTGGGTTCCGGCATCTTGTGCACCGCGATTTTCGGTGGTGCCGTCATCCCACCAGCCGTGGGGTACTTGGCCGACTTGACGGGCGGATTTGGAGCGGCATTTGTCCTCCCGCTGCTGTGCTACTTGTACATTCAATATTATGCGTTCCGAGTGGCGCGCTGATTTCTTCGTGGTTGTTCCTTGGTTCTCTTGCAGTTGCTGAAGTTTCGGGGCGTTTTTCGTGTCTATTGTACACTAATTTCACGAAAGACTTGCGAAAAACACTAAAAATGTCTAACAAACCAGCATTTGTTTTACACATGAAGAACGTTTTCGTCCCAAATGCTGTTCATTCGTAAAAGCAAACCACGGACGGAATGTCCCGCCCGCGAGAAATATTGAAAGCATGGCTCGCAAAAAGCAAGAGAAGGAGCTCCAACCGAACATCAAAGTTCGCCTCGATCGTCGCACGGTAATTACGGTTCGCGACCGCGAAAAGTTGGAGTTTTGGAAATCGAAGTACCCAGCACTCGAAGTCATCGAGGGCTGAGTTGAGCCGAGGTTAAGCGGTTCACAATGAAAAAGGCGACCAGTGGTCGCCTTTTTTCGTATTCATTGCGCAGGGGAAATCAAGCCACTTGGGAGGAGTCAGCCCACGGCGCGTGAGCGAGTTGTTGGCGTCCGCTCTTCGTCAGGGTGTAGCCGTTGCGGTTCTGTACCATGCCATCGAGGTACAAGTTCGTGATGCGTTCTCCGATGCGCGCCTGGCCCACATTCAGGTCAGTATCTTCCTCGATGCGTTTCCAAAAATTGCGCTCGAGAACGGCGAGGCGGATGTTCGCGTTGAATTCGTTTTTGTGCGTTTGGACGATGTCCAAAATCATGTAGTCGTACTTGTCTAATTGCTGCATGAAATGTGCTTTTTGAACCGAACTTGAGAGGGCAAATTAGAACGCAAGCCCACGCAGATAGGGAAGCTTATGAACGAGATGTCCACGCTTTGTCCACGGATTGGGGCCAAATGTGAATCAATTGTTAATAACCGGCCGCCTCCGCTTCTCGGGCCGCCGCTGTGGTGGGGGGCGTTTGCGGGGTGGACGCGAAGTATCCGAGGTATCGGCACACGTAAGCGCATTCGCGATCGGCGTGCGTCCCTTTCGGAAAGGGCCGGTGGACGACCACATGACGGCGCCGTTGATCCAAAGCCAAACACGAAATCCAGCTGGCACCTTCCCGAACCCGGGCCCACCTCGCCTCATCGATCGGGACCGATGGATCCAACTCGATGACCCGAATGCGGCTTCGGTCGGGCAACGAACGCAAAAACACCCACCGAACGCCTCGGCCAACGGGTGTTTGCGGGCGGCACGTCACCAGGAGGAGCGGCCGGTAGTGTGCCCCGAGCTGTCCTTGGATTTGCCAACCCAACCCGTAGATGATGCGCTGAACGGCCCGATGCATCGCGCTGAACTTCGGGGCTTTCATGGAACGATGGGCCAGTTTTCCGGAACCTTGTCCGTCCAAGGACCGCGCAAGGAAGGCGCAGCCTGCACGTTGCGGTTCAATTCCTGCATGAATTCAGCGCGCGGTTGCGGTTCGGCTCCGAGGGAGAGCAGGTGGTCGTTTACGATTTGGCAATCAATGGCTCCAAACCCCCAATGGCGCGCAAAATCCACGAGGTGCACCAAGGCCACTTTCGAAGCATCCGACGCGTAAGAGAACATGCTATCCCCGGTGAATTGCCGGCCAATAGCCACCCCAAACAGCCCGCCGACCAGCTCCCCATCGCTCCACGCCTCGAACGAATGCGCGAATCCGAAGTGATGCATTTCCATGAACGCGCGCTCCACATCCGGTGAGAGCCACGTTTCCTCCCGATCCGCGCATCCCTTCAGCACCCCAGCAAAGTCCGTGTCCACGCGGACTTCAAATCGGCGCTTGCGCAGGGTGTTGCGGAGCGACTTGGAAACCTTCAGCCGGTCGTGTCGCAACACGCACCGTTCTAGGGGCGCCCACCAAGCAATGGGCTCCCACGGCATGTACCACGGGAAAATGCCGGACTCGTAAGCCAACAGCATGCGGTCCAGCGACAAGTCCCCTCCAAGCGCCAAAATGCCCGCTCCAACACTGCGCTCCACGGGAGGGAAATGCAATTCCGCCCCAGGGTCCATCCATAGGAGTTCCAGTTCGCTCATTTGGCTTGAAGTTAAGGCAATCGTGTTGGAACCCGCGACTTGCCCGAACTTTATGGCATGCTCCATCATTTGGCCGATCCCATCGACGTGCGCGCTCACTTGCGGGAGGTGTTCACCACCGTTCCCGATGCGGTGCGCGCGGAGCGGCTGGCGGCGGTGCCGGGCAAGCGGCCGGATCGCTTGGACGGAGAACGCTCCGGACGGCGCACGCGCTTTGCGGCGGTTTTGCTGGCCTTGGTGCCCGATGCAGCCACGCAGGAGTGGCACGGCGTGTTGATGGAACGCACCCCGTACGAAGGGGTGCATGGAGGCCAAATCAGCATTCCCGGAGGCGAGGTGGAGCCCACCGATCCTTCGCGTTGGGCCACCGCCCAGCGGGAATTCGAAGAAGAAATGGGCGTTCGCGTGAACGAGCAGGACGTGGTGGGCCAGCTGACCACCTTGTACATTCCACCGAGTGGGTTTGAGGTCGATGCCTTCGTGGCGGTGTTGGCGGAGGAGCCGGAGTGGATGCCGGATGAGAAGGAAGTGGCGGCTGTATTGCGCTGGAGCCTGCATCCCGAACCGGTGCTGACGTCCCAGCGCATCGCGATGCCCCGGGGTGCGATGCACGTTCCCGGTTACGCGTGCGAGGGGCGGTGGATTTGGGGCGCGACGGCCATCTTGCTCACGGAACTGCTTGCCGTGGTGCGATGGGGGCGGGGAACGACGTAATTTTGGCACATGGCAACCTGGAAATCATTGTACAGCACCAAGGAAGACGAAGTGCTGGACGCCATCAAAGCCGCAGAAGAAGTCGGCAACGTCGAATGGGTGCGTCCGCTGCTCGAACTGGTGCGCGACCACCCCGTTGATGAAGTCAAGGCGGCGGCTTCGGGCGTGCTCGGGTCGCTGAAGGTGTCGGCGGCTGAGGACATCTTCGGCGATGCGCTGGACGACCCGGAGTTCGAGGCCATCAGCGCGGACATCATCGGCTTCCTGTGGAACTGCGGGTTCCATTCGGAAGACCTGCTTCCGGCGGTGGTGCGGTGCGCAGTGCGCGGTGATTTCCGCAGCGCCATGGAGGCCTTGACGTGGGTCGAGCAGCTCGAGGCCCTGAATGGCGAGGGCGATTTGCTGGAGTCAATTTTGATGGTGCGCGGAGGGTTAGAAGACCAAAACCTGAGTGACGTTCACGTCCTGCTCCACCCCTTGCTCGACAACCTCCACCGCCTCGAGCGGACCCAGTGACGATCAGGTTTGGATGACGCCCGGGTTGAAGGGGCGTTCGGCCGGTGCGGCATTGGCCGCTTCGATGCCCCGTGAAATCCAATGGCGCGTGGCCTGGGGGTCGATGATCGCGTCTACCCACAACCGCGCTGCTGCATAAACCGGTTGGGTCGCTTCCTCATATTGCGCCGAAATCCGATCGAAGACGGCCTTTGCGACCTGCTCGTCGATGGTTTCGCCCTTCTTTTTCAACTGGCTCATTTCGATTTGTTGCAGGACTTTTGCGGCTTGAGCCCCGCCCATCACGGCCAGCCGGGCGGTCGGCCAAGCGACGATGAGCCGCGGGTCGTACGCCTTGCCGCACATGGCGTAATTCCCTGCCCCGTAGCTGTTGCCGACGATGACGGTGAACTTCGGAACGACCGAATTCGCCACCGCGTTCACCAGTTTCGCACCGTCCTTGATGATGCCGCCGTGTTCGGATCGCGAGCCGACCATAAATCCGGTGACGTCTTGCAGGAACACGAGCGGAACTCCTTTTTGGTTGCAATTCATGATGAAACGAGCCGCCTTGTCCGCGCTGTCCGAATAGATGACGCCGCCAAACTGCAGCCCCTCCTTTTTCGACTTCACCATGTTCCGCTGGTTCGCCACAATGCCCACGCTCCACCCATCGATGCGCGCATAGCCCGTGAGCAGCGTCCGTCCGTATTCCTTCTTGTACTCCAAGAACGAACCCGCATCGACGAGCGATTCAATCAAATCGCGCCCTTCATACGGTTGGGCGCGATCGGGAGGCAGGATGCTTCGGATGTTCCGTCCGCTCGGCGATTCCGGTGTTTCCCGGTGGAAGCCGGCAAGGGGGCTCGGCGCTTTCATGTGCCGAACGAGTTCGCGAATTTTCTTCAACGCTTCGGCGTCGTTTGCGCACTTGTAGTCCGTCACTCCGCTGATGGAGGAGTGGGTGTCCGCTCCGCCAAGCGTTTCGTTGTCAATGTCTTCTCCGATGGCTGCTCGGACCAAATAACTGCCCGCCAAGAAAATCGATCCCGTCCCCTCGACGATGAGGCTCTCGTCGCTCATGATGGGCAAGTAGGCGCCGCCGGCCACGCACGATCCCATCACCGCTGCGATTTGGGGAATGCCGCGGCTGCTCATCACGGCGTTGTTGCGGAACATCCGGCCGAAGTGTTCTTTGTCGGGGAAGATTTCGTCCTGCATGGGCAGGTAAACGCCTGCGCTGTCCACGAGGTAGACGATGGGCAGCCGGTTTTCCATCGCGATTTCCTGAGCCCGCAGGTTTTTCTTGCCCGTGATGGGGAACCACGCACCGGCTTTGACCGTCGCGTCGTTGGCAACGGCAATGACCAGGCGTCCATGGACGCGGCCGATTTGGACCACCACCCCGCCCGAAGGGCAGCCGCCTTCCGCCTCGTACAGGCCTTCACCCGCCAAGGCCCCGATTTCCAGCGCCTCATCGCCCGCATCGAACAGGGCTGCGAGGCGCTCGCGTGCGGTCATTTTTCCCAGTTCGTGCTGCTTGTCCAGCCGTTTTTGGCCGCCTCCCAGGGCCACTTTCGCTTCGAGCCGGCGCAAGTCCGAGAGCAACATCCGCATCGCGTCGTCGTTCCGGTTCGCTTCCAATTCAGGGGTCATTTCCTCTGCCATGCTTCAAAGATAGCGGACAGCCTACCTTTGCGGCATGTCCTGGAAATGGTCTTTGTTCGTCGTGTTTGCAGCGGGGATCGGTTGCGCGCCGTCGCCGGATGCTGAACGCGCTGAGGCGGCAGCCATTCAGCCGCGTTGGGCGACGCGCTTTCATTGGGAAGAGGGCGGTCGGGTCCTCGTGCTCCATGGCGACCCGGAGGTCCGCGTGGTGCGCGAGTCGCCGAAGTCGGGAGCGAGGGCGCTGGGCCCAGGGCAGGGCATCGCGACGTGGAGCACCACGCACGTGGCGTTGATGGAGGCGTTCGGCGGGTTGTCGCACTGGGCAGGAGGATCCGGGTGCCAGTACCTGCAATCGGAGGAGGCGCTGGCCCGGCTTGCGGATGGGCGGGCGCGCGACTTTGGAGAAGATGCCGGCGATGCGCTCGAGCAGTTGCTCTGGAATTCCCCTGCTGCGGTGACCACGTTTCCGTTTCACAATCCGTTCGAGGGGGTGAGCCTGCCGGCTGAAGTCCCGGTGTTGCCGGTGACGGAATACTTGGAAGGCCATCCCTTGGGCCGGGCGGAGTGGATGCGGGCCTTCGGTTGGTTGGTGGGCCAAACCGCAGCCGCGGATTCCGCTTTCGCGGCCGTCGAGTCGCGCTACTTGGCCTTGCGCGATGCGGCCTCCGTACACGAATCCGAGTGGTTCGAAGTGTTCACGGGAAGCATCGATGGGGACGCCTTTTGGGCGCCGTCTGGTCGCAGCTTCATCGCTCAATTTCTAGCGGACGCGGGCATTCACTATGCCTTTGCTTCGACCGAAACTCCGGGCAGCATTCCCGTGGATTTCGAGGAGCTCATGGCCTTGAACAACCAAGTGGATACGTGGGGGTTGGTTTGGCACGACGCGGATTCCATCACATGGGACGAAATCGCGGCCACCCATCCCGTTTACGCGGAACTGCAACCCCATTCGGGAGCCATTTTTGCCGCCAACACGCGCACCTGCGATTACTTCGGTGCGTTGGTCGCTGCACCGGATGTTTTGCTGGCCGACTTGATTGATTTGTTTCACGGCCAAGGGGGAGGAGCAGGCTGTTTTGAATGGATCGAGGTCCCATGAACCGCGCTCGGTGGGCTTGGTTGATGGGGTGGGGGGTGTTGGCCTTCCTGCATGTGCGCTTCGGCTCCGTTGCTTCTGTTTGGGAACAGGCGTGGTCCGGTTCGGGCGAGTCCGCAGCGATGGGGCGGACCATTTTATGGGAACTCCGTGCCTTGCGGGTGGTGTTGGCTTCGGCTGCCGGGGCGGGATTGGCGGTCTCGGGATTGCTCCTGCAAACGTGGTTTCACAACCCGCTCGCGGGGCCGTCGGTTTTGGGCATCTCGTCGGGCGCCACGCTCGGGGTTGCGGTGGCCATTCTCGGCGGATCGGCTTCGTTCGCGTTGTTCGGCGCCCTCATCGGCAGCGGGGTGGTGCTCGCCGTGTTGTGGATGGTGAGCCGCCGGTTTCAAAGTCCCGTTACCCTGCTCGTTTTCGGGATGATGCTCGGCTACGTGGTGGGGGCCTTGGTGAACGTGCTCCAAGTGGAGGCGTCGAAGGAAGCCCTGCAGGCGTTCGTTTTCTGGGGCATGGGGTCGTTCAGTCGGGCTCAAGGGATGTGGACCTTCGGCGTCGTGCTGGCCACGTTGCTGGGCGTGGGCTGGGCGTGGTTTCGGGCCAAATCCCTGGACGCTTGGACCCTCGGTCCCCTAACCGCTTCGAGCATGGGCGTTTCCGAAGGAGCGATCCGGACGGGAGTGGTCCTCGTCACGGGCGCGATCGCCTCGGTCGTGACGGCGGCGTGCGGCCCCATTGCATTCGTGGGCGTGGCCACGCCGCACCTCGTTCGAATGGCCCAACGCGGCCGCACCCACCGCGCCCTCCTGCCCAACGTGGTGGCGGCTGGAGCCACTTTGGCCCTCCTCGCCGATGGCCTGGTTCGCCTATCCGGCGGCAGTTGGCCGCTCAACGCCGTCCTGTCCATCTTGGCCGGTCCCGTCATCGTATACGTGCTCTTGAAAAAAACGTGGACGCCATGAAGCTCGCGCTCTCCGGACTCGTCTGTGGGTATGGCCGCCGTCCGGTGGGGCCTGTTGGCGATCGGATTTGGTCCGATTCCGGCCTGCATGCCCTCATCGGCGCGAACGGCGCGGGAAAGAGCACGTTGATCCGGACGCTGGCCGGCTTGCAGTCGCCCCTTGCGGGAACCGTGCACCTCGGCGCCAAGGACGTGCACCGCATGCGGCCTGCAGAACGCGCCCAATTCGTGTCGTTCGTTGCGAGCACACCGCCCAGCGCCAGCGGGCTGACCGCCGGGGAAGTGCTGCACTTGATGGACGCCTCGAACGCTGAACGGCATCGGGCCTTGGAGCGGTTCGGGGAGGCCGGCTGGTGGAACGTCCGCCTGAGCGAACTGTCGGACGGCCAGCGCCAACGGGTCATGCTCGCCCGTGCCTTTCTCCAGGACACGCCGTGGCTCCTGCTCGACGAACCCACGGCCTTCCTCGACGCGGCCTCCCGAACGCGGCTTTTCGGTCACCTCAACGAATTGGCGGCTCGTGGAAAGGGCGTGGTCATCACCACGCATGACCTGCATTTGCTTCGTGGACAGCCTGCGCTTCGCACGGTGAACGTCCTCGGGAAAGCGTGGCGCGAGTTGCCCACGGAAGCTTCGATTTCCGACTGGGAATCGGCACTTTAATTTCTGATTTTTTTGGGGCCGTGCCAGCGCAGGGGGTGTAATTTCGCGCCATGCCTTCCATGATGCGACTTTTGGTGATGTTCTTGGTCCTCGCGGCCGTCATTTCGGTGGTGGAATGGATGGCTTACCGTTCGCTGGAACGGACGTGGTCGGATTCTGCGAATTGGGCGTTGTGGCGGAAGGTGTGGTTGGGCCAAATGATTGCGATCAACCTCCTGTTTGCCATCAACAGCTTCACCTGGCCGTACTGGCGATTGACTTACCCACAAGTCTTCACGTTCCTCGCGGCGCTGTTCATCGTCACCATCATTCCGAAAGTCATTTTGGCCGCTGTTCAGCTGCTGGAGGACGTGCGTTGGGGCTTGAGTCGTGGGGTGCAGCAAGTCACCAATGGGGTGCAGCCGATTCCGCGGGCGACGTTTTTGTCCTACATCGGCCAAGGGGCGGCGGCGCTGGCTTTCGGGAGTTTTTTGTACGGGGTGACCTGGGGCAAGTACGCTTACCGCGTGGAACGGCATCGCCTCGGCATTCGGGGCTTGGGAGAGGGATTTCGGAACCTGCGGGTGGTCCAGCTTTCTGACGCTCACCTCGGCTCTTTCCATGGAACGCCCGAACCGGTGTTGGAGGCGCTGCGCAGCGTGCAGGAATTGAAGCCTGACTTGATTTTGTTCACGGGAGACCTGGTGAATCTGCTGGCGGAGGAAGCGGAACCGTGGATTGAGGCGTTTGCAGCGCTTGAAGCTCCGCTGGGGAAATTCAGCATCATGGGGAACCACGATTACGCGGATTACGGTGACATGACGGAGGCCGACCGTGCCGCGAGCATCGACCGGCTTCACGCCATTCACGCGGAGATGGGCTTCCGGCTGTTGCTGAACGAACACGAGGTGCTGCGCCGAGGAAGCGATGAGCTGGTGCTGCTGGGAGTTGAGAATTGGGGGGTGGGGTTCCGGCAGTCTGGTGATTTGAAGCAGACGATGGACGGTTCTGGGGCCGAAAGCCGGCCGACCATTTTGATGAGCCACGACCCCACGCATTGGGAAAAGCACGTGATGGGCGGCAAGGCGCCGATTGAGTTGACATTGAGTGGCCACACGCACGGGATGCAGATGGGCATTGAGTTGCCTTGGCTGGGCATCAAGTTGTCGCCGAGTAAGTTGCGCTACCGCCGTTGGGGAGGGGTTTACCAAGAAGGGGACCAAATCCTGCACGTGAACCGAGGATTTGGAGTGCTGGGCTTCCATGGCCGCGTTGGGATGCCACCTGAAATCACGTTGTTGGAATTGGAGCCTTCGGACCGAACCGCGGCATTGGAGCCGCTGGGCGGTCATCGGAATCCAGCGGAGGTGGTGTAACTTCGCGGTGCGGGAGGAGGGGTTTTGGCCCGACTCAACAGCGCTTAACACAACCACCATGTCAGACGATAAGAAGGTCATTTTCAGCATGCACCGGGTCAATAAAGTGACCCCCACAGGCAAGCACATCCTCAAAGACATCACGCTCGGATTCTATTACGGGGCGAAAATCGGCATCCTCGGTGCGAACGGTGCCGGTAAGTCGACGGTGATGAAAATCATTGCGGGTTTGGACGAATCGTACACCGGCGATGTGACCTGGTCTCCGGGCTTGAAGGTGGGGTATTTGTCCCAAGAACCACAGCTGGATGAGTCGAAGACGGTGCGGGAGGTGGTGGAAGAAGGCACACAGGAAATCGTGGACGTGCTCAAGGAGTACGAGGAAATCAACGCCAAATTCATGGACGAAGACATCCTCAACGATCCCGATAAGATGGACGCGCTGATGAACCGCCAAGCCGAGGTGCAGGACCGGATCGACGCGATGGGGGCCTGGGAACTCGACACCAAGCTGAACATCGCGATGGACGCGTTGCGCTGCCCACCCGACGACGCGAAAATCGGAGTGCTTTCGGGCGGGGAACGGCGCCGGGTGGCGCTGTGCCGCTTGCTGTTGCAACAACCGGATGTGCTGTTGCTGGACGAGCCGACGAACCACTTGGACGCGGAGTCGATTGACTGGTTGGAGCAACATTTGGAGCAGTACCCGGGCACGGTGTTGTGCGTAACGCACGATCGCTACTTCCTCGACAACGTGGCGGGGTGGATCCTGGAGCTCGATCGCGGTCATGGCATTCCGTATGAAGGCAATTACGCTTCGTGGTTGGAACAAAAATCGAAGCGCCTGGCCCAAGAAGAGAAACACGAATCCAAGCGCCGCCGCGAACTCGAGCGGGAACTGGAATGGGTGCGCCAAAGCCCAAAGGGCCGCCGCGCGAAGAACAAGGCCCGTGTGAACAACTACGAAGCGATGCTCGCAGAAGGCACGGAGGAGAAGGACGCCCGCTTGAGCATTCCGATTCCCAACGGACCGCGTTTGGGCAACGTCGTCATCGAGGCCGAGCACATCACGAAGGGCTTCGACGACCGCCTGCTCATCGAGGACCTCAGCTTTTCGCTCCCACCCGCTGGCATCGTCGGCGTCATCGGACCCAACGGCGCGGGAAAGACCACGCTGTTCCGCATGATCATGAACGAGGAAACGCCCGATGGCGGCTCCTTCCGGGTGGGCGAAACGGCCGTGGTCGGTTACGTCGACCAGCGCCACGCGGACATCGATCCGGAGAAGTCGGTTTGGGAAGTGGTCAGCGGCGGCCACGAACAGCTCGAAATCGGAGGCAAGTTGTTCAACAGCCGGGCCTACGTTTCCAAGTTCAACTTCGGCGGCTCCGATCAACAAAAGAAGTGCGGCGTGTTGTCCGGCGGAGAGCGGAACCGCCTTCACCTCGCCATGACGCTGAAGACCGAGGCGAACGTCCTGCTGCTTGACGAGCCGACGAACGACATCGACGTCGATACGCTCCGCGCGCTCGAAGAGGGCATCCAGTCCTTTGCCGGCTGTGCCGTTGTGATTTCGCACGACCGGTACTTCCTCGACCGGATTTGCACGCACATCCTCGCCTTCGAGGGCGATTCGCAAGTGGTTTGGTTCGAAGGGACCTACAGCGAGTATGAGGAGAACAAGAAGAAGCGTTTGGGGGATGTGGGACCGAAGCGCGTGAAATATCGCAAACTTGTCCGCGGATAAGGTCATCGGTCGCTTTGCGCCGTCGCCAACAGGTCCCTTGCACGAGGGGTCCATGGTGGCTGCTGTGGCGTCGTGGTTGGATGTGCGGGCACGCGGTGGAACCTGGCTCGTGCGGATGGACGACCTCGACCCTCCGCGGGAAGTCCCGGGAGCGGCGGACGGCATCTTGCGAACGCTGGAGCGGTTTGGCTTGATTCCGGACGAGCCGGTTGTGTACCAAAGCCAGCGCGGCGACGCCTACAGGGCAACATTGAATGCGTTGTTGGCGAGCGGGGACGCATTCGGTTGCGTTTGCACCCGCGCGCAATTGGCGGGACACGCGGTCTATCCGGGCACGTGCCGCGACGAGCCGCCGGTCCGAGCGCCGCGTTCGGTGCGGTTCCGCGTGGGTGCGGGGCGCGTGGAATGGGAAGACCGGTGGGCGGGACCCTGTGCATTTGACCTCGCAGAGGACGTGGGGGATTTCGTGTTGAAGCGTGCGGATGGGCATTGGGCGTACCATTTGGCGGCCGTGGTGGACGATGCGGCTGCGGGCATCACTGACGTGGTGCGCGGGGCGGATTTGTTGGATTCGACGGCCCGGCACATTGCGTTGCAGCAGCGTTTGGGCCTGCCCACGCCGCGGTATGCGCACCTTCCCGTGGTGACGAATGCGGAAGGCCAAAAACTGTCCAAGCAAACCCACGCGCCCCCCGTGGACGACCAACCCATCGCCACCGTCCTCGCTCGGGTCTTCGCTCACCTTGGCCTGCCGCCGGTGGACCCAGATCGCCCCGAAACCATGCTCGCAACAGCCACAACGCATTGGAAGCTCCCCGCATGAAACCGCTCCCGTCCTTCCTGTTCGCGGTCCTCTCAACCGCAGTCAGTGCCCAGTGCCCCGCTGAGGGCGCGGTGCGGTATCAACAACGCACGTATCCGGTGGTGGCCATCGGGGGACAGTGCTGGTTCGCCGAGAATTTGTCGGCGTCGGCGTTTTCCAACGGGGACGCCCTTCCCGTCGTGGACGATGCGGACTTGTGGAACGCGGGGTGGCCTGCGAATTCGCCGGCTGTGGTGCGGGCGGGGAGGCCGCGCCGAGCGCCGGAGGGCAGCACCGACCACGGTTGGTACTACAACGGGCACGTGGTGGTGGATGAGCGCGGGATTTGTCCTGCGGGATGGCACGTGCCCACGCACGAAGATTGGATGACCCTCGAAATCGCCCTCGGATGCGGGGAGGCGGAGGCGGCCAAATTCGGTTTCCGCGGAGGAACCCAGGGCGCGCAACTCCGAGCGCATTTGCCGGAATTCGAGAACTGGACGGGCAGCAACGCCTTCGGCTGGAACGCGTTGCCCTCAGGATTCCGCACTTCGGGTGGGCAGGATTCCAATTTCGGAGACAGCGCCTATTTCTGGTCGTCAACCCGGCGCAGCGAGCGTTCGCTCTACATCCGTGGATTGACGGGGCACCGCACCGACGTCTACAGTTCGGAGATGGATCTCGCGGAAGGTTGTTCCATCCGGTGCTTGCGCAACGCGCCCTGATCAGGGGGTGGTCAGTTCGTCGATGAGGTCCACCATGGCCGCAAATTCTTCCGGATCGTAAAGCCGCGTCAAGAACCGGATGGTGCCCTCGGGATCGATGACCACGTTTCGCGTGACCCCTGCCTTGGGGGCGGCGATGGCTTGGAAGGTTTGGCCGGCGGGATCGGGCGCCAGGGGGTACGTGACGCCGGTCTGTTCTGCGAACCGTGCAACGGTTTCAGCGGGCTCGTCGTAATCCACGCCGATGAGCACGAACTCCCGGTCCTTGAATGCTTGGTGCACGCGGGCTTCCAACTCCGGCATCTCCTTTCGGCACACGCTGCACCACGACGCCGTGAATTGCAACACGACCGTTTTGCCGGCGAGCGACGCGTTGGTGTACCGTTGGCCGCTCAAGTCCGTCAAGTCGAACGCGGGCATGGGGTCGCCCACGGAAACGATGTAGCCGCGTGAGTCGACTTGTGCAGCAGCGTTGAGCGTCAGGGACAGGGCAAAGAGTAGGAAGAAGCGCATGGCAAGTGAGAAAGGTTGATCCAGGATTCATCGGGCAAAACAGCGCCCACCCGGTGGAGGCCGTTCAGCCGCTCGGCCAACTCGTCGAGCAGCGCGGGATTCGTCATGGCGTCGTTGCACACTTCATGCCCAGCGCCATCGAATGCCCAAAGCACCGCCGGCCGCATCGCTGCGCGGTAACACCCGACCAATGCACCCCCACCATCGAGCACAAACGCTCCGGGCGAATCGACCGCGCACCCGCGATGCACAGCACGCCCAAAAGGAACCACGCCGTCGCACGTCCCATGAAAAGCAAAGAGCGGTGGGGCGTCGTCGAATACCAGGCCTTCCGCCTCCAGCGCCCCTGAAAAACTCACGATGGCATCCACCGGCTCTTCGGCGAGCACCAATCCATACAGCAGCGCGGCCTCCGCTCCGGCAGACGACCCGCCCACCGCGATGAAGGTCGCGCCGCGCGCCCGAATGGCTTCCACGGCAGCACCCAGGTCTTCGGCGGCCCAGCGCATCGCCTCGCGTTTGTCCTCCACCGGCACGTTGCAACCAAATCCGACGCCCACTTGCCGCAGCCGGTACGAAATGGACGCCACATTCACGCCGCGCTCCGCCAATCCGCGCGCCAAATCCACCACCGGCTCCGCGTCGCGCGCTCCCCCGCTGAATCCGCCGCCATGCGCGAAAACGAGCCACGGTCCGTCCGGCGAATCAGCGGGGTAGAGGTCCATCCCCAGCACGGTTTTCTCCCGCTCAGCAAAGGGCACATCCCGCTGTGTCCAAGCAACGAGCGGAAAAAGCAGCCCCAACCACGTTGCGAGAATCGTGTACCTTGGCGCGATGGAATTCATGAAGATGAAGTTACGAACCGGTGCGTTGCGGGGCTTGACGACCGCGGTCTTTTTCATTGCGTTGATGCCGTGGTCGCTGGCCCAAGTTTCTTCGGTGAGCGGGCGCGTGGTGGATGTGGATGCGCGGTTCCCGTTGCCTGGAGCGACCGTGGAGTTGTTTTCTGCCGGGGCTGCCTCGCAATTCACGTCAACCGATGCCGCCGGTCAGTTCGCGTTCGAATCCGTGTCGGTGGGGCGGTGGAGCTTGCGCATCGGATTCATCGGGTACGAAACCTTTGTCCAAGATGCCGTGGAAGTATCGAGCGGTCGGCCCGTTTTCTTGGAAGTGCCGTTGCAGGAGTCGCTTGTGGCATTGGAAGCTGCTGAAGTGCGTGCGACGGATGAAGGGGATGGGCTGATGAACGAAATGGCGACGGTGAGTGCGCGGGCGTTCACTGTTGAAGAAACGGACCGGTATGCGGGATCGAGGGGAGACCCCGCGCGCATGGCGAGCAACTTTGCGGGGGTGCAGGGAGCGGACGACAGCCGCAACGACATTGTGGTGCGCGGCAACAGCCCGAGCGGGGTGTTGTGGCGCGTGGAGGGGGTGGATTTGCCCAACCCGAATCACTTCAGCATCCCCGGTACGGGTGGAGGTCCGGTGGCCATCCTGAACAACAAGGTGCTGGCGAACAGCGATTTTTATACGGCGGCTTTTCCTGCGGAGTTCGGGAATTCCACGGCGGCGGTGTTCGATTTGCGGATGCGCAATGGGAGTGCGGACCGCTGGGTGCGCAGTGCGCAATTTGGCTTTCTCGGTGCGGAAGCCATGCTTGAAGGGCCCATCAACCGGGAGAAGCGCTCGACGTTCTTGATCAATTACCGCTACAGCAGCGCGGTGATTTTCTCGAAGTTGGGCATTGACATCGGCACGAGTGCTGTGCCTTATTACCAAGACGGCACGTTTCGGTTGTTTTTTCCACAGCGCAAAGGGGGGGCGTTGGCGTTTTGGGGCATTGCCGGGGTCAGCCAAGTCGACATCATGATCAGCGAGCAGGAGCGACCGGAGCGGAACATTTATGGCGACAACGACCGGGACCAGTTGTTCGGTTCGGGGACGGGCATCGTGGGCGCGACCTACACCCGGCCGCTGAATGAGCGCACGTACGTGAAGGCGACGTTGGCGGCGAGCCGGGATCGGCAGGACAGCGAGCACAATTTGGTCTACCGCGAATTGCTGGTGCCCGACAGCACGTACCGGCTGGACAGCGTGGTGGATTACATGCGCTACCACTTTCACAACAACCGCCTGAGTGCTGCGCTGCACGCCACCACCAAGCGCGATGCGCGGACGACGTGGCGGTATGGGGTGAACGTGGACTACCGCGTGGGGGTGTTCGAGGACAGCATTCGCATCGAAGTGGACAGCTTGGACGCGTTGCAGGGGTGGGAGCGGCGGTGGGATGCGCGCCAAACGTCCGTTCTCCTCCAACCTTTCTTCCAGTGGAAGTTCCGACCGAATCCGTCTTGGACGTTAACCGCCGGTTGGCATGCTCAGTACCAATCGCTTTCCGGCGACTTTTCCTGGTTCGAACCGCGATTGGGCGCGCAACTTCAGCGGGGAGCGAACCGGTTCACAGCGGGGTTGGGGATCCATTCGCAAGTGCAGTCGACTTATCTGTATGCGGCATCCAATGGCACGCTGCCTGACGGCACGCTGAATGTGCCCAATACCGGCATGGGCATGACCCGCAGCGGTCACGCGGTGGTGGGGTGGGCGCGACCGTTGGGAGCTGTTTGGTCCATGAAGGCGGAAGTTTACCGGCAACAACTTTGGAACATTCCGGTGGAACGGGAGGCCAGCGCCTTCTCGCTCATCAATTCAGGCGCAGGCTTCAGTCGGTTGTTTCCGGACAGCTTGACCAATGACGGCACCGCCCGCAACCAGGGGGTTGAGCTGACCGTTTCGCGGGCGTTCCGGGACAATTGGTTCGTGTTGCTGACGGGGTCGCTGTTCGATTCGAAATTCGTGGGCAGCGATGGGATCGAGCGCAACACCGATTTCAATGGGGGCTATGCGTGGAACGCCTTGGCCAGCAAAGATTGGCGTTTCAGCCCGGCTTGGAGCTTGGTAACCGGGTTGAAGGTGACCCGGGCGGGCGGTCGGCGGTATGGAACCCCGGATTTGGCCGCGAGCAACGCCCAGCGGGAGCTCATCTATCTGGACGAAGGGTTCAACGAGCAACAATTTGCGCCTTATTTCCGCGTGGACCTGAAGACCAACCTGACCTGGAATCGTCCCGAAAGCACCCACCAACTGGGCATCGACTTTGTCAACTTGACGGGCCGAGAAAACGTGCTGAAATTGACTTACGCTCCCGATGAATCGGGCGACCCAGAAAGCAGCATCCGCGAAGAGTACCAGTTGGGCTTCTTGCCGATTTTCTTCTACCGCGTGGACTTCTGAGTGATCAGCGGCTCTTCGAGGGCTTGTTGCGCTCTTTCGGGGCTGCGGATTTGCCGCTTCGGGGGTGGAACTGGGTGACCTGTTCGCGCAAGAAGCGGCGATCGAGGTGCGTGTAGATTTCCGTGGTCGACAATTGGGCGTGTCCAAGCATGACCTGAACGGCCCGCAAATCGGCTCCCGCTTCCACCAGGTGGGTGGCAAAGCTGTGTCGGAAGGTGTGGGGGCTGACGTGCTTGCGAATGCCGGCTTGGATGGCCACGCGGCGGATCATGGTGAACGCCATTTGGCGACTCATGGCGCGCCCTTGTCGACCGAGGAACAGCGCGTCCTCGTGCCCAGGCGCTGGCACGATGTTCGAACGGTAATGGCTCAAGTAATCGTCGATGGCGTTCATCGCGTTCGTTCCGATGGGGACGATGCGTTCCTTGTTGCCCTTGCCGATGACGCGGACCAATCCGTCCACCAAGTCCACTTGACTCAGCTTCAACTCCACCAACTCCGTCACCCGCAACCCACAGCTGTACATGGTCTCCAGCATGGCCTTGTTCCGAACGCCTTCGCGGCGCGACAAATCGATGCTGTCGATGAGGAGGCTGATTTCTTCCACGCTCAAAACGTCGGGCAACTTGCGCTGCGGACGCGGGGATTCGACCAATTCGACCGGATCGCCTTCCATCAGCCCTTCCATTCGGAGGTATTTGCAAAAGCTCCGCACCCCGCTGAGCATGCGGGCCTGGCTGTTTCGAGCCAATCCTCGGTCGTACAAACTCCCCATGAACTGTTCCACGATGTCCATGGTGATGAACTCGGGCGTCGCGATCTGCTCCTCCCGATACGCGAATTGAGAAAACTGCTCAATGTCACGGATGTAGGCTTGAACCGAGTTGCGGCTCAAGCCGCGCTCCAATTCTAAGTAATCTCGGTAACCTGCAATCGCCGATTTCCAATTTGTTTTCTCGATGGCCATCAGGGAATCCATTGTTGCTGCGCGAGAACCAAAGCCTCTTGCACGGTGATGCGTTCCCCCTCCTGGTAAGCGGTCACGAAGGGACCGGGGAAGGTGAAGCCAGCAGCCAATTCCTCGCGGCGGTTTCGCGCGCTCGTGTAGTCGGAGTAGCTGCCGGTAGTGTACTTGATCCAGTTTTCGTGGGGTTCCGCGTCGATTGGATCTTGGAAGCCAAATTTTTGCTTGAACCAAAAGGGTTTCACGTGGGCATGCGCGGCCATCACTTGCACCCGGAACGTCACCCCGATCTCAGGAGCAGGCACGTCAACCGGCTCGGGGACGGGAAGCGCAGCTTCCGCTTCGGTCACTTCAGCCCCCCGCAGGTCATCCATCCAATGCTCGGGGTCGAACACGAGGCTTCGGTTGAAATCGGGAATGTCCACCACTTGAGTGGTTTCTTCCACAGCGAACTCCGCGTGCCCCGAGAGGGCCGTCAAGCACCCGCTCAAATCCCCCATGATGCGGTAACTGACTTTGAACGCGTCGGATTTGGGCGCATTGAACCAAGAAAAAATCAGTTCCTGCGCCTCGAAGCGTACTGTGGCCTTTTCCAAGACATCGTGTTCGGCACGGCAATCGTCCGGCAACGCCTCATAAATCCGAAGCATGTGGTTTTTCCGGTGACCCGAAACGTGGAACTCGACGCGCGCTACGTCTGGGCCCTCGATGTAGATCCGTCGTTGAATGGAGAACTCAGCAGGGTCGTAGTCGCGGGTCGGTGCGGGCGCATCTTCGGGCTCGGCACCCGTTACTTCCCAATGCGCAGGGGCCGGGATCAGGGGAGACCCGGTCATGCTTGCGTTGGAAGCAGCCAAGAAAGTCGAGGTCATGGCGACGTCCTTTCGTTGTCCTTCCACGATGTATGACCAAAGCGGTTCGAATACGCCGCCATCGAATTGCGGCTCTGCACGCATCCCGAGCTTGATCTGGAATGTGGATTCCGCTGGCGCATCCAACCAAATCAATTTCACTGAGCTCCCCGTAAATTCAAAGGATGCTCCGTGCGTTTCCAACGGCGTCATCTCCAAATGTTCGGGTACGTTCAGGTGAAGTCGAGCAAATCCTCGTGCGTCGCCTTTGTGGATGACCCAAGCTGCGGTCGCGTACTCACCAGCTGCAAGCTGGCTCGGAATGCGGCTCTCGGCATCAATGTGTTCGCCCAAGCCGATGAAGGCAAACCACGGACGGAGCAGGAAAAACAAAAGCAAATGGGCGAGGTGCATGGTTCAAGGTTGCTGCCTCGCAAGCTACAGGGGGAAATGCGGCGTGAGATTTGGGGTTTGGGCAATTGCGAACATCAAGTTGTGGAAGGGGAGCTTGGTTGCGCTCAATTGGGCCAAAACAAAGGGTCCTGTCCCAGCGTTCTGGGACAGGACCAACTTAACCAAATTATCACTTGATGCTTAGCTTGCGCTAAACTCACTTAAAACCGAAGGCAAGTTAGTGGTGTTGGCTGCGTTTCAAAGATTTCATAACCGCAGGTTATCCACAATCCGGTGTTTGTGGTGGTTTTTCTGATGTTTTGCATCGACGGGTTGCATCTCTTGGGAAATGTGCTATCTTTGCCGACCAATTCAGAGGCAACATGAAGCAAGGCATTCACCCCGATAACTACCGTTTGGTCGTCTTCAAGGACATGTCCAACGAGTACGCGTTCTTGAGCAAGTCAGCGGCGAACACGAAGGAAACCATTCAATGGGAAGACGGCAACGAGTATCCGCTGATCAAGGTGGAGGTGAGCCACAAGTCGCATCCATTCTACACGGGTAAGGCCCAGTTCGTGGATACGGCTGGTCGGATCGACAAGTTCCGCCAGAAGTACGATAAATTTAAGAAGTAATCCCGCTGCGGATGCTTTGAATGAGACCAAGCCACACTCCTCCGGGAGTGTGGCTTTTTTGTTTTCAGGGGTGGGGCGTCGCTCCGGTGTTACCCGTGGGCGACAGGTTTCAACAACGGGGAAATCGGAATGGTGTCGACGATTTCGAGTCCGTAACCGATGATTCCGCGCTTGCGGGGTCGGTCGGACAACACCTCCAGCTTGCGCGCCCCGCAATCGCGTAAAATTTGGGCTCCAATGCCATAGTCTTTGGAGTCCATGGGGGAAGTCGGTGGAGGGGTGCCGGTTTGGTGATTCAGGAGGCCGGCGAGCAGCCCACCGTCGGCGGGGAGTTTGTTGATGAGCACCACGATGCCCTTGCCGCGCTGGGCCATGTATTCGAGGGAAGCCCGCAATTCGCGCCCGCGCCCGCTTTCTAAGGTCATGAACAGGTCCGAAACCACATCGGTGTGGTGAACCCGAACGGGCACCGCTTCATCCCGGTCCCAATCGCCCAGGCACATGGCCAAGTGGACCACGTCGTTCGTGGTTTGGCGATAAGCTGTGGCTTGGAACGTGCCGTATTCCGTGGGGATTTCGCGGGTAGTCTCCTTCTTGATCAAGGTGTCGTGCTCCAGGCGGTAGGCAATCAAATCGGCAATGCTGACCAATTTCAAGCCAAACCGATCCGCCAATTCGCGGCACGCAGGAAGCCGTGCCATCGTGCCGTCCTCGTTCATGATTTCCACGATGACCCCCGCAGGTTCGAAGCCTGCAAGCCGCGCGAAATCAATGGCGGCTTCCGTGTGGCCGGCTCTCCGAAGCACCCCGCCGCGCTTGGCTCGAAGTGGGAAAATGTGTCCCGGCTTGCCCAGTTCTTCAGGGCGCGTTTCCGGGTCGATGAGGGCTGCGATCGTCTTCGACCGGTCGCTGGCTGAAATGCCCGTCGTGCACCCGTGTCCCAACAGGTCAACCGAAACCGTGAACGGGGTTTCGTACGCGGCGTTGTTCGAATGGACCATCAGCTCAAGCCCCAACTCATCACAGCGGTCTTCAATGAGGGGGGCGCATATGAGTCCCCGCCCATGGGTCGCCATGAAGTTGATGACCTCGGGCGTGACGTTGCGCGCAGCGGTAAGAAAATCGCCTTCGTTTTCACGGTCTTCGTCGTCCACCACGATGATGATTTCACCGTTGCGAATGGCTTCTATGGCTTCGGAAATGGGGTCGAGCACACTCATGCCGCGAAGTTAGGCCAAAACCCACCCCCAATCCGCCACCTCAATCCGCCCTCTCGTTCGCTGAATCGTGGTAAATTTGCGCATGATTTTACCAGTAGTGGCCTATGGCGATCCCGTTCTCAAGGTGGAGGCGGAAGACGTGGAGCAGGGATCATCCGGTTTGGAGAGCCTCATTGCGAACATGTGGGAGACCATGTACGCTTCGGAGGGCGTAGGGTTGGCAGCACCCCAGGTCGGTGAGTCGCTGCGCCTCTTCATCGTGGATGCCAGTCCGTTTGCGGAAGGCGAGGGCGGGGATTTGGCCTGCAAGGACTTCAAGCGGGTCATGATCAATCCGGTCATCTTCGAAGAGAGCGAGGAGCAAGACGAAATGGAGGAAGGCTGCCTGAGCATCCCGGGCATTCGGGAAAAAGTGACGCGTCCTACGGGGATTGCGGTGGAATACTACAACGAGCAATGGGAGCTCGTGGAGGAACGTCTTGAGGGCATTCCGGCCCGTGTGGTTCAGCACGAATACGATCACATCGAGGGCGTGCTCATCACGGATCACCTGAATCCCATGCGCCGCCGCTTGCTGCACGGGAAATTGCGGGACATCACCAACGGGAAAGTCCCGGTGGATTACCGGATGCGCTTTCCAGGAGTTCGCGGGCGATGAGTCGGTGGGTTTGGGTGGCGGTCGCTCTAGCGGCTTGCGGAAATCCCGCGGGGGATGCGGTCGGTGAAGCGGGCGATTGCGCGGAGCGGTTGGAGGCCATCGGCGCTTTGGAAGCGGAATTGTTTGGGGATGAAGTGAACCCGCGCAGCGAAGTTCGGGATCAATTGATCCGCGACTATGCGGCCTTCGCGAATGCGTGCAACGGGGAAGAGCGTGCTCCCGAAATGTTGTTTCGGCGAGCGGACCTGTTGCGCTCAAAAGGCGCATTCGAGGAAGCGATGACCCAGTTGCGCGATGTCCACGATCACTTTCCAAGTTACCCGCAGCGCGCGCGGTGTGCTTTCCTCGTCGGCTTCATCGCCGAGACGGAGCTGGGCGACCGGGAGCAAGCTCGGCTGACCTACCAACAGGTGGTCGAGGTTCACCCGGAATCGGAGGAGGCGGAATGGGCGCGCATCTCGTTGGCACAGTTGGACTTGCGCGCAGACGATTTGCTGCGTAATTTCCAACGCAATGAATCCGTCGAGTGAACTTCGTTGGCGCTGGCTGCGGTATGCGTTTTCGCTGACCATCCCGATTTCTGCTGCCGCTTCGTTTCTGTTGGAAGGCCTGTGGTCCTTCGCTGCAATCGCCTATGCGTTCGTCTTGTTGCCCATGCTGGAATTGGTGTTGAAGCCCAACGGACGAAATTTATCGCCTGCTGAGTCGGCGGCCATTCAGGAAGATGGCCGGTTCGATGCGTGGTTGGGCAGCATGGTGTTCATTCAATGGGGGGGCTTGATTTGGTTTTGGGTGATGATGGATGGGGCGGAGCTCGATGGCGCGACGTGGTGGGGACGGGTGACGGCGATGGGCTTGCTGTGTGGGGTGCTCGGAATCAACGTGGCGCACGAGTTGGGGCACCGCCCCCACCGCCTGGCTTCGTTGGCTTCGTACGCTTTGTTGGTGACCTCGCTGTACGCGCACTTTCAGGTGGAGCACAACCGCGGACACCATCGGAACGTCGCCACCGACGAAGATCCGGCGACCGCTCGTCGTGGCGAGTGGGTGTGGTTGTTTTGGGTGAAGTCCTGGTGGGGCGGCTGGTGGCATGCTTGGCAGCTTGAAGCGGACCGGTTGCGGCGAGCGGGCAAGCCGTTTTGGAGTTGGGGGAATGAGGTGCTGCGTTGGCAGGCGATTCAAGGGGCGGTTTTGGTGGCAGTCGGGGTGATTTGGGGATGGGATGTGGCCGGGGCTTGGGTGGTTGCCGCGGCGATAGGAGGTTTGCTGTTGGAGACCGTTAACTACATTGAGCATTACGGATTGAGCCGGGCGCGAGTGAACGAACACCGATACGAACGGGTGCGAGCGGTGCACAGTTGGAATTCGAACCACCCGCTCGGTCGCGTGGTGTTGTTCGAGTTGAGCCGGCATTCGGATCACCACGCCGCGCCAGCCAAGCCCTATCCGCAATTGGATCACTTGCCCGATGCGCCGCAATTGCCGACGGGCTATCCGGGCATGATGGTTCTGAGTTGGTTGCCGCCGCTTTATTTCGCGGTGGTGCATCCCCGGCTGAAGCGGTTGGAGGGCAGCGGAGGGTGATTTGGCAAGGGTGCGCGTTGGATTGCGTGGTAAATTTGGCCCAAAATTCAACCGATACCATGAGCAAATTCCGTGCAGGCGTCCTCTGGGGCGAAGAAGTCCGCCAAGTCATGCAAGACGCGCAAGCCAACAACTACGCGCTTCCGGCGGTCAACGTCATCGGCACCGATTCCATCAACGCCGTTCTCGAAACCGCGGCGAAAGTGAACTCGCCAGTCATCGTTCAATTCTCGAACGGAGGGGCTGCATTTTATGCAGGTAAAGGGCTGAAGTTGGAAGATCAGCGGGCGGCAGTCTTGGGGTCGGTGAGCGGTGCCATGCACGTGCACACCTTGGCACAAGCGTATGGCGTGCCGGTGATTTTGCACACCGATCACTGCGCTCGGAAGTTGCTGCCATGGATTGACGGCCTCCTCGATGCGGGCGAAGCGCATTTCGAGCGGACGGGACAGCCGCTGTTCAGCTCCCACATGATCGACCTCAGCGAAGAGTCCATCGAGGAGAACCTCGACACCTGCGTTGCCTACATGGAGCGCATGGACAAGCTCGGGATGTTCCTTGAAATCGAGCTCGGCGTGACCGGGGGCGAGGAGGACGGAGTGGACAACACGGATGTGGACAGCAGCAAATTGTACACGCAGCCCGAGGAAGTGGCCTACGCCTATGAGCGGTTGAAGCGGGTGAGCGATAACTTCACCATCGCAGCGGCCTTTGGGAACGTGCACGGGGTTTACAAGCCCGGCAACGTCAGCCTTCAGCCGAAGATCCTGGATGCCAGCCAGCGCCACATTGAAGAGAAGTTTGGCACGGAGCCGAAGCCGGTGGATTTCGTCTTTCACGGAGGAAGCGGTTCGACCCCGGAGGAGATCCGCGAGGCCATCGGTTATGGGGCGATCAAGATGAACATCGACACCGACATGCAGTGGGCGTTTGCCGAAGGCATTCGGGATTACTTCGCGGAGAAGGCGCCTTACTTGCAAAGCCAAATCGGAAACCCCGATGGCCCCGAAAAGCCCAACAAAAAGCACTACGACCCGCGTGTTTGGTTGCGTGCAGGCGAGGTTTCGTTCGTCAACCGGTTGGAGCAGGCCTTTGAAGATTTGAATTGCATCGGACGCAACCACTGATTCGGATGTTGACGAAGATGAACCCCATGGCCCTTCCGGTCGTGGAGCGCTTGCGTGGGCTGAAGGCGCACTGGGAGGGGAAGACGATTGCAGGGGAGTTCGAGGCGGACGGTGAGCGATTTGAGCGCTTGCACATCGCGCTGCCCGGGATGTTGTTCGACTACTCGAAGCAGCGGGTGGATGCCGAAGTCATGAAGGCCCTCGTTGAGTGGGCCCGAACCGCAGGCGTGGCCGAAGCTCGGGATGCCCAATTCGCGGGCGAAGCCATCAATGAAACGGAGGGTCGTGCAGTCTTGCACGCGGCCCTTCGAGGCGAAGCCGAGGACGGATTCCAAGTAGGGGGCGTGCCCGTCATGCCGGATGTGCTGGCCGTTCGGGAGCGCATGCTGCAGTTCGCCGATGCGGTGCGTGCCGATGGCGGCATCACCGACGTGGTGAACATCGGCATCGGAGGCTCCGATTTGGGGCCGGAGATGGTGGTACGGGCTTTGCGCCGGTCGTGCTCGGGCCCTCGGGTGCACTTCGTCAGCAACGTGGACGGTGCGCATTTGGAGTCCGTGCTGAATGGACTCGACCCTGCCACAACGCTGTTCATCGTGGTGAGCAAGACGTTCACAACGCAAGAAACGATGACGAACGCCTTGGCGGCACGCCGTTGGGTTGCGGATGCTCAGGGCGACGAAGCGGTCGGGCGGCATTTTGCCGCGGTGTCGAGCAACGTGCCGTTGGCTGCGGAGTTCGGCATTTCCGAGGAGCGCGTGTTCGGGTTTTCGGATTGGGTGGGCGGCCGGTACTCGCTTTGGGGGCCCGTGGGCTTGGCCATTGCGGTGGCCGCCGGGTCCGCATCCTTCAGGGAACTGCTGCGTGGGGCCCGTGACATGGACCGGCATTTTCAAGAAGCACCGTTGGAGTCGAATGCGCCGGTGATCGCCGCGTTGCTCGGGTGTTGGAACGTGAACTTTTGGGGGTTCTCCAGCCATGCGGTTTTGTGTTATGCGCAGGATTTGTCCCGGTTTGCGGCTTACCTCCAGCAGGCGGACATGGAGTCCAATGGCAAGTCCATTGGTCGGGATGGCACACGAGTGGACCACGCGACGGGACCGGTGGTTTGGGGGGAGGCGGGGACCAACGGACAGCACGCATTTTACCAGTTGCTTCATCAAGGAACGGCGGTGCACCCCGCTGATTTGATCGCGTTCAAGGCGCCCTTGTCCAGCAGCGAGGACCACCACCGCAAGCTGCTCGCGAACGCCATCGCACAAGCGGAGGCCTTCATGAAGGGGAAATCCCGTTCGGAAGTGGAGTCGGGCATGCGAGCGCAAGGAAAGACCGAAGAGGAAATCGCTCGGGTCGCGCCTCACCGCGTGTTTGAAGGCAACCGTCCGACGTCCTTCTTTTTGTTCGATGCCCTGACGCCCCATGCGGTGGGGCAACTCATCGCGTTGCACGAGCACCGGATTTTTGTTCAAGGGGTTCTTTGGAACATTTTGAGCTTCGATCAATGGGGAGTTGAGTTGGGAAAGGAGTTGGCTTCCAGTGTGTTGAAGGATTTGGAAGGGGGCCAAATGGCGCGCCACGATGCTTCAACCACCGCCCTGATTCAAGCGTGCACACCGCTTCGTTGACAAGCACTGCACCGTGCGGTTGTGGTGTTGCGGGATTCCCGTTAACTTGAGCCAATGCTTGGACAACCGAAGCCCCTTCGGTACGTCTTCAACATGACCCAACCACCACAACACAACACCATGAAATCATTTTTCTTGGCTGCCGGTGCATGCTTGCTGTCCTTCGTGGCACACGCGACATTCACGGGCATCACGGTCGAAACCACGGCCACCTCGGAATTTGGAACCACGTACCGGTTCTACGCCAACTTTGATGCACCCGATGACGAATTGATCGCCATTTACGGGGAGCAGAGCATTTCCCTGGCGGCACCGCTCCAGGTGACCACCACGACATCGTTCTATCAGGACCCGTTGGGTTCGTTCTTGGGCCAAACCATCAACGAGGCGTTTTTTGCCGTCGTTCCTTCGATGGCATACGATTCGTGGTTCACCATCGGCAGCGCGAATTCAACCGGTTCAGGAGGTGTCGCGCAGCTCGGATTCGAGCCGTTCATTCCCGGTTTTAACACGGGCAACGGGTTCATTGTGAACAACCAAAATGGTGCATCCTGGTACGTGGTGCCGGGAGCCTCCGTGGATGCGCTAGCGGGAGATGACGGCAAGGTGCTCATCGCGCAACTCACCACAACGGGGGTCATGACGTTGGTCTGGAACCTGCAGTACCGCGATGGGGCAGGGGTAACGTTCAACGACGAAGGCCTGGAAATGACGTGGCCACAGCTCGAATCGGGTTGCATGTCGGCTTCGGCGTGCAACTACAGCGCAACGGCTGAAGTCGATGATGGTTCGTGCTTCTTCATCGGCGATGCCTGCGACGACGGCAACGACGGCACCATGGAGGACGCAATCGACGGCGACTGCAATTGCGTGGGCGTTTTGATTGTCGAAGGCTGCATGGATCCAACGGCATGCAACTACGACCCCGAAGCAAACATGTCCGCCACGTGTGAAAACGTGGGGTCTTCGTGCGACGATGGCAATCCGGGCACAATCAACGACACGTGGGACGCATCTTGCAATTGCTTGGGCGAAGTGGCGATCAGCGGTTGTCCCGATCCGGAAGCGTGCAACTATGCGCCAGGAGCGAACATTCCAGAACCTTGCGTGTTCGTCGGTGACGCCTGCACGGATGGCGACCCGAACACGATTGACGACGCGTATTCCGCGAACTGCCAGTGCGAAGGCACCCTGTACATCCCGGGCTGCACCGATTCAACGGCGTGCAACTACAACGCGGACGCAACCGTGAACAACGGATCCTGCACCTATCCGGATCCCGGCCAGAATTGCGCAGGCGAATGCTTGTCCGATCTCAACAACAACGGAATCTGCGACGATCAGGAATCGTTCGGATGCACCAGTGAAACCGCGGACAACTACGATGCGGACGCAACCACGGACAACGGAACCTGCACGTGGGGCGGGGGCTTGATCGAAGGACTTTCGTACGAAGTCTACGCCGAGGATGGCATCACGGGTTACACGACTTATCGCGTGTATGCGGACTTCTCGAGCGCGGATTTGGAGGTCGTCGCTGCCTTCGGTTACGACACGGCACCTTGGACCATTTCGTCGACGGGTGACATTTACCAGAACGACATGGGAGGCAACTTCCCAAGTGAACTCAACCCAGCCTTCTTCGCGGTGTTCCCGGACATGGAGTTCGACACGTGGCTCGCGTTGGGCGCGGCACCAGGTGAAAACGACAACTCCGCCTCGTTGGGCATGGAAGATTTTTTGGTGGACTTCAATGCCACGGACGAGTTGAATGTGAACACCTTCACGGGTGGCTCCATTTATTTGGTGCCGGGCGTATCTGCGCAAGCGGTGCCGGTGAATGGACGGGTCCTGTTGGGCCAAATCACCAGCAACGGCGTCGTGTCCGTCAACTGGAACATCCAAATCCGGGACTTCGACTTCGTGACCTACCAAGGAACGGGCATGCAGTTGACCTTCCCAGAGTCCGCAAACGGTCTGGGCTGCACGGATCCGCTGGCGGATAACTACGACGCCGAAGCCACCATTGACGACGGTTCCTGCGAGTACCCCGAGCCTTCGTACACGGGGTTGACCTACGAGTTGGTGGCCGAAGACATGCCGACGGTGGGCATGCGCACCTACCGCGTCTACGCCAATTTCGAAAACCCAGACGACCAGCTCACTGCCGTCTACGCGGTGGAGGGCAACCCGATGAGCATCACCACGACCACCTCGTTCTACCAGAATGACTTGGGCGGGGCGTTTGCCAATGAGGTTTCGGATGTTGCGCTGTTAGTGGACCCGAACGTGGCGTACGATTCGTGGTTCACGATTGGGGGAGAGAACGATGCGGTGAACTTAACGACGTTGGGGACGGACGATGCAGCGGCGGCCTTCGAGGCTGGGGGCGCGTTCGCAATCGACAACGCGTTGGGGGGCAGCTGGTTCGTGTTGCCCGGTTTGGAGCCGTTGGCCTATCCCGACGAACAGGGGCGGGTGTTGGTCGCTCAATTGACGACCGATGGTGTGGTGAACCTGAGCATCAACTTGCAGTACCGAGCAGAAAACGGCTCGAATCCGCAAGAGACGAACCAATCATTGGAATTCCCCATTGTGGTTCAAGGCTGCACCGACAACACCGCGTGCAACTACGACCCTTCTGCTGAAGCGAACGATGGTTCGTGCATTTACCCCGAGCCCTTCCGTGATTGCTTCGGCAACTGCATCAACGACACCGACGGCGATGGCGTTTGCGACGAGCAAGAAATCGCGGGTTGCACGGATGCGGATGCGGACAACTTCAACCCGGCTGCGACCGACGATGATGGGTCGTGTCAGTTTTTGGGTTGTACCAACAGCGCGGCCTGCAACTTTGACCAGGCAGCCAACACCGACGATGGCTCATGCGTGTTCCCCGAGCTGTACTTCGACTGCTTTGGAAACTGCGTGAACGATGCGGACGGCGACGGCATTTGCGATGAACTGGAAGTCCCGGGTTGCACCGACGCGTCAGCGGATAACTACAACGAGGCCGCGACGGACGATGACGGGTCTTGCGAATACCTCGGTTGCACCAACCCGGACGCGGACAACTACGAAACCTTTGCGAACGTGGACGATGGTTCGTGCATCGTAGGCGGTTGCGGATACAGCAATGCTTCGAATTACGATGCGGCTGTCACGTATGACGACGGGTCGTGCGTTTGGGAAGGCTGCACCGATGATGTGGCGGCGAACTACAATCCGCTCGCGACGGTTGACGATGGTTCGTGCGTCGAGGCCGTTACCGGTTGCACGTACATGGATGCCTTGAACTACAGCGCCTCCGCATCGGTCGATGACGGGTCCTGCATCTTCGATTGCGTGGATGCATGTCCCTTCGATGTGGACGGCAATGGATCCGTGGGTTCGGCCGATTTGATTGAATTCCTGGCCACGTACGGCACTTCCTGCCCAGAGTGAGCCGCACCAGCATGTAAAAAGAATAGGGAGGCCAAGCGGCCTCCCTTTTTTTGTGCACCATTCCGACAGCAAACTGGTGGTGTTGTTTGTACACTTATTCGCTAAATTGGGCGCATGTCAAGCAGCACCACCACCAAGCGCCGACTCTCGTTTTGGGAGATTTGGAACATGAGCTTTGGGTTCCTTGGAATTCAATTTGGCTTTGCCCTGCAAGGCGGGAACATGACCCGCATCTTCCAAACCTTGGGTGCAGAGCCCGATGATGTGCCCTTGCTGTGGATTGCGGCTCCGTTGACGGGCCTCATCGTCCAACCCATCATCGGGTACCTGAGCGACCGCACGTGGAGCCCGCGCTGGGGGCGTCGGCGCCCGTACTTTTTGATCGGCGCCATCTTGAGCTCGCTGGCGTTGTTCTTCGTGCCGTACAGTTCGGCGTTGTGGATGGCGGCGGGGTTCCTTTGGATCCTGGATGTGTCGATCAACATCAGCATGGAGCCGTTCCGCGCGTTGGTGGCGGACAAGTTGAACGAGGATCAGCGTTCGTACGGGTTCGTGATGCAAACGCTCATCATCGGCATCGGAACGTGGGTGGCTTCGAATTTGCCGTTGGCCATCACGCGGATGGGGGAGTGGGTGGAGGTGAACTGGCCGGCGGCGGCTCCGGTTTTGGCCTTCTCGAATGAAGCGCCTGCAGGCCAAATCCCGCCCTCGGTCTTCGCAGCGTTCGCCGTAGGCGCCTTCGTCTTCCTCGCGTCCATCCTCTTCCCGGTCTGGAAAACCACGGAAGATCCGCCAGCTGATTTGGCTGCCTTTGAGGAGATGAAGCAGGAAACCCGGGGGAAGGGGGCGCAGGAGCTGTGGGGTGATTTGGTGGCGATGCCGCGCATCATGCGGAGCCTTGGTTTGGTGCAGTTCTTCAGTTGGTTCGCCTTTTTCACCATGTGGGCGAAGGCGACCCCTGCGCTCACTGCTCATGTGTTTCAGTCCCCCAATCCCGCTTCGGACGATCCGCTTTTCGCTGAGAAAATCGGCGCGTACAACGATGCGGCCGATGCCGTCAGTGCGGCAATGGGGACGTACGGCCTGAGCTCCATGGTGTTCGCGTTGGTGTTGACCTTTGTGACGTCGCGCATGCCCATCAACCGGAAGGCGGTCCATGCGGTGGCGTTGGTCCTCGGTGGGTTGGGGTTTGCCTCCATGGTGTTGCTGGCGCCGACGAGCGCGGGGTGGTTGAATGCGTCGTTCGGCCTCATCGGTTTGGCTTGGGGAAGCATCTTGTCCATGCCGTATGCCATGCTATCCGGGGGCTTGCCTGAGGAAAAAATGGGCACTTACATGGGCCTCTTCAACATGTTCATTGTGCTTCCCCAGATTGCCGCAGCACTCGGTGGCATCAATGTCCTTCAACGGTTGTTCGGCGAAGGAGAAATTGCCCCCATGCTCCTCGCCGGAACTTCGCTGGTATTGGGCGGATTGCTGACGTTCCGAATCCGAGAAAAGGCGGCATCGGGTGAAGAATCGTGACGGAAGTGTATCTAGTACACTATGTTTGTCATATATTTACGTGATGTCGTTCGGTTCATTCGTCTTGGATTTGAGCTGAACCATCGAACTGATCAAACCAAATCATAGCAATGAAGCACGTCTTATCCTTTGCCGCAGCCCTTGCGTTTTCCTTGGGCGCTTGGTCCCAATCACTGGTGAACATCACCTTCCAAGTCGACATGAACGAAACCCCACCGAACCCTGCTGGGGTGTTTGTAGCGGGTTCCTTCCAAGGGTGGACCGCAGGTGGAACCCAATTGTCGGACGATGACGGCGATGGCGTGTATTCGGTCACGGCGGCCGTGGAGGCCGGAAGTTTTGTCCAGTGGAAATTCATGAACGGTCCGACGTGGGGCCTTGAAGAAACGGTTCCCCCCGCGTGCGGCAACGTGAGCGACAACAACAACCGCTTCTTGGAGGCGGCGCCGGACGTGGACACGGTGTTGGATCCCGTCTGCTTCGGAGCGTGTGTGGCATGCGGTACGGTCGTTTCGACGACACCGGTGACCTTTGAAGTGGACCTGTCGCTCCAGGAAGTGAGCGCTCAAGGGGTGCACGTAGCCGGATCGTTCCAAGGCTGGGATCCCGCAGGCACGGAGTTGACGGACGATGATGGCGACGGCATTTACAGCATCACCCTCGACATTGAACCCGCTACGTATCAATACAAATTCGTCAACGGAAACGCTTGGGGCTCCGATGAAGCCGTTCCCTCTGAGTGCGCGGTTTCCAACAACCGCGAGATCACGGTGGGCGATGAGGCCCTGACAGTGGCCACATGCTTCGGTCAATGTGCCGCCGAATGCGCTCTGCCTACCCCGGGCGCAGACATCACCTTCCAAGTGGATGCTTCCCAAATCGATTCGGCAGCTGCCAATGGCGTCTACCTCATGGGGTCCTTCACTGCGCCCTCGTGGCAAGCAGGGGCGGTGGCGCTCGCCGATGCGGACGGAGACGGCGTTTGGACGGGGACGGTTTTCGTGGAGGGCGTGGATGAGATCCAATACAAATACTCCATCGGCAACCCATTCGTGGGGGGCGCCATCGACGAGAGCGGCTCGGAAACCGCCGACTTTGCCATGATGGGATGCGGGGCCGACAACGGCTTCGGAAGCTGGAACCGGACGCACGTCCGCTCGGGCGAGGCGGAGGTCTTGGAGGTCGTTTGTTTCAACAGCTGCTCGGGGTGTTCCGAGTCGGTCATGGGTTGCACGGATGAAACCGCGGCCAACTACAACGCAGCAGCCACCGAGGACGACGGTTCGTGCTTCTACAACCCCGGTTGCGACGACGCGAACGCTCAGAATTACAATGCTGAAGCGGACGCGAACGATGGATCGTGCCAATACCTGGTGACCCTGCGAGTGAACATGAGCAACGAGACCGTTTCGCCCAACGGCGTGCACGTTGCGGGCGCCTTCCAAGGTTGGGATCCCGGAGCGACACCGATGGCGCTTTTGGGCTACGGCGTGTACGAGGTGCAGTTGGTTTTGGCTGACGGGGCGTACGAGTACAAATTCGTGAATGGCAACGAGTGGGGTGCGGACGAGTCGGTAGGCGACTGCGGAAACGGGGGCAACCGGGTCCTCGTGGTCGCGGGCAGTGACCTGATCACCGAAGCGCACTGTTTCTTCAGCTGCGATGCCTGCGCAGGTTGCACGGATCCGTACAGCGCAGAGTTTCACCCGTTCGCGGGTTCGGATGACGGATCGTGTGCGACTCCGTTGGTGGAGGGATGCACGTACCCTACGGCTTCGAATTACAGCCCCAACGCCAACGTGGAGAACGGCACGTGCACCTTCGATGCGGTGAACCCGTGCCCGGCTGATTTGGATGGAAATGGGGCCGTTGGAACGCCGGATTTGTTGGCCTTCTTGGCTGCCTTTGGCGTGGAGTGCTGAGTGCTTGAACGGTTTGGATTGGATGAGGGGCGCCCGGGAGGGCGCCCCTTGTTATTTTTGGACCATGCAGATTCGGATGTGGTTGGGCCTTGCCGTGGTGGTGATGGGATGGGGGTGCGGTTCGACCCAGCGCGACTGGCGCGACGAAGTGATTTACTTCGCGCTCATTGATCGGTTGGCGAATGGCAATCCCCAGAATGACGATCAGGGGGCCGGAGAGTGGGACCCTGCGCGGAAATCGCATTTTCAGGGTGGGGATTTGGAAGGGGTGTTGGGGGTGTTGGATGGCCTGGAGGAGCTCGGCGCTACGGGGATTTGGCTTACGCCTCCAGTGCACAACCAATGGTGGAATCCGGAGCGCACGTACACGGGGTATCACGGTTACTGGGCGTCTGATTTTGAGTCAGTTGATGCGCATTTCGGGACCTTCGAGGATTGGAAGTCCTTGGCGGACGCGTTGCATGATCGGGGGATGCTGCTGATCCAGGATGTGGTGGTGAACCACACCGGGGACTGGGCCGTCACCACAGATTCGGGCCGCGTGGTGCGGGACCGTCCGCGTGCGGAGTGGTTGCAGCCGGAGTCCGGGCTTTACCATGCGTTCGGTACCATTGAGGATTATAACGACCCCGACCAGGTGTTGACCTTTGAGCTGGCCAACCTCGATGATTTGCGCACGGAGTCGGATTCGGTGCGCGCTCGGTTGCGGGCGATTTACCGCTGGTGGATCGAGGAGGGGGGAGCGGATGGGTTCCGTTTCGACACGCACAAGTACGTGGAGGAGGACTTTTGGCCGGCGTTTTTGGAGGGCGAGCTGGAGGATCCTGGGGTGCGCCGGTTTGCCGAACGGGATGGGCGGGATTTCCCAACGTTTGGGGAGGTGTGGGTGCATTCGGCGCCATTCGGGGATGAAGGGGAGCAGGAGTTGCTGAAGCATTTGCGGCGCCCCGGTTATGAGGGGGTGGATGCGGTGCTGAATTTCCCCCTGCAGGAGAGCTTGTTGCGGGTGTTTGGAGAGGGAGGGGCGGCTGCGGATTTGGCCCATCGGTTGATGCTTCAAGGCCAAATGTTCTCCGATCCCGCCCGCCAGTTGGTCAACTTCATCGACAACCACGACATGGCGCGATTCCGCGCTACGGCGAGCGAGGCGGCCACGCGGCAGGCCCTCAATTCGCTGCTCAGCTTGCCGGGCGTGCCGGTCCTTTACCAAGGAACGGAGCAGGGTGACCGGACCCCTCGGCCCAACTTGTTCGGTCGGTTCGACGTGGATGCGGAGCCGTTCGTTTGGTTGCGCGAGGCCATTGCGTGGCGGCGGGCTCACCCGACCTTGAGTCGGGGACGCGTGGTGGAGGCGCGCGCCATCGAGGCCACGTCGATCCTGTACTGGTCCGTTGCCCACGAAGGCGACACGGTCCACGTCCTGTGCAACGCGTCGGCGCAACGGGTCGTGGCCTCTGAAACGCCTCCCAGGCAAGGGGGACGCGAACCGGTGCCGAGTCGCGTCGAAGGATCCGCCGATCTGGCCTTTGATTCCGGTCGCCTGATTCGTGCGGACCTGTCTCCGAACGCGTGGGTGGCTTGGAGCGATTGGCGACCGGCTTCCGAACGCGTGGCCTCGCACGGTCCGGTGGATTCGCTGTGGGTGGTGGATGGCGCGTTCGCACCGGAGGGCCTTGCGAGTGTGCCCAATGGCCGGCATCGGGTTCAGCGGGCTCGATTTGAAGGCGATCAACTCGTTTCGCTTTCGGCACCGGAGTGGGTGGAGGTCGCGCATCCACGCCGGTCGTTGGGGCAGGTGGAGGATGCGTGCGGAGATGATCGCGGCTTGTCGGGCAGCATCCTGCCTCCTACGTCCCCGGGGTTCGATCACAGCATGGACCTGAAGTCCCTTGAAGTGTTCGAGGAGGGACCCGAATGGGAAATCCGCGTCAGGATGTGTGCGCCCCGTTGGTCGACGGTTTGGGGGCCGCGGTTTGGTTTTGATCACGTCGCCTTTCACGTGCGCGTCGTGAACGGGGATTCGCTGCACGCCCAATGGCGCCACACGGGTTGGTCGTTGCAATCGTTGGCCGGTGCGCCCCCTGCCTCCACCGGCGTTCAGGACGGCGACTACCTCGCATGGCGCTGCCCCAAACCCGACGGGACGAATTGGCGCGTCGTCGTGGATGCGTGGGACGCAGATGGCAACGGGGACTGGCGCCCGGTAACGACGCAGGCCGGGCCCTATACCATGGGGTGCCAGGATTTGGCCGTGGAACCCGTTATGGACCGCATCACCTTCGTTCCCCGCATGGGACCTTGACGTAACTTCGCTGAATGAATGTGCTTGCCTCCACAGAACTGCCCACCTCCCACGGCGGTTTTCGTTTCCTCGCTTTCGGTCAACCCGGCGATGAACACCCGCACGTGGCGCTCCATCGTCCCCAATCGGGCGATGTCGCCGATGTCAGGATCCACAGCGAGTGCATGACCGGCGACGTCTTCGGCTCGCTCAAATGCGATTGCGGTCCGCAGCTGAACGCGGCGTTGGATCGCTTCGGTGCCGGCGGCGGAATCCTGATTTACCTGCGCCAAGAAGGCCGTGGCATCGGATTGGTCGAAAAGATCAAAGCATACGAATTGCAGGCCAAAGGATGGGATACCCTTGATGCCAACCTGCAATTGGGACATGGGGCGGATGACCGGTCCTATGAGGCCGCCGTTTGGCTCTTGCGTGAGCTCGGCATTGCCCGCGTTCGGCTGCACTCCAACAACCCCGAAAAGGTTGCTGCATTGAATGATGCAGGCATCGAAGTGGTGGAGCGGATGCCGTTGGAAACAAGCATTGCACCGGAGAATGCACACTATTTAAAGACCAAACGCGATCGCATGGGGCACCTCTTCGAAGGCCTCCTGAATGGCTGAAGGCTTCTTTCGCATCCAAATCGTCGGTATATTCGTGTAGAAAATGCGTTGCAACGGATTTTATTTCCGTTAATCACATCGTCACTCAATTCGAAACTTTTATTCCTTCTATTTTCGACCTCGAGTTCAGGAACATGATGAAGCAATTGGGTTCGTTTCGAAGGGGTCGGATGATCACAGCACTGGCGATGGTGTTCACTTCGGTCGTGGTTTGGGGAATCCCGGAAGCGACCTACATGGAGTCTCGCCAGCTGGATGATGGGGGGAATCGCATCGTGATCCGATCTGGAGCTACGGAACGCACCTTCGAGTTGGTGTCGGGTGTTGTGCCGGGACTTCATCCGGATGAGGGTCCGGGTACCGTGAGGCCCCACCACGTGGTGGACTGGAATGGGCAATGGTGGGTGTTCGGCGGGGAATTGGCATGTGGTCGGCATGCTGGCGTGTGGAAGTGGAATCCGGATTCGGTGGCTTGGGAGCGGGTGATTGCAGAAGGCACCGCACCGGACCCGCGCTTTGACTACGTTGTGTGGCAAGATGGAGGGAAGGCGGTGTGGTGTTCGCTCGGTGAACAGTTGGAGGCTTGGGAATTCGATTTGGCAAGCGGACGGTGGGAGCGCGGATTGCACGGAGGGGCTTTTGAGGCTTCGTCCACGGCGCTGTTTGTTCTCGACGATTACGTGGTTTGGGCGGCGGGCGATCAGGACTTGGTGGTCTTGAGGAAAGCCGATGGATGGGTGGCCGAATTTCCAAGTGACGCATGGGCAGGGCACTTGATGCAAGCTGCTTCAGGCGCTGTGGTGCGCACTGCGGCGGGCAATGTGCTCGAATTTGGTCAAGATGAGCACCGCCTGAACCGATACGATTATGGGGAAAAGGTCCGCTTCGCGGATTTCAGGTCGCCCGGGGAAATGGGGGCCGTTGGGCCTTCGAATGAACGGGGGACAGAGTCGCTGGAACTTCCTTGGGTGCTGCTGGTCCTCTCGTGGGTGGGATTCGGAGGTTGGGTGTGGTACCAGCGCAACGCTCAGCCGGCGCCCTCGCCATCCGATCCGAGGCCGAAGGAGGCGGTTTCGTTGCCTGCGTCATCGGTTGCGTCCATTGCGCATTGGTCTGAACCGCTTCGGTCGCTGGTGCTCTCGAGCAAGCGGTCCTACACCGCGGTTGAACTGGATGTGCTGTGGAACATCCACAACATCGAATCTCCCGAGACCCTGCGAGCCAAGCGGTCGCGCATCATCCAAGGGGTCAATACGGAGTTCAATTTGTTGTACGGATACGATTTGGTCCGGAGGAAACGCGACGACAACGACCGACGCAAGGTCCTGTATCATGTGGCGGCGTTGCCTCCGAATTTGGCCAAATCCCTACAGCGAGATGGCGTGCATGAGTTCCATGCAGACAATGGCTCCGACGGTTCCAACCGCGTAACCGAGGACGGCGAGTAACACGCCAACGGGCGCGAGCGCGGGAGAGAAGGCGCTGGCCACGATGGGGGCCGAAGCAGCGCCGCCGACGTTCGCTTGCGATCCCACCGCTACGAAGAAGAACGGGGCTTTGATCCATTTGGCCACCGCCAGCAACGTGATGATGTGCACGCCCATCCAAATCAAGCCGATCAGGATGACCGACCAGTACACGTCCCATTGGTGATAGAGTTCGCGCAGGTTCATCTTCATTCCAATGGTCGCGACAAGCACGTACAAGAACACGCTGCCGATTTTGCTCGCGCCGGCTCCTTCATAGGAACGTGCGGGCGTGAAACTCAGGGCGATGCCCAACGCCGTTGCAAGGACCACAATCCAGAAGAATCCCTGCTCCAAGCTCGACAAATATGCAACGAAGCTCCCGGGATTCGCGGTTTTGATGCCGCCAAACCACCCTTTGAACCACGGCCCCAACGCGTCGGCCCCAAGGTGTGCCACCGCAACCGAACCGAAGGCGATGCCGCAAATGACCATCAAATCAGAAAAGGACGGGTTGCGCGCAATGCTCAATGAAAACCGTTCCACCTTCTCCTTCAAGGCATCCACTGCCGACGCGTCGGCCTTCAACCGGCGATCGAGCACCGCGCTCATGCCCGCTCCGACCAACAGGAAAGGCATCCACAAGTTGGCCACGAACACGTCCACGATGAGCATGGCGCTGAATTGGTCGTCCGTGGTTTGGGAAATCTCCTTCAGCGCAGCCTGGTTCGCCCCGCCACCAATCCACGATCCGGCGACCGTAGAAAGGCCTCGCCAAAACGCTTCAGGATCATCACCGCCCAATACCGCGGGTTCGATGAAGCTCACGAGTTTCAACGCAATGGGCCCACCGATCACGATGCCAACGGTGGCCGTAAAGAACATGATGAGCGCCTTGGGCCCCAGGTTCCAAATCCCCTTCAAATCGATGCTCAAGCACAGCAGCACCAAGCTCGCGGGCAGCAAATAGCGCGAGGCCACGAAGTAGAGCGAGGACGATTCGCCGTCGATGATGCCCGCGGAGTTGAGCAGCGCCGGCAGGAAGTAGCACAAGAGGAGCGAAGGCACCACCTTGTAGAATTTGGCAAATCGAGGAAGCTGGCTCGTGTGAAAGACCAAAGCCAATACGGCGAGCAACAGGCCGAGCACCACGGCGTCGTTTGTAATCAATGCGGTCATGGGGTGCAAACTACGGATTCAGGCGGAAATTGCATCCCGTGCGGAACGATTAACGCACCCGAACGTGCACAACCGAAGGAGCCACCGGGTGCTCATAATCCGCGGCCGACAATTCAAGGATGTAAGCGCCACTCGCGATCCACGTGTTCGTGCGCAGGCGGTGGCGGCCGTCGGATTCCCTTTCCGTAACGGTTTCCCAAACCAGCACGCCGTTCGGGGAGTACAACCGGGCCCGCATGCCATCGCGGGTGAAGCCTTCCACCGTCCACACCGGAGGCTGCTCCATGGAGGGGTTCGGGAACAGCTTGATTTCGTTCTTTCCGTTCAGGGCTTCCCCGAGGCCTTCGGCCGATTCATCGCAGTTGCCGTACTCGCAGGGGCCCTCGTCGGTCGCCCGGTCGTCGTAGTTGCATGCCGAAGCGTCGAGGCAGCCCTGCCATTCCAGCTGGTCGCAGATGCCGTCGCCGTCGCGATCGCCGAGGCATTCACCGGAGCAATCCCGGCCGAAATCCGGGAATTCGCAATCGCTCAGGAACGTGGCCTTGGGGTCGTAGTTGCAGCCCAGTTCATCGGTGCAGCCGCGGGACTCGAGGTCGTCGCAGACGCCGTTTTGGTTGGCGTCCATGCACGTGGGGATTTCCAAGGCTGCGACGCAGAAGGACGTTCGCGTTCCCGCGCCGTAATCGCCTGTTCCCGAGGCCAACACGTCCCCATTGCCCGAGCGCAATTCGTACCACGTGCCGTGCCCTTGGCCCAATCCGTTGCCCCCGGCGTCCGAAAGTTCAAGGCGGTAGCATCCTGCCGGAACGCACGTCGCTTGTTCAACCGGAATGCCGGCTTTGCCCAACGGGTAGGGGGCTGAGTGGGCCCATTCGGTGCCATTTTGGTCCGTTAAAACCCAGCTGATCTCGTCTCCGAACGCATCCGGCGCCAGGGCCAACGCCAATCGGTTCCCCGGAAGGTTCTCCCCGGACTCCACCCACGCGTTGTTCGCGAGGTACCCTTCGAGCTCTTGAAACGGGCTCGAGGCGTCCACGCGATTTCGGCCATTCGCGACGGGCAATTCGAGCTCCACACTGAGGGCGTAAGGCCCATAACCGATGGCCATTTTCGGCCCTTCGATGCGCACGCGCTCACCCGCGGCAAGGCGCCCACGCCAGAAGACGGGATACGCGTCGTGGCTGTTGAGTCGGATGCGCACAATGGCTGAATCGATGACGGCGGTGCCGACGTTCGCCAGCTCCACCCAGGGGGTGCCCTCGGATGAGCAGGCCAAATCCCGCACGCCCACACCGGTGATCGCTCCGTCCAGCGGCGCGATCGGTTCGGTCGCTGAACGTTCAATCAACGCCGGGCGCGTCGCTTGGAGGACGGCCCGCATGCGTTCTTTTTGGCCCGGAGTGAAATGCGTCCGGCAGATGCCCGGCGTCCCATCCATGTGGTTGTGTACGTCTTCGTCCGCATGGACCGGTTCGCACGCAGTGTGCCGTCCCGTTGGTGCTGTATCGCACACGCCGTCTCCGGTTCGCGAACAGTCGCCTTCGCCACCCGTTGCGTAGACGTGGCGCAAGCCGAGGTAGTGCCCCATTTGGTGCGTGAGCGTGCGGTTCGAGGAGGTCCAGGCATTGACCCATCCGTGCGTTCCGAACGCGCGGCTGGCGATGGCGATGCCGAGGGGAGCCGATTCGAGGGACGCCCCGATGGTTTGGCCTTTCAGTCCCATGCGGCCCAAATCCGGCAGCACGAACAGGTTCACGTACCGCTCCGGATCCCATGCGACCTCCGCCATCCATTCGTGCGCACGGTCCAACGTTTCCTCCGTGAACAGGTGGCGCACGATGCCCGTCGTCGGCACGTCCGCAGCGTCGCGACGCGCCCATTTGAAGCGGATGCCCGTGTCCACGCTTTCCCCGTTTGCGAAGTCCGCATTGAGCGCTTCAAGCGCACTGTTCAGCTGCGGGTAGCTCAAGTTGAACCCGTCGCCGACGTCCTCGCCGCGGTGGTACACGTGCACCACCACCGGCAACGACCAAACCGCTTCCGCGGGACGTTCTCCTCGGTAGACCTGAAAGCGGTCGCGGTTGATTTGGGCGCGAACGGCCTCTTCGAATCGCTCGAACGAACGGCGTTGGGCGCCATCGTGTTCGGACCGTTGTTCGTCGTCGGCGCACTCAATAACGGGAAGCGAAGTCACTTCGCCCGCTTGCACTGCAATCGGAGGCTCGGGAGCGGCAACGTATGGAGTTTGAGCGTGCCCGCCTTGCAGGCCAAACCAACTCAAGCAAACCAAGACAAATGTGCCTGCGAGGCGGGAGGGAAGGGCGTAAAATGGGTCCATGAAAAAAACCTTAATGGCCCCGTTTACGCTCGGGAACCATCAAGGTTTCATTTTCAGGCCGATGAGTGGGGTTTACTTCACTTCGAACAGCTCAACTTCAAAGACGAGCGTTGCATACGGCGGGATGGGGCTGTTCGGGTTGGGGTTCGCACCGTAGGCCAAATCGTGGGGGATGACAAAGCGCGTCTTGCCACCGACCTTCATCAGCTGCAGCCCTTCCGTCCAGCCGGGGATGACGCCGCCGAGCGGGAAGCTGATGGTCTCACCGCGCTTGTAGCTCGAGTCGAACTCGGTGCCGTCAATGAGCGTGCCGCTGTAATGCACGGTGACCGTGGAGGACGCATCGGGGGAGGGGCCGTCGCCCACCACGAGGTGCTCGTACTGCAATCCCGACTCCGTGACTTGCACGCCGTCCTTCTTTGCGTTTTCGTCAAGGAAGGCTTGGCATTCGGCCAAGTAGTCTGCGTTTTGGGCTTCGCGCAAGGCGGCCATGCCTTCGCTCAATACCTGGTTCACTTCTTCCATCGTCAAGGTGGCGGTGCCGCCAAATTGCTCCGCAAATCCGCGGGCGACCGCGTCGGTGTCCAATTCGTTCACCCCTTCTTGCATCAGGTTGTTGGCGAACAACACGCCAAAGGCGTAGCTCAATTCAGTCATCTCAGTCGAGGTTTCTTGGGTTTGCGCATTTTGAGATTGGGCGCAACCCGTCATGAAAAACAGGCCCGCTGCCACCGTGGCAAGGGCTGGAAGGTTGGATTTAAACATCAGAAGGGGTTGAATGATGATCTCGGGTGAAGACCCAAGTCGTTTCCGTTGAAAGATTTTCCGTGTAAAGGTAACCGCCCGCGTTGAAGTCCTTGAGTCCTTCGGGATCGGTGATTTGGCGTTTGATGGCAAACCGCGCCATGGCCCCGCGCGCGTGCTTCGCATACGTTCCCAACACCTTGAATTGGTCGCCTACGAGGTCCTTGAATTCGATGTCGATGATGGGCGCCTTCAATGCGTCACGCTGGACCGCTTTGCTGTATTCTTGACTGGCCAAATTCACCACCGCACCTTCCGCATCGGCCGCAATCGCCTGGGCAATGCGGTCTCCCCAGTACGTGTAGAGGTTCCGCTTGGTCGGAGTGATGGGCCATTTGGTCCCCATTTCCAACCGATACGGTTGCATCAAATCCAGCGGCCGCAACACGCCATACAGTCCGCTCAGAATGCGGAGGTGCCGCTGGGCAAACTCCAAATCCGGCTGCTTGAAGGTCTTCGCATCCAATCCGCGGTACACTTCTCCTTGGAAGCATTCGATGCACGGCGACGCATTTCCCGGGTGGAACGGCGCGTGCCAATTGCGGTAGCGTTCCACGTTCAACTCAGCGAGTTCCGGGCTGATTTTCATCAGCGATTGGAGCTTTTTCGAAGAGAACTTCGCGAGTTTGTGGACCAAATACTCCGCCTCCTCCAGAAAGGCCGGTTGAGACGCCGAACTGGCGTGGTCCATTGCGGTGCAGTCGATGGTCTTCGCAGGGGAAAGCAGGACAATCATGGTTGCGGGATTGAAGGAAGCAAGCGGCGAATGTAGGACGGCACAGTCCGCAATCCAATCTCGCGCTATCTTCCGCCGACAAAAGTTTTGAAAAACATGTTAAGGATAGCATCCATCACCGGGGCAGCATGGGTCCTGGTTCCCTCCCTTTTTGCGCAATGTCCAGCGGGCGAGTCGGCACTGACGGTTACTGTGGACACGGACGGTTGGGGATATGAAGTGTATTGGGAGATCGTGGACACCGGTGCGGAATGTGGGGTGAATCCGTGGGCATTTGGAGGCAACTCGGACGACGTGGGATGCGACGGAAACGGCAACGCGAACGGTTCGGCGACGTACGCTTCGAACGCCGTCATCACCGAGGGCCCCTTCTGCTTGCCGACGTGGGGATGCTACGACTTCGTTCACATCGACGACTACGGGGATGGGGGCACGTTATTCGAGCTGGCCGCTGATGGCGTGGCAATCGGGGCGTATACCGGCACCGGTGCCGGCAATGCCTGGAACTTCTGCCCTTCGGAATCGTCGTTTGTTGAGCACGACAGCCCGTGCGATGCCGCGGCCATTGCCGTGGACGGCGATACCGTCACCGTTTCGACGGAAGGAGCCACCGTCCAAATCGGCGAACCCTCGCCCGACGCGAACCCCCTGGGCGGGTGCGGAACACAGGGGTGGTGGTGCGGTTCGGACGGGAACATCGCGCGCACGGTTTGGCTCAGCTTCACTGCCAGTTCCAACGACCCCGTGCTCATCAGCAGCTGCCACGAGGGCACCAACATGGACACGCAACTTGCGCTTTACCGGGTCGACGATTGCGGCGATTGGTCCTCGTTCACGCTCGTCGGCGCTTCAGACGACATCCCGGGAGGATGCGGTCCGGGCAATGGATACGCCTCCCGCATCGCATCGGACTGCCTCGAAGCCGGCGCGACCTACCTCATTCAGCTCGACGGCTGGGCGGGGAGCTCAGGGACGGCGCTCGTGTCCGTTGCCTCCAATCCGGACCCGGCTCCATCGTTCAATGTGCTCACCAGCAACATGGATTGTCCGTTGAGCGAGGAAGTCGAACCTTCCGGCCAAATCCTCCTCGCGATGAACGAAAGCGGCCTCGGAAGCAGCTACCACATCACCGGCAACGGCGTGGACACCGATGCACCTTATGCGGGCGCCCTGTTCCCAGGAACCTATGAGGTCGAGCTCACCACGGCTTGCGGCGTGACCTATACCGAAAGCGTCACCTTGACTGCGCCCGAGCCCTTCGTGTTTGATTTTGCGTCCTCGTCGACATCGTGCAGCGGGGCTTCGGATGGCGGAATCGAAGTGACCCTTTCGGGCGGATCGGGGCCTTACGAATTCGCGTGGACCACGAATGCAGGGTTCACCTCGACCGAAGAGGATCCAGCGGGGCTCCCGGAAGGATGGTACGACCTCGAAGTCACGGATGACGAGGGGTGCACGTTCCTGGCTTCGGTGGAGGTGGTTTCCGGTTCATCGCTCGAATTTTCGTTGGGCGCCGATACGCTGATTTGCTTGGACGAGAGCCTTTTGCTGTACGGTCCACCCGCGTTGGATTACGTTTGGCAGGACGGTTCCATCAACCAGTTTTTGTACATCGAGGCCAGCGATTGGGGCGTGGGCACGTATCCCTTGTATTTGGTCGTGAGCAACGACGAGGGGTGCGAGCACTCGGATGTGCTGATTTTGACCATCGGTTCGTGCAGCACCGGGGTGGAAGCGCTCGATGCTGAGGCCTTCATGGTGTTTCCGAATCCGGCGGCGGATGTGGTGAATTGGCAGTTGCCAGCAGGAAGCCAAACCGGGCGGGTGCGCGATGCCACCGGCCGCGTGGTTGCCGAGTTGGCGGAATCAAAGGGGCAATTGAACGTGGCCGATTGGCCCGCGGGGGTGTACTTTTTCGAGTCGCAGGAAGGGCGGGACGTTCAGCGCGTCCACGTGGTGCGCTGATTCACCCAGCGCGCCACGCCGCGAGCACGGCCAACGCGCGGTCGAGGTGGGCGTCGTTCAGGTCGCGGTGCAGGACCCAGCGGATTTTCGTCGGGCCAAACGCCATGCACCGCATGCCCCGTTCCTCGAGTTCCCGAGTGGCATCCGCGGCGGAAACACCCGGGCGCAATTCCGCGATGACGATGTTCGTTTCCACGGGTTCGAGCCCGGTGAAGTCGGGGTGGGCCAACAGGGCCTCTCCCAACCGCCGCGCCCGCTCGTGGTCGCGGTGCAGTTCCGGCAAGTGGTGGTCGAGGGCGTGCAGGCAAGCGGCGGCGAGGCCTCCGATTTGGCGCATCCCTCCGCCCATGACCTTCCGAACCCGATGCGCCCGGCGAATGAAATCCGCCGAACCGACCAGCACCGAGCCAACGGGCGCGCCCAAGCCCTTCGAAAAGCACACGGAGATGGAGTTGAATCGCCGGCCATAGCCCGACCAGTCCGCATCCGTTCCAACGCTGGCGCCGCGGGCCACTTGTGCGTTCCAGAGCCGCGCTCCATCCAAGTGAACCGGCAATCCCCGCTCGTCCGCCACCGCGCGAATCCGCTCGATCTCGTCCTCCGCCCAAACCGCGCCCCCGCCTTTGTTCACCGTGTCTTCGAGGGCGATCAAGGCGGTGCGGGCGAAGTGGCTATCGGGCGGGTTGATGGCGGCAACGGCCTGCTCCGCGGTGAATCGCCCCCGGTTGCCGCCAAGCAGTCGGACGGACGCCCCCGCATTGCGTGCGATGCCGCCCCCTTCGTAATGGTAGATGTGACTCAAATCCCCGCAAATGACTTCGTCCCCCGGTGCGACGTGCACCTGAATGGCCGCTTGATTCGCCATGGTTCCAGAGGGGAAAAACAGCCCCGCTTCGTGCCCCAGCATCCGGGCACAGCGCCGCTCCAATTCCCCCGCGGTGGGGTCCTCTGCAAACACGTCATCGCCCACTGCCGCTGCGCCCATGGCGGCCAGCATATCGGCCGTTGGCCGCGTGACCGTGTCGGATCGAAAATCTATGCGTTCCATGCCCGCGAAGGTAAGCCGACGAAATCGGTAACTTGCAGCCTTCAAATCAACGTCTGACCATGAAAGTTCCATCGAAGCACGCCGCCTTGAGCGCCCTCTTTGCCTTGTTTACCTTCAGCGCCGGAGCGAAAGAGGGGATGTGGATCCCCACGTTGCTCGAAGCCGTCGAAGGGGAGATGCAGGCCATGGGCTTGCACCTGACGGCGGAAGACATCTACAGCGTGAACCAGGGCAGTTTGAAGGATGCCATCGTGCATTTTGGGGGCGGTTGTACGGCGGAAATGGTGAGCGATCAGGGCCTCTTGTTGACCAATCACCACTGCGGTTATGGCCAAATCGCATACCACAGCACCGTCGAAAACGACTACCTGACTGACGGCTTTTGGGCGATGACACGGGCCGAAGAGCTCATCAACCCGGATTTGACGGCGACGTTCATCGACCGCATCGTGGACGTGACCGAGCGCATGGCCGGAGCCGAGGACGCCGATGCGGAGCGCGAAGCCATCGTCGCCGAAGCCATTGAAGGCACGGACTTGGAAGGGAAGGTCGTGGCCTTCGATTTTGGCAACTCGCATTACCTCATCACGACGCGGACCTTCCGGGACGTGCGCTTGGTCGGGGCGCCGCCGAGTGCGGTGGGGAAATTCGGTGGGGACACGGACAATTGGGTTTGGCCTCGGCACACCGGCGATTTCTCCATCTTCCGCATCTACGCCGACGCGAACAACGCGCCCGCCGACATCTCCGAAGACAACGTGCCCTACCGCCCTGCGCACCACCTTCCCGTCCAAATCGGCGGCGTGGAACCCGGTGAATTCACCATGGTCTTCGGTTTCCCGGGAACCACGGAGCAGTACTTGACATCGGACGCCGTGGAATTCGTCATCAACGAGCTCAACCCCATGCGCATCGGCATGCGGGACGCGAGCCTGGCGGTCATCAACGCGGCCCGCGCCTCCTCGGCAGCGTTGCGCATCGGCTATGCGGACAAGCAGAGCAGCGTGGCGAACGCTTGGAAGAAGTGGATCGGCCAAAACAAAGGCCTCATCGAACTCAACGCCCTGGGCAAGAAGCGCGACCTCGAATCCTCCTTCGCCAAGCGTGCCTCCCAAGCGGGCAACCGCACCTACGCAGCTTGCGTCCCCGCCATCCAAGCCCTGAACGCGGAGTACTTCCCTTACCAAACCGCCCGGGCCCTCTTCATCGAATACGTGTACTACGGTGCCGACATCTTGAACTTCGCACACGCCTTTCGCAACGCCATCGAGTCCGGTGCAGAACTGGAAGAAAAGGGCGAATGGCAGTCCACGTTGGAATCCCTGCGCGGAACGGTGAGCGGGCACTTCCGCACGTACGACGCTGCGACCGACGAGGCCATCCTCGCTGCGCTCACGGGGCCGTACATCGCCCACACCCCCCGTCCGGAATTCCTGCCGCAAGCGTTGCAAGGAGTGGCCAATGGGACCGACTTCGCTTCGGATTTGTTCGGAAAATCCATCTTCGACGACGAAGAGGCCCTGGTGGCGCTCCTCGACAAAGGCAGCCCGAAGGCGTTTTCCAAGCTCGCGAAAGACCCGGCATTCCAACTCATCGCGCAACTGCGCAGCACGTACTTTGAAACCGTGGCACCCGAGTACGGTCGGTTGCGCGAAGCCCTCGACCTTCAGACAGCCACCTACACCCAAGCCCTGCGCGAGCTCTTTCCCGACGAGGCCTTTTTCCCGGATGCGAACAGCACCTTGCGCTTGACGTATGGCAAAGTGGAAGGCTCCGCTCCTTACGATGGCATGCGCTACGAGCCGTTTACGACGCACAAGGGAATCCTGCAGAAGTACATTCCGGGGGACGCGGATTTCGATTTGCCGGAGGATTTGGTCGAAGCGTTGCGCCGGGGAGAATGGGGGGGATATGGCAACGCGGACGGCGACTTGCCGGTGTGCTTTACCGGGAGCAACCACACCACGGGCGGCAATTCCGGTTCGCCTGCCCTCAATGGCGATGGGGAGCTCATCGGCATCAATTTCGACCGAACGTGGGAGAGCACGATGAGCGACATCTTATTCGATGAGACCCGATGCCGCAACATCATGGTGGACATCCGTTATGTGCTTTGGGTCGTTGACATCTATGCCGGTGCTGGCCACCTCGTCGAGGAAATGGACCTCGTTCGCTGACGCGATCTTGCCCGAAAAGAAAAACCCCGCATCGGCTGCCGACGCGGGGTTTTTTCACGAAATCGCCCGTGGGATTCAGGAGGCCATGAAGGCAATCGCCATGATGACGATGGCGAACATCATCAGCGCGAACACGACGGGTCCAGCGATTTCGTTCTGTTGGGGTTCGTGGTGATCGTGTGACATGCCGCAAAAATAGCGCAACTTGAAGCAGTTGCAACGCGCCTCTCATTTTGTTCACGACGCGTGCAACGCTTTGAGCCCCTTGCGGGTTTAGAGCGTGGATGCAGTAACTTACCCGACTGCAACGATTTGAAACCAACGCCATGAAGCCCTATTCGCCTCTGTTCCTCGTTTTGGGAATCCTATCCCTGGCACCTCATCACCTTGCCGCTCAATGTGCGGCCGGTGAAATCGAAATCACCATCGGAGTACAACCGGACAATTGGCCCAACGAAATCTCCTGGGAGTTGCTCTCGGGGACGGTCGTTTTGGCGGAAGGCGGCGGCGGAACTTCGGGGGTGTTGGAGGAGACCGTGGTGTGTTTTGCTTCGGAGGAAGAGGCGCCATGCCTCGAATTCCACATCAACGATACCTACGGCGATGGCATTTACAGCCCGGGAGGTTACTGGATTTCCATCGATGGGGTGGAAGTGGCTTCGGGCAACAGCTACGGTTTTGGTGAGTCCGCTTACTTCCTTTGTCCAGAAGGTTATACGTGTTCGGACGCTCAGCTGCTGACGGACGCCGATTACGGCATGGTGGACCAAACAGCCGACACGTATTGGTACACGTTCACCCCACCGGCGAACGGCATGTACCTCCTGAGCACGTGCGAGGCGGCTTGCAACACGCGGCTTTGGGTCTACGATTACTGCAACATGAACAACTTCGACGACACCAACGAAGGTTCGATTTATTACGACGATTTCGAAGGCGGTTGCGGGGAGTCAGCGAACTTGACGGTGCTGTTGGAAGGAGGCGTCACGTATTGGATCCGCATCGCGAGCCTCGACGGTTCGTGCAACGCGGATTTTGCATGGGAGTTCGACTTTGTGGGGCCGCCGACTGGCTGCATGGACGAGGCGGCGTGCAATTACAGCCCGCTGGCGGAGGTCGATTCGGGGGATTGCTCTTACCCGGGTGATCCGGATTGCACGGGGCCGGACTTGACGGTGTTGGAAAGTGCGATTTCCAACAGCTTGACTGCAGCGACCTTGAATGTGGGGCAGGGGGATTGCTATGTCGGGGAAGGCTGTTTGAACGGCTATGGAACGCGGGAGTTGGTCCGGTTCACGACCCACATCAAGAACGTTGGGGACGTGGACTACTACATCGGCCCAACGTCCAACAACGCGGAGACCCAGCAATTCGAATGGGGCGATTGCCACAACCACTTCCACTACAAAGGGTATGCGGAGTACATCTTGTTCGAAATGGACGGCACCGCCTTGCCCATCGGTTTCAAGAATGGATTCTGCGTGATGGATTTGGAATGCAGCGATGGGGGAACGGCGCAATACGGTTGCAGCAACATGGGCATTTCGGCGCATTGTGGAGACATCTACAGCAGCGGTTTGTCCTGCCAATGGATCGATGTCACCGACATTCCCGACGGCCAATACCAGTTGGTCGTGCGCGTGAACTGGGACGAGAGCCCAGACGCCTTGGGGCGTTACGAAATTTCGTACGACAACAACTGGGCCGTGGTGTGCATCGGCATGGACCGCTCCAGCGGCGCGCTGGTCATCGAGGAATTCGACGACTGCCCCCAGTACACCGACTGCATGGGAGAGGTGTTCGGTTTGGCGCAGCCCGACTGCAATGGGGACTGCAACGGCTCCGCCCTCATGGGTGACCTCGATGCGAACGGTGCGCAGGAGTATTCGGATGCGGTCGATTACGTCGAGCACATTTTGGGCAATGACATTGAGGCGCTTCCGTGCACGGACATCGACCAAGACGGAGCCATCAGCGTGACGGACGCTGCCCTGATGTCGCAGTGCCAATTTTTCAACGCGGCGCACCAACACCCCGACTCGTCCGGTGTCCACGACAAGTGCCAATTTCCGGTCGTGGCCATCACGAATCCTTTCGATTCCGTTCGGTTCTCCATCGGTGCGGTGAACACGAGCGAGGGCTTTGTGGACGTGCACGTTTTGAATCCCAACAACCGAATCGTGGGCTACGAGTTCGTGGTGAGCGGAATGGGCATCGCCAGCGCAGTGAGCATCGCCGATCCCATCGAGTACCCGATTCAACCGGCGCACATGCCGGGGGGACAGAAGGTCATCGGTTTGTCCTACGAAGGTGAGAGCTTCAAGAAAAACTACGAATGGGTTCCGCTTGTGCGGCTTTATTGGTCGAATGTCTCCGACGAGATTTGCATCGACAACATCGTGGACGTCGTGAACGACCAATACGAAAACACGGTGAACCTCATCGAGAACGGTTGCGTTCTGGTGAATTCGGTCAGCGAGTTTACGGCTGCAGCTCCGATGGTGTTCCCGAATCCGATGACCGATGAGGCGCTCATTCGTTTCGACAATCCCAGCCGCCAGCCGGTGCTCTTCGAATTGCTCGATGCTCGAGGACGCGTGGTGCGCAGCGAGGTGGTCAACGGGGTGGAGCTTCGCCTCCAACGAGAAGATTTGGAACCGGGAAGCTACGTGTATCGGTTGACGGGGCGCAACGCCCAGCCGATGACGGGACGGTTGTCGATTCACTGATTTAGAATCCATTGAAATGAAGCGTTCTGCTCTCTTGCTTGCGTGGTGTTGTGCACTTGGCTCCCTGAATGGCGTCATGGGCCAAGTCGTGATCAACGAGTTTTCTGCAGCGAACTATTCGCTCGGAATCGGTGGGGACAACGAGGATTTCGTGGAGTTCTACAACCCCACGGGTGCGGCGGTGGATTTGGGCGGTTACTTTTTGAGTGACGATCCCGCCGACGCGACGAAATTTGAGATCCCGGCGGGCACGCAGGTGAACGCAGGCGGTTATCTGATGGTGATGTGTTCCGCAGAAGGCGAGGTTCCTGCGAACCTGTATGCGGGGGGCAACTTGAACACCAATTTCAAGATCCGCCAAACCGCAGGCGAGTCCATCGTTTTTGCCGATCCATCCGGAGCGATTTTGGAGCAGCACACGTTTGGCGTGGACTGGACGCCGAATCAAGCGGACCACAGTTGGTCCCGCGACGTGGATGGGAGCAACAATTGGGTGGTGTGCGCCACCCCGACGCCCAATGCCTCCAACGGAGGCACGTACTACAGCGGTTACGCTCCCACGCCGTCCTTTTCGGTGGAGGCAGGGGTGGTCGCAGCAGGGACGACCGTGGCCCTCGATGGAGCGGCTGGGTTGGAAATTCGGTACACGACGAACGGGTATGCGCCGACGGCGACCAGCACGTTGTATGCGGGGCCGATTGCGGTGAACGCGACGACGGTCATTCGCGCGGCGGCCTTCGATCCTTCTGGGGCGATGGCCACGAGTTTCATTGCGACGAACACCTACTTCGTGGGCAACGACGTGCACGACATGATCGTCGTTTCCGTTTCCGGGAACGGTCAAGAGGATGGCGCTTGGCCCGGAGGATGGGGGGGAGGCGTCGATGAACCGGCTCACGTCGAATTCTTTCATCCCGATGGCACGTTTTGGTGCGAAGCCACGGGCGACAGCAACGAACACGGCAACGACTCGAACGCCTATCCTCAGAAAGGCTTCGATTACGTCTCCCGCGATGAAATGGGCTACAGCTATGCCGTTGAGGCCCCCTTGTTTCACGTCAAGCAGCGGGACGCCTACCAGCGCCTCATTTTCAAAGCCGCTGCAAACGACAACTACCCGTCTTCGGGTGGAGGGCACATCCGCGACGCCTACGTGCAAACCCTGAGTCACCTCGCCGACCTGCACCTCGATGAGCGCACGAACGAATCGTGCATCGTTTACTTGAACGGTGAGTATTGGGGCGTTTACGAGTACCGGGAGAAGGTGGATGATTTGGACTTTACCACCGAATACTATGACCAACCGCGGCACTTCGTGGACTTCATCAAGACGTGGGGGGGCACGTGGGAGGAATACGGCTCGGTGGCCGATTGGAACACCTTGGTGAATTTCGTCACCACGCAGGACATGACGGATCCCGCGAATTACGACTACGTCGTGAGCGTGCTGAATCCCATGAGCCTCATCGACTACTTCGTGATGAACTCCTACGTGGTGTGCGCCGACTGGCTCAATTGGAACACCGCTTGGTGGCGTGGCCGCCATCCGGACGGTGATGCCAAGCGGTGGCGCTATGCGCTGTGGGACATGGACAACACCTTCGGGCACGGTGCGAACTACACCGGTGTTCCCTCCCAGCAACCGGATGCCGATCCGTGCAACCCGGAAAGCCTCGGCAACCCAGGAGGCCAAGGCCACGTCCCCGTGCTCAACGCCTTGCTGGAGAACGAAGATTTTTGGGCCCTGTACATCAACCGCTATGCGGACTTGAGCAACACGTACTTCAGCTGCGACTACATGCATTGGGCACTCGACTCCATGATCGCGGTCATCGAGCCCGAAATGCCACGCCACATCCAGCGTTGGGGCGGAAACCTCGCCCAATGGGAAGCGAACGTTCAGGAAATCCACGACTTCATTGACGACCGGTGTGCTTCCACGTTGGTGAGCGGCATGGAGGATTGCTACGACGTGGAATCCGCGACGGTGACGGTGCTCATCGACGGAATCGGCGAGGTGGAGGTGAACACGGTGACCATCAACCAGTCCGCTTCCCCGTTCAATGGGATTTACTTCGTGGGCTTGCCGTTGACGCTGACCGCTGATGTGGGCAACGCCTTGCCGTTTTTGTTTTGGGAGGTCGTCGAAGGCGACGTGGAGTTGCTCGATCCGGAGAACCCGGAGTTGGGCTTTGAGCTGATGGGTGATGTGACGTTGATTGCCCATTTTGCAACGGATTTGGACCCAGAAATGCTGGTGTTCCAAGTGGAACCAGCAGGTGCAGGCCAAATCTTGCTCGACGGAATCCCCTTCGCCTCCTACCCGGCAAGTCAGCTGACCGATGCGGGCTATCATAGCATCGCTGCGCAAGGCGTGGACGAGTGGCACGTGTTCACAGGTTGGACCACCACGGGGTTGAACGTTTCGCCTTCGGCGACGAGTTCACCGGGCACCATTTTCGTGAACGAACCCGATACGATTACGGCTCACTTTGAAGTCATCCAGCACATCGAAGTGACGGTGAAGGTGGAACCCGCTGGAGCCGGCACGGTGTTGTTGGAGGGCGGCATCAGCACGATGTCCGAATGGTCGGGCGGATTGGAGCCCATCGGCGCGCTGGACGCCACAGCGACGCCCGAGCCCAACTGGGTGTTCGATCGGTGGACGAGCGAGCAGGCGAACCCGTTCCCGGGGCCACAGGAGCGCGAGGTGGCGTTCAACATCGAGGAATCCGATGTCCTGACGGCGCACTTCACGCCCATTGAATTCGCGATCTATGTGCCGACGGCGTTCTCGCCCAACAACGACGGAATGAACGACGCGTTCTTGCCTGTGGGCGAGGCCATATTAACGGAGAACTACCGCCTCCGCGTTTTCAATCGGTGGGGGGAAACCGTGTTCGAATCGGAAGATCCGACCCAGCCTTGGCTCGGGGAACATCAGGGCGGGGGGCACTACGTCCCGGATGGCATCTACCAGTACCACTTGCGGTTGCAGTCCGCGCACAAGGATGCTCCGGAGGAGCGCTCGGGCTTCATTCAGGTCATCCGCTGATGGGGCGTGTTGTCTCGCTGTGGTCGGGACCGCGCAACCGCTCGACGGCGCTGATGTATTCCGTGGCGCAACGCGCTGACGTTGAGGTGGTGGACGAGCCGTTGTTCGGGCACTACCTCGCGCTGAGTGGGGCTGCACGGCCGTCGCGCCAGGAGGTCCTCTCGGTTCAAGCGACCGACCCGTGGGCGTTGTTGCCCCTGCTGCAGCCGCGTGTTGGACGCGATGTGTTCCTGAAGCACATGGCCTGCCACCTCAGGGGCTGGGCGCCTGAGGTGTTTGCGGAGCACGTGCACGTGTTGCTCGTGCGGGAACCGTCCGCTGTGGTGGCGAGCTACCGGAACGGGGGGGTGGAACCGACGTTGGAGGATTTGGGCTGTGCATGGCAGGCCTGGTGGTGGGCGGAATGCCGGCGGCGCGGCTGGCCGGTGTTCGTGCTGGACAGCGATCGGCTGGTGGTGGATCCGGAAGCGGGCTTGCGGGCGCTGTGCACGGCGTGCGGTTGGGCGTGGGAGCCGGGGATGATGGCGTGGGAGCCGGGGCCGAGGAAGGAGGACGGGGTTTGGGCCAAATACTGGTACGCCAACGTCCACGCTTCGTCCGGCTGGAAACACGGCGCGTCCTTGCCGCCAGCCCCGGAGCTCACCCCAGCCGAACAGGCGCTGGTAGCCGAATGCCGCCCGCACCATGACGTGTTGAAGGCGCACGCGATGAATTAACTTGCCGCCCATGGCGAAATGGAATCTACCCGATCCTCGGAATGAGGGGACGCAGGTCTGGGTCAACGGTTTGGTGGCGCGCGAGGAGGCGCGGGTGCACGTGCTGGACAGCGCGGTGCAAGGAGGCGATGCGGTGTGGGAGGGGCTGCGCGTTCGATCGGGAGCGGTGGTCCAATGGAGCGAGCACGTGAAGCGGTTGCGGGACTCCGCTCGGGCATTGGCATTCGCTGAAGTGCCGACGGAGGACGCGGTTTGGCACGCGGTCAAGTCCACCCTCGAAGCGAACGGCATGACCGACGGCGTGCACATCCGATTGACCCTCACCCGCGGGCGCAAGCAGACCAGCGGCATGGATCCGCGGCTCAACACCTTCGGCCCGACCCTCATCGTGCTTCCGGAGTACAAGGGCTACGTCTACGGCAGCGAAGGCATTCGGCTCATCACGGCATCCACCCGCCGCAATGCGCCGTCGTTCCTCGATTCGAAGATCCACCACGCGAACCTGCTCAACAACATCCTCGCGAAGATCGAGGCCAACGTGGCCGGCGCGGACGATGCAGTCATGCTCGACGAGCGGGGATTCCTCGCGGAAACGAATGCGACGAACCTGTTCCTTGTTCGGGACGGGGAGTTGCTCACGCCGCGGCCCACAGCGTGCCTCCCGGGCATCACGCGCGGCTATGTGCTGCAGCTCGCTCGTGAACTCGGCATTCCGGCGGCGGAGCGCGACCTGTCCTTGTCGGAACTGTACACCGCCGACGAGGCGTTCACGACCGGAACGATGGGCGCCCTCGCGCACGTCATCGAGGTCGATGGCCGGTCCATACCGGGGCAGGGGCCGCTGACGCATCGCCTTCAACAACGCTACGAATCCTCCATTTTACAGACTGCCCGAAGCCTGGACTCATGAACACGTTCACCCTGATTTTAAAGTACCTCGCTGTTTTTGTGCTCGCCATCTTTGTCGGCTCGTTTTCCATGATGGGCTTGCACCTGTTGTCGGGCGTGATGTGGCCGGAATTCAGCCTCAACGAAATGCCGGCGAACCCGCAGGCCTTGGAGCAGTTCATGTCGGCGATGCCCCTCGGTCCGATGCTGGCGGTGCTGGTTTCGCATTGGGGTGGGACCGTGTTGGGGGCCATCACCGCCGTGTTGGCTTCGGGGCGGCGGCAGGTTTGGCCGGGCGTGGTGATGGGCGCGTGGTTCACCATCGGTGGCATCGCCAACAACGCCCTGTTGCCCGCGCCGTTTTGGCTCGAAGCCGTGGACCTCGTCGGGTACATCCCGCTGGCCTACCTCGTCAGCCGGCCGCTGGTGAAGGCCGCCGCTTGAGCAGCGTGTTGAGCGTCACGGCCACGATGACAAGGCCAATGCCGGCCAGCGCGTAGCCGTTCAGGCGCTCGTCGAAGAGGAAGAGCCCGCTGAGGAAGGCGAGCACGGCCCCCACGTATTTGAAGGGCATGATGGTGCTGGCTTGGCCTTGATGGAGGGCAAAGGTCATCGCGATTTGGGCTACAATGCTCAACAGGCCCACGGCCAACGCCATTCCCCATTCCCACCCCACCGGCGGCACCCACGTGAACGCGGTCAGCGACCCCGAAACCGGCACCGCCACCAAGTGAAACCAAATCACCACGCCCACCGGATGGTCCGTATCCCGGCATTTCATGGTCGCCAAATATGCCACCCCCGCCGCCGCCGCGCTCACCACGCCCAGCGCCAGGTAAAACCAACTCACCCGCGCATCGAACCCCTTGACCATCAGCACCCCCACGAACGCCAACCCAAACAACCCCCACTGCACCGGTCGCATCGCTTGCTGCCCATCGTACCGCCGCGCCAACAGCACCGTGAAGATCGGAGAGAGGTATTGGATGACCGTCGCCGAAGCCAATGGAATGTGTCGGATCGTATGAAAAAACGCGGCCAGCCCGATGGTCCCGAATACGCCGCGCACCAGCAACCAGCGCCGGTTGTACCCCAGCAGCGGCTTGCCCTTCGCCAGCAACCAACCGCCCGCCAACACCAACGACACCACCGATCGCAAAAACACCAGTTCCTCCGTCGGCAAATGCCCCAACGCCTTGACGCACAAGTTCGCCGAGGTGTACAACACCGTCGCGAGCAACATCCACGCAATGCCGGCGTACGGTCCGCCCATCACATGTTGCGCCGGTAGGCCCCGCCCACCTCAAACAACGCATCGGTTAACCGCCCGAGTGACGTGACCTTGCAGGCCTCCAGCAGCGCCTCGAACACGTTGCCTCCGCTCACCGCGGCGTGCTGCACTTCCTGTACGGCGGCATCTGCGCGCTCGGCAAAGGCACTCCGCAGCGCCTCCACATTCTGCAACTGCACCGCTTTCTCGGCTTCCGTCGCCCGGATGACCTCCCCGGGCACGATGGTCGGCGACCCCTCTTTTGAAAGGAAGGTGTTGACCCCGATGATCGGATATTCCCCGGTGTGCTTCAGCATTTCGTAGTGCAAGCTCTCTTCTTGGATCCGGGAGCGCTGGTACATGGTTTCCATCGCCCCGAGCACGCCTCCGCGCTCCGTGATCCGGTCGAATTCCGTCAGCACCGCTTCTTCCACGAGATCCGTCAACTCCTCAATGATGAACGACCCTTGCAACGGGTTTTCGTTCTTCGCGAGTCCGAGCTCCTTGTTGATGATGAGCTGGATGGCCATCGCCCGCCGCACGCTGTGTTCGGTCGGGGTGGTGATGGCCTCGTCGAACGCATTGGTGTGCAAGGAGTTGCAGTTGTCGTAAATGGCGTAGAGCGCTTGCAGCGTGGTGCGGATGTCGTTGAAGTCGATTTCCTGAGCGTGCAAGCTGCGGCCGGACGTTTGGATGTGGTATTTGAGCATCTGCGCGCGCGGGGAGGCCCCGTATTTTTCGCGCAAGGCTTTGGCCCAAATCCGCCTCGCCACCCGCCCGATCACCGCGTACTCCGGATCGATGCCGTTCGAGAAGAAGAAGCTCAAGTTGGGGCCGAACTGGTCGATGTTCATCCCTCGGCTCAAATAGTACTCGACGTAGGTGAAGCCGTTGGCCAGCGTGAAGGCGAGTTGCGTGATGGGGTTGGCACCCGCTTCGGCAATGTGGTAGCCGCTGATCGAAACGGAATAAAAGTTCCGCACGCCCCGATCGATGAAACTTTGCTGCACGTCGCCCATGAGACGCAGCGCAAATTCCGTGGAGAAGATGCAGGTGTTCTGCGCTTGGTCTTCTTTCAGGATGTCCGCCTGAACGGTTCCTCGAACGTTGTGGAGGGCGTAGGCCTTAATCCGCTCATAATCCGATGGTTCGAGGATTTCGTCTCCGGTAATTCCCAGCAACAGCAACCCCAATCCGTCGTTGCCTTCCGGCAGGGCTCCTTCGTACTTCGGGCGCGGCAAACCGCGGTCCTCCCAACGGGCCTTGAGCGCGGATTCGACGCGTTCTTCCAACCCGTGTTCCCGGATGAACCGCTCGCACTGTTGGTCGATGGCCGCGTTCAAAAAGAATCCGAGCATCATGGGCGCAGGGCCGTTGATGGTCATCGAAACCGAGGTCGCCGGGTCGCACAAATCGAATCCGCTGTAGAGCTTCTTCGCGTCGTCGAGGCTGCAGACGCTCACACCGCTGTTGCCGACCTTGCCGTAAATGTCCGGGCGCGGGTCCGGGTCGCGCCCGTACAACGTCACGCTGTCGAACGCGGTCGAGAGCCGCTTGGCGGGCATGCCCAACGAAACGTAATGGAACCGCTTGTTCGTTCGTTCCGGCCCCCCTTCACCGGCGAACATGCGCGTCGGGTCTTCGCCTTGGCGCTTGAACGGATAAATGCCCGCCGTGTAAGGGAAGGCCCCGGGCAAGTTCTCTTGTAGCGCCCACCGCAGCAAGTCCTTCCAGCCGGATAAACGGGGCACGCTGACCTTTGGAATGCGCTGGTGAGACAGGCTTTCCGTGGTGGTTTCAACGTCAATTTGCTTGTCCCTGACTTGAAAGCTGAAAATCGCCGCCCGATACCGATCCCGGAGTTCCGGCCACTTTTCGAGCCAAACCAAATTCTTCGGGTCGATTTCCATGGTGAGTTCCTCGGCCCGTGCCAGCACGGCTCCGCGGTCGGTTTCTGAAAGGGCCTCCGCTGCGACGCGCAAGGCCTGGAGCGTTCCCGCCCGCTCGGCTTGTTGGTCCACCCATGCGTTGTAGGCGCGATTCGATTCGGCGATTTCGCTCAAATAGCGCACCCGGCCCGGCGGGATGACAAAGACCTTCTCGCTGTCGTCCATTGGCCCTTCAAACGTGGAACGAAGGTCCGTTTCCGTGCGCTCCGCCAGCCGGTCCATGACCATTCGGTAGAGCCGGTTCGTCCCCGGGTCGTTGAACTGGGATGCGATGGTGCCTACCACGGGCAAGTCCTCGTCCGCGGCGTCCCACAGGTCGTGGTTGCGCTTGAACTGCTTGCGCACGTCGCGGATGGCGTCCAGCGCGCCGCGTTTGTCGAACTTGTTGATGGCCACCACGTCAGCGAAATCGAGCATGTCGATTTTTTCGAGTTGGGTGGCGGCGCCGAATTCGGGCGTCATGACGTAAAGGGCTACGTCGCTGTGGTCCATGATTTCCGTGTCGCTTTGGCCGATGCCGGAAGTCTCGAGGACGATGAGGTCGAACCGCGCGGCTTTCAGGACGTTCACCGCTTCGGCGACGTGCTTGGAGAGGGCGAGGTTGGATTGGCGCGTGGCGAGGGAGCGCATGTAGACCCGTCCGTTTTGGATGGCGTTCATGCGGATGCGGTCGCCGAGGAGGGCGCCGCCGGTTTTGCGCTTGGAGGGGTCGACGCTGATGAGGCCGATCCGGGCGTCCGGAAAGTCGAGGAGGAAACGCCGCACGAGCTCGTCGACCATGGAGGACTTGCCCGCACCCCCCGTGCCGGTGATGCCAAGGACGGGCACGGCGGGCAGTTCCGAATGGGCTTGGGAGAAGGCCGCGCCGAAGCCTTCGGGGTCGGTTTCTGCCGCCGTGATGCAGCGGGCGATGTCTCGGGTTTGGCCTTCAGCCAGCCGTTCCAACGCGCCGTCCAACGCCGCCACCCCGCTCACCGTCGCGAAGTCCGCCCGCTCGATGAGGTCGTTGATCATTCCCTGCAAGCCCATCGCGCGGCCATCGTCCGGGTGGTAAATCCGCTCAATGCCGTACGCGTGCAATTCCGCGATTTCCTCCGGCAAAATCGTGCCGCCACCGCCACCGAAAATGCGGATGTGCCCGGCTCCGCGCTCGTCGAGCAGGTCCTTCATGTACTTGAAGTACTCGATGTGCCCGCCTTGGTAGGACGTCATGGCAATGCCTTGCGCGTCTTCTTGGATCGCGCAGTTGACGACTTCATCGACGCTGCGGTCGTGTCCGAGGTGAATGACCTCGCAGCCGGAACGCTGCATGATGCGGCGCATGATGTTGATGGCCGCGTCGTGGCCGTCGAACAGGCTCGCGGCGGTGACAATGCGCACTTGGTGCGTCGGGCGGTAGGGGGCAGGGGGAGTCTGTTGGGTAACCATGTCGTTGATGGTGTTTGAGGCCAAAACCGCCGCAAAGTTAACCCGCGCGCCTCCGACCACCGCGCGTTTTCGTCCCGACCTGCTCAGCCGTTCCGGTGGCGCGCATGCCACGCTTGCGTCCGCAGTTCCGCGTTGTGCCGGATGTTGGCCCAGAACAAATTGTAATCCGCAATGTGCCAATCCTTCAACCCCAGCATCGACCCCAACGGCATCCGGAGCGGCCGAATCCACAGCAGTCCGTCCTTTGGAATGGCTCGAATGGTCCGCGAATACCGCAGCTGCATCTTCCGGTTCAGGATGCCGAGGTGCGCCCCATAAGCACTGTATTCCTCCAAATCCGCTGTCCAAGTTGTCGGATTCACGGTCGGATTTTTCACGAAGTCATCGCGGTAGTAATCCGGATAGTGCCCGCGCGCCACCGTCATCCACGTCAAGTAACCTCCAGTGGCCTCCGGCTCGTGCATCGGCTTCAGGTGCTGAAAACCGGCGGGGTCGAGTTGCATCCCCGGCACATAAGCGGCCACCAACCGTTGGGCGAGCTCCGAACCGGCGTCATCGAATCGTTCGCGCATCAGCCGGATGAGGTGGTAACTCCCTTGGCTGTGTCCCGCGAGGATGAGGGGCAGCCCGCGGTCCTCGTGCTCGAGGTACCAGTCGAAGGCGCGCCGCACGTCGCTGTAGGCCAAATCCAACGCCGCCGCTCCATCCGGCACATCCTGATAAAAGACGCGAAGGTGCGCCTGCCGATAACGCGGGGCGAACACCCGACCGCATCCCCGAAACGCCGAAGCCTGGTGCTGAAGCGGCCACGCGTCGGCGATGGCCCGTGCCACCTCGTCGTTCCACGCGGCGTTCCACTCTTCACCCACACCGCGGTGCGTCGTCGGGTGCACGAAAAACACATCGGCCAACGGAGCCGCCGAATCGGCCGCGGGAATCACCGCCGGGTGCAAGGGGTGCGGCACCGGGTCCGGCATCGGACCGTAGCCCTTCGGCCACGCCTGCAATTTGTTGAAACGCGGATGCAGCCCCCACGCGAGGGGGTTGCCGTACTCTGGCGCTTCCCATGCCTCGCCCGTGCGAAAGGGAAAGGGGAATTCGGTTTTATCCCGGTCGTCGAAACCAAACATCAATCACGAAGGAAAGCGGTTTCCGTCCCCCATCCAAACGTTTCCATCACTTCCTGCCAATCTTCCGGCAACGGCGATTTCCAGAGGCGTTCCGTTCCGTCTGGATGCCGGATCGCGAGGTGACCCGCATGCAGATACAGCGGCCGGTGGGTGAAGTGGTCCGCGAAGAACCGGTTGTGCGGTTTGTCGCCGTGCGCGGAGTCGCCGATGATGGGGTGGCGCAGGTGACGCAGGTGCAAGCGGATTTGGTGGTAGCGGCCCGTGGAGGGGCGGCATTCGACGAGGCTGAAGCGGCTCGTGGGGTAGCGGGTGATGGCCACCGGCCATTCGAAATGGGCCCTTGGAATGAAGTCCGTTGACGCGTCCTTCGGAAGGGCGTTGTGGCTGGTGGGGAGGGGTTTGTCCACGGTGCACGGGGCGTCCAGCCATCCCCGAACGATCGCCACGTAGCGCTTTTCGACGCGGTGGGAGGCGAACTGTTCGTGGAGCATGCGGTGCGCCTCGCCCCCACGTGCAAACAGAACGAGGCCGCTCGTCGGTCGGTCGATGCGGTTGACGGGGTGCCAGCGGTGATCGATGACCCCTTCGGCCAGCAGCCGTTCGCGCAAGTTATCGGGGTCTTGGAGGGCGAGGTCCGTCCGATGGACCAACAGGTGGCTCGGTTTGTCCACCACCACCACCTGCTCATCTACGTGGACCAAACGGTGGGGCCGGGTCGCCTTCGGCCAATCTTCCGTGCGCGTGCTCATTTGTGGGGTGTGCGTTGTCTGCCCATATTGCCTTATTTTGCGCGCCGAAGTTAGGACGAAGCAACGCTTCAGGCGCTGTGTTGGTCTTTCCTTCTGACGTCCTAATTGGAGCGAGAATTGACCGAACCTGCCATGATTCAAAAGAACATTCGCACCGGAGTTTTGCCATCTGCATGGGCCGCATTTGTTGGTCTCATTTTATTGAACTTCAGTGTTTTAGGCCAAATGGTGTCCGTGACCTGGGAAGTGGACACGACATTTTACGCCCCGGCGCCCCTCACAGGGAGCGCGCCCGGCACGCCGGCCTACGACTTTGACGAGGAGAATGTGCTCGCTGGGTATACGACCTATCGGGTCTTCGCCAACTTCACCAACCCCACTGACAAGCTCGTTTCGGTGTTCTCGGCCAACAACGCGGCGGATTTGACCGCGCCGATCGTTTTGAACGCGCCTTGCGGATGCTACAACACGCCGCTGTACGGGGTGTTGTATTTGGAAAGTTTGAACGAAATCTTCTTTTCCCTCATTCCGGAGCTTGAATTCGATAGCTACCTGTCTTTCGGAGGAGTGGGCATCCTGGCTACGCCGAACATATCCTCGGTCTACAACAACATCACGGGTTTTTGCGACATGACCGTGGACGACGGGGCGTTCATCTTGAATGGAGGCGCGGGGTTGGTTTGCGGGGAATCGCTCCAAATCGAGTTGTTCCACATCACCACATGCGGTCCGTTTGACTTTCACGCCTGCTTTCAGGTCTTTCCCGAGGGCAGCCAAGCGGCCGGAGACATCCAGTTGTACTGCATGGAAACCAACGGTGGCATGCTCACGGTGGAACCCCCATGCGAGGTCTGGTCCGAGGAGGATGCGGCCGTGAACGTGATCAGCGACATCGACTGCTTCGGGGATTTGGCCACGGTGGAAATCCAGCCACAAGGTGGCGCCAACCCCGGCATCACGTACGAGTTGTTCAGCGCCGCGGACACCACGCTCATCGCCACGCAAACGGGCAACAACCAATTCACGGGCTTGGCTGAAGGGGAATACTTCGTAGCCCTTGTCGATGGCAACACCTGCCGCGACACGTCGGAGGCGTTCTCGTTCGTTGAACCACCGGCTTTTGAGGTGTCGTTCACGCTGGAGCAAGACAACGTTTGCCCTGGAGAGAACGCGTCCGTCGTGCACATGGAAGTTGCTGGCGGAACGGAACCCTACGAGTTTTCGGCTTTCCTCGCGACGAATCCCGGGGTCATCACCCTGCCCAACGGGCAAAACGATTGGATCGGCTTGCCTTGCATCCAAGGGGATGGGGGCTACGAGTTCCACGCAGAGGATGCAAACGGCTGCGCGGTGGAAGCCTTGATTGAATTGAATTGCCCGGCTGCATTGCTGTTCAACTTGGAGGCCGAGGACGTGACCTGTTTCGGGGCGGACGATGGCGCCGTGTCCGGTGTGGTGACCGGTGGCACCGGAACGTTGATTTGGGAGGCGAACCCCGCGATGGATGCGTTGGCGGGAGGCGCTCCGTTGGTGGTCAACTTCGCTGACTTGGGGCCGGCGAACTACGACGTGACCATCACCGACGAAAACGGTTGCACGGCAACAACGGATTTTGAAATCACGCAGCCGGAAGCGGTGGCGACGGAAGTGAATTCCACGGACCTCGGTTGTGCTGGAGAGTGCAACGGAACGGTGGTTCAGTCCGCTTCGGGAGGAACAGCTCCCTATGATTTTGTGGTGACGACGCTGGCCGGTGCGGGAGCGAATCCAAATGCCTTGTGCGCGGGAACGTATTTGGCCAACACCATCGATGCCAACAACTGCGTGATTCAAGACACGGTGGTCATTTCCGAGCCCACGCCGATTGAGTTCGATGTCGTCGTGAGCAACGTGAGCTGCGCGGGGCAGGCGGATGGGTCGATTTGCGTGGTGGGAGCCTCGGGAGGCAATGGCACGTTGATGTACCAAGTGGATCCCCCGGAGGATGCGTTCGTGAACACCCCGTGCTTCGATTTGCCGGTGGGGACGTACACCATCAACGTCATGGATGAATCGAATTGCATGGTGTCCGTGACGGGCTTGACCCTGACGGAGCCGGAGCCGATGCAGTTGATCTTGAACACGGATGAAATTTCGTGCTTTGGATTTGACGATGGGTCGGTGAGCGTGAGCGCCATTGGGGGGACCGGCGAGATCGAGTTGGTTTCGCCCGTTGCCACGACGTTGCCGTTCACCCTTGAGGGCCTTGGGGCGGGCACCACAACCTTGGAAATCATCGACGAGAGCGGCTGCACGTTGCAGTCCGACATCCTGTTTGTCGAACCGGATCCGCTGACTTTGGAGGTGTTGTCCACCCAAAACATCGCCTGTGGTGGGGACTGCAACGGCAGCGCCATCCTCGATTTTGCAGGAGGAACAGGGTCGATTGAGTTGGAAGTCAACGGCAGCACGAACTTCAACTTGGGCGCGCTGTGTCAAGGCGAATACGAGGCGACGGTTACCGATGCCAACGGCTGCGTAACGGAGTCGGCTTTCACCATCGATGCGCCGCCCGCGCTTGAAGTGCTGATGGCGGTCACGAACGTAACCTGCACCGGCATGAACGACGGGGCCGCGAACATCTTCCCGACTGGGGGCACGGGCGTGCTGACTTGGGAGGTGTTCCCGGCGGGCATTGATTTGGACAATTTGTACGAGGGGGAATACGCGGTTTCGTTGGTGGACGCTGTGGGCTGCACGGAGGACACGGTGTTCGTGGTCGGGGCCGAGGAGGTGACGGACATGGAAGTGGTGATGCTGAGCTCACCGGTGACGTGTTGGAACGAGGAGGATGGCACGGCGACCGCCTCGGTGACGGGGGGGTACGAGCCGATTGAGTTCTTGTGGAGCGATAATTTGGCCCAAACCACAGCCACCGCAACGGGACTGGCCGAAGACGTCTACAGCGTGGTCATCACGGACGACCTCGGTTGCACCATCACCCAAACCGTCGAAGTCGAGCCGACCATCGGATGCCTCTTCATCGCGGAAGCCATCACGCCCAACGGGGACGGCTACAACGATGAGTGGATCGTTGGGGGATTGGAATACTTCCCGAGCGCCCGCGTGACGGTGTTCAATCGCTACGGTCAGGTGCTGTTCGAATCCCAGGGCTACGAAACCCGGTGGGATGGCCGTTACAACAACGCGCCCCTGCCCATGGCCGATTACTACTACACCATCGAGTTCGCGAACGGCAATGCGCCGATTACGGGAACCGTCACCTTGAAATACTAAGTCACCATGAGCATCATCCGCAACATCGCATGGGGAGCCGCATTGGTGGCAGGATTCGCTACGACTGCGCAGGCGCAGCAAGTCTTCCGCCGGTCGCAGTTTTTAGTCAACCCTTACTTGAGCAATCCCGCTGTGGCGGGCACGTTGCCGGAAAGCCCCATTTCCGCTTCGTTCCGCAACCAGTGGACGGGATTTGACGGCGCACCGCGCACCAACACCATTTCGGCACACACCAGCTTGCCCAACCGATTCGGCATTGGCGGGGTCATCTATTCGGACAACACCGGAGGGGCCATTCAGCAATCTGGGGTCGAATTGACGGGGAGTTACACGATCGACCTGAACAACTACGACGCGGTTTCGTTCGGATTGAGTTTGATGGCCAGCCAGTGGTCGTTTGACAACGATTTGGAGGTGTGGGATGTGGAGGATCCGGCGCTGCAATGGGGCATGGAGCAGAGCATGAGCTTGGACGCGAACTTTGGCATGATGATTTTCGGGGATGCGTACTCGTTTGGCTTTGCCATTCCGCAGCTGCTTCAGTCCAAATCCGGAATCAACCCTTCCAACATCGGCACCACCAACAACGAGAACTCCCTGTTCCGCCATTTTCGGTTCATGGGGCGTTACGAATACGATGTAAACAAGGATTTCTCCATCGAAACCGCCGGCCTTGTTCGGTTCACCGCAGTGACTCCTGCACAATTGGACGTCTATGCGAAAGCGCGTTACGCCCAAACGGCATGGCTCATGCTCGGCTTCCGAGCAGGGGATGCGGTGCTCGTGGGGGCGGGCTTCGATTACGAGCAATTCGGTTTGGCCTATACCTACGACATCACGTCCACGGACGCGCGCTTGTTCAGCCCCCACACGCACGAGGTCACCTTGACCTATTTCATGCCGCGCAACGGGGGGTTCTCGAGCCGATCGCTCAACAGCAAGCGCATCATCAGCCGCAGCCGACTTGTCCGCTGATTCAATTGTTGTAAATTTAGGGGGAACTACCAGGACATGCAGAAGATTTTTACCCTAGCGTTGGCGCTCGCTCCCGCGTTGACATTCGCTCAATTCCAAGAGCTCGTCATCGAGGAGGTCCCCAACAACGGCCTCGTTAAAGGCCAAACTTGGCGCGTTTATGCGTTGATGGAGAACCCCGGTGATGTCATTGACGCCGTGTTTGGCGAGGAAAACGCGCCGTTGCGACTGCACGCCGAAAACGGTTTCTACCAGCATCCTAAAGGTGGCGCGCTTGCGAGTGAGGTTCAGCGGTATGACGTGGAGCAGGACCGCTCCTTGCGTTACGACACCTGGTTCACCATCGGAAAGGCGGACAACTACCTCAACAAGGTGTCTTCCTTCCCACCCGACTTGAGCTTCGATGCCTTCGAAGCAGGGGGCGATTTCGAAACCAACAACGGAGCGTGGTTCGTCGTTCCGACGGAATTCCAAGCCATCGCTCCTCCCGACCGGAAAATCCTGCTCATGCAACTCACCGCTGACGGACCCATTGAAGGCGTCATCAACTTGCATGGACGCGAAGCCCAAACGTTTGACGAAGCCGGCAACATCGTCGGCAGCGTCACGCCCATTCAGGTCGAAGGCGTGAAATTGGAGCTGCCTCCACGGGACTGATTTCCAAGCCTCCGTGGGCATCGGCCGGCACTTCCCTCAACGGGCGGTTGCCGGCCGATGTCGTTTAGGCCTGTGCCGGAACGAATTTCGATTGCAGGTGGGGACCTGTTACGGAATCCGGCGCTTGGAGGGCGCCTTCGGGTGGGCCTTGGAAGACGCACTGCCCGCCCGCGGCGCCACCGCCCGGTCCCATGTCGATGAGGTGGTCGGCATGGGCCAACACATCGAGGTGGTGCTCAATGACCACCAACGTGTGGCCTTGGTCGATGAGGGCGTCGAACGCGTCGAGCAAGCGCTGAACGTCGTGCACGTGCAAGCCCGTGGTGGGTTCATCGAATACGAACAGCGTTGAGCCGTTGCGCGAGCCCTTGGAAAGGAAGGTGGCGAGTTTGATGCGCTGCGCCTCCCCGCCGCTGAGGGTGTGGGAACCCTGGCCGAGCGCCAAATACCCCAGTCCAACATCGGCCAGCGGCTGGAGCTTTTCGACGATTTTGGTCAAGGCTGCCGGTCGCTTATTGGAGGTCGGGTCGTTTTCCGAGAAAAAGCCGATGGCCTCGTCGACGGTCATGGCGAGGACATCGGCGATGTGCCGGTTGCGCCACTTGACCTCGAGGACATCGGACTTGAACCGCAATCCCTTGCACGCATCGCACGTCAATCGAATGTCGGCCATGAACTGCATGCCGATCGTGACTTCGCCTTCCCCGTCGCATTGGTCGCAGCGGCCTCCCGGCACGTTGAAGGAGAAGTGTCCCGCTTTGTAGCCTCGGGCTTGAGCCATGGCGGTCGACGCGAACAAGGCGCGGATGTCGTCGAAGGCTTTGACGTAGGTGACGGGGTTGGAGCGGGAGTTTTTACCGAGCGGGTTTTGGTCCACGCTTTCCAGCGAGTTCAGGTTGCCCCATTCTCCGCTCAACGTTCCGCGTGCCCTCGGAGGTTGAAGGCCCTCCAACTCCGCCCGCACGAGCGGGGTGAAGACTTCGTTGATGAGGGTGCTCTTTCCCGATCCGCTGACTCCGGCCACCACGGTCAAGGCGTGCAGCGGGATGTCGATGTCAACGCCCTTCAAATTGTTCGCCCGTGCGCTCCGCAGTTGCAGAACATCTTTCAAGGGCCGTGGACGTTCGGGAAGGGGAATGCGCTTTCGCTGGGACAAATAAGCCGCAGTCAACGAAGGGTGATCCGCAGGAAGGGATGCACACGCCTCCAAGGTGCCCGAGAATACCACTTCGCCGCCGTGCGTTCCCGCCAGCGGCCCCATGTCGATGACGTGATCGGCAGCGGCCAGGATGTCCTCGTCGTGCTCCACCACCACGACCGTGTTTCCCAAATCGCGCAATCCGTGGAGGACTGCAATGAGTCGCTGGGTGTCGTGCGGGTGCAGGCCGATGCTCGGTTCGTCCAAGATGTAAGTGGAGCCGACGAGGCTGCTCCCAAGGCA
>JAUICJ010000023.1 GCA_030427925.1 Bacteroidia bacterium | reverse complement strand
GTAATCGACGGCGGTGGAGAAGGCGATGAGGCCGAGGAAGCGCCAGTCCCACCAGCCGTAGAAGACGTAGCTGGCGAGGAGGAGGAGCAGGTTTTGGGCACGGAGTCCGGTGCGCTCTTCGGTCCACCGGTTCATGACCCAGTACGCCGCGAAGACGAGGGGGAGGAAGAGGAGGAATTCGGGGGAGTTGAAGAGCATGGAACGCAAAATAGGAACTGCGAGCCAATGAAACGGGTTTCGAGGGGTTGGAAACGGGAGTCGGGCTTCCGCGGTCGCATCCAACTCGCGTGCAGGAGCTGGGGGCGCTTCGGGGCGGATTTCTTCAGGCGGGTCAGATGATGCCCGAATCGGATGATCAAGCCGTGCGTTTCAACGTGACCGTGCAGTTGCCGACGCGAGCGAATTCCGCGCGAATGGCCTCCACCGGTCGGTCCGCGGTCCAGGATGCAAGCAGCCGGTCGAGTGCATCCCCTCCCGCGTCGTGCAGTTCGACCAGGACCTCGCGCAGGCCGGCGCACGCCATCCAAGCCGGGTCGCCCAGCAGCTCGTATTCTCCGCCCTCGATGTCCATGACGACGACCGTCGGACGGAACGTTTCCAGCACGGCTGAAAGGGCGTGCACTTCGACCTCGATGGATTCCTCACCTGCGCTGGCCGTCCCCAAAGCACTGGACCAAAAATCAGCTTCCACCCGAAACGAGGCCGTGCCGGGTTGGCTGCCCACAACACCCGACCGCACGGCCACATTGCGAACCCCGTTGAGCGCCAAATTCGCTTCCGCCCGCTCCACCAATCGGGGATTCGCCTCAAAGGACAGCACATCGGAAGCGGAGCGGCCCGCGATGCAGGCGATGACGCCCAAGCCGCTCCCGAACTCCAGCACCCGATCCGAAGGGACGAGCAGGCTCCGAATGCCTTCCGCCTCCTGCCGTTCGTAGCTGCCGCGAATGAGGTGTTCGAGGATGCGCGGCGAAGTCTCTGGTCCGGCCTGAATGAGGAGCCCGTGGACGTGGAGGGGCTTGCCTCTTCGCAACCGCCAGCGGTTCTCCTGCTCCAGGAGCCACTGCTTCAGCCGAAGCTTGCGGCCCGTGAGCGCGGCCAACCCGCGCTGTGCGTTCGTCATTTCAAGAACGGTTCCCATTCCGTGCCGTGCTTTTCGGATTCCCAGCTTTCCGGGGGGACGTGGGTGCGTTGGATGACCACCATGAACGGGTAGAAGTGAATGGATGCGATCCACTTCGCGGGACCTGAAGTCGGGCTGGTGCTGTGCGGTGGGGTGGGGTTCCGCGCGATTTGGCATGCATTCAAGTGCTGCCCCAAAGCCAGTATGTACTGAACGAATCCATTCTCCCGATGGTGCAAGTCCTCGCACAGGTACACCCCGCCAGGAGCCATCGTCGGGAAAATGGACTCGAAGCTCGCGATCTGCTGATGCGCCTTGTGCCCACCGTCGTCGATGACCACGTTCAGCGGAGGAAGGTTCGGAAGGGTGTCCGCCCAAAACCCAGCATCCGCTTGGTCCCCGATGACGATGTCCACACCATCCTCGGCATACGCCCGACACGCCGGCTCGATGTCCACCCCGATGACGCGGCAGCCCGGTCCGAAGTGCTGCCGCCACATCGGCAAGCTCCCTCCACTGAAAATGCCGATCTCCATCAACGTCAGGGATTGCCCCCTGAACCGGTTGAGGTGCGCCTCGTAAATCGGGAAGTAATGGGTAAGCCACCGGTGACGGGCGTCTTGCAATTCTGCCTCGGATAGCGTATTCCCGCCCTTATTCCGCGCCTTCCGCGGATTCCGTGGCGACGTCGTCCAGGAAGAACTCCTCAGACAGCCCTTCGTACCGGTCGACCGCCAGCGTCCAGTTCGACGGGAACAGCTCCGGGTACTGTGAGGGCTTGGTGCCGGGGATCCGGACCAGGACATCGGCCAGCCATTCGGAAGGGTTGACGCCATGGATTTTGCAGGCCGCCATGAACGAGTAGAGCTGAGCGATGATTTCGGCCGACTCGTGTGATCCCGCGAACAGGTAGTTTTTGCGCCCCACAGCCACCGGACGGATGGTGTTTTCGATGGCGTTGTTGTCGATGTCGAGATCGGGGCGCTCGGTGTAGAGCAGGAGTTTGTCCCAACGCTTGAGCGTGTAGTCGAGGGCTTGTCGGAGGGGCTTCTTGGGCCGCAGGTCCATGAGCAAGGCCTCGAGTTTCGGGCGAGCGCGGTTCAGCAGGGTGCGGGCTCGGGCGCGAAGGCGAACCACCTCCTCGGGCGAGGCTTCCGTTTGGCGGATGTGCTTTTCGACGGCGTAGAGCAGGCCGATGCCGCGCAGGATGACCGCCGCGGCCTTCGGGTCGGACGACTCCGCCTCGACGAACTTCCGACGGGCGTGCGCCCAACAGCCCGCCAGTTCGATGCGGCCGCCGGCTTCCCGCGCCACGCCATCGTAAGCTTGGTAGCCATCGGTTTGCAGGACGCCCGCAAATTCGCGCAGCACCGCCTTGGGGCATTCCTGCCCCCGACCGGGTTGGTAATCGAAAATGGGCAGGTTGAGCGCAGGCGACCGGTAGACCCAGAAGTAGCCGAGGTGCGTGCCCGACTTGAGGTTTTTCTTGTTCCTGCCCTTCTCTGGCAAGACGCGGATGGTGGTTTCGTCGGCTTGCAAATAGCATTGAGCAAGCACCGCCTTCTTCATGGCCAAATACAAAGGCACCAACCGCTCACCCACCCCCATGACCCACTGGTTCAGGGTGCTCTCCGAGAGCTGGTAGCCTTCCCGTGCGAACATCTGCACTTGGCGGTAGGTCGGCAGGTGGTCGCAGAACTTCGCGGTGGTGACCTGGGCCACGACGGAGGCCCCGGCTTGGCTGCGGTCCTTCCACCGATCAGGAAGCTCGGCCGTGGCGATGGTTCCGTCCGCCAGGCGGTACGTGGGGCGCACGATGCGGCGCACCCACAACTTCGCAGGCGCGTACTCGAGCACCTCGGTGACTTTCTCCCCGATGAATTCAGCTCCCTCGGGCAGGTCCTCGGGCTCGATGACTTGCTTTCGGCGCGGCAAGTGACGGGCGAGCTCCTTGCGCGCGGGCTTCCCCTTCGGCTCCACGGCCTTCGTCCGCTGGATGACCACTTCCTCGGTCTCCACCGCCTGCTCCTCCTCGGACGCAGGAACATCGAACAGCGTCGGGTGATCCGGGTACAGCATGCGGCTCTTCTCGCTCCGCGCGCCGAAGATCATCTTCTGGAGTTGGGAGAGCTGGTGCTGGAGCGCCTCGATCTTTTCGGCCTGCGCCTCGATCTTTCGATCCCTTTCTTCGACGCTGTTGACTGCCGAAAGGAACGCTTGCACGAGCTCTTCGCGCGTGGCTTTTTCGAGTTGTTCAGCGGCCGTTCCCATGTCATCAAAGATGGCCTGAACTCCTTGTTTTTCCTAGGATTTTTCGCGGAAGTTATCCTTGGGAGTTGGGGGTAAATAGCGGCGATTTTGTTTGGTTTTCTCAAAATCCAATCCCTCAATCAGCATGGCCAATTGCGCGTAATTGATGGCCACCTTCCGGTGCTCCAACTGCCCGCGATTCGGGATGCGGAAGCGGCCGGTTTCCAGCAACTTGCAGTACATCACGTAGCCGCCCGGCTCCCAGCGCAGCAACTTGATGCGGTCGCCGCGGCGGTTCAGGAAGACGTAGACCGCCCCACTCATCGGCGGTTCCCCCATGTCATTCTTCACCAGTGCCTCCAAGCCGTTGAAGCCCTTGCGCATGTCGCACGGCGGAACGTACAGCCGGAACCGCATGTCACTCGTCAAGCCCAGCACCTCAGCTCACGAGTTGGCGAACGAGCTCCCATTCGCTCGACGGCAACTTCACCACGGCACCCGAGGGGAAGTGGATTTCGAGGGTGCATACGGACTTTGTGGGTTGCGTCATGGCCACCAGGTCAACGAAGCCCGACGAGCCTTCGGCCTCCGCCGCGCGGTACTTGCGCACCCAGTACTGGAACTTAGCGTACTGCACGCCGTGCATGCTGCACCACGCACGCTGCGTCTCGCCGCTCCGTTGCCACCGTTCCACAAAATCGAACATCTCCTGTCGACGCGCCTCGCGCTTCGATCGGGGCTCCCACTGAAGGCTTGAAAAAGTCATGAGGTCACATTTTGGGCCCAAACCTCAGGACCAATGGCCTTCAGCGCAAGACGCCGGAGACCGGTGGCTTACGTAATGGCGCCATTTCCAAATTCCGGGCCCCTCCCGATGCGCATCGAAGTACCCTTCCAAGTCCCCCAGGGCATCGGCAGTCCCCGGCACAGGATGCTGCCGGGTGAGCGTTCCCGCAAACGCATCAGCTTGATCAACGAACGCGCGCGATCGAAGTGCGCGCAGTGCGGCGCGGCGCGCGGATTTCAGTGCATTCATCATGTGATAGGAATGTGTTTCGCTGCTTTGAGGAATTCCTCTTCGCTGCGGATGGTGGACCTGCTTTCAATTGCCGTTAACGGCCGTTCTTCTGGCACAATGCTCAGCCTCGCTAGCTCGCTGGCTAGCACCAACCGGAATGGGCGATCTGTGTGCCAGGCCCGACTGCTGGCCTCCAACACGGCACGGACCTCTCCATGTGTTAACGGGGATGGGGAGGGCAGGGACTGAGCGAACCAATCGCTGCGCTTCACGTAAAACATCAGCGTAAGGTACGACGGATCCTCGGGTCTGGGGGCGTTGCATTCAGCGAGAACCGTCGCTTTCATCCCGCACGGGGGAAGAGGAAAGGAACGCCTGTAATCGGTCCGTGAACCGGGCAGCTCCTTTGGGGCTGAGGTGCGAAGCGTCGATCCACAAGTCCGATTGAATCCAACTTGAATCGGCGAGTTGAACGCAGTCGCACTGGAAGTCCGCGGGGCACGACTCGAACCGCCCATTCGGTGGCAAGAGGACCAGTACATTGCGGGATGTGCACAGGTCCTCGTAAAGGGCGCTTCGCGGAAGGGGCCGTTGAGTTGCCAAGCGGGATTGCATTTGGCCCATGATGCTGTCCTGGTGAAGAAGGTACTCCGCATAAGACTGCTCCCAACCCTCCGACGAGAGCACGTCTTCCAACGTTTTCGCGAAAGTCAAAGGCTTTTTTTCAGGCGTAAAGGCGGCAAACAGGCCCACGAACGCATCAAAGAAGAAGCAGTCCCTGACTTCGCTCCATTCGGATGCAATGACCGAGGCCGGCAAATTGCTGCAATGCCAACACTGGTGGAATCCCTTTCCCATCATGGGGCGATCTCCACCGGCGATGAGCAAGTGGGCCTCGGGGGTGCGGGCGGCCACTTCATCCGCCAACACCAACGTCTCCAACGTGCTCTGGCCGATGGACGTGACCAAGCCCACTTCCGTTCCCAGTGCTTCTTCCAAGGCCACATCATCGATTCGCTGGTGGAAAACACTGGGGCCGATGAAGATGAATCCCGATGAGGGAATCCGAGCCAATTGCCACTTCGTTTCAGGGTTCCCCGTCGGGTTGTAATGGTAGCGCTGAATGTACAGGGAGCAGCTTGCCCAAACGATGGGCACCGCAACCATCCAGGCGACGATTTTCAGGAAACGAGTCATCAGAATTGAAAGTAAATGAACGATTCGTTTTCGTGCATGAAGGAATAGGCGAGCACCACCGTGGCCCAAACACCATACGTCCATGGCCGCCAAAGCCACGCTCCCAATTTCCAATTCTCCAGCGTTTCCAAGACGATGCCGGTGGCCAAAGCGAACCCCAACAGGACCGCGTTGACAGTGCCCAAATCGGGAAGTGCCTGCGCAAAGCCCTTGAATTCGGTCATCCCCTCGAAGTAATGCATGGCTTCGCCCACCGAAGGCGACCGAAAGAACACCAGAGAGAAGGCGAGGGCAAAAAAGGTCCAGGCCATGCCGCGGAATTCGCGCAGGCTGGGCACTCCAGTTTGTTCTTCCAAGTAGCGCCGTTGCTTCCCCGTCAACAACAACGGGGTGAGGAGCACGGCGTGAAGCCCTCCCCAGATGATGAAGGTCCAGTTCGCTCCGTGCCAAAACCCAGAAACCAAGAAAATCACGAACGTGTTCCGAATGGCCATCCACTTCCCCCCCCGCGATCCGCCCAACGGGATGTACAGGTAGTCGCGGAACCACGTGGAGAGCGAGATGTGCCAACGTCGCCAGAATTCCGCAAAGTCACGCGAAAAATAGGGCGACTTGAAGTTGGTCATCAGTTTGATTCCGAACAGCCTTGCGACGCCAATGGCAATGTCGCTGTATCCGCTGAAATCGCCATAGACCTGAAGCGTGAACAAAACGGCACCCAAGACCAGGGTCGGACCGGAGTAATCCGCGTAGTTCCCGAAGATTTCGTTCACATACATCGCACACGTGTCGGCAACGACGACCTTTTTGAACATGCCCCAAAGGATGAGGCGCATGCCGGTGATGGCTTGGTCGCTGTTGAAGGTGCGGCGCTGCGCGATTTGGGGCAAAAACGCAGAAGCCCGCTCAATGGGGCCCGCAACGAGCTGCGGAAAGAAACTCACGAACGCAGCAAACTCAATGAAATCCTTGGTGGGCGAGAGCTTTCGGCGGTACACGTCAATCGAGTAGGAGAGGGTCTGGAACGTGTAAAACGAGATGCCGACGGGCAGGATGACTTGAAGTGAGCTGGCGTTCATGGGAATGCCCAAGGCCGCCCACGCATCGACCCAGCTGTCAATGAAGAAGTTGGCGTATTTGAAATAGCCGAGCAGGCCGAGGTTGATGGTCAGGGACAAGGCGAGCCATCGCTTCGCGGTGGGGCTTCGGTGGTCGGGGTCGGTGGGACGATCGTTCGCGTTCACCCGCGCGATTTGCTCCCCAATGAAGAAGTCGACCGCCGTGGAAAAGACGATGAGCCCGAGGACGCGCCAGTCCCACCAACCGTAGAAAACGTAGCTGGCAACAAGGAGGAGCAGGTTTTGGGCTCGAAGTCCCTTGCGCTCGACAGTCCACCGGTTCATCGCCCAATACGCGGCAAAGACCAGGGGGAGGAAGAGGAGAAAGGCGGGAGAGTTGAACAGCATGGAGGGACAAAAATAACATCGGAAGTCCATGCGGGCTGAGCGCTTGCGTTCACCTCCCCTCGACGTGAAGCAGAGGTCGTCGTTCTATGGAATTCGATGATTTCGCTTAAAGGATTGAAGCCGAAGATTCGCGGCGGTGGGTTCCGATTTTAAGCCCTTTTCCGAAGTCTGTTGTGACGCTGGGCCCTATCTTTATCACATGAGGCTCCTCATTTCGCGAAGCATACGTCGGGTTCAAGCGCACATCCCCCAACCGTGGCTTCAATCTGCGAAAACGGTGCTCACGACGTTGCGCGGGAGGCGGTACCCTCATTTGCCCATCGTCATCATCATCGGCCAAAACAAAACCGGGACCACGTCCATGGCCGGAGCATTTCGGGCCATCGGAACGAATCACAACACCATCAATCCCATCGGCAGAAAGTGGTTGCATGCGCGCCAGTTTGGCCGGTTGAAGCGGTTGCTGAAGCGGCACGACACGGTGGATGATTGGCCATGGAATCGCGTTTCCGTGGTCCAAGCCATTGTCGATGATTTGGACGAATTGCCGCCGATCTTGTTCATCTTAACGACGCGGGAGCCGGAGGCTTGGCTTCAATCCAGGAAGAATTTCCTGATTCAATCGGGAAAAGAGCACCGACTCCCTGAAAACTTAGGCCTCGACGAGGCGACTTACATCCAACAGGAGTTGCTCGATCACAACGCAGCGATGCGCGCCATTGTCCCCCCGGAGCGGTTGCTTGAGGGGAGTGTGGCCGATGAGGGGTTCGTCGAAGCGGTCAAGGCCTTCACGGGATACCCCATTGAGGCCATTCCGTGGCTCAATAAAACGACGGTGAAGGTGTATTGACGCATCGGGCAGGATCGAACCGTGGACACGTCGGGACCGAATCGACGACTCCAATCCCCGTTGCGCGGCCCTCGGGGTCACGTCGTGGGCCGACGACGCGCTGCTTTGAGGAACTCCTCTTCGCTGCGGATGGTGGATCCGAGCTCAACTTTCGTCACAATGAATTTCTCTGGCGCGATGGCAAACCGGGCGAGGCCGTAAGCTTGCACCAGCCGGAACGTGTGGTCTGCGGGCAAGGCCAAACTGCTCCCGACTTCCACCAAAGCCCGCGCCCCCCGTCCGTTCATCAGGTAGCCGTGCGTGCCCAAATGCCAACCCGCCGCTCGCAGCCCCAACGGCCGTCGCCTCGTTCCTGGCCATCGCTGCTGCGTCGGGTTCTTTCGCCCACGCCGCCTTCAACTGATTCCAGGCCCGATGAACGGGCGCCTTCACGTGCCGAGCGACCCCACCACGGTAACCCAAAAAAATCACATCAAACCCCGTTTCGCCTGCCGCCTCCACCTTCGCCAAGAACGACTTCAGTGCATTCGGATCGCGAAACGCAAAGTCATCTTCCAAGACGAGGTAAAAGTCGCCCTCATCGGCATGGCCCTCCCGAATCGCATCCAGCTGCTGTTGCGCAAGCAGCACATGGCCCTTCGTGCACGCCTTGCCCGGTTCGTTCATCGGCTCCGTCATGCCGAAGCGCGCCGCTCGGTCTTGCACGACGTCGACCGGCCAACAGGTCGCACCACCATCGTGCTCGGAAACCGCTTGCGTCCGACCGTCAATCGCATCCACCACGCGGAAGTTGCCTCCCCAAAGCGCTTGCTGTTCGAGGACGTGTTCCAACCTGGGTGCATCCATTTTTAAGGTGATGCAGTGCAGGGTAATCATGGGCTGAAAATACAGAGACTTCCATGTTTCGTCGGTCCAGCGACACGCGGAAGTTGGCCCGCCCGCGGAGCGGGTTCTCTTTGTATGCTGGGAAACGAACTCTAATTTTACCCAAAACAGTGGGTTTCGATGGAATCACATCGGTTGAAGGCATGAAACAAGCAAGGACATGGCGGGTGCTTAAGAAACGAATCGCAGACCGGATGTTTGCGACGCCTCGTTGGTGGCCCTTGTTGAGGCGGTGGCACCGCTGGCGCGATCACCGACACCTCCCTGCATCTCCGCACAAGGTGTTTTGCGTCGGCTACCTGAAAACGGGAACCACCTCCGTCGGTCATGCCCTGAGGCAACTGGGCTACCGGCATGCGTCGTTCCAGTTGGACCTGAACCGGTCAAAGGAAGTGGAGCCCATCCTGCGGGAAATCGAACATTACGACAGCTTCGATGACCTGCCTTGGTCGCGGGAACAGGTCATTGAGCGCGTCATCTCCGCTTATCCCCATGCGAAGTTCATCCTCACGGTCCGCGACCCCGATCGCTGGGTGGAAAGCGCAAAACGCTACCGCAGAAAAGGTGTTTCCGACGTTGAACAAGCCAAGCGGGATTTCATCGCGCGAAACGACCGCGTCCGAGCCATGCTCACCGAGGCCGGGTGTGACTTCATCGAATTGGACATCGCCACCGACTTGAAGTGGGAGCTCCTCTGTCCCTTCCTCGGACGCGCAATCCCCGACACGCCCTTCCCGCGTGTGAACACGTACGAACAGCATGTCCGCCGTTACGAAATGTGACGTGCCCTGGACCCGCATTTCGATGGGGGTTCATGGCCCCTGCGTTAACTTGCTCACATGGAAGCGGGGTTGAGGATTCTGATGCTGACCGATGGCCTCGCGCCTTGGGTGACCGGGGGGATGCAGCAGCATTCGGCGATGCTGGTGAAGCATTTGGCCCCGCTCTGCGATCACATTACGCTGGTGCATTCGGGCCCAATCAACGGTCACCCTCCCCCCACAGCCGACCTCATGAGCGAGCTGAGCCTCCCGCCCCACGTGGACGTCATCGGACTGTCCTTCGATGATCCCGGTGGGATGCCCGGGCACTACGTCCAGGCTTCGCGCCGATACAGCCGCGCGATTCGCCGTGCAGTGGGCGATGCCCTCGACTTCGACGCGATTTACGCCCAAGGCTTCACGGGCGTCGCTTTCGCCGACCACCCACGCCTCGTGGTGAACCTTCACGGGCTGGAGATGTTTCAACCGTCCTTCAGCGTGCGAGAGGCCGCAGGGAAAGCGCTCCTCCGGCCCCTCGCACGGACCCTGTTGCGCACCGCTTCGCACGTCATTTCCCTCGGCGGACGGCTCACCCCGCTCATCGAAGCCTGTGGAACGCCGACCGAAGCCATTGCCCAGATTCCCAACGGCATCCCCCGCGATTGGGTGAATCCCCAGCCAGCAAAGCGCCGCGACGGCCCGCTTCGCGTAGGGTTCATCGGTCGCAACGAGCCGCGCAAGGGATTCGACCTGTTCCTCGAAGCGATGCGGCGGGTGAAGGGGGCGGTGGAGTGGCACGTGGTCGGGCCGTTTGAACCCGTCGAAGGTGACGCGACGACCTTTCACGGTGAAATCCGTTCTCGCAAAGGCATGATGGAATTGCTGGACGAAATGGACGTCGTGGCGGTGCCTTCGAGGGCGGAGGGAATGCCCACGGTCATTTTGGAAGCGCTGTCCCGGGGTTGTCACGTCGTGGCGACGGATGTCGGGGCGACGGCCGAGGTGCTGGCGGGTGCTCCAGGTTGCCGCCTCATCGCGCCGAGTGTCGCCGAGCTGGTCCAGGCGATCGAGGAGTTTGCGGGGCATCCGCCGGAGCGTCGGACCTTCGATTTGGCCCGATTCGATTGGGGCCAAATCGCAAGGGAGCATGTGCGCCTATTCCAACGGATCGCGAAGGAAGGCAGCGAATAGATTTGCCGCCGGCCCTCGTTCATGGGGCTTATCTTTCGAGCATGAAGGAATATGTTGGACGCTTCTCGGACCGGTTGTCCTCGGCCATGGCGCGACCTTTTTCTCGCCCATCCGACCGAGCCGTCGCGTGGATGACGCATCACAGGACGGGCACGATGTTGACCGAGAATGCGAGTCGAATTGTGCAGCGCATCCAACGCCGCCCCATCCTGTTCCCCGAGAAGCTCTCCGCTGACGCTCAAGTCCCCGCAGTCCAATGCCTGGCCCTGTATCCACACAGCTGGATTGAAGCGGATGCGATTGCTCAATTCGATCGCATCGTCCATTTCACGCGGAACCCCCGGGAAATGGCCGTTTCTGCGGCCAGCTATCACCGGAAAGGCCTGGAGTCGTGGCTGCATCGCAAGCCGGAGGAAACGGATTGGGCGCGATGGCCGGAGGCGGCACCTTATCGAGAACGCCACGATACGGAACATCCGGATTTCGTCAAGGAGGTGCTTGCCGGCCGCACCTATTTCGAGTGCATTTCCAGCATGTCGATGTCGGAAGCCATTGAATTCGAGCTGCGCATGAGCACGGGCTGGAACATCCGTGACATGCTAGCCTTCCCGAAGCTGCCTCACGTGCGGGAAGTGAACGTTCACGAACCCGGTTTTCACTTCATGGGGTTCTGGGAAGAGGCGTTTTCGGATTTGGAAACCCATCCGTTGGCGCTTCGAGTCATGCTCCGTCAGGTCCAACGACTCGACCGCAGCGCTGCTTCCAGTTGGGCTCCTCGTCGACAAGCTCACCTCAGTCGGGTTCACAGCACGGACGTTTGGGAACCCCGACACGAACGGCTGCTCGAAACATTGGGGTTGCACCCGGGGGCTTGATGGTGCAGCGGCGCGCATTGCATCCCGTTGGGACTTCGGAGGTTGCTCCTTAACGTCGGACGACGCAATTTCCCAGCACGAGGACGTCCATTTGGGTGCGCAGGTAGCAATCCAATGCATGCTCCGGAGCGTTCACGATGGGCTCGTTCTCGTTGAAGCTCGTGTTGAGCAGGATGGGCACGCCGGTCTTTTCGTGAAACGCGGAAATCAAGGCGTGGTAGCGCGGAGCCACCTCCGGCAGCACGCTTTGCAAACGGCCGGAGCCGTCGACGTGGGTGACCGCGGGGATTTCCACGCGCCGTTCTTCCCGAATCGGGAACACCTTTTCCATGAACGGCACCAACTCGTCCAACTCGAACCAATCGGCCACGTGTTCCACGAGGATGGAAGGCGCGAAGGGACGGAAGCTCTCGCGGCGCTTGATTTTCGAGTTCAGCAGTTCCTTCGCATCGGCGCGTCGCGGATCGACCAAGATGCTCCGTGCACCGAGGGCGCGCGGCCCAAATTCCGCCCTTCCGCTGAACCAGCCCACCACCGCTCCGTCCACCAGAGCGTCCGATACGACCGCACAGAGGTCCGCCAAATCCGGGTGATGCGTGAAGGCAATGCCCTTCGCTTGAAGTTCAGCCGCAATGGCCTCGTCGCTGAATTGGCTGCCCGTGTAGGCGCTGAAAATCGGCGCGGTACGGGCGCGCCCGAGTTCCTGGTGAATGTGGTACTGCGCCGATCCCATCGAAATCCCGGCATCGTGTCCGGCCGATGGGATGTAGACCTCCTCGAAGGGGGTGTTGCGGGTGATTTTGCCGTTGGCGACGCTGTTTTGGGCCACCCCTCCGGCAATGCAAACGCGCTTCAGCCCCGTCAAATCATGCAGCCGCCGCAGGACGTGGAAGATGATTTCCTCGGTATGCCGCTGCACCGACGAGGCCAAATCCATGTGGTACTGCGTCAACTCATCCCCCGGCTTGCGCGCCGGCCCGAAGAGCTCCTCGAACTTCTTCCCAAACACGGGAGCAACGGTCGGCAAGTGATCCGGGTAAGAAACCACCCCTCCTGTGAAGTCAAAGAACTCGGACTTCCACGTGTACAAGCCACCCGCTTTGAGCGGAAGCACTTTGGCCACCTGCTCGACGTATTTCGGCTCCCCGTAAGGCGCAAGCCCCATCACCTTGTATTCGTCGCCGTAGTGAGGAAATCCGAGGAATTGCGTGAACGCGGTGTAGAACAACCCCACGGAGGCGGGGAAGTCCACCGATTCGAGCACTTCGATGCGCGTGCCCTTGCCACGGCCGAGCATGGTCGTGGTGAAGTCGCCTGAACCGTCAATGCTCAGAACAGCAGCTTCATCGAACGGCGAGGGGTAGAAGGCGCTCGCAAGGTGGCTGCGGTGGTGTTCGATGAAGTGCAGTTTCGCCTTGATCGCTTCGACATCGGCATCCGCTTCGACCTCCCGGAAGCGTTCGTGCAACAGGGTGATGTCGTCTTTGTTCGCGCTTCGTTGGCTCCACAATGCCTTGGCGACTTTCGGATGCTTGAGCACGAAGGTGGCCTTGTTGATTTTTTTTGCGCTCGGATCTCGGCCGATGGTGATGGCCGTGAGGTCGTTCAACGTGCATCCCGCTTCTCGAAGACAAAACTTGATGGCCTCACTCGGGAACCCCGCCCAATGCTTGATCCTTCGGAATCGCTCCTCCTCCGTTGCGGCGATGAGGGTGCCATCCACGAAAATGGCGGCTGAGCTGTCTGCGTGGTAGGCGTTGAGGCCGAGTATGATTTCAGGCATGCTGTAAAATTCGTTGAAATTTGCTGATTGGACACTGCCGCGCAGCGGGCGACGATGTGGCCCTTAGAATTGGAAGTAGATGAACTGGTTGATGGGACGCAAGAAAACGAAGACCATCAGCATCATGATGGTGTATTGCGCCAGCTGAATCGGGTAGGACCATGCTGCAGCGCGTTGAATCCGCGGCCCCACTTTTACGGCCCCAAACCACGACAGGAGAAAGGCCAACAACATCAAGCCGGTAACCAAATACGTGTTTTCACGCATGTTCATGACGAGCAAGGAGCTCGGTGTGAACAATTGGGCATACATCACAAAGGTGTCGGTCAACGATGCCGCTCGGAAGGGAATCCAGCTCAGCATGGCCACACCGAGGGTCAAGGGCCACGTGATCCAGCCGCGCCCGAGCACGGGGAATCGATTGCGCAACGGGCTCAATTGCCGTTCGAGCAAGATGAAGACGGCATGGTAGATGCCCCAAACGATGAACGTCCAATTCGCCCCATGCCAAAATCCCATGATGGCCCACGTTGCGAACAACGCCCAATTCTTCCTTCGTTGACTCGGCTCATTCCCTAAACTCTGGCCGATGCCCCCCTTGCCGGTGGACACCAAGACCTGGGTTCCCGTCAAGGGCAGGTACAGGTAGTCGCGGATCCAGGAACTGAGGCTGATGTGCCACCGTTTCCAAAACTCCTTCATCGAGGTGGCGATGTACGGAAAGTTGAAGTTTTCCGGGATTTCTATGCCCAAAACCCGCGCTGCCCCAAGGGCAATGTGGCTGTAAGCTGCGAAGTCGAAATAGATTTGGAACCCAAATAAAAACGCGAGGGTCAAGACGTCGATGCCCCCAAGTGAAGCCGGATCCATGGCGAACCCTTCATCGACGAAGGGGGCGATGTTGTCGGCGAACACCACTTTGAGAAACAGCCCTTGAAGCATCCGCTTCAGGCCTTCGGAGAGAAAGGACCACTGAAAGCGCGGTCGCTTCTTGAGTTGCTCGACCAGTTCCGCGGCCCGTTGGATGGGGCCCGCCACCAATTTGGGAAAGAACGCCACGAACAGGCCGTAAGTGATGAATTGCTTTTCGGCCTTCATGTGGCCGCGGTACACATCCATCGTATAGCTGATGGTTTCGAATGTGTAAAAGCTGATGCCAAACGGCAGGATGATGTCCCAATAAGGCAACCGAGTGGCCGCGCCCAAGGTTTCGAACAAGTGATTGAGGTTGTCCGTGAAGAACAGGAGGTATTTGAAATACATCAACAAGCCCAAGTTCACGGTCAAGCTGATGGCCAACAGCCGCTTTCGGCGTTTGCGTTCCTGAGTTGGGGTCGCTTGCAGTCCACGTGCCACGAAGTAGTCCACCACGGCGGACAAGAGCAACACGCTCAAGTACTCCCAACGCCAAAACGCGTAGAACACCAAGCTCGAAATGAACAGCAGCCAGTAGCGCGGTTTGGTCGGCAATCCCCAATAGAGCAAGGAGACGACCACGAAGAACAGCAGAAAGGTGACCGAATTGAAAATCATGGCGCTTCAAGGGTGAGTGGGGCAAGGGCTTCGGCGAGCAACCGATGGCCTTCTGCCTGGAAATGCATGAAGTCGAGCTCGGGCTCCCCCCCTGCGGTGGTGCTGCCTTTCAGGCCCCAGAGCGGCCCGGGAACCAGGCGTTCGAGGTTCGCGAATTGGGCGCTCCTCGAATGCGCCAACTGCTCGACTTGGGCGACGAACGATTCGTATTCCTTTACATCGTACGGCACTTCCACGTCCGTTCGAATGGGCGGGATGTAAACCAACGCCTGGATGCCCCGCTGATTGCATGCCGTGAGGAGCAGGTCGAGTGCCGTCATGTTGGCGGCGTACCGGGTGGGGATCATTTTGCGCTTCGTGGAGGCATTGATGCCGAACAGGGTGTTGCGCCATTGATAGAGTTTCAAAAAGAAATCACCTCGGGCATTGGGGCGATTGCGCCAAATCTCTGAACGCGCACTCAGGGCTTCGTTCAGCCGTTTTTCGACCACGTCTTGCGGGGTCTGCCGACCCGTTTCGGCGGCTTGTTCGGTCGGGTTGCGGAGTGCTTCGAGTTCCCGATTGATCTCCTCGTTGAGCGGCACCCCTGCCTCCAGTTGGAAATCGCTTGCGAGGATGGCCGAAATGAATTCCTTTCGCAGCCCATCTTCGCGCAAGTCGTCCATGAAAACGGGAACGACGAGTTGCTGGATGTCGATTTGGCTCATCCACCAGCTCGCGATCAGGTGCATTTCCTGAAGGTTCGCGTTCGGCAAGCTGTTGCACAGGATGTTGTGCTTCGTTGCTTGGCGATCGAGCCGTTCGATGTAATTGACTTGCCCGTCTTCCCATTGGTTGATGGAATGGGTTTGGCTGTTTCCTAAAAACAAAATGGTTTCACGCTCGGGATGAATCGACGCCAGCATGTCCTCCATGTCCGCTTCGAGTTGCTTCACGGTGTGGATGCACTGCCCGGCCGCATTTTTCGCCTCGTAACCGACGGTTAGCGTGCCCAAAGCCGCTTCATCGAAATTCCGCTCGCCCCCGAATCCAACCTTCAGGATGATCCCAGCCAGCAAGGCAGCGAGGGCCATGAGCACAAGGTCGATTTTAGCATTCATGAAGTGCGGGCGTTTTAAGGGGCGTGGTGATCGATGACCGGAAGGCGAAGGAAGGCTTTTTCCGGTCAAAGATATGTTCACAGGTTGAACGCGAGGCAGATTCGGTGCACCTTGCCCCATGGATCCAGGTTGCAACGCCTCGAGCCACCGCAAAGCGATTCACCAACAGGACACATCGTTCAAGTTTCCGTATCTTTAAGGAAAGCGATTTGCTTCCATGAGAGCATTTTACAACCGGTTTCGAAATGCCATTTGGTGGAGGGTGGCTCGAGCCGCCTCCCAACCGAAAGGGGTGGACGTCGCGTTCGTGACCCATCATAAAACGGGCACTGTCCTGGCGAAGCGGATGGCACTGATTGCGGAGTTGGCACAGGGGACCACCGTGCTCCACATGGAAGAGCGGCCCGATGAGGCCGAGTTGCTCCACCGACCTTCGACTGGGGGCAATCGCATTGCGGTGTATTCGCACGGCTGGGTCGAGGAGGAGGATTTGGGTCGGTTTCAGCGGGTGTACCATTTCGTTCGCGACCCGGCTGCGCTTGCGATTTCTTCAGCCATTTACCATCAAAAGGGCAGCGAACCGTGGCTACACGCTCCTTCGGATGCGTTGGAAGGTGAGATGAGCCGGCCCGTTACCTATTACCGTGCGCTTCATCCGACAGAAGAGCCGGACTTCGTGCAGAACATGCTGCAAGGGAAAACGTACCATCAGCGCATTTCCGAGTTGGAAATGTCCGAGGCCATTGCCTTCGAATTGTACATGTGCGCGGGTTGGAACATCCGAGACATGCACGCCTTTCCAAGTCTTCCACATGTCGTCGAAGTGGACATTCATAGCCAGGAATTCGATTTCATGCCGTTTTGGCAATCGGTGATGGAGGAACTGGAGGCCAATCCGTGGGTGTTGAAGCGGATGATGAAGCAGGTGGTGAAGTGGGACCGGTCGAAGTCGGCCAACTGGTCGCGCGATGCAAAGGCCCACTTGAGCGGTGTTTCCGATTACAGCAAGTTTTGGACCACCGAACACCAAACATTGCTCGAAGAACTCGGGCTTGACCGCAAGTAAAAGGATATGGATTACGATTTCAGCTACGTCATTGAGAAAATCCGGACCAGCCCGGTGGTGCATGAGCCCTTCCAGCACGTGCACATCGAAGACCTGTTTTTGCCCGAGCACTTCGAGGCCATTCGCACCAGCCCGGAAATTGCAAGCCCGCCCGCTGCTTCGGACGCTGAGCTGATCGAGCACTTGGCCGCCGTGGGCTACGAAGTCATCCACTTTCCGGGGGCGTTGACGGATGTGGCGGAGTACCAGCGGTGGCATGCGAGGAAGGAGTACGATGATCGGTTCGGTGGGGTGTGCGAGGGGTTTGGGCTGGTGTTGCGTTTGGGCTCCATCGCATCCCCCATCCTCCGAGCCGTGAACGACCTGATCCTTTCGGAGCCTTTCAATCGGGCCATCGCGGAAAAATTCGGCGTGGACTTCGATGCGTGTCACTTCGATGGTGGCATCCAAAAATACCTCGACGGCTACGAGATCAGTCCCCACGCGCACGAAGTTCCTCGACGAGTGCGCGACTGCGCGCCCCGCGAGCGCATGACAATAAATAGGACGCTTCGGAGTCGATGGACCACCACACCCATTACATGCGATTCCGCAAGGAGCGGGCGTACGTGGAAGCGTTCTGGAAGGGGAACCCGGACATGGAGCGGTGCTGGGTGCCATGGGATTGGGCGGAGACCGTGTTTCAACAAACGCGAAACAACTCGATGGTCATCTTCGCGCCGGGCGACGATACGCTTCATGCCGTTAAGAGCACGTACGACCACTTGGTGACGCAACGGACGCAGTTGTACGGCAACCTGTGGTGGAACGAATCGCCGGTGGGGGGGAAGTTGGATTGGCGGGATTTGGACTTGCGCGGTGCGGCCCAAGTGGCTCCAGCTCCCGTCCGAAAGTCCTTGATCGCTCGCGCCGTCAGCAAGGTGAAGCGGAGCGTATTGGGGTCGTCGATGAAAGTGGGGACGCGGAACACCTGACGTGGGCGATGCTACGCGGATTGGATTTGGCAGGATAAAACGGGCCCAATCGCCATCACACCATTGCGGCCCTCGCCTAGGGCAGCATGGTGACGGACGATGCACCCGGAGCGCTGATTCCCAACCGATTCACTCCGAACGGTCGCGCAGCGGCAAGAACTGCGAGACGACCCATTCCGAATAGGACAGCGATCCCGCTGCAGACAAGTGGTTCAGCTCCCAAAAATTCGCAACATCTCGGCACCCCGGCCAATCGTTGCCTTGAATCAGCGGAATGCCCTCCCAACACGCGGGAGTTTCCCATTCAGATCGGCACAAGGAGGGCGGCTCGATGAGCACCAACTCCGTACCGTACTTCGCACAGGTTGTTTGGATTTCAGCGATGACTTCGCACAGCTCGTCGTCGAACTCGGTGAACACCGGATCGCATTCGTGCATTTCGTTCAGGGCCGGATGATAGGTCACCTTGTAGCCGCTACCGATGTAATTGAATTCAGGGTGTGCGATGCCTTGCCGATCAATCCAACCGACGGAACGCATCCAAGGCAGCAAGGAGGCCAACGCTGCGGTGTAAACGTGCTTTTTTGACAACGCTTCCCGGACTTGTGCCCCGATCAATTTCGGGTCCCGAAAGCACCCAGTAGCTGCCCAAGACCGCGCCGAATAGGCCAGTTCTTTTTCACCCCAAACGAGTGGAAAGATGTCCAAGAACACCCAAGCCGGTTGGGCATCGTCGATCACGGCGTTGAGCAGGTGCCGCGAATGCGAAATCGGCTGATAGGCGGAAGAGAAATTGAAGGCCGACAGGCCGTGCTCAGCGAACGCCCGCGGATCGATGGACGTCCCGGTGCTGCTCCCAAGGATGATGGCGTCCACGTGTCGGTCCGCCCGCCTTTCCCATTCCGTGGTCGCTTCGTGCAGCCCATTGTTCATGTCTTCGAACGTGACGAGGGCGTGAAACAGCTTGGGATGCACGGTGCTCGCTTTGATGAGCAGCATCCAGGTGAGGGGAAGGCTCAGCATCAGCAACAGGCAGGTCAGGAGGAATCGCCGCATGGGTCAGAATTGAAAGTAAATGAACTGCTGCGGCGTGTTGATGCCCTTGAGCACAAGCCAAATCCCAACGCCATACGCCCCCCAGCGCACCCCGCGCGCCCACGGCCTCCCCCATGCTTCATGAACCCACCCCCTGCACCGGTGCCACCCGATCCATTCCACCGTCAGCATGACCAGGACCCACAGCAACATCATCTCAGAGAGGTGCTCCCCGATGCGCCAAGGACCGCTCCAATCGAACCACCCCAGCACATAGCGCACGGCGGTGCTCACGTCGGGCGATCGAAAGAACACCCCGATGGAGGTGACGATGAAAAAGGTGCTCAACATTTGGCCCAATTCCAAGGCGGACGGCCACGCACTCTTCTCTTTCCATCGCTGCTTCTTTCGCCTCAGCATCAAGGGAATGACCACCACCAATCCATTCAAACCGCCCCAGATTACGAACGTCCAATTCGCCCCATGCCACAACCCGATGATCAGGAAGACGGCCAAGCTGTTGCGCGCACCTTTCCACCGCCCCTGCCGGTACCCCCCCATCGGCGTGAAGACGTAATCCCTGAACCACGCACTGAGCGAAATGTGCCACCTCGTCCAGAAATCTTGAAGGCTTCGGGCGAAAAACGGGGTTCGGAAATTGGTCATCAACTGCACACCGAAGAGTCGTGCAGTTCCGATGGCGATGTCCGAATACCCCGAGAAATCACCATAAATCTGAACGATGAAGAGCGCGGCGCCGAGGATGAGGGTGGGCCCATCGAATGCCCCGTGATCGGCATAAATCGCGTCCACAGGAACGGCGCACACATCGGCCACCACCACCTTCTTGAACAAGCCCCATAAAATCAGCTTCATGCCGCTCGCAGCCTCGTCGTAATCGAAGGTGCGCCGGCGTTCGATCTGGGGCAACAGCTTGCTCGCTCGCTCGATGGGTCCGGCCACCAGCTGTGGAAAGAAGCTGACGAAGGCCGCGAACGAGATGAAGTCGCGCGTCGGCTTGAGCTGCCGCCGGTAAATGTCGATGGAGTAGGAGAGGGTTTGGAACGTGTAGAAGCTGATGCCAACGGGCAGGATGACGTTCAGCGAGCTGCGGTGCATGGGGACTCCGAGGCTGCCCCAGGCGTTGATCCAGCTGTCGATGAAGAAGTTCGCGTATTTGAAGTAGATGAGCAGGCCCAAATTCACTCCCACCGAAACCCACAGCCACGCCTTCCCGCCCCGGCTCCGTTGACTCGACGGCGCATTCGCCCCCAATTCCCGCTCGTTCGCCGCCGCGATGCGCAACCCCACCACGTAGTCAACGGCGGTTGACAAGGCAATCAATGCGAGGAACCGCCATTCCCACCACCCGTAGAACAGGTAACTCGCTCCAAGGAGGAACAGGTTCTGCAACCGCAATCCTTGCGAGGACGAGGTCCATCGGTTCAACACCCAATAAACAGCGAAAACGACGGGCAGAAACAAGAAAAACTCCGAGGAGTTAAAAATCATCTGATAATGAGGTCAATCAGGCGGGAGCCTTCAATTCGGTGGACTACGAAGATAATGAAGCCCTTTTTAGTCGCGCTGAGGAGTTCCGGACCTGACTGCAGGACCGGCTCGCGGAGACGCGGAACCGGAGGGTCAGGAAAAGGTGGTTGGCCTGGAAGGCGGTGGGACTCGCTCAATGCCTTCTGGAAGGGGTTCAACGCACGCGGAAGGTTGCCTTTGAAAAGCAAAGCACTCTCCTGCTGAAACCCGAATTGGCAGGCGGGTGCAAACGAGCTCATTCTTTGCGCACAGAGGAAAAGGCGTTATCCATCGCAAAGGCAAGCTCAAGGATGGACATCAGTTTTTGTGATGGGCCTGTTGAGGACTCGTCGTTCGGGCACCCCCTTTTCCCCTTCGCCCGAGATTTCATGATCGCGGTTCCGGGCTGAAAATCCAGCCCCACTTCCCTTCCGCAACGGGAAGTGCTTGTCACACGAGTGCGCGCGGGGAATGAAGTCATCGGAGTGGAGGGCAGCTGCAACAAGCCCAACACCTCAGGTCATCAGGCTTTTTCGACGTGAGCCTTATCTTGAAAGCCACTAGCCGACATGTTCACCGACAGAAGGCATTGCTCATGAAAAACCGAAACAGCTGGCAGCCAACGAAATTCATCCTGAAACAGGGCGTGCTCCGAGCCAACAGAAACGAACATTATGTGAGGTCTTCATCGAGGCTCTTGGTGGACCTGATTGGACGGTTTTATGGTGCTAAACTTCCGGAACATGCACGGGGAGAATTGCTGGATTTGGGCTGTGGCCATGTTCCGTTGTTTGAGGCTTACCGACCTTTCATTTCGGACAATTGCTGCGTGGATTGGGAAGGGACATTGCATAAAAATGAATTCCTCGATCAGACCCAAGACTTGAATGAACCATTGCAATTTGAAAGCAACCGGTTCGATACGCTGATTTTGTCGGACGTATTGGAACACATCCGGGAGCCTTCGCAATTGCTGCAGGAGATGCATCGGGTTTGCAGGAAGGACGCCACCCTCATCATGAACGTCCCGTTCTTTTATTGGCTCCACGAAGAGCCAAATGACTATTTCCGGTACACGAGGCATGCCTTGGTCTACCTCGTGGAAAAGGCCGGTTTTGAAGTAATCAGAGTGGAGCCCCTCGGGGGAGCTCCTGAAGTCCTGGCGGATTTTTGTGCAAAAATCCTTCGTGGGATTCCCGTGATCGGCAAAGGGGCAGGGGTCCTGGTCCAGCGGTTGGTTTGGGCGTTCATCAGTACGGGTACCGGGAAGAAGGTGTCTGAGAAAACAGGCCGGGTGTTTCCCCTTGCTTACGGTTTGGTGGCAAGAAAGCCCAACTGAGTTCCATCGAACGTGTTCGCAAGCCGCGTCGATGAGGCAGCCCCATGATGGAAGGGCTCAGCTGTTGAAAAACCGGACCATCGCTTGGATCACTACGTCGGTTTGTTCGCGCTCCATTCCTGGCCAAATCGGCAAGCTCAACGCCGTGTCCGCAATTTCTTCCGCAAGAGGAAAATCCCCCCGCTTGAACCCCAAGTCGGCATAGCACGCCTGCAAATGGGGAGGAATCGGGTAATGAACTAAGGTGCCGATTCCCTCTTGCTTCAGGTGTTCTGCCAATTCGTCTCGGCGCTTCGTTCGAATGACGAACAGGTGATAAACATGCGAAGAATCCGCGTGGGTAGCGGGCAGCACCAAGTCGCCGACCCCCGACAGTCCTTCCAAATACGCCGATGCAATGGCCTGCCGCTGTGCCGTCCAGTCGTTGAGGTGGGGGAGCTTGACCCGAAGAAGAGCAGCCTGCATTTCATCGAGGCGGTTGTTGTAACCGATCACCTCGTTGTAGTACTTCTTTTGACTTCCGTAGTTGCCCAACACACGAACTTTTCGCGCCAAATCCGGGTCATTCGTGCTCACGGCTCCAGCATCCCCCAACGCACCCAGGTTCTTGCCCGGATAAAAGCTCGTGCCATTGCAATGACCGAACGTCCCCGTTTTTTGGCCCTTGTGCGTGGCCCCTTGGGCTTGCGCGTTGTCCTCGACAACGAACAGCCCGTGCCGCGCTGCAATCGCCATGATCTCAGTCATTTCAGCCGCTTGCCCATAAAGGTGAACGGGCATGATGGCCCTCGTGCGTTCGTTGATCGCGGCTTCAATGCGACGGGGATCGATGTTGTACGTATCCAAACAGGGCTCGACAAAAACCGGCCTCGCCCCAACGTGGGTCACTGCCAGTGCCGTCGCCACGTAGGTGTTCGATGGAACGATGACTTCAGCGCCCTCACCGACTCCCAGTGCCTTCAGGGATAAGATCAGGGCATCCAATCCATTGCTCACGCCCACGGCATGCTTCGCATCCAGAAACCGCGCCCAATCTTCTTCGAAAGCTCGGCACTCATTCCCGTGAATGTACCATCCAGAGGCGATGACACGCGCGGCGGCCTCGTTGAGCTCGGCGCTCAGGGGGTCATGGGCGGCTACTAAGTTCAGAAAGGGTATGTCCATGTGATCTTTAGCTGCTTCCAACTGTCAATTTGCAGTTGACTTGAATTCTTCCGACTTGGCTTTTGCGCGCGAAATCTTCATTGATTTGATGCTCGCTTGAAGTGAGGTTTTCCGCTCGTCTTGTGGTCAAGTTCATTCGGAATGAAATCCGCATCCAAGCACTCAAACACGTCATTCACGCGCTGACCTAGTTGAAGTTGAATGGCGCTTCCAAGTATCAAATGCATTCCTGTCGCGAATATAGTCGCTCTCTTCGTAGACATGAGAGGCCAAAACCAAGCAAATCGCCCCGCCAGAAAAGTTCACTTCAGCAGCCCAAATGCCCGGTGGAATGAGTAGCCCTTGGTTAGGCTGCTTCAGGCTGTGCGTCGTTTCCGAAGTTCCGTCATACGCGACCACTTCAAAAGAGCCCGACACAGCCACCAATAATTGATGACATTCCTTGTGTGCATGTGCACCTCGATTGGCCCCTGCCGGAATGTCATACAAAAAGAAAACCCTTTTCGGGCTGAATGGCATCGACCGGGCGCCTTCATAAAAAACAATCGAGCCACTGCTTTCGGTAAAAACTTGATCGATTTCAATCACCCGAACATCACCGATGGTTGCGTCGATTGCTTTGCTCATGAATTCAAGGCCTTGTATGCGCTAAAATCACGAATGTAGTCGCTTTCATCAAATTGCGAGTCCGACAAATGCAATCCCATGGCATTGGTGCTGAAATTCTCCATGGAACGCCACGTGAGCCGTGGTAGCAGAATCCCTTGGTCGCCGCGGTTTAAAAAGTACGTTTCAACCGTGCCGTCCGGGTGGGTGATGCACACGTCGAAAGAACCATTGATTGCGACGATGAGTTCGGTTTGCCTGAAGTAGGCGTGCCCACCTCGGGAAGCTCCGGAAGGAACGTTGAAGGTCCAGAAGACGCGCTTCGGCTCGAATGGAAGCCCATTACCTTCTTGGATAAAAGTCAAGTTTCCCCTTGGGTCGGAAATCTTCGGTAAGGTGATGAGTTGAGCCTTCATTCGCGTGGTTTCATGACAAATCCTTTACCCGGTTGAAGCGAGGAGCACTCCGCGCTCAAGATGGTGTTTCGTTCAACTCGTCGAAAATCAGCAGGACAAGGGTGCTCTCGACCAACCAAATATCGGGAACTTGGCCGTCAAACAAGGCATCCGCTCTGAGCATTCGCGGTGCTTAGACCATAAATGCTTATTTTCGTTACATGAAGCAGCACCCGCATGTTCTCATTTCACCCGGTGCACAAGTTCATGAATCCGTCGAATTGGGTCCTTTTTCAGTCGTTCATTCGGGCGTTATCCTGGAGGAGGGTGTGAAAATCGGGAGCCACGCCATCCTCGGGAAGTCGCCCTCAAGTGGTCGCAATCAGACCGCTCTGCAAGACCCAACGGGTGCGACCATCATCCGAGCGAACACAATTGTAGGCGATCGGGTCACCGTTTATTCCGGAGTAGATATTGGAGCGCATTGTTATTTGGCGGACCACTGCTTGATCCGTGAAAACGTGCGCTTGGCAGAAGACGTCGTCATCGGAACCGGAGCCGTCATCAGCTTCAATGCGTCGATAGAGCGCGGAGTCAAGGTGATGACCCAGTCGAACATTGCGGGCAACATGCGCATCGGTGAAGGGACGTTCGTCGGGGTTCACGTGACGTGCGTGACCGATAACAGGCCTTTTGAGATGAAAGACCGGAGCCAGCACGAAGGCCCCGTTATTGGTCGGAAGTGCTTCATAGGGAGCAACGCGACCTTGTTGCCAGGTATTTCCGTCGCAGATGAGGTCACGCTCGCGGCGGGCAGCGTTGCAACGAAGTCCCTCGATTCACCAGGGGCCACATACATTGGTGTGCCCGCAAAAAAGAAATGAACTCATGAAAGGAGCAATCATTCACCCCACGGCCTATGTCGAGGAGGGGGCTCAAATAGGGGACGGAACCGAGGTGGGGCCGTTCTGCATCGTCCGGAAGGGAGCCGTCATCGGCAGCAACTGCAAGTTCACGGCGTATTGTGAGATTCGGTCCGGTGTGGTGATTGGGGACTACACCACGTTCGGAAGCCGGTGTACGATTTCTGCGAACGCGAAAATTGGCTCGCACGCGTCCATCAAGTATGGGTTTGTTTTGACGGACACCCCGGATTTGGCTCAAGGAAACCAAAAGGTGGTGGGCAGCATTGGAGATCGCGTCCTCATCGGGGCCAACGTGACCCTCATGCCCGGAGTTTCGATCGATGACGACGCGACCATCGGAGCATGCAGTCAAGTGCGACACGATGTGGGAAAGGGAGAGGTTTGGTTCGGAAATCCTGCAAAGCTGCACTCGCCGAAATCGTAAGGCAGCTTCCTGGTTTGACCGGAACCTTCAACGCCTCACGATTTTAGGCAGGCTGACGCATCTGACCTAACTTGCGAGCTTATGCGGAGGGTAATCATCTTCACCTACTATTGGCCTCCTTCTGGCGGTGCTGGGGTTCAGCGCTGGCTGAAGTTTGTTAAGTACCTGCCCGCGGCGGGATGGCAAGCCACTGTGGTCGTTCCGAAGGGAGCGAGCTATCCGATTTTGGATGAAGCATTGTGGGCGGAAGTGAGTCCCGATTTGGATGTGGTGGAAGTGCCCATAGTTGAGCCGATTGCCCTGCTCGAAGGGCTGCGAGGCAAGAAAGAGGCCCCAACGATGGGAGCTTCTTCTGGCAAGGAGCGCGCGAGTTTGGCCCAGCGGATGATCCAATGGATGCGCGGAAATGTGTTCATTCCGGATCCACGCGTGTGGTGGGTGGGGCCCGCGACGCGCAAAGCGAAAAAGCTGCTGCGCGAGCGTTCATTCGATGCCATGGTTTCCACGGGGCCTCCGCATTCCGTCCACCTCATTGCGCGCAACATCAAGCGCACCCATCCCGAGTTGCCGTGGGTGGCGGATTTTCGCGACCCTTGGTCGGACATGGATTACTTGGAAGATTTTCGATTGACCCGATGGGCACGCGCGCGGCATCGATCCCTTGAGGCGGAGGTGGTGCGCATGTCGGACGAGCTCATCGTGACTTCACCTTCCGCTGCGCGTTCCCTCATGGGGCGGGATTTGGAAGCGGGCACGAAAGGACAGCTCATTCCCAACGGTTTCGATGTTCAGGATGGCTTTGATCAGCGGAAACCCGCCGCATCGGGGCCACTCGTTCTCGGTTTCTTCGGCACCATGTATGGCAGCCGCAACGCGCCGGGATTGTGGCGAGCGATTGCGGCTTGGAATCGCATCACCGAAAACCGCCCGATTCGGGTGGACTTTTATGGAACTGTATCATTGGAAGTGCAATCGGAATTGCAGCATCAATTGCCCAACGGAATGCACCGTTTGTGTGGGAACTTGCCGCACGAACAGGTACCAAATGCCATGGCAGAGTGCCACGGATTGGTGCTGATTCAGAACGACAACGATACGGGCCGTCGCACCCTACCCGGTAAGCTCTTTGAGTACATTGCCTCCCGCCGCCCGCTCGTGGTAGGTGGTGCGTTGAACAGCGACCTCGAACGGCTCGTTACTTCATGGGGTTTTCTCATGTCTGCCATGGATGATGAGGAGGGTTTTGCGCGCCAATTGGTCGCAGTCGACCGCGCTGAGTTGGGCCAAGTAAACCCGGACGATTACCGAAGGGACCGTTTGGCCCAGCGGCTGGCTGAGACCCTAACTGCACTAAGCGATCGGAACTGAAATGCATGCATTGATTGTCATCGGCACCCGGCCAAATTTCATCAAGGTGACCCAATTCCGCCGGCGAGCGGCTGAGGCGGGCATGGGCCCGCTGACCATAGTGCACACCGGGCAGCACTACGACCGGAAGATGTCGGAAGTCTTCTTCGAGCAATTTGGCTTGCGCCCCGATTATGTGCTGCAATTGAAGGGGCGTTCGGCGGCCGAGCAATTTGCCAACATGGTGCTTCAACTCGTTGAGCTCATGGAGCGCATCAAGCCCGATTTCGTTTTGGTGCCCGGGGATGTGAACAGCACCCTTGCGGGTGCGCTGGCCGCTCACCGATCGAACATTCCGGTGGGCCACTTGGAAGCGGGGCTGCGAAGTTTTGACCGAAGCATGCCCGAGGAGATCAATCGCCTGCTCGTGGATCAATTGTCGAGCCATCACTTCGTCACAGAGGCATCGGGAGCCGAGCACCTGAAGGCTGAAGGCTTGGATGGGCTGCATCCAGAGGGCAGCCTCCACTTCGTGGGCAATACCATGATCGATGCGTTGGTAGCATTTGAAGACTCCATCCAGCGAAGCCCCATCCTCGCCGATCTCAGCTTGTCAGGGAGCGATCCGTTTTACTTGCTGACCATGCACCGCCCAGCAACGGTGGACAACGAGCAAGGCTTGGCATTCATCGTCGATTTGCTCGAAGAACTCGTGAAACGCATGCCGGTGGTGTTCCCCATTCATCCGAGGACGCGCTCGAATTTCGAACGATTTGGATGGGAGGAGAAGTTGCAGCACCCGAATGTGATCCTCACCGAGCCGCTGGATTATTTTGCCTTCCAAAAACTGATTTCCCAAGCCCAATCCATTGTCACCGACTCGGGCGGAATCCAAGAAGAATCCACGTTCCGCCAAGTGCCGTGCGTCACCCTTCGCCCCAACACCGAACGCCCCATTACCGTGGATCTCGGAACGAACCAGCTCGTCCCGGAATTCGACGTTGCTCAGGTCATCAGTGCCCTCGATGCCCCCAAAGTCGGATCCGTTCCACCGCTTTGGGATGGCCATGCCACCGATCGCGTGATCGAAGTCCTTCAGCGCCTCATCTGAACTCCACCTACCCCCATCCATGAAGATGACTGCATCCCAACAGCCGCAACGCGTCGTGATGGTCTACGACATCAACACCAGTTTCATTCGTCGTGACATGGCCATTTTCGAGTCCAAGGGTTACGACGTGGTCCGTTGCGAAATCCACCCAGAGTCTGCGAGTAAATTTGCTTGGAGCGTCCTGCGTCAAGTGTGGATGTTGTTGCGCTACGGCGGGCGCAACACGCTTTGGGTGTGCCAAAGTGCGGGATACCTGTCGTTTTTTCCAGCCTTGTTTTCAAAGGTGTTGCCGATGCGCTGCATGGTCATTGTCATTGGAACCGATGGCGCTTGTTTGCCGGAAATTGATTACGGACATTACCGCAAGCCCATGTTGAAGTATTGTGCCGGTGTGTCGTTGAAAAACTGCCAAGGCATCGCGACCGTGCACCATTCGCTTGAGCGCAGCGATTACACCTATTTTGATGTCGAACACAAGCACCAGGGATTCCACTCGTTCATTCCAGGCATTCGAACGGAGGTGCGTGAAATCGTTTATGGATTTGATGATCAGAAATGGGGGTGTGACGTCCCTTTTTCAGGCCGCAAGCCCGATTTGTTGACAGTCTTTGTGGCCTCGTGGGCAAAGGCAGCCATTCGCAAGGGGTTCGACTTGATCGTTGAGGCGGCAGAGGCCATGCCGCATCGCCAGTTCCTGGTCGTAGGCGAAATCCCAGAGGGGTTCGACGTTCCAGATAACCTGAAGGTTCAGGGAAACGTGGACCAAACCCAGCTCCGCACCCTATTCAACGACCACCAGTTCTACCTCCAAGTTTCTGCGTTCGAAGGGTTTCCGAACGCGTTGTGCGAGGCCATGGCATGCGGGTGCATTCCCATCGGGTCACGGGTCGCGGGCATTCCAGACATCATCGATGAATGGGGAGAGATCATCGACCGCAAGGAGGTGAAGCAATTGGTTCAGGCCATCGAACGGGCCGACGAGCGGGGGAGAGCGAACCCGAACGTCGCGCAAGAAATCAGCGACGGCCTATTTGCCCGCTTCCCCTTGTCCAGAAGGCGGGATGAATTGGTCGGCTTTGCCGAGGAGATCATGGCCGGTCGCGCACAATCCTGAAGTCCTCCGCTAGCAGCACGTTTCGAGCAGGAGTGGGGCCACTTGGCGGAAGACCTCAGCGAGGAGGTAAGCGCCGCCGATGCTCAGGAGGGTGCCGATGAGCACGTATTCCGTGAGTTGCCGGGATTCGGCACGTTGCAGGTCGCCGAAGCGGAAAATGGATTTGGCGGCGAGCAGAAACCCCACCCCTGAAGGGAGATCGAGGAGGACAAAGCCGACAACCAGCAGCCGTTCCAGCATGCCGATGTGAAATCCAGCGCCCGGCAGGCCCTCGCCGTCGTCTTGCGTTGGCATTTGAAACCGGGTCAAATACAAGTCGATGCCATACCCGATGCCTGCAGTGGACAGCACGAGCAACGCCAACAGCGCGGCAACCGATTCCGCTGACGGCAGGGCAAGGGGCCAAGGGGTCAGGAATTGACTCAGTGCGACCAGTGCGGCGACGTGGAGGGCCTGGTCGATGAGGTAACTTCGGAATCGCCAAGGAGAATCGGGGCCGAAGCGTCGGTCGGCTGTCAACTTCAGCCAGTCGATGAGGCCGTGCGTGGCGACGATCCAAAGGCTCCCCGCAACCAGCACTGCGGGGGGGCTTTCGTGGACGGCCAGAGCCAGGAATGCCAGCACGCCGTGCCCGGCCACGTGTTGCCAAAATCGCCACGATCGATGGCGCTTCGCATGTTTCTCCGCGACGGAGGTGGCGGTTTGGAAGACGAAGTCGCCGAGGACGTGGGCGGCGAGCAGGAGCCAAAAAGCGTTCATTGCTTGGCGATTTGGGCCGAAAAATGCCGAAGCATCGCCGAAAGTTCATCAAACGAAGCGCGTTTCAGGGCTTCGCTTACCGTGCTCTGAGACTTCCCCAGCCGCTCGGCCCATTCTCCCTGCGAAGCATCGGGGTGATGCAACGCAACGGCGACAGCGGCAGCAGCGGATTCCGTCCACCCTTCCAATACCCGGCTAGCAAAGCCGAGAATGACGCCCCACTCAGCATTCATTTCCGGATTGCTCGTGAGCATTTTCAAGGGGGAGCGCTTCAAGCTGTCAAAGGCTTCGCCGGATCGCTCAAATGCAGTTCCTTGGGATTCCGTGGCGCGGTTGCTTTGGTAGGTCAGCGAGCCGATGCCCACACCGATGCGCACCAAAACGCCTGCTTCGGCCAACACCGTTGCCTGAATGGATGCGGCGGCTTGTAACGCCGAAGTCGCAGGGACCGCACACGTGAACTGGTCACCTCGATAGAGTTCCCAATCGCGCGGTTCAACTCCCCACGCCGCCAAAGCTTGCCTCAGCGAGGTCAGCCACCGTTCAGGATCGGCCATTCGGGATCCGATGACGTCCCCGGTCAATACGCCCCAAGAAAATTCCTTGCTCATGGCCTAAATATCGCCTTTTTCAACGAAAAGTTGAATTTTCGTCTTCAGGGACGATAGTGGGCGTTTTCGTTCGTTGAAGCGATGCAACGAATTCAGCGCTTAGGCGGAAAAAACACCGCCAAACGGCTGAATACCCAACGCATGAAGCGCTCAAAACGAGTTCGTTTCAGCTTTGTCATGTTCGGAAGGTATTCCCCTTCCCGAAGCAAGCAAAGAACAACTGCGTGAATTACGTGTCAATGCGTTGAAATTCAAATCATCGCAGCTCATTTTTCACACATGTCGCCTACCGAGAACATCGGTCAATTGCGTGAATCGTGCTCCAAACTGAATCGTTTGGTCTACGGAGCCATTCGGTTCAATCACACGGCGTATCGTACTGCCCCAAGAACAACAGGAGGTCGTTCGAGTTGATGTACGCGTTGCCGTCACCGTCCCACATGCACGTGGTCAGCGTTCCACCATCGGGGAACGTGCACGAGCCATCGTCTTGCGTGGCGGCCGCGTCGAAGTTGTTGGCATCGGGGTAGGTGCAACCAAGGCAGGTGTAATCGCAGGCCGCGGCGAGCGTGGCAAGCGGTTGGTAGTTGCATGCACCGGGTTCGAGGCATCCGACGATCGCGCATGAGCCGTCGTCCACGTTCGCATTGGGGTTGAAATTGGAAGCCCAAACGTACGTGCAACCCGCCACAGGCGCAACGTCCGCCTCCGGCGACACCACCAACGCCTTCACGAAGCTGAACCCTGGAGCAGAGAACACGGAGCCGAAAAACTCCAAGTAGAACGTCCCCGTTACCGTCACGGCATACGTGCCCGCCTCGGTCGCCGTGCCCGACAACTCCATGCACCACGCATCGTCTACCGAAACGGCTTGGGAAAAGTCCCCGCTCACTTCAATCCCCACAGGCAACCCGGAAACGGACGTGGGCAAGAACGCCGTTACAGGCAAGATCACATCGGCCGTCGGCGGCGTCACCGTCGAAGGCAACTGCAGCACCCATTCTTCGCTGTAGGGACCATTCAACAGGGCCGTGGAAACCCCGATGGGGTACCAACCTTCTGGGTTTTGGGGCCAATCGTCTGCCCCGATTGCAGCACACCCCGCAAAAGGAATCACCGCCTCCGCCGTGCTCGAACAGCCGTTCGCATTGGTGACCGTGGCGTACACCGACCCAGCAGCCAACCCACCGAGGGTGAGCTCGTCGCCCAAAACCTCCCCCGAAGCGGCCGTCCATTCCACCCCAAAGCTCGGATCCACGAGAACGGTCGCGCTGCCGTTGGCATACGACGTGGGCGCCACCACCATGACTTCCGGCTCCGGCACCGCAGCCGGCCACGAAATGACCGAAACGTCCTGCGCCGTGCACCCGTTCGCATCCGTCACCTCCAGGGAATACGTGCCCGGATTCAGGTTCATCAATTCCTCCGCACCCGCAAACTCCATGGGCTCGCTCCCGTTGACCGACCACGTCCAAGGCGCCGTTCCCCCCGATACCGAAGCCGCAATCGCCCCCGTCGCATCCCCATCGCACACCGGATTCGTCGAAGACACCGACCAGACCAACGCCGCCGGCTCCTCCACCGTCACGTCCACGTCGAACGCGCACCCCGCACCGCGCGACACCGTGAACGCATAATCGCCCCCCGCCAATCCCGTAATCCCCTCCGGAGACCACGCCTCAACTCCACCTGCCCAAGCCACCTCCCACGACGCATCCGGCCCGTCGAACGTCACCGAGCCATCGGCCACTCCCGCGCACGATGCTCCCGTCACCACCGCGCTGAATCCATCGAAGCTCGTGTCCAATGCCACCTCCCAAGAAACCGTATCGGAACACGTGTTCGCCGAGAGCACCACCGTGAAGGCGCCTTCCGCCAGCCCCGACGCAATCCCCGCCGCGTTCACTTCCAAGGCGCTGCCTTCCGCCACAACGAGCCATTCCACCTCCAGCGGCGCGTTCCCGTTGAGCAACAGAGCGACTTCGCCGGCCGCAGGTTCCGTGCACGACGGGGAGGCAAGCACTTCCGCCGTGGCCTCCGAAATGCCGATGACCTCGATGGGCAGCGTGGCCGTGCAGCCTGCGCCATCGGTCAGGGTGACTTCTTGCGGACCGGCATTCACGTAAGCAAAGGCGCCGTGGGTGTTCGTCACCCCGTTCAGCGTGTACGTGTAGGGGGCCGTGCCGCCACTGGCCAAAACCGTAACCGCTCCCCCCGGACCGTCACACACCGCAGCCACCGAAGTCGCCTCCAAGGCATACGCCTCGGGCGATTCCACCGTGAAGGCCACCGTGTCCGCGCACCCCAATCCATCCACCGCCACCACGGTGTGTTCGCCCGCGGTCAGGTCGATGAACGCATCCAGCAACTGCGTCGGTTCGTTCCCGTCAATTCCAAAGAACACTTCGAACTGCTGCCCCGTCACCGACAGCGTCACCGCACCGTCGTTCCCACCCGGACAGGTAGCCGGGGTCGGCTCGGCGGAAACCGCCAAGGCACACGGGTACGTGCACGAACCGTCGTCCAGGACGGCTTCCGCCTCGTAATTCACGGCTTCGGGATCCGTGCATCCCGTGGCCACGCTTTCCGCGTTGGTGAACACCACCGCCTCGGCGAGTTGCTCGTTGGCAGGGCTTCCGTTGACGAAGACCTGGACGTTGAAGGCGCCCGTGAAGGTGCCGTCCGTGGTCAGCTGCCCGAGCAGGACCTTGAGGTCGTCGCCCGCGATGGCGTGGGGATCGTCCGTTGTGAAGTAGCTGCCGCCGATGGCATCGCCGAGATCGATTTGGCCATTCACATTGAAGTTGGTCAGTTGTGCAGCCAAACCCACCGCCGTCAAGTTGCTCATCGGAGCGTCCCCGGGGGCAAATCCGATGGTGAACCAGCTGTCGTACCTCGTCTCGAAGAAAAACGAGAACAGGGCCGCGTTGACCTCCATCGCGAAATCTCCTCCGAACATGGCGTTGTAAAAGCCGTTGCTGGAGGAGAGCGTGAGGGGAGCGCTGGCGTCACCGTAGACCGCGGATACCTTGTCGGTCGGATTCGTGAACTCTGCGTAGAATCGGTAGGTTTTGTGTCCTGCGAGCACCGCGATGCCGGTGGTGTCGTGGTCGGCGATGGTTTCGACGGTGATGCCGGTCATTTGGGCTTGAAGGGAACCCAACGTGAGCAGCAGCGCGGAAACGAAAACAGCAAGCAGGCGGCCGAGGCCGTGCGTATGGTGGCAACAGGACATGGTGTGGTGTGGTTGGTTAAGCCCTCCCGCTGGAAGGAGGTCTAAAATAGAGAAATGCCGCTAAATATCCGAGATTCAGTGCGTGGAATTTGGCTTTTATCAGCCAATTCGGGCCCTTAGGCCCAATTGCATTCCGCCTGAAGCCGCCCGGCCATCAGGCGTCCCCACGGCCACATCGGGGGCGAGCCAAACGATCCACCGCCGCTTCCACGCCACGTGCACGAGCGGACTCAGGTGGCCCGTGGAACGGTAAACCAACCCCGCGCTCACGACCGTCGCGGCGTTGTGGCCGGTGAATTGGCTGTCCTCGCCGAAGGCCCAGGCCGCCGCGGCTCCCAGCGTCAGGAGGCGCGCACCGCCTTGCGTTTCGAACGCGGCCCAGCCCGTGGCTTCGAGGTCCTGCTGCACTTCGTGGCGGGTGGTGGCGAGGAAGGAATGGCGCACGGTGTAGGGGTCGAGGGCGCCGTCGTGTCCGAGGAGGCTTTGGTTCGAGGGCAGGTGGAGCCACCGGTAGGCGAGTCGCGCGTGGGCGCCGTTCAGGCCGAGTTCGAAGCCGCCTTCGAAGTAGGATCGGGAGTCGGTGAGCTCGATTTCTCCTGACGTTGCGCTGGCCGGATCGACCGGGTTGGCCAGGTATTGGCTGTCCCAAATCCCGTCCGCCATCCACCGACGCCACCCCTTGCCGCCGTGCAGCGCGAGCCGCAATTCCCAGCTCGGATTGAGCTGAACGGACCGGCCGAGTGCGAAGGTCAGGCGGGTGCGTTGGAGGACATCGGCTTCGTTGTGGTCTTCGATTTGGCCCATGAGCGTCCAGGTTCCGCGGCCACCTCCCCGCCGGCCGAGGAGGGTGTTGAGGCCGGCGTCGGTGAGGGTCCAACTGCCGGCGAGGCGATTCGTGGTGCAGACCGCGCCGCTGAGCAGGGTTACGGAGGCGTATTGCACGTCGACGAGGCCGGTGGATTGGCCGTGCCATTTGCCGACGACGGCGTCGTGGGCCCAAAGCGTGGCTCCCGCGCCCAGCCTTCCCGGGAGCAAGTAGCTCGGGGCGTCTTGCGCGGTCGCTGAGGCGGCAACGAGCAGCAGGAGGACGTTAGCGAACCAGCGTGACATGGCGTTCGGTTGTGACGGTTGAGCCGTCGGTGAAGGTCATTTCGAGTTGCACGACGTAGACGCCTGTGGGGGCGGGGCTTCCCCGGAACTGCCCGTCCCAACCGGGTTGCGGAGCGTTCAGGTCAGCGACGAGTTCGCCCCAGCGATTGAGGATGCGCATGCGGAACGCGTCCATCGGGTGGCCCCGAACGCCCAGGTGCTCGTTGAGGCCGTCGCCGTTCGGCGAAAACCGGTCCGCAAGGAACCACTGTTGCGGCGAGAGCACGCACACGGTGTTCGACGCGCTGACCGCGCAATCGCCGTCGATGCTCGCCGTGACTTGCACCAGCACTTCGCCCGGAAGTTGCGGATTCCAGAGGGCGGTTTCCCCTTGGGTTTGGTCCAAAACCACGCCCGTCCCCGGCTCCCGAATCCACCACTCCACGTCCGTCGCCCCTCCGCCCTCGATCGCGAGCCCCACCGGCAGCGCATCCCACGGCACGCAATCCGCCGGCCAATTCACGTCCGCCGTGACCTCCGGATGCCCGGGTACCACGAACACGCCGCTCCCGGTGCAGCCCTCCTCGGGCCACGTCACCGTCCACGGCACCGAACTGCCTGCTGCCGCGTCCAGCACCCACCACGTGGTGTCGTTCACCGCATCATCGGGCACGACCGCCGTGGTATCCCACGTCAATTCCCACGGTGCCTCCGGCAGGATCCACCCGAGGACCTCTGCCGCTCCTTCAAAGCAGGCGGTGTCCGGTGTACTCAGTTGCAAACCAGCGGCTTGAATGACGTTGACCCAAACCGAATCCGCATCCGGAATCCCGCACCCATCGCTCACTTCAGCCACCCACCACATGCTCGAATCGGGCACCCAGGGCAGCGGAGCCGTCAGTTCCCAACTGTGCACCGCTGGATTGCCACCCACCGCTCCGTACGCCACTTCGGCCATTTCGCCCGCACAAATCAAGTCGTCCGCCACGCTCACCGTGGCTTCAAGGGGCTCCGGAATGACGACTTCAAATGCCGTGTCACTCGTGCAGAAGGTTCCGGTCCAAACGGCTTCCACCGCATACGCGCCGGGCACCAAGGTGTCCACCAACACCGCAGCACCCGGTTCGCCCGCCCACGTCCACGTGGCCTCTCCCGTGGACCATTCCGGGTCGAACACCGTCCCCGCGCACAACGTGTCCACGACGCCCCCCACAGGTTCGACCTGCTGCCACGGTTCAGATTGCAGCACCGCCGAACTGATGCAGCCCCCCGGCGCCACATACGTCACCGCCCCGGAAGGCAACCCTGCGCTCGGCGTGAACACCCCGGTGACGGGATCCACGCCGACCCCTTCCCAAACCCCGCCTTCCAGTAAATCATCGGGCGCCAACTCCACCGGCGCCGTCGTGCTGCACACCGCGACCTCCGGAATCGCCACACTACCCGGCCACACCACCACCGCCAGTTCCGCCGAGCACCCGTTGAGGGCGTACGTTACCGCGTACTCCCCCGGGCCCGCAATTGCCGGGTCGAACGCCGCCACGCACCCCGCAGCGCTCACCCCCGGACCGCTCCAAACCCCGCACGCGGGCAGCCCCACCAGCTCCACCGGGCTCGCCGTCCCGCACGTCGCCAGGCTGTCCAGCGCCACCGAAGTCGCCTCGTTCACCACCACCGTTTCCGCCACGCACCCATTTGGCGCAGCATACGTCAACGTCACCTCGCCCGCCCCCGCAACCGCGGGATCGAACCACCCCGACGCGCTCACCCCCGGCCCGCTCCAAACCCCGCCGGCCGGCGCTGCCCCCACCAATTCCACCAAATCCCCCGCCGGACAAGCCGTCGCATCGGGCGCAGCCTCAATGGCCAGCACTTCCCCCACGGCCGGCTGCGCACACCCCGTCAGCTCACACGCCCATTCCGCCACTCCCACCGGCACCAACGACGGATCGAACGCCGTCCCGCCCGCCACCAATCCCGGCCCCGTCCAAACCCCCGCCTCCGCCACCACCGGCAACACCACCTCCTCGCCGTTCGCGCACACCGATCCCAACGCAATCGCCGGCAACTCCTCCACGATCTCAACGAACGTCGTGTCCGCGCACCCCGCGTACGTCAGCACCAGCTCGTGCGTCCCCGCAAGCGCGGTGATGACGGTCCCCCCCGGCGAAATCACCGCCCCACTCCAAACCCCATCCGTCCCATCGACTTCAAACGGCGGCGCCCCGAAGCACGAAGCGTACGGCCCCCCCGCGTCCACGAACACGACCTGCGTGGCGGTATCCAACGTGCACCCCAACGGCGACGTGTACGTCACTTCAGCCAGCCCCCCCGACACATCCAGCCACCACGACCCGCCACTTTGCACGGCATCCCCCGACCACGTCCCGCCTTCCGGCACGGCCACCAGTTCCACCGGATCCGAAGCACAGAGCGACGCCGGCAATTCCGTGAGCAACGTCACTTCCTCCACGCCGACCTCCCAACTGAACGCCGTCACCGCCCCCGTCGAATCCTCGGTCGCCACCAACGTCACGGTCGCAGGCCCCTCCGGACACACCACAATCCCCGCCGAATCCGGCGTGTCCACCACCGTGCCCCCCGCCGTCGCCGTCCACACCCAACTCGCCCCGAAGCACCCCGTCGGCGCCCACCACAACGTGTCGCACGCCCCCTCGCACACCTCCGAAACCGGATCAAGCCACGCCCCGCTCGCCGCGCAATCCGCCCCGAGCACGTTGCCGGCCACCTCGAACACGTGCGTCGAATCGCACGCATCGGTCAGCCCCAGCCCCCACGTCACGTCCCACGTGCAATTCGCCTCGAGCGGCCCGTCCACGAACGGCAGGAAGAACCCCGTCGCGCTGTCGCCCTCGCACACGGGTTCGGCCGCTCCGACCGCGATGCCGCCCGCAACCACAACCGAGTCCGGAACGAACGCCGCGCACGGAACCGGCGGCTCGATGTGCCACGTCAGCCCCAAGTCTCCGCACGCCGGTTCGTCCGCCGTCAGCGTCGGCGCCGTCGGCGGAGGCGCGTCGCCTTCCCAAAGCAACTCGAACCCGCAGTAATTCACGCTCACGTCGCTTTGGAAGATGAAGGTCGCCAAGCCGGAGGTGGCCAGGAGGGGGGCGGGGGTGTAGTCGATGCCGGTGATTTGGCCCAGGAGCACGCCCGTGGCCGGCGGCCCATCGTACACTTCCAGCACGTCAAACGGGCTCTCCAAGCACACATCCGACAAAAACGTGATGTGGATCGGGACGCCCAATTCCACCGTGAACACGAAAAACTCCTCGCCGCTGTAATCGTCGCTGGCGCCGCCCGTGTCCGTCAACATGCCCGTGCACTCCGTCGAACTCCCATCCGCCACCGTGTACTCCTCTTGGGCATGCGCCCCGAGCCACCCCAGCATCACTACCGTCCAAATCCACTTCATTGCACGGTGTCTTGAATGGTGAGGGTGCCCGTGACCACGGAGGGCGAGCGGTTCCCCGCCCGATCTTCCAAGAAAAACGTCAGCGTGGTCGTTTCGAACGGGCCTTCTTCGAGGAGGAAAAGCGGCGGCACTTGGACCACGAGGTCCCCCGAAATGTCGAGCTCGAGGTATCCGCCGTTGGGGTCGGCCGGCGTCATCGGCGGCAGGTGAAACCCGTCGTCCGCGGTGAGCCGGGCATCGCGCATCCACAGGCTGTAGGCGTCCGCATCCGCCTCCCCGATGTCGCCTTGGGCATCGCGGTAGTGCAGCACGACCTCGACGGGTTGGGCGTGCGCGGTCACCGTGGTCGGGTTCACGCTGACCAGACTGAGTTCGGGCGCTTCAGGCACCACGATTTCCTTGCAAGCAAGCAACAGCAACAGGGCAGGCCACCACTTCATGGGACGTACAGGGAATAAAGGGGGAAGAAATAAGGTTGGGCACCCGCAGCGGGCACTTCCAACGCGTTCACACCGTCGCTGATGTCGAGGCGCAAGTAGAACGTGGACCCCGATGCGGCTCCAGACAAATCCACCATCACCCGATGCCCGTACGTGCTCATGCCGCCGGCAAAATCCGCCGCTTCAAACGTCAACGGGGAGTCGGCGGCTGCGGGCATTGCGAGGTCGAGGTCCGCGAGCGTTTCCGCCATCCGCAACCCCACCTGCAAGTCCTCCACGGCCGTCGAATCGTCGCTCACGGCGAACCACAGGTCAATGGGCGCGGCTTCGACCACGAGCCGGTAATTCGCATCGGGATCGCGGTAGTACGGGTCTTGCAAGGTGCCCGCTGGGAAGCCGCCGAAGCCGCTGACTTGGGGCGCGAGGTTGGCCGCGACGGGCAGGTTGCCGTTCAAATCGGGCGCGCCCGCCTCGATCCACGCCTCGAGGGCGTCGAGGTAGGCGGGGCGGTTCGCGGGCCAGTCGGACCCGGGTTCCAGCGAAAGCGGCATCATCCCGGACGTGTTGGGCACGTCCTCGGTGAGCCGCGTCATCAGCCACGAGGCCGTCGGGTCGCCCGGCACCACGCGCGCCGAGAAGCCCACGGCCGCGTCGTTCGCGATGACCGGGTGGTTCACCAGCGAATTGTAGGCCGAACCCACCGTGCTGAAGTGCGGCTCGAAGGTCCCGTCGTGGCATCCGGAGTTCGCACACGTTGGTTGGAACACCTTTTCGTGAAGCCAAACGAACGACCCCTCCACCAGCGGCGACTCGCCGTCGATGATGCCCACCACCGAACCCGCCTCTTCGTAAGGGTTCTCCGGCGGCTCCGGTTTGCAGCCCAGCGCGAAAACGACCAGCAAAGCGACGAACCCCCTCATAGCTGTTCGAGCAGGCTTTGGGTCCCCGGCGCCAGCATCCCCGCGCTCAGGACCTCCGGTTTCACGCCCAGCAAGTCCGCCACCGTCAGCATCGTGTCGCTCACGAGCCCCACCGGATTGCCTTCGCTCCCGACCGAATGGTTCGCCGGAATGTCCGGCCCCACAAGTTGCGTCCAAACCCGCATCGAGTTCGCATCGCTGTGGTCGTAAGCCCGCCATTCGTTCGAGTCGATGATGTTGTTCGGGTTGAGGTTGCGCCCGCATTCCGGGGTGGTCAAGAGGGTCGTTGTGCCCGCCATGCCCGGGATGTTGGTTTGGATTTCGTTCCACAGGTAGCCCACGGCGTGGTCCGCCCGGTGGAGCGCGGCGAGGTAGCCGCTGAAGTTCGAGTGGCATTGGTCCACCGCCCCGAGGTTGACCATCAGGAAGTTGGGCTTGAACCACTTCAGCACTTCGACGGCGAATGCCACGGTCAGGAGGTCGCCGTTGTCGGTGACCGGCGGGAGGGGCAGGGTGCCGTTTTCGACCTTTTCGTACATCGCTTCCATGAAGGCTTTGATGTTCTCGCGTTCTTCCTGGCTGTTGCCGAGGCCGCCCGCTCCTTGTTGGCCGAGGAGGGACTGGAATTGCAGGTCGAGGAAGGTCCGCAGCCGGTTCATCGGTGCGAGCTCGTATTCGGGGTGGTAGATTTTCGCGTCGGCGAGGTAGGTTTGGCCTGCGCTGCCGAAGGTCACGGTGGGCGCGAAGAAGTTGCCGCCGTAGTTGCCGCCGTAGTCGGGGTGGGCGCTGTGGGTCAGCAGGGGCGTGGAGCCGCCGATGCCGTTGCCGACGAACCAAACATCCGTCGCCCCATACCCCCCGTGCCGCCGCAAGTACTCAAAAATCGTCGGGTTCACCGGGCGCTGCTTCAGCCCCTGCGTCGTCACGGTGCTCCCTTGCACGAGCGAGTTCAGCCCGCCGTAGTGGCCCGCGCTCAGCGCCTGCACTTCCCGAAAGACCGTGCCTTGCTGGTCGAGCGGCGTGTTGAGGATGGCCGGAATCGGCGTGTTCCCGTTGTTGCCGGTGCCGAAGACGATCTTCGCCACGGGCGACTCGCCGCTCAGCATGTTGAACAGGATGTTCCCCGGATAGGGCTCGCCTTGGCTGTCCTCCACGTACCGCTGCAAAATCGATTCCTGCTGCCGCACCCCACCCGCAAAGGCCACCATCACCACGTGCTCGCTCGACCGCATGCCCGTCGGCGCGAACAACCGCCCGCTCGGCAAGATGTACGGCGCCACCGCCAATCCGGCCGCGCCCAGCCCCGCCTTCTTCAGGAATTCCCGGCGGTTTACGTTGTTTGTCGCTGCCATCTCAGTAGTATTGGTATTCTTCCGACAAGCCAAACGCCAAGTACACCAACTCCGGCGTCAGCTCCGGGTTGTCCGCGAGAAACCCCCGCATGAACGTCCGCTCCGCGGTGGTCGGCTGCCGCACAAAAAACCGGATGTACGTCTCCTCGATGAAGGCATCCGGATTCGCGTGCATCTCCGCCGCCGAGGGCAACATCACGCCGTCCTCGTTGAAGAAGTTGCTCAGGATGACTTCGCGGGCCACGTCTTGGTCGCCGATGGATTCGAAGACCTCGGCGATGTCGAACTGGTCGTTCGCGGGGAGGCCGGTTTGGAAGAGGTTGGTGTAGACGATCGACACCCACTGTTCGGGGGATTTGGCCCGATCCTTCCCCGCGCTCGCCGCTTCCACGCCATAATCCTCGAGGACGTAATGCGCCTCCGTCGGTCGCTCGCACGCCGCCAACGCCATCACCGCCACGGCGGCCAGCAGTTTAATCGAACCCTGCATATTCATCGGTCTTCATGATGGTGGTGTACACGCGCGCCAAATCCAATTCCACGCCCAACGCCGCCAACCCCTCGACCAACTCCGCGTCCGACGGCTCCCGGCTCAGGAGCGAACGGTAGGCCCACCGGACCGTCCCTTCGTCCCATTCCGCATTGGAAGTCAGCACATTCAAGTAACTCGGTTTGTCCGCAATCGGTTGCCCCATCAGGCTGCTCCCGAGGTTCGATTCGATGCTCGGATATGCCGCATCGAACTCCGCCGCCGTCGGGAAGCGCTGGAAAAAGTCATCGAACGTCGCGTTGATGAAGTTGAAGGAGTTCATGTTGATTTGGTCATACACGGCGTTGTAGGCCAAACGCCACGTCGCCTCCCGCAAATCGATCGAGTCCAGTGGCAATTGCGTCCGGATGAGCATCACGTTCTCCAGCCGCTGCGCGCGCTCCGTGTTGAGCGCGTAGCCCAGCAAATCCCCGCCCAGCGAGTCGTTGTAGGCCGCGAACAAGAAGTTCCCGCGGTACTGCTGGAGGATGCCCTCCGAGGCCCCGTCGATGAACCGGGCCTTCAAATCGCTGTACAGCTTGTCGAAATAGGCACCCCGGAACGTGGTGCCCATCGTCGGCGCGCTCCCGCGCAGCAGCGAGTCGAGCACGGCCTGCCGCGCGTCCATCACCAAACCCTCCGTTTCGAGGAAAGCCACGGCTTCGTCCAACTCGGCGTCGGTCGGCTCCCGGCCGATGCCGTCGATGTACGCCCGGTTGACGTAGTTGTTCACCAGGACCGTCGGGATGCCCGAATAGCCCGGAACGGGATTGTCCTCGAAGGTGAAGACCTCCGGTTTGCACCCTGCTGTGATCAGCAACAGGCTGGTTCCGAGCCAAGCAATGCGGTTCATCATCGAAGGGAAGTTAAGCATTCCTCCGATTGCAACCACGGTCGGCCTTCAGGTCAGAGCAAGCCGGCGATGATGGCTTCGACGCTTTGGCCTTCGGCTTCCGCCTTGTAGTTCCGGACGATGCGGTGCCGCAGGATGGGGGTGGCGACCGCCTTGACGTCCTCGATGTCGGGGCTGTACTTGCCGTTGAGCGCGGCGTTGACCTTCGCGCCGATGATGAGGTACTGGGACGCCCGCGGGCCGGCGCCCCAAGAGAGGAACCGGTTCACCACGTCGGTGGCGCGTTCACGGCCGGGGCGCGTTTTTGCGACCAGGCCGACGGCGTATTCCAGGACGTTGTCGGCCACGGGCATTTTCCGGATGAGCTGCTGGAAGAACGCGATTTCTTCTCCGGACACGACGGGGTGAACGGCCGTGGTCGCGTCGGTCGTCGTGGCGCGCACGACGTTCAGTTCCTCCTCGTAACTCGGGTAGTCCACCCACGTGTTGAACATGAAGCGGTCGAGCTGGGCTTCCGGCAGGGGGTAGGTGCCTTCCTGCTCGATCGGGTTCTGCGTGGCGAGCACGAAGAAGGGAGCGGGCAGGGTGTAGGTGTGGCCCGCGGCCGTGACCTTGCGTTCCTGCATCGCTTCGAGCAGCGCGGATTGCGTCTTCGGCGGCGTCCGGTTGATCTCGTCAGCGAGCACGATGTTCGCGAACAGCGGCCCCTTCACGAACTTGAATTGGCGGCTTTCGTCGAGGATTTCCGAGCCGACGATGTCGCTCGGCATCAGGTCCGGAGTGAACTGGATGCGGCTGAAATCGAGGCCGAGGGCTTGCGCGATGGTGTTGACGAGCAGGGTTTTGGCCAAACCCGGAACGCCCACCAGCAGCACGTGGCCCCCCGCAAAAATCGCGGTCACCACCTCCCGGATCACCTGCTCCTGACCGACCATCACCTTGCCCACCTCCGCGAGCAGCGCCGCGTGCTTGGCCTTCAGCGCGTCGAGCGCCTCCTTATCCGATGCATACTTCATGTTCTCAAATTTAGCGCGCTTCAGCGGTTCCACGGCAGGAATTGCCCCAACTTCCTCAACGGTTTCATGAACGGGGTCCACGGGGGCATCCGCAGCCCATTCAGCCGCCACGCCGAGCGGTCCTCGCGGTTCGCTCGCAGGCGGTTCCGCCAACTCGCGTTGCTCACTCCGCCCACCTGCATCCGAACCAGGACGTGCGGGACGTAGCCGAGGCCGAGGCGGTGGCGGTGGATGAACCGGAGCATCAATTCGTAGTCCGCCGCGCTCCGGAGTTCGGTCCGAAATCCGCCCCACCGCTCGAATGCCCAGCGCCGCGCAAAAAACGTCGGATGCGGCGGCATCCAACCGCGCCGGAAGGCCCCGGGCGCATACGTCCCGCTCACCCAACGCCGGGTCACCCGCTCGCCGTCCACGTACACCAAGTCGCCGTAGACGCCGTCCACCCCTTGAGCGAAGGCCGCAGCCACGCGTTCCAGCACCCGGTCATCGGCGTATACGTCATCGCTGTTCAGGAAGGCCACGGCATCTCCCGTGGCGGCTTGCCAGCCTTTGTTCATCGCATCGTACAGCCCTTCGTCCGGTTCAGAAATGATGCGGGCAATGCCTTCCTTCCACGGCGCGATCGCCTTCAGGGTGCCGTCGGTGGACGCGCCGTCCACCACGATGTACTCCAGTTCGAACCCGGTTTGTCGTTGTCCCACCACGGAAGCCACCGCTGCAGCGATGGTCGCTTCTGCGTTGTAGGCCACCGTGACGATGGACAGCTTCATCAGTTGTTCGCCGAAATGCCGCTCCAATCGTGTTCCGTCGGGCACGTGGCGTAAGGCGGGTCGATGCGCACGTAGGTCTCAGCGATGTGGCTGCGCAGCCAGGAGTTCATCTTTTCCGCGCGCAACTCCGCTTCCACTTGGGATTGGAACAAACCAAAGTCGTCCTTCGGATTCGCCCGGTGAGCCGGATACCGCTGGTCCATCCGGTACATCGCCCAGTAGCCGTTGTCGTCCTCGTCCACCATCAGAATGGGCTCCGACCACGCACCCTCCGCCAAATTGTCGAGCAGGAAGAACACGTTGGGGTCGATTTCGTCCACCCCAAACCGCGTTGAACCGTCCCGTGGATTCACCACCTGTCCGCGCTGGTTCTTCGATTCTTCCCGCGTAGAGAACCGCTGCGCGGCTTCCGCAAATTCCCACATCCCGCGCCCCAATTGCGCCGCCAAGGTGTCGATGTCGGCTTCGAGGGCATCGAGCGCAGCGGGATCCACCTTCGGCGACATCAGCACGTGGCAGGCGCTGAACACTTCGCCCCGGCGCTCGGTCGGCTTCACGAAGTGGAACCCAAAATCCGACGAAAACACCGGCGACAACTCACCGATGGGCGTGTCGAACACCGCCGCCTCGAATTCCGGCACGAACTCCCCGCGGCGAATCCCATCGTAGCACCCGCCCTTGTATTTCGATCCGGGGTCTTCGGAGTGGCGCATCGCAGCGAGCGTCATGGAGAGCTTGCCTTGCTCGACGAGCGTGCGGATGGAATCGAGTGCGCTGCGGGTTTGGCCGCGTTGCACCTCGGTGATTGCGGGCTGCAGAACGATTTCGCTGTAGCTCAGCGCTTCCGGAATCAGCGGCAGGCTGTCCGGCGGGGTCTCCGCATAGGCCTGCTGCACTTCGGCGGGCGTCGCACGCACTTGCTGGTCGATGCTGCCCTGCATCCGAGAGGCGAGCAGCTGTTCGCGCAAGGGGTCGGCAAATTCCGCTTTCCATTGAGCAACGCTGCGTCCGTATTCGTTCTCGAAGGCCTCGAGGCTGCCGAATTGCCGGATGTAATAGGCCAAACGCCGATCCAGTTCATCCATCACTTCCGCCTCCGTCACTTCCAAGCTGTCCAACTTCGCGTTGTGGACGAGCAGTTTTTGGAACAACAAATCTTCCAACAACCGGCACTCGGCCTTGCGGTCCACCTCCATGCCCTGCGCCCGCGCGCTGAAGGCCTGCGCCTCCACGTCGGATTGCAGCACGAACTCGTCTCCGACCACCGCGACCACGGCGTCAAGCACCTGAAAATCCGTGCTGTCGAGGGTCGCCATCGCGGGTAGCGTGGCGAACACGGCGCCCACCACGAGGAGGGCGCGGATGGAGGAAATGAAGGCTTTCACGGGCACGAAGATACACCGCGCCTTCCGCA